>NZ_JAJVKV010000001.1:679004-1358009 GCF_024198175.1 Pyxidicoccus xibeiensis
TCCTTCTCGAGGTTGCCATCGTGCGTCCTCCCTAGAGGGACTCGGGGGTTTCCACGCCGAAGGACAGCTTCTCCACCCCGGCGACGCGCGCGAGCTTCGCGACCCGACGGATGTCGCCACAGGACAGGGACTGGTCGGCCTTGAGGAGGAAGCGGCGCCCCGGCTTCGCCCGCAGCTCCTCCTGGAGCCGGGCCTGGAAGGCCGCGTCGTCGGGGTAGGCTTCCGCCTCCACGAACACCTTGCGGTCCGGCATCACCGAGAGGACCAGCGGGTCGTCCTGCTTCTCCGGCTCCACCTGGGTCGCCTTGGGCAGCTCCACGTCCTTCCCCCGCTCCATCATGGGGGTGACGACCATGAAGATGATGAGGAGGACCAACACCACATCGACGAGCGGGGTGACGTTGATGTCGCTCTTGATTCGACCCCGGCCACCACCGGCGGACATTCCCATGCGCGGCTGCTCCTTGCTGGAAGGGACAGCGTCAGGGGACCACGGGTGCGGCCGAGCGTTGGCGGGCGCCCGTCCCGCATTCCGTCATCGTTGCGTCATGAGGTCCGTGCCGGAGCGCCGGAGCCTCGCAGCTAGCGTCTCAGCCGGATACGGTCGCTGCCCGCGCTGCCGAACGCCGCCCCGAGCACGCAGAGCACGTGGAGGATGACGCCGGGGACGACGAGCAGGAAGTAGCCCGCGCCCACAAAGCAGAACCAGAGGATGGCCCGGATGAGCTGGCCCTTGTAGAGCTGGCCCAGGCCCGGGAACAGCACGGACAGCACCCCGGCGATGAGGGGATTGAAGCGGCGCTCTCGGATGGCCTCGGTCATCATGCGGTCTCCAGTCGTTCATCTGCATATAAGAAGAGGGGCCGGAGGACGAAAACGGGGGCCGTGCGCGGCTGGACGCTCGGTGTACGAGCGGCGTTGTCTCCCGGCGCCCGGCTGCTATCACGAGGACCCAGGAGGCACTTCCATGCCCATTGCCACCATCGACCCGACCAGCGGCAAGACGCTGCGCACCTTCGCCACGCACACCGCCGAGGAGCTGGAGGCGAAGCTCCAGCTCGCGGAGGACACGTTCCGCACGTACCGCCTCACCTCGTTCGCCGAGCGCGCCACCTGGATGCGGCGCGCGGCGGAGCTGCTGGAGGCGGAAGCCGGCCGCTACGGCCGCATCATGACGGAGGAGATGGGCAAGCCGCTGGAGGCCGCCAAGGCGGAGGCGCGCAAGTGCGCCACGGCGTGCCGCTACTACGTCACCAAGGCCGAAGGGTTCCTGAGGGACCAGCAGATTGAGGTGGGCGGCGACAGGGCCTTCGTGCGCTACCAGCCGCTGGGGCCGGTGCTGGCCATCATGCCGTGGAACTTCCCCTTCTGGCAGGTGGTGCGCTTCGCCGCCCCGGCGCTGATGGCGGGCAACGTGGGGCTGCTCAAGCACGCGCACAACGTGCCGCAGTGCGCGCTGGCGCTGGAGGAGGTCTTCCTCCAGGCCGGCTTCCCGCGCGGGGCGTTCCAGGCGCTGATGATTGAGACGTCCGAGGTGAACCGCGTCATCGAGGACCGGCGGGTGCGCGCGGTGACGCTCACCGGCAGCGAGGGCGCGGGCCGGGCGGTGGGCGCGGCGGCGGGCAAGGCCATCAAGAAGGTGGTGCTGGAGCTGGGCGGCAGCGACCCGTTCATCGTCATGCCCAGCGCGGACCTGGACAAGGCGGTGGAGACGGCGGTGACGGCGCGGCTCATCAACAACGGCCAGTCGTGCATCGCCGCCAAGCGCTTCATCGTCGCGGAGTCCATCTACCCCGAGTTCGAGCGCCGCTTCGTGGAGCGCATGAAGCGCATCACCGTGGGCGACCCGATGGACCCGAAGACGGACCTGGGCCCGCTGGCCACCGAGGGCATCCTCAAGGGGCTCCAGGCGCAGGTGGAGGAGAGCGTGAAGGCCGGGACGCGGCTGCTGCTGGGGGGCAAGCCCCTGGAGCGGCCGGGGAACTTCTACCCCGCCACCGTGCTGGCGGACCCGCCGCCGCAGGCCCCCGCGTTCCATGACGAGCTGTTCGGCCCGGTGGCCACGCTGCTGCGCGCGCGCGACGTGGAGCATGCGCTCGAGCTGGCGAATGCGACGCCCTTCGGGCTGGGCGCCAGCGTGTGGACGCGCGACGAGGCGGAGCAGCGCCGGTTCATCGATGGCATCGACTCGGGCATGGTGTTCGTCAACGAAATGGTGGCGTCGGACCCGCGGCTGCCGTTCGGTGGCGTGAAGCACTCGGGCCACGGCCGCGAGCTGGCGGGCGTGGGCATCCACGAGTTCGTGAACATGAAGACGGTGCGGATTGCGACCACGGCGGCGTCGCAGCAGCCGCAGCCTCCGCGCGGGGCGGCCAGCGAGTAGCGCGGCGGCCCTTCCGCGCACAGGTGCGAGGGCCCGGGCTCGTCGTCACAGACGCGCCTCGGGTCCGGCCCGCGCTACCGCGTCCGCACGCGCCCGTCCGGCGGCGCGCCGTGGACCTCCTCCAGCGCCTGCGTCACCGCCTCCACCTCCGCGCCCAGCTGCTCCACGCTGAGCCGCAGGCCCGCGCCCGCCACGTCCTCGTCGGCCGTGTCCGCCGTGCGCGCCCGCAGCACCTGCGCGTAGAGGCCCTCCAGCGTGTAGTAGAGGCGCGTGTGCTCGGCATCCAGCCGGTCCGCCGCCGTGGCCAGCTCCGCGCGCTGCCGCCGCTGCGCATCCAGCGCGGCCAGTGCCCCGGTCAGGCGCTCGCGCACCACCGCGTCCCGCTCCGAGGCCACCCGCGTGGCCAGCGACTCGCGCTCGAAGTCCAGCCGCCGCGCCTCCTCCGGCGCAGACAGCGCCCGCAGCTCGCGCTCCCGCTTCACCAGCGCATGGCAGCCCTTGCGCAGCGCCTCCACCGTGCGCTCCGGCGCGTGCACCACCTCGCGCAGCACCTTCGGCCCCTCGCGCAGCTCCGCCATCAGCTTGCCGCACAGCGCGTCCACCCGGGCCACGCGCGGGTCCACGGCGTCACCTGATTGTGACGTGGCCTCGCGCCCGGCAGCCGCTGCATCGCCGCGTCCGGCAGCCGCTGCAGCACCGCGTCCGGCAGCCGCCAACCGCCGCAGCTCCGCCGCTCCCGCCCCCTCTGACTGCCGCGCCCCCGGCCCCCCGAGCGAAGCCTCCGCGTCCCCCGTCCCGAGTCCCACCTTACCCGAGGCCCATCCCGTGCTGGCCCCCTCTGCCTCTCCCGGCCCACGCACCGGCTCGGGCAGCACGCCCCTCCGGGGCCGCTCCAGGTGCCTGGCGGCCAGCAGGAAGAAGACCAGCGCCACGAACACGAGCCACCACAGTCGCCGGGGCTGCGCGAGCGCCATCAGCACACATGACACGGCCGCCGCCGCGTACACCCCGCCCCGGGCCGGGTTGTGCTCCCGGGCGGCCCGCGCCTCCTTCTCGGCACGGCGGGCCGCGCGCTTCGCCTCCTTGCGCCACTTCTTCTCCCACTGGCGACGCACCTTCCGGGGCGGCAGGTGGCCGGTGTGGCGCACCCACGCCTCCACGGCGGCGGCCTCCCGCGCCCGGCCCTCGGACAGCGCCTCCTCCAGCCGGCGCAGGCGGGCCTCGTCCTGGCCCGGAGACGTAGGGAGAGGTGGCTGGGAGTGTCCGCGCGGCACCCGGAGACGATAACGACTTCCTCCGGTGTTGAGGGAGGCGGAGCGCTCGGTCCTCCAACTGCCCGACGGCCGGGCACATCCAGCCGTTGGACGGGCCTCAAGAAGTGGAAATGCTCAATCGTTTGCTTTCGCTGCGGAAAAGCCCCAAGAAAAGGCTGCGGACGGGGGGGCGTAAAAGGGGATGGGTGGAGCTGTGGTAAGCATGGAGGACAACGCGGAGTCGCGCGGGCTGGGCCCGGAGGCCATCCGTGCGCTGCGGGGTGAGCAGAGCCGGGCCTCCTTCGCCCGCCTGCTGGGCGTCACACCCCTCACCGTCTACCGCTGGGAGCTGCCGGACGACGCCCCCCAGGCACGCCGCCCTCGCGGCCGGGTGGCCCAGGCCCTCCGTCAGCTCGCCCAGGGTGGCCCCGCCGCCCGCGCCTCCGCCACCTCCCAGCGCCAGGAGCTGCGCCCCGAGGAGTCCGCGCGGCTGACGCCGTGCCTCGCCCGGCTGGAGCGCGCGGAGTGGCGGGCGGCCGAGGAGGAGCTGCTCGCCCTGGGCGCCTCGGGCGTGCTGCGGACGCCGGGCGCACGCGCGCTGGCGGCGGTGGGCCTGGCCTACCTCCAGCGCTGGGGACGCGAGGACTGCCGGGGCGCCTTCGCCACCCTGCTGCCCCACATGGAGGAAGCCGCCGCGGGCGTGCTGCCGGAGGCCGTGGAGCTCCAGGTCCACGCGCTGGCGGCCAACCTGTACGCCGCGCCGGACGGCAAGCTGTTCGACGTGGAGAAGGCCGACGCGCACATCGCCCGCGCGGAGGCGCTGCTCGTCACCCATGACAGCCCGGAGGTGCGCTGCCACCTGCGCATCGCGGAGCTGGCCAGCGCCTTCTACCTGGGCGAGGCGGAGCGCATCACCCGGTGCGCCGGGCGCATGGCGGCGTCGATGGTCGGCGTGAAGGACCCGGTGCTGCGCCTGCTGGCCGAGGACGCCTGCGCGCACGAGTCCGCCATCCGCGGCGAGTCCGCCCAGGCCACGCGCCGCTTCCGCGAGGTGGCCCAGGGCGCGGCACGGCTGGGCTACCCCTTCCTGGAGGCGCGCAACCTGTCCTTCCTCGCGCAGCGCCGCCTGGAGGAGTCGTGCGAGCCGGCGGAGGCGCTCCAGCTGGTGCGCCGCGCGCGCGAGGCCGCGTACGGCGGGCGCATGGCGCGCGGGTTCTCCTTCATCTTCACCGCGCGCGCGGAGGCCGAGGCCCTGCTGCGCCTGGCGCGCTACGCGGAAGCCGAGGCCGTGCTGGACGAGGCGGACGCCGTCATCGAGGAGCTGAGCTGGACGCCGCTGCACCTCGTCGTGCCGCGCGCGGTGCTGGCGCTCGTCACCGGCCGCCACGCGGAGCTGCGCAAGTTCGCCTCGCGGCTGGCCGCATACTCCGGCCCCATCCAGCGGGCCCTCACCGGCGCCTATGCCCTCTTCGCGGAGGCCATGGCGGACTTCGCCGAGGGCCACCGCCAGCGCGCCGCCGAGCGCTTCGCCGCCACCGGGGCGCGCGTGGTGGAGCTGGGCGGCTGGCCCTACCTGCGCCGCGAGTGCCTGGTGTACGAGGCGGGCGCGCGCGCCTTCGCGGGCCAGCTGCAGGAGGGGCGCGTGGTGCTGCGGCGCGCGCGCGTCTTCCTGGAGCGGATGCCCTCCGCCGGGCACTCGGCGGTGCTGCACCGGTTCGAGGGCATCCTGCTGGCGCTGGAGGGCCGCACGCGCGAGGCCCGGGAGCAGACGGAGGCCTCGCTGGCCACCTCCCGCCTCGCGGGGGACGTGTCCATGGTCGCCTTCACCCGCCACCTGCTGTCGCAGCTGGCGAGGCTGGAGGGAGACCCCGCGTCCGAGGAGCTGCTGGCCGCCAGCGAGGCGGAGCTGCGCCGGCTGGGCATGGCCATTCCCGGGGACTTCACCCAGTCCGTCCCGCGCCTGCCCCCGGCCGCCAGCGCGGTACCGGGCGCGAGTCCGGGCCCGGGGCGGCTGGGCGCGGAAGCATTGGTGGTGCCCTTCGAGCGGCTGTCGGTGCGCGGCATGGGCGCGCCCCTCATCCAGCGCGAGCTGCTCGGCGTGCTGGAGGGCCTGTTCCCCAGCGGCGCGCCGCGCCTGGAGGAGCTGGACTCCCAGGGCCGGGCCACGCTGCTGGCCGGCCCCGCCACGCCCGTGGCCACGGACGCGGTGGAGTTCGGAGACGGGTGTGGCCGCAGGCTGCGCCTGGGCGTGGCGGGCCCGCTGCCGGCGGACGGCCGCGCGCTGCTCACCGCGCTGTCCCGCCTGGGCGGCTTCGCGCTGGAGGTGGCGGCGCTGCGGGGCTTCGCGCAGGTGGAGGCCACCGCCCTGCTGGACGACGCGGAGGCCGAGCGGGACACGGAGCTGCCGGGCTTCATCGCCGCGTCGCCCTCCATGAAGCGGCTGCGCTCGGAGCTGGCGAGCCTGTCCTCCAGCCGGGCCACAGTCATCGTCACGGGCGAGTCGGGCGCCGGCAAGGAGGTGGTGGCGCGAGCGCTCCACACGCTGTCCACCCGCGCGCAGCGGCCGTACGTGGCCTTCAACTGCGCCGCGGTGCCCCGGGAGCTCTTCGAGGGGCAGCTCTTCGGCTACCGGCGCGGCGCCTACACCGGCGCCACCACGGACCACCCGGGCGTCATCCGCGCCGCGCACGGCGGCACCCTCTTCCTGGACGAGATTGGCGAGCTCCCCCTGGAGGTGCAGCCCAAGCTGCTGCGCTTCCTGGAGAACGGCGAAGTGTTTCCCCTGGGAGAGATTCGGCCGGTGGAGGTGGACGTGCGGGTGGTGGCGGCCACGCACCGGGATCTGGCCCAGCTGGTGCGCGAGGGCCGCTTCCGCGAGGACCTCTACTACCGACTCCAGGTGGTGCCGGTGCGGGTGCCTCCGCTGCGAGAGCGGCGGGAGGACGTGCTGGCGCTGGCCCGGCACTTCGTGCGGCAGCTCACCCCCGAGGGACAGCAGCCGCCGCAGCTGGGCCCGGACGCGCTGGCGGCGCTGGTGGCCCACCCGTGGCCCGGCAACGTGCGCGAGCTGCGAAACGTGCTCGAGCGCTCGATGGCGTATGGGCCGCTGCCGACGGTGCTCGGGGCGGAGCAGATGCGCATCGCGGGCTGAAGTCAGAGGAGTAAAACCCCAACCCGCGATGCGCCCCGCCCTGTTTCCCCACACCCCTGTGGGAACCTGAATCCAGAGAGGACAGAGGTCGCGCTCCGGGCCGAGGAGGGGGGAAACCTCGACCCGGTGCGCGTACTGCTCGGTCCAAAGCCTCTGAAAGAACACACCCCGGGTCGGAGAGGGGGGAACTCCGGCCCAGGGTGCCGGGGCCACCGAAGCGGCCACCATGCTGAAGTCGCGTGCACCGGGTGTCCCGAGGGAGCACCGTTGTGCACTGACCATTCGTAAAGCACCCCGCGTGCCAGCGCTGGAGGGGCTTCGGAGGGCAAACGGAAATCATCCCCAGGGGTAGGTGCAGGGAGCAGGCATATCCAACCGGAAGGGTGGGATATCCGAGCGGCCGATTCCGGATATGCCGGAGGGCTCCAACAGGTGTGGGGCCGAGCAGGCGCGCTGATGGCCGGGGTGAGACTGGATGAGGGGCCCCCGGGCAGCGGGAGGGGCGGAAGTGGGTTAATGGGGACGCGATGAACCACGCCGCCTCGTCCCGCCGGTTCCAGGTCTTCAGCCTCGCGACGCTCGCCTACACGTTGGGGGTGATTCTGTGGGGTGCCTTCGTGCGGGCCACGGGCTCCGGGGCGGGGTGTGGGGACCACTGGCCGGTGTGCAACGGGCAGGTGGTGCCGCGCGAGCCCACCGTGGCGACGCTCATCGAATACACGCACCGGCTGACGAGCGGCCTGGCGATGGTGCTGGCGGTGGTGCTGTGTGTGTGGGCCGTGCTGACACACGTGAAGGGCCACCCGGCGCGGCGCGCGGCGGGGTGGGCGCTGTTCTTCATGGTGACCGAGGCGCTGGTGGGCGCGGGCATCGTCCTCTTGAAGTACGTGGCGGACAACGCGTCGGTGGGCCGGGCGCTGTGGATGGGCGTGCACCTGGTGAACACGTTCCTGCTGGTGGGGGCGCAGTGGCTGGTGGTGTGGTTCTCACGCGGGCACGCGCCGCTGCGGCTGCGCGGGCAGGGCGGGGTGGGCGCGCTGCTGGGCACGAGCGTGGCGGGGCTGATGCTGCTGGGCGTGAGCGGCGCGGTGGCGGCGCTGGGTGACACGCTCTTCCCAGCGGAGAGCCTGGCGCACGGACTCCAGCAGGACCTGTCGGAGACGGCGCACGTGCTCATCCGGCTGCGGGTGTGGCACCCGGTGCTGGCGGTCTTCACGGGGGCGCTGCTGGTGGTGGTGTCGCGGTGGGTGGCGCGGCTGCGGCCCTCGGCGGGGGTGCGCCGCTCGGCCACGGCCATCATCATTATATATGCGGCGCAGCTGTGCGCCGGGCTGGTCAACCTGGTGCTGCTGGCGCCGGTGTGGATGCAGCTGGTGCACCTGCTGCTGGCGGACTTCGTGTGGATGGCGGTGGTGTCGCTGTGCGCGGCGGGGCTGGCGGCGGATGCGCCCCGGGCCGAGGCGGTGCCGGAGCGTGCGCCGGCTTCCAGCGTGGAGCCGGTGTAGCAAGCGCCGGACTTCGGCATTGCGCCGGGCCGGCGCTCAGCGCGACTCCGACTCCGCGCGCAGGCGCAGGCCCCTTGGCACCACGGCGCGCTCCACCAGCTCGAACAGGCCGCTGGCGAGCAGCGCCAGGGCGGCGGCGGGCACGGCGCCCTCCAGGATGAGCCCCACGTCATCCAGCCGGATGCCGGTGAGGATGGGCTGGCCGTAGCCGCCTGCTCCCACGAGCGCGCCGAGCGTGGCGGTGCCCACGTTGATGACGGCGGCCGTCTGGATGCCGGCGAGGATGGACGGCGCGGCCATGGGCAGCTCGATGCGCCACAGCCGCGCGAGGGACGGCAGGCCGAGCGCCTCGGCGGACTCGCGGACTTCGAGCGGGATTCCGGCGAGCCCGGCCGCCGTGTTCCGGAGGATGGGCAGCAGGCTGTAGAGGAACAGCGCGGCGATGGCCGGTCGCGAGCCGATGCCCAGCAGCGGAATCATCACCACCAGCAGCGCCAGCGAGGGCACCGTCTGGATGACGCCGGCCAGCCCCAGCACGCCCTGCCCCAGCCGGGGCCTGCGCGCGGCGAGCACGCCCAGCGGCACCGCGAGCGACATGGCCGCCGCCAGCGACACGACGACGAGGAACAGGTGCTCACGCGTGCGTCGGCCGATGCGCGCGGCCAGCGTCTCTCCGCGCACCTCGGCCGTGACGCCCAGCGCGCTCGCGAGGAAGTCGGCGGCCACGCGGGCCTCGGGGACCCGCTCCAGCCGCGCGCGGGCGTTGAGCTTCACCATCTCCGCCTCGGTGATGCGCCCCTCCAGCCGGCGAATGGCCGCCAGCGCCTCCGGTGCGCGAGCTTCCAGGTCCGCGCGGTACAGGAGCACGGCGTCGTACGCGGGGAAGTGGCGCAGGTCGTCCTCCAGCACGCGCAGCCCGTACGCGGCAATCTCCGCGTCGGTGGAGTACAGGTCCGTCACCTGGAGCGCGCCGCTCTCCAGTCCCCGGTAGGCCAGGTCGTGGTCCAGGCCGCGCACCTCGCGCTGGGGCAGGCGATAGCGGCCTCTCAGGGCGGGCCAGCCGTCGGCGCGGTCCATGAACTCGTTGCTGAAGCCGAAGCGCAGCTCCGGGTGCTGCTGGAGGTCGGAGATGCGGCGGATGCCCAGGCGCTCGGCCTCGGCCTCCTTCATGCCCAGCGCGTAGGTGTTGTTGAAGCCCAGTGGAGCGCTCATGCGCAGTCCCTCGGCTTCCAGCGCGCCGCGCAGGGCGGCGTCATCCGGCAGGTTGCGGCCGGACAGCAGCTCCTGTCGCAGCGTGCCGGTGTACTCGGGGTACACGTCCAGCTCGCCCCGGCGCAGCGCCTCCCAGAGCACGGTGGTGCCGCCCAGCTCGCGCCGGTGCTCCGCGCGTGCCCCCGTGCTCCGTGCGAGCTGCGTCACCGCGTCTCCGAGGATGACGGACTCGGTGAACTTCTTGGAGCCCACGCGCACGGTGGGCGTGCCGTCGCCGGAGGAGGAAGCTCCTCCGCCACACGCGGCCACCACCAGCGCGAGCAGCAGGCTGATACCTACGAGCTGTCCCGATGGCCTCCTCACGCCGCCGCGCCTCCGCCGGGCATGGGCCGCTGGGCCTGGATGAACCGGGTGACGAACGGGTCGGCGGGACGCGCCTCCAGGTCCGCGAGGCCACCGTGCTGCACCACGCGCCCGTCGCGCAGCAGGAGGATGCCGTCCCCCAGGAACCCCGCCTCCGCCAGGTCATGCGTCACCAGCACCACCGTCTTGCGCAGCCGGGCGAAGATGGCTCGCAGGTCCGTCTGCAGCTCGTGGCGCACCAGCGGGTCCAACGCGCCCAGCGGCTCGTCCAGCAGCAGCACGTCCGGGTCCAGCATGAGCGCGCGCATCAACGCCACGCGCTGCCGCTGCCCACCCGACAGCTGCGCCGGATAGCGAGCCAGCCCATCCACCGGAAAGCGCGTCAGCTCCACCAGCGCGTCCAGCCGCTCCCGCGTGCGTGCGGCGGGCCAGCGCAGGTGACGCGCCATCAGCGTGACGTTCTCCTCCCCCGTGAGGTGCGGGAAGAGCCCGCCCCCCTGGAGCGCATAGCCCACGCGGTGGCGCACGGAGAGCAGCGCGTCGCCCCCCGCGGGCAGCGGCTGTCCATCGAAGAGGACGCGGCCGGTGTCCGGGTGCAGCAGGCCGTTGAGCAGCCGCACCAGGGTGGACTTGCCGCAGCCGCTCGGACCGAGCAACACCGTCGTGCGCCCCGTGGGCACCGTCAGGCTCAGCGGGTGCAGCGCCTGCGTGGAGCCGAAGCGCTTGGAGACATCCTGCAGCTCGTACACGGAGGCGTCCTTCAGGGCAGGGAGAACGCGCCGTTGCACACGGCGGGGAACGGCGTCTCGGACGACAGGAAGCTGCACGAGGCGAAGAGGGCCCGGTCCTCCCATTCCACCGCGGCGGACCACACCTCCAGCGGCCCCCGCGCCGTCGGCGCCGTGAAGCGCGTGCAGCGAACGCGCTGGCTCTCCAGCAGGCACGGCACCTCCTCCACGGGGCCCGAGCCCGGCAGCGCCTCCGCCAGCTCCTCCACGCTCTGAAGCTGCCAGCGCCGGGTCACGTCCCCCCGAGCCGGCTGGTACACGCTCCACACGAAGGACGCCTCACCGCAGCGGATGCGCCCCGCGCGCGAGGTGGACGCGGACAGCTGGCAGTCCTGGGGCACGGCCAGCGCACGCCATGGCAGCCGCGGAGGAACGAGCAGGGCCTCCTCCTTCAGCACCTCGCCCTCGGGATTGCCCTGGGATGCGAGGTACTCGAACAGCTCCAGACACCGCGCCAGCGCGGGCCGCGAGTCTCCTCGCGCCACGCACCCGAGCTGCCGCACCCGGCCCAGCTCCACGGTGACGACGGTGACGTAGCCCCCGGCGCGGCAGGCACCTCCACCCTCCCCGCACGCCGAGAAGCGCGCGGAAGGCCAGGCCCGTCCCGCGAGCGGCAGCTCACCCTGCACCACCACCAGCCCCTCCCACAGCCGGCGCTGGATGCGCGCCTTCGCCTCCTCGAGCGCCCCGTCCGCCGTCAGGTCCGTCGGCTCGGCCACCCACAGCGACAGGCCGTCACAGCGATAGGTGCGCGAGGTGGCGCTGTCGGGCACGGGCGTGCAGCCCTCGAACAGGGCGCGAGCCTCCGGGACGAAGGGGCCCACGGGCGTGGCGCCCTCCGGCGCGACGGGAAGCACCCGGGGCGTGGGCGCCGCACACGCGCCCAGCATCCCCAGCAGGTACACAGCCGACACCCACACACCGGTCCTCATGGAGCCGGGATAGGCGCCACCCCGAGTCACGTCAACCGCTACGAGGGCACGGAGCCCAGCGCCTTACACAGCCACGGCCTCGGTGAGGCTGAGCGCGGCCGGCGTGTGACGACGCGAGCAAGGCGGAGCCCGGCCTGCGCGATTCGCTTCGCGAGCTCCGCCTATTCCGCGTGCTCGCGTGCCGGCAGCGACACCCTCATCGAGCACGCCGCGCGTCAGTCGAGCGCCTCCTCCACGCGCTTGCCTTGCTCCACCTGGCGGTCGATGACGTTGCCCGTGCGGTTGAGCAGGAGGCTGAACGCGGCATCGGCCCGGTAGGTATCCAGCCCGTCCCGCACCAGCTTCTGGCCCTCCTCCTGGTCGTCCACGACGCGCGAGATGAAGGCCTTGTCGAAGTCCTCGCCCGTCTTCTCCCGCACCTCGCTCACGTCCTCCTGGGCGTCACCGATGGCGTCGTCCAGGCGCTCGTCCACGTCCTCCATGCGCTCCTCGTAGCCCTCCTGGATGCCGGCGCTGCCGGAGCCGCCCACGCCCTCATCCTCCGCGGCGGACAGGTCAATCGCGGCGACCTGCAGCGACTGGCCCTCCGCCCAGGTCCGCAGGTCGCCCAGGTGCTTCCGGTGGTCCGCCACCAGCTGCTTCGCGAGCCGCCGCACCTGCGGGTCCTGGGAGCGCTGGAGCGCCAGCTCCCCCAGGGCAATCTGCTTGGCATCGAGGAGGACGAGCTTGCTCACGTACAGCTGGCGGTCCGCGGCCGCCTCGCCAATGCGGCGCTCCTGTTTCTTCGAGTCATCCGCGTGAGCGCTGCTCCCCACCAGCAGGCCCACCACCAGCGCGGCGGCGATGCCCGCGGCCCGACCCGGCATTCCAGTCATGTCCACCTCCAGACGAAGCAATGCCGGAAGGTGGGCGTGACTCCGGGCGCGCCGCAAACACGCCCCACCTGCCCGAGCCTCCCCACGGGGAGGGCCATGGCGGCGAGCGTCAGCCGCGCCGCGTCAGGTGAGCCGCCGGAATTAGCGTTCCTTCCAGGCCCGAGGGCCCAGGCAGGCAGGCGGAAGGAACGTTCCTTCCAGGGCCAGGCCGAGGTCGGGCAGGCAGGCAGAATGAGCGTTCCTTCCAGGGCCAGGCCGAGGTCGGGCGGGCAGGCGGAATGAGCGTTCCTTCCAGGGCCAGGGCCAGGCCGAGGTCGGGCAGGCAGGCGGAAGGAACGTTCCTTCCAGGAGGGCTGAGGGCGGGCAGGCAGGCGGAAGGAACGTTCCTTCCAGGGACCGGAGCGCCCCGGGGCCGGGCGCGGTTCTCACTCCGACTCCGCGCCGCCCGCACGTTCCCCTTGAATCGGCCCCGGGCTCCCGCTATCAATGCTCCATCCGGATGAACGGATTGAGTTCTCGCCCTCCCATGAACGCCGCCCCCGCCATACTGAGCTGGATGACGTCGCTCGCCGATGCGACGCGGGTGCGCGTGCTGCGGCTGGTGGAGCGGCACGAGCTGACGGTGGTGGAGCTGTGCGCGGTGCTCCAGCTTCCGCAGTCCACGGTGAGCCGGCACCTGAAGGTGCTCGCGGACGACGGGTGGGTGGTGTGGCGCCCGGAGGGCACCAGCCGCCTGTACCACCTCGCGGTCAACGAGCTGCCCCCGGCGGCCCGGCGCCTGTGGACGCTGACGCGCGAGCAGATGGCCCAGGCCCTCGCCACCGAGCAGGACGACCAGCGGCTGGCCTCCGTGCTCGCCGAGCGACAGAGCCGCAGCCAGGCCTTCTTCTCCAGCGCGGCGGGCAAGTGGGACAAGCTCCGCCGGGAGCTGTTCGGCGAGCGCTTCGACGTGCTTGGCCTGCTGGCCCTGTTCGAGCCGACGTGGCGCGTGGGCGACCTGGGCTGCGGCACCGGCCAGACGTCGGAGATGCTGGCGCCCTACGTCCGGCGCGTCACCGCCGTCGAGTCCTCCCCCGCCATGTTCAAGGCCGCGAAGGCCCGGCTGGCGGGCATCCCCAACGTCGAGCTGCACCGCGGAGACCTGGCGGCGCTCCCGCTGGATGACGGGACGCTGGACGTGGCGCTGCTGCACCTGGTGCTGCACCACGTGCCGGAGCCGGCCGCGGTGCTGAAGGAAGCCGCGCGAGCGCTCGCACCGGGCGGGCGCCTGCTCATCATCGACATGCGGCGGCACGAGCGCCGCGAGTACCAGCAACAGATGGGACACGTCTGGCTGGGCTTCGAGCCGGAGCAGCTCACCGGCTGGCTGCACGAGGCCGGCTTCGACGACGTCCGCATCCACACCCTCCCCGCGGACCCGGCTGCCAAGGGTCCCGCGCTGCTGTCCGCCGTGGCGGTCCGCAGGAAGTGAAGCAGCACCCCTCGAGCAACAACGCTTTCGATTGGAGCCGAAGATGAGCACTGCGCTGAAGACGAAGACGGACACCCAGGCCCGCCCGGCCTTCAAGGTGAAGGACCTGAGCCTCGCCGAGTGGGGCCGCAAGGAAATCATGCTGGCCGAGGACGAGATGCCCGGCCTGATGGCGCTGCGCGCCCGCTATGGCAAGAGCCAGCCCCTCAAGGGCCTGAAGGTCATGGGCTCGCTGCACATGACGGTGCAGACGGCGGTCCTCATCGAGACGCTGTCCGCCATGGGCGCGGACGTGCGCTGGTGCTCGTGCAACATCTTCTCCACGCAGGACCACGCCGCCGCCGCGGTGGTGGTGGGCCGTCCCGAGACGGGCGGCACGGTGGAGAACCCGAAGGGCACGCCCGTCTTCGCGTGGAAGGGCGAGAACCTCGAGGAGTACTGGTGGTGCACGGAGCAGGCGCTCATCTGGCCCGACGGCTCCGGCCCGGACCAGATTGTGGACGACGGCGGTGACGCCACGCTGCTGCTCCACAAGGGCCTGGAGTTCGAGAAGGCCGGCAAGGTCCCCGACTTCAACGCCGCCTCCGAGCCCGAGGAGTGGGGCTTCATCCTCGCGCTGCTCAAGGACCTGCAGAAGCGCGACGCGAAGCTGTGGCAGCGCGTGGCGCCCAAGGTCCGCGGCGTGAGCGAGGAGACCACCACGGGCGTGCACCGGCTCTACGAGATGCAGAAGGCCGGCACGCTGCTGTTCCCCGCCATCAACGTCAACGACAGCGTCACCAAGAGCAAGTTCGACAACCTCTACGGCTGCCGTCACTCGCTGGTGGACGGCCTCAACCGCGCCACGGACGTGATGCTGTCCGGCAAGGTGGCCTTCGTCTTCGGCTACGGCGACGTGGGCAAGGGCTGCGCGCAGGCGTTCAAGGGCCAGGGCTGCCGCGTCATCATCGCGGAGATCGACCCCATCTGCGCCCTGCAGGCCGCGATGGAGGGCTACCAGGTCGACACGATTGAGAACTGGGTGGGCAAGGCGGACATCTTCATCACCGCGACGGGCAACCGCGACATCGTCACCGCGGAGCACATGTCGAAGATGAAGGACAAGGCCATCGTCGCGAACATCGGCCACTTCGACAACGAAATCGACATGGCCGGCCTGAAGAAGGTGCCGGGCGTCAAGCACACCAACATCAAGGCGCAGTACGACATGTGGACGTTCCCCAGCGGCAACAGCGTGCTCATCCTCGCCGAGGGCCGCCTGTTCAACCTGGGCTGCGCCACCGGCCACCCCAGCTTCGTGATGTCCACCAGCTTCACCAACCAGTGCCTCGCGCAGCTGGAGCTGGCGCAGAACCAGCAGGCCTACGAGAAGAAGGTCTACACGCTGCCCAAGAAGCTGGACGAGGAAGTGGCCCGCCTGCACCTGGAGAAGCTGGGTGTGAAGCTGACCAAGCTCTCCCCGGACCAGGCCTCGTACATCGGCGTGCCCGTCGAGGGCCCGTACAAGCCGGACCACTACCGCTACTAGTCACGCCGTAGCAGCGCCGTCACGAAGGCCCAGGCACCGACGTCCGGTGTCCTGGGCCTTCCTGCGTTTGCGCAATACCCAGACAACCTCGCATTCACCGCACAAGCTCGTACCCCGGCCCGACATCCGTCAGGGTTTGCCAGCGGGAGTCTTTCGACCCGCCCCGTGCAAGCTCTACCCACCCCGAGGGCGCACGGAGAGCGCAATTCCATCCATCCCCGGGGGCTGTCTTGACACAGCTCGAATATGTAAAGGATAAAGTTCCGCTATCCGAGGAGTGGGATTGAACTGCCAGAACCATCAAGCCACCGCGGCGGCCGCGACTTGCGCCGGCTGCGCCGAGGCGTTTTGTGAAAACTGCCTCGTGCCCATGGGCGCCAGCCGCTACTGCGGCGGTTGCAAGACGATGGCGGTCCCCGCCTCCGCGCTGACGATTACGCGCGAGTCGGAGGATGCGGCCAAGGCCTTGAAGCTGGCCTTCCTCGGCATCTTCTGCTTCGGCTTCATCGTGGCCCCCATGGCCATCAGCGCCGCGCTCACCGCGCGCAAGGAGATTGCCGCGAACCCCACGGTGGGGGGGCTGGGCAAGGCCAACGCCGCGCTCATCATCGCCCCGGCGGTCCTCATCGTCTCGGTGGTCGGTGCCATCTTGCGCGTCAAGGGAATGGGGCGATGACCATGAGCTCTCCCGCCGAGCAGCTCAGTCCCGCCCCCCACGCCGCCACCTGCCGCAACCACCCCTCGGTGGGAAGCCGGGAGGCCTGCACCCGCTGCGGCGAGCCTCACTGCGGCGTCTGCCTCTTCACGCTGGCCTTGGGAGCCGTCTGCCCGTCCTGCATCATGCGGCCCGCCACCGGAGGCTCCAATGGGGCCCTGCTGTACGCGCTGGGCGCGCTGGGGTGCGCGCTGGTGGGGGTGCTCGTGCTGGGTGCCTCCATGCTGGCTCCGGTGATGACCGGAGAGGAGCTGAAGGAGCCGGCCGCCACCGTCCTGGGCATGGCGGCGATGCTCGCGGCCTTCGGCGGCGTGGCGCTGGCCTTCATCGCCCGCGACCTGAGCCGGGGCACCAACGCGATGCTGCCGATGGTGGGCATCGTCTCCAACACGCTGCTGACGGGAATCCTCGTGCTGCTCGCCGTCGCCGGCGCCTTCATGTAGCGCGCGGGTCCTCTGCGGAGTCGAACCGATGGGAATGATGACGGTCGAGGTCTGGGACGCGACGGGAGCCAAGCGCCAGCAGGTGGAGCTCCCGGACGACGCCCCGGTGAATCGCGTGCTGGTGGTGCTGGTGGAGAAGATGCGCCTGCCGCGCCAGAGCCCGGACGGGCAGCCCATGAGCTACAAGTTCCACCACAAGAGCAGCGGCATGCAGCTGCTCGACACCCAGACGCTGGCGGACGCGAAGGTGCAACCGGGTGACGTGCTCCGGCTCCAGCCGGAAATCACGGCCGGGGCGCGTGTCTCGTGAAGGTGGAGGCGAGCGAGGGGCGCTTCAGCCGCTTCGAGCTGATTGAGTGGTGGGACCAGCAGCGGCTCTCCCGCGCGCGCGTGCTGGTGGCCGGCGCGGGGGCGCTGGGCAACGAGGTGCTCAAGAACCTCGCGCTGCTGGGGGTGGGCCGGGTCGTCGTCGTGGACATGGACGTCGTGGAGACCTCCAACCTCTCGCGCTCGCCGCTGTTCCGCTCCGCGGATGCCGGCCGGGCCAAGGTGGACGCGGTGGCGGACGGCGCGCGCGCCATCTACCCCGACCTGCGGGTGCGCCCGCTGCGCGCCAATGTCGTGCATGACCTCGGGCTCGGGCTCTTCCACTGGGCGGACGTGGTGGTCGGCGCGCTGGACAACCGCGAGGCGCGCCTGGCGCTCAACCGCGCCTGCTACCGCGTGGGCCGCGCGTGGATTGACGGTGCCATTGAAGTGCTCTCCGGCGTGGCCCGCCTGTTCGCTCCGCCCGAGGGGCCCTGCTACGAGTGCACGATGAGCGAGCAGGACTGGCGCCTGCTCGAGCGGCGGCGCTCGTGCAGCCTGCTCAACCGGCAGCTCGAGGAGATTGGCAAGGTGCCGACCACGCCCACCACGGCCTCGGTCGTCGCCGCCATCCAGTGCCAGGAGGCGGTGAAGCTGCTCCATGGCCAGCCCACGCTCGCCGGGGCGGGCTTCGTCTTCGACGGGCTGACGCACCAGTCCTATGTCACCCGCTACCAGCGCAACCCGGAGTGCCTGAGCCATGCTCCGCTCGAGCAGCTGGAGCAGGTGGAGCGCTCCGTGTCGGACGTGAGGGCCGGCGAAGCGCTCGCCTGGGCCCGCGCGGCGCTCGGCCCCGGCGCGGTGCTGGAGTTCGGCCGCGAGCTGCTCTGCGGGCTCGACTGCCCCGGGTGTGGTCGCGAGGAGCGCGTCTTCCGGCCGCTCTCCCAGGTGACGGAGGCGGACGGCGTGTGCACGGCGTGCGGGACGCGCCGCGCGCCGCGGCTCTTCCACGGCCTGCGCGGCGACGAGGACTTCCTGGACCTCACCCTGGCGGAGCTCGGGCTGCCACCCTGGGACGTGGTCGTCGGCCGCCAGGGGGAGCGCGAGGTGGGCTTCGAGCTGTGCGGGGACCGGGCGAAGGTGCTCGGGGAGCTGGACACGGGGGGCGTATGAGCGGAGCAGCCAAGGCTGAAAAGACGCAGCGCCCCGTGCGCGGCTTCCCCGGGGGTGACGTCGCGCCCGTGGCGGGGGAGCTGCGCATCTCGGTGGAGAAGCAGCCGTACGCGCAAATCATCGGCCACGCCATCCTGGAGCCGGACGTGGAGGTCTGCGGCGTGCTGGTGGGGCGCCTGCTCGAAGACGCGCACGGCCCCTACCTGAGCATCACCGACGTCATCCGGGGAGAGGCCGCCAAGCAGCAGGGCGCCCAGGTCACCTTCACGCACGACACGTGGAACCACATCCACCGGGAGATGGATGCGAAGCACCCCGACGAGCAGATTGTCGGCTGGTACCACACGCATGGTGGCTTCGGCATCTTCCTGTCGGAGATGGACACGTTCATCCACCGCAACTTCTTCTCCCAGCCGCACCAGGTCGCGTACGTGTACGACCCGCTCGCCGGCTCCGAGGGCTTCTTCCACGGGATGTCCGGCGAGCTGCGGCAGGTGCACCGCTACTGGCTGGGCGGGCGCGAGCGCAAGCCGCTGGGGGCCGCCCCCGCACCGGCGGCCGCCGCGGCCGAGGGCGGCGACCTGGCCGGCGCGGTGAGCGCGCTGACCCGGGCCGCCGCCGCGCTGCAGGCCTCCGCCCACAAGCCCTCCCGTGACGTCTTTCCCCTTCCCCTGTGGGCAGTCGCGGCGGCGGCCCTGCTCGTGCTCGGCTACACGTACCTGAATGGCGGCCTGATGGGCCGCGCTCCGGAGGGTGCACGGCGCTCGCAGCACATGCTCGTGCTGGACCAGGACCCGGCGACCGGCGCCGCGCTGGGGCTCGAGGTCGTCCGGCTGGAGCCCGAGCGCGGCGACGTCCTTCGAGACCGCAACGGAGAGCTGTACGTGGGCGTCCCGCTCCGGGAGGCCGACGGCCGGCCGGCCTCGCTGCTCACGGTGCTGCAGGGTCCGAATGGGGCGAGCCCACCGCAGGCGACGTCCCCCACGCCGGCCCCGCGCCCGGCCGCTCCAGGCCCGCCGCCCGCGACGCGCCCCGGCGCGAATGCGTCCCTGTCCCGCACCCGGGTGCTGCTCGTGGCAGGGGGCGTGGTGCTGGCGCTCGTGCTCGCCGTGCTGGCCACGCTCTTCGTCCGGCGCCGGCGCGCCGGGCATGCCAAGGTCCGAGGAACGCCATGACAGGTGCGGCCGAGAAGATTGTCATCGCGCCCGAGGAGCTCGCGTCCCCCGAGGTGGACGCGGCGCTCTCCCGGCAGCTGTCGTTTGGAATGGCCCCAGCCTCCGAGCGCGTGGAGGAGCGGCGCACCGGCTTCTTCTATCGCTCGTACGTCGCGCTGTCGCTGGCGGGCCTGGTGGGCGCGCTGACGGGGTGGGCCGTGCTCGAGCCCTTCTTCACGGATGGGGTGGAGTTCGAGGGGCGGGTGGAGCAGGTGAATCCGGGCTACCACACCTCGGAGGGCAACCCGCTGACGTCGGTGCACGTCGGCGGGGTGACGGTGTGGGTGGACCCCGCGGCGACGCACCTCGAGCGGGACGGCGAGGCCGTGCCGGCGACGGCGCTGTCGGTGGGCCAGGTCGTGAGCATCAAGGGGCACCCGATTGGCGAAGAGAAGGCGGCGCGCTCGGTGTCCGCCTACGAGGTGACGCTGCGCCCGGAGGGCAGCGAGGCCCCGGCGTCCGTGGACCTGGTGGCCGCGGAGCGCGGCGCGGGCCTGCTGTCGCTCACCGTGTTCGCCATCATCGCCGCGTTCGTCGGCCTGTTCATCGGCGCCGCGGACGGGCTGCTGTCGCGCGCGTTCCACCGCGCGGCCACCTGCGGCGCGGTGGGGATGGGCATGGGGCTGGTGGTGGGGCTGATGGCCACGCTCTTCGCCGAGCTGGCCTACGGCCTGGGGCGCATGCTGGTGCTGTCGATGGGCGAGCAGGGCGCGGCGGGCATGACGACGGCGCAGCTGCTGGTGCAGATGTCGGTGCGCGGGGTGGCCTGGGCCCTGGCCGGGGCCGCGATGGGGCTGGGCCAGGGCGTGGCCCTGCGCTCCTCCAAGCTGCTCGTCAACGGGCTCGTCGGTGGCATGGTCGGGGCCCTGCTCGGGGGGCTGCTCTTCGACCCCATCAGCCTGCTGTTCGAAGGCTTCGACTCGGGTGAGGCCTGGCTGAGCCGGGGCGTGGGCTTCGGCGTCATCGGCCTGGTGACGGGCCTGGTGATTGGCCTGGTGGAGCTGGCCGCGCGCGAGGCCTGGGTGAAGATGCTCACCGGGCCGCTGGCGGGGAAGGAGTTCGTGCTCTTCAAGAGCCCGACCACGGTGGGCAGCTCGCCCAAGAGCGACGTGTACCTCTTCAAGGACTCGGAGGTGGAGCCCACCCACGCCCTCATCCACGCGATGGGCGAGGGCTACGAGTTGGAGGACAAGAAGGGGGCCGCGGGCACCTACGTCAATGGCCGGCGGGTGTCTCGCGCGCGGCTCGCGTCGGGCGACCAGGTCCGCGTGGGCAAGACTGTCTTCGTCCTCCACCTGAAGGAGGGCTGAGCGGTGTCCGAGCTCCAGCCCCAGTCCGCCTCCGGCTTCGCGGGCGCGCCGTGCGGCATCTGCCAGACGGGCATCGAGGTCGAGGAGTCGGTGGGCACCTGCCCCGCCTGCCAGTCGCCCTTCCATGCCGAGTGCTGGGCGGAGAATGGGGGCTGCGCGCAGTACGGCTGCGTCCACATGCCCTCCGCCACACCGGCCGAGACAGGGGTGAGCGCGCGGACCTACTGGGGGCGGGAGGAGAAGGCGTGCACCGGCTGCGGGGAGCAGATCAAGGTCGCCGCCCTGCGCTGTCGCTTCTGCGGCGAGGTCTTCGCCACGGAGCAGCCGATGACGGCCGTCGAGGCGGACAGCCAGTCCCAGTCCGCGGAGCGGCGCGCGGCCGCGGGCACCGCCGCGCTCTGGCTCTTCATCGCGGGGCTCGTGCCCTGCACCGCGCCGCTCACGCTGGTGGTGGGCGGAATCTGGTACTCGAGCAACCGCGCCGTGGTGCGCCAGCTGCCGTCGCAGCGCCGGGTGCTGGCGTTGCTCGGACTCGGAGCCTCGGCGGTGACCACGAGTTTGCTGCTGCTGGCAGCGCTCTTCCTCGGGAGCTGACCCATGACGGCTCCCGAGCCCGAGCGCATCCGCATCGAGCCAGAGGAGGTGGCGCGCGCGGTGGTGCCACTTCCGCCGCGCCCCCTCGCGGCGCGCCAGGCGGCGCTCCGTGAAGCAGGGCCGCCCCGCGTCGACCGGCTCGCCGTCGGAGCGTTGGTGCTGGCGCTCATCGGTGTCCCGCTGGTCGGCTGCCTCCTGGGGCCCATCGCCATCGTCTGCGGAGCGCTGGCGCTCTCGCGGCTGTACGGCCGCGAGGACGTGCGCGGTACCGGCATCGCGCTGGCGGGGCTCCTCGTCGGAGCGTTCGAGTTCGTGGGCTGGATGGGGGTCCTCCTGTGGGCGGTCGCCACCCCCGCGGCCATCCGCCCGCTCACGGCCCCGCCCTCGATGCCCACCTCGAACGCGCAGGGGCTCACGGACGCGCCCGCCCACATCCGTCAGGCGCTGCTCGCCAACGTGCGCCTGACGTGCACCGGCGGAGACACCCATCTGGGCTCCGGGGTCAACGTGGCGAGCGGTGACGGCCGCACGCTGCTGCTGACCAACCGCCACGTGGCCGACTGCGCCCAGGGCGCGGCCCTGCGAGTCGCCTTCCACGACGGTGAGGTGGTGGCGGGGCGGGTCGTCTGGCTCGGGCCGGAGGGCGTGGACCTGGCCGTGGTGGAGACGCGCTCGGAGCGCGAGCGCCCGGGTGAGGTCATGCGGCTGGACGCCCGGCGCGCCGCACGCGTGGGGGACGGGGTGTTCGCCGTGGGCAACCCGCTCGGCTACGACACCACCTACACCGTCGGGGTGCTCTCGGCGGTGCGCCGCCTGCCCATGGGCTCCCTCGAGGGCCGCGTCTACCAGGTGCAGGCGGCCATCAACCCCGGCAACAGCGGCGGCGGCCTCTACTCCGAGGACGGGGGCCTCATCGGCATCAACACCTGGGCGGTGGAGCGCACCCGCTCCGAAGGGCTGGGGTTCGCCATCAGCGTGGAGACGCTCGCCGAGGTCCTCCGCGGCGCGGATGCCTCGCTGCGCGGGCTCGTGCAAACATCAGTCGACGAAGAGAGGAGCCCTCGATGAACGTGAGACACCGGCGGCTGGTCGCGGACCAGCGAATGGTTCAGAGCTGCTTCGCGGACCACCCCTACATCCGCGTGCTCGAAGCGGCGGGTGACCCTCCCGAGCGCTACCGCCTGGAGTACCGGGTGCAGGGCCTGGTGATGCAGAACGAGCAGGTGGTGCCCAAGGGTGAGCACCTGGTGGAGGTCTTCCTCACGCTGGGGTACCCGCGTCAGGCGCCCCAGTGCCGGATGCTCACCCCCGTCTTCCACCCCAACATCGCCCCGCACGCCATCTGCATCGGAGACCACTGGAGCGCGGGCGAGTCGCTCGCGGCGCTCATCGTGCGCATCGGCGAGCTCATCACCTTCCAGAGCTACAACATCAAGAGCCCGCTCAACGGCGCGGCCGCGCGCTGGGCCGAGGAGCACATGGCCCGCTTGCCCATCCAGCGCGTTGACCTCTCCGCCCGGACGGACGCCCTCCAGGTGCCGCGGGTTGCGTCACCCTGAAGCCATTGCGATGTCGGGGGCAATGGAAGGGCAGCGCGGGCCTCAGCTCCCGCTGTCGTCCCGGGGCGCCGGGCGCTGCCGCCCGTAGGCGCCTTCGAGAATCGCGTCGCTCTTGAGGCCGCTCGCCTTCGCGGCCTCCACGTCCAGACCCTCGCCGTGGCCGCGCCCGCGTCCCTCGAAGACCATGTCGGGCCCGTCGAACGAGGCCGTGCGCGGACAGGACGCCAGCTTCAACCCGGAGCGCAGCAGGTCGCATGGCAGCGAGCCGGCGGACTCGAACGTCGAGTCGCCCTCCGTCTTCGTGACGATGGACAGCGCGCGTCCGCCCTCGAAGCGCAGCGACACCAGCCCGCGTCCCACCAGCCGCTCCACCTCCGCGCGCGGGCGGCGCTCCTTCCAGGGCTCCTCTCCGCCCTGCGAGAACAGCAGCCACTCCTTCCACTTCAGCGGCGCCAGCCCCACCGCCTTCGCCTCTTCCGCCTGCACGCGCACGGTGCCTCGGAAGGCCTGACAGTGCGTGGTGTCACAGACGGGCCGGCCCGGGTGGCGGCTGTGCTGCTCGTTGTGCGCAATCACCCGCGCCAGCGCCACGCGCGGCTCGCCCCTCAGCGTCACGTCCTCCGCGCCCACCACGCCCGCCGTGTACTGCAGGCGCGTGGTGCGGAAGATGAAGTCCGAGCCCCGCCGCGCCTTCAGCGCGCTCGGTGACGTGGGCACGCCCGGCGGCGGCCGGTATGGCGGCGGCGTCGACCACGTAAAGACACCGGCGTAGTCGCGCCCCTCCTCCACGCCCTTGGGGAAGCGCACGCGCCACGGTGCCCCCAGGCACACCGCCGCCCCGCGTGAGGTGAGCCCCTCCAGCCGCGCCCACTCCGCCGGAGCCGCACGAGGCACGCCGTCCTCCACCGCGAAGCCCGCTCCGGAGCACCGCGCCTCCACCTCCTTCGCGGGCACCAGTCCCAGCACCTGCACGCGCGCGGCGTCCAGCCCGGCCTGCCGGCGCACCCGCGCCAGCGTCGCCGGAATCTCCTCCGCGAAGTGACGCGGCATCTTCCCCGGCCGCACCGCCACCACCACCAGGTCCGCGTCCACCGCCGCAATCCACCCGAACTGCGGCCGGCTCGCGGCATCGCGCACGGTGCCCGTCTTCGTGGCCACACCGGCCAGCGCCTTCGACGCCGGCAGCTCCGACAGCGTGCCGCGCGCGGCGTTGTCCGCCAGCAGCGCCACCACATCCGGCCGGGCCTCCGCCAGCAGCCGGTACGCCTGCGCCATCCCCCACGGCGACAGCGCCAGCGTGGAGCGCAGCCCAATCGCATCCGCCATGTCCGCCGGAGTCCCCGTCAGCCCCACCGTCTCCAGCACCGGCCCCCACGCCCCGAAGGCCTTCGGCGCCGAGCCCTTCGCCTCCCAGTCCAGGAAGTACCCGTTGCACGAGCGCAGCAGCGCCGTGCTCCCGTCCACCTTCGCGGGCAGGCCCGGCCCGCACGCCCACTCCTGCACGCCCGCGCGCGGCGCCAGCACCGGGTGCCCCGCGCCCGCCGCGTACAGGAACGGCTTGAGCGTGGAGCCATACGGCACCGCGCGCCGCACGTCCCCTTCCGCCAGCAGCACCTCACCCGAGTGCCGGCTCACCACCACCATGGCCGGCCCGGGCGCGCGCACGGAGACCTCGGCCAGCTCGTCGATGCTCAGCGGCACCACCCACCGCGCCCCGTCCTGGCACTGGCGCAGCCGGCGCGACAGCGCCTTGGGAAAGCCCACCGACTCACTCAGCAGCCGCGCCAGCGCCCGCCGCGCCCGGGGCGTGTCCACCGCCGGTGCCGAGGCCAGCTCCGACGCCGCGCGCGACAGCGACTGGTACGGCGCCTCCTTCCACGCCGCCAGCTCGCCGCTCACCGCCACCGAGAAGGCCTCGTGGAACAGCCGGTCCTCGCTGGACTGCGGACACGCCCACCACAGGAGCTGGTGCGCCAGCTCGTGCCGCAGCGCCACGCGCAGCCGCTCCTCCAGCACGCCCGGCGTGTTCTGCCGCAGCTCCACGCGGCCCGGCCTTCCCTGCGCGTTGCGCTCGGGAGGCAGGGCCACGCCGCGCTGGAGGACAATCGTGACGGGCGCCTTCGCCGGAGCGGCGCCCGCCTCCGCCACGTACCGCGCCTCCAGCGCCGCCCAGGCGGTCTCCGCCTCGCGGCGAAGCTCCGCCTCGGGAGTCACGTCCCCACGGGTGACGAAGGTGGGGGTGGCCGCCAGCAGCGCGGCCACCGTGGCGGCCCACAGCATGGGCTACAGGTCGCCCGTGCCCTTCTTCGACGGCACCACCTTCAGCGAGTCCGCGGCCGTCCGCCCGTGCAGCGTGGCGGCGTACATGTCCTCGATGCGCGCGGGAGGCGCGGAGTAGGTGCCCGGGAACTGCGCGCGCAGCACGTAGCCCATGACGCGGGGGCTGTGGCTCCACGGCGCCGGCTCCTCGAAGAAGAAGGTGGCGCGCTCCGGGTCCAGCACGCGGCGGCGGAGCGCCTCGTGGGACAGGGGCAGCGAGTGCGGCGGGCCGCGGAAGACCTTGTCCTCCTGCAGCGCGACGAAGCCCGCGGGCACCGCGTCCTCCACCACGTAGTACGCCGAGCGCAGCTGGCTCTCGCCACGCGAGTCCAGCGTCAGCTCCACGTAGACCTCTTCACCCTGCGACACCGTGTCACCGGGGTTGAGCTTCACCTTCCCGCCCTCGCGCAGCACGTAGTAGGCGCGGGAGATGGACATGCCCTCCGCCTTCGGCTGCACCGCCGACAGCGGGGTGAGCGTGGTGGCGCGCAGCGTGGCCACGCCGTCGAAGCCGCCCACGTCCACCGTGCGCGTGCCCGGTGCCAGGGTGGCGACCAGGCCCATGCCGCGCGGGGAGAACTTCACCTCGCCCTTCACGCCCTTCACCTCCGGCGGCGTCATGCCCTTGAAGGCCTTGGCATCGCGCTCCAGCAGCCACAGCGAGTGCAGGAGCGCGGTGCTCCGGTCGAAGGTGGACAGGTCCGGCTCGGACAGCATCTCCAACATGCGCTTGCGCGCGCGGGTGATGTCGAGCGTGCCGAATGACGCCGCGTGCCCGGCGATGGCCGTCATGCCCACGCGCCGCAGCGGGAAGCGGAAGAACGCGTCGGACGTCTCGAACTCCTGGCCCGGCTTGTACGCGGCCAGCGTGGCGTAGCCCTGCGCGCTCTTCGCCACCAGCGAGTTGATGCGCGCCTGGAGCGCGGGCTCCTTCATGATGCCCGCCTTCTCCGCCGCCAGCACCGCCAGCGCCAGCGGGTACAGGTCCCCCGCCTCCGACGCCTCCACCAGCGCGCGCACGCGGGCGGCCTGCTTCGGACCCTCCAGCCGCGCCAGCACGTAGGCCCGGGTGGCCTCGTACTCGGGGGGCAGCCCCTCCTGCGCCTCCAGCCAGCGGGCGCTCTCGGTGAGGCGCGGGTCGGCGCGGTCCACCAGCCCCGCCTCGGCGGCGTAGGCCAGGCCGTCCAGGGCGATGAGCGTCAGCGGCAGGCTCGGTGTCTCGTAGCCGCCGAACCAGGTGAAGCCACCGCCCTTCACGGCGAGGTTGAGGATGCGCGCGGTGCCCTGCACGGAGCGGCTGCGCGCCTCCGCCAGCAGCGCCTGCGTGTCCGTGTCCAGCTTCGCCAGCGCGCCCGCCTGATGGAGCACCTGGTACACCGCCACGTTGGGGACGGTGGTGGACACCAGCTGCTCCAGGCAGCCGTACGGGTACGTCAGCAGCTCGCGCACGTTGGAGAGCGCCGCGTCCACCAGCGACGGCTGGAGCACCAGCTCCACGCTGGCCAGCGTCGCCTCCTTCGCCGCGGGCACCTCCAGCGCGCCGCCGCCCCAGGCGCTCACCTTCACCACGTCCTCCACCGCCGCCGGCTCCACCTGGAACAGCTTCCTGTCGCGCAGCGGGTCCTTGCCACCCGTCACGTCCACGGAGAGCTGCGCGGGGCCGGTGGAGGTCGCCTTCAGCGTCACCGGCACCACCTGCTCGCCGCCCTTCGCCAGCTCCACCTTGTGCTGCGACTGGTCCGCCTTCAGCGAGCCCAGCGACGCCAGCTTCACGTCCAGGAGCTGGCTGGGCGGAGCCTTCTCCCCCGCCGACAGGCGCACCGAGGCGAAGGCCTCGTCACCCTGACGGAGGAACTGCGGCAGCGCGGCGTAGAGGTTGAGGCCGCCGCGCGTGGCGAACTCGGAGGTGCCCTCGCCGAAGCGGCCGGACGTGTCCGCCGCCACCGCCGTCACCACCCACAGCGTCTGGTTGGAGGGCAGCGTGAAGCGCACCGTGGCGCGGCCGTCCCGGTCCGTCACCACCGTCGGGTTCCAGTACGCGGTGTCCTTCTCCAGGTCCTTCGCCTGGCGGCTGGGCGGCTTGATGGACGCGAAGGCATGGTCCGGCAGCCCCGCCAGCTTGCGCGCCAGCGCCTCGCCGTAGCCGTAGCCCTGGAACTCGGCGGAGAAGAAGTTGGACACGTTGTTGCGCGCCGGCGGGTAGAAGAAGTCGACCACCTTGGGACGGAACTCGCTCTGGATGGCGTAGACGGCCTTGTCCACCACGCCCACGGACAGCTGCGCGACGACGCCGCGGCCCTCGTGGTCCACCACGCGCAGGTCGACGGACTGCTCGGTGAGCGGCGCGGCCTCGGCGCGGATGGGCTGCAGCTCCACGGTGAGGGTGCGCTCGCGCGGAATCACCCGGAAGGCCACCGTGCGCTCCTCCCACCGGCCCGTGGCCGTGGGGTACGCGACGGACGCGTACACCGCGCCGCCAAAGCGCTTCTCCACGTTGAAGCTGTGCACCAGCGTGCGGCCCTTCAGCTCCACCACCTGCGTGTCATAGAGGCTGGCGCCCGCGAGCGTCACCCACACCGGGCCCGCGTCACGGCCACCCGGGCCCCAGCCGTCCGGCAGGAGCGCCACCAGCCGCGCGGTGTCGCCCGGCTCCAGCGTGCCGGACAGCGACGCCAGCGTGAGGTTGGGCACCTGCGCCACCGGCTCGTCCGCCGCGCCGATGACGAGCAGCTGCTCCTCGCCCTCCCACGTCTCGCCCTTCTTGTCCTTCACCACCACGCGCGCCAGCACCGCGCCCACCTCGGACGTCGGCACCTTCTCGCGGTGCGTGCCGTCCGCCGCCGTGGTGAACGAGCGCTTGCCCAGGCTCTTCTCCTCGCCGTCCGCCTTGCGCGACACGAACTCCACCTCGCCCTGGGTGACGCCGTAGGGCTTGCCCGACAGCGTGGTGGCGCGCACCGCCAGCATCGCCTCGCTGCCCTTGGCCACCACCGCGTCCGAGTACCGCGCCACGCCCAGCACCTCGACCTTCGACAGGAAGAAGGCGGTGGTGGAGTTGGCGAACGTCTCCTGGTCGTCCCGCGCGCGGATGGTGAGCGAGTAGCGATACGGAATCCGCTCCTCCCCCGCCGCCAGCGCCGGCACGGCCACTTCGATTTCCGCCTCGCCATTCGCGTCGAAGGCGCTGGCGCTGGCCCACGGGTCCTCGGTGGCATTCCGCGCAGCCACGGAGGAGTACAGGCGCTCGGGGACGCTCAGCTTGCCCTCGGTGCTGGAGGACGAGCCGTACGTCACCGCGCTGCCTCCGCCGCCCTTGCCGGCGTCATCCACCCACGCGGGCGCGTCCAGCAGGCTGCGGTAGAGGAACACCTCGTACTTCGCGCCGTCGGGGACGCCACCGGCATAGCGGCGGGCGCGCACCTTCACGCGCAGCGTCTGCCCGGGCACCACCGTCTCCGACTCAGGCTCCGTCTCCAGGTAGAACGTCGGCTTCACGTAGTCCTGCACGCGGGCCTCGCCCTGGTGCGGCTGGCCGTCGACCTCCGCCTCCACGCGCAGCACGCCGGTGCCCAGGTCGTCCGGAACCTTCAGCGTCCCGTTGAAGGCACCGAACTCGTCCACCGCGGCGCGCGTGGTGATGGCGCGGCCCTCCTGCGAGACGAGCTTCACCGTCACCTCGCGCTTCTTCGGCGTGAAGAGGCGCGCGAGGAAGGTGTCCGGCTGGCGCACCACGCCCCGGTACTTCATCTCGTTGCCCGGCTTGTAGATGGGCCGGTCGCTGTAGATGAACACGTCCGGCGCCACCGCCAGCGCGGAGTAGAAGTCCGTGTCGACAATGGCCGTGTCGCCCCCGACGGAGGCGGTGGCGATGATGCGCGGCTCGGCGACTTCCAGCGCCACCTCACCCTTCGCGTCCGTCTTCCCCGCGGGGCCCTTGCCCTTGGGCAGGTACACCTGCACCTGCGCGCCGACGGCGGGCTTCTGATCTCTCCCCGCCACGCGCACCAGCACCTGTCCATCCGTCTGCTTGAGCTGCACCGTCAGGTCACTGACGACGAGCACCACCTGCCCCTCCACCAGGCCCTGGACGAGCTGGAGGACGTAGGTGCCCGCGGGCAGCGGCGCCAGCGTCACGCGGCGCTCCTGGAAGCCGCCGGGGCCATGGGCGTAGAAGCCGGGGACGTTGAAGTCGCGCTCGGCGCCGCCCAGGTCCAGGTTGAGCCACTGGCTGCGCGCCACGGTGAAGCCCGGCGGCACGCCCACCAGCTTCTTCGGCCCCTCGGCCACCTTGGCCAGCGGCTCGCCGGAGCCCGGCACGTCCGAGGGCTTGGGCAGCGCGCCGCCCACGGCCTCGCGGAAGGACGGGTTGAGCGTGTCGAGCAGCCACATGCCCGGCGCGCGCACGGTGTTGAGGCCCCGGCTGAGCGCGCGGCCCGGGTTGTTGAGCGTGGGCGGCAGCTGGTACGCGCGCCGCAAGTCCCCCTGCGCGCGGATGAAGGCATCCACGTTGTCGGGCTTGAGGACGCGCAGCTCCACGGGCCCCTTGTCCTCGAAGGCCACGTCCACCGCCACCGGCTCCTGGCTGCCGTAGGAGCGGGGCACGGTGATGTAGAGCGGCTTGGCCGCGGCCAAGCCGGAGACGACCAGCGCGGCGAGGACCGCGAGACGAGCAGAAGTCTTCATGACCCGAAACCTCCAGGAACCAGCGAATCGCCCTGCACGGTGCCGCGCAGGCCCAGGTACGGCAGCGACTCCAGGTCGCGCCGCGCCGCTTCGATTTCAGGGGGCGCCGCGCTCGGTATCGGCGCGTTGCGTCCCGAACGGGACTCGGACAGGAAGCCGTCCATGGTGAGGCCGCTGAGCAGCCGGCCCGTGTTGACGCCGAAGGCCAGCGACGTGGGCGCGCGCAGCCCCGCGACGACGGGGCCCGCCGCGTTGAGCAGGTTGGGCGTCTTGCCCTCGCACGCCTTGCGCAGCCGCTCCAGCTCCGCCTCGGTGGACGCCATCACCACGTGGTTGCAGAAGCTGCCGGTGACGAGCCGGTTGTAGCCCCCGGAGAACAGCGCCCCCAGCGAGGCCTTGTCCTCCACGCGGCCCCACAGCAGCGCCATCTCCATGGGCAGCGCCGGGTCCCCGCGCGGCGTCCACACCAGCGCCACCTGCCGCGTGCGCGTGGGGACCTTGCCGCCGCCCTCCTCCCAGTACGTCTTCAGCGAGCCCTCACCCAGCGACTCCGGCAGCTTGAGCTGCACGGCCAGCAGCACCGGGGTGTCCTCGGGCACGAGCTTGAGCAAATCGTCGGACAGCGGCGCCGCGTCCAGGCGGACGGGGCCGTCCATCAGCGCGCCAGCGATGCCACGACCCACCAGCCGCTCGCCCTCCACGCCGAACTGGAGCCTCGCGCCCGGGGCCAGCCCCAGCACGTGCGACAAGAGCTGCGTCTCGCGGCCGTAGGCGTTCGGGTCGAAGCCCAGCTCCACGTCCACGCCGTCCTTCGCGCTCAGCTCCGGCAGGTCCGTGCACAGGCCCTGGAGCACCGCCACCGGGTGGCGGGCCAGCACCAGCCGGTCCTCGGTGCGCGCCGCCCACAGCGTCTGCTCGGCCACCAGCCAGCGCTTCAGCTCGAAGCCATTCGCGGGCACGGTGCCGGTGCCGCCCGGGCAGCTCGCCGCGGTCATCACGCCGCGGCTGGCCACCGTGTCGAGCGCCTCGTACGCCGACGTGGCGCTGGTCATCGGCGTGGGGACGATGAAGGCGGGCGTGCTGGCCCGCGCGTCACCGGCGAACCACACCGTGCGGAACGGCGAGTTCAGGAGGCGGCCGGCGACCAGGTCCAGCACCGCGCCCTGGAAGTTGCCCTTCAGGTCCTCGCCGGTGGAGCCGAAGAAGGCGGCCCACCCGCCCACGAAGCCCTGGCCGAGCGGCTTCTGGAGCTGCTCGCGCAGCCACGTGTTCTTCGCCAGCGCGTCGCGCAGCTTGCCGGGCTGGTGCACGTCCACCCAGATGGCGGCGGGCGCGGAGGTGCCGGGCACCTCCAGGGCCGTCGAGCCGGGCTCGGGCAGGCCCTCCACCGCGGCGCCCGCGCTGGGCGGGCCCTGCCTGTCACCGCTGACCAGCGGCGCTCCGGCGCCCGGGTCCGACTTGCCGGTGCGGCGGCCGAGCACGAAGGCGCCGGCAACGGCGGCTCCGACGACGGCGGTGGCGAGGCCAATCACCATCGCCTTGGGCGGACCGCGCCGGGGAGGCGGGGCCGCCGGGGGCGGCGGGCTGGAGGGAGACGTCATGGCAACCACTCCTTGAAGCGGAAGAAGCCGAGGAAGCCGGCATTGTTCTGCACCGGGCGCCACTCCAGCGGCGCCTCGGTGGCGAGGGTATGGAGGAGCCCGGTGCGCACGGCGGCGCCCTTCTCCCCCGGGTGGTAGACGACGCGCGCGGGCGCGTGGGCCCGGTCCTCCGGGCGCACCACCAGCATCAGGTGGAAGACGGGGCCGGAGTCATGCTCCTGCCGGAAGGCCAGCACGTCCCCGGTGCGCAGCGTGTCGCGCGTGGTGTCGTCGCGGCCCAGCGGCACGAAGCTGTGCTGGAGCAGCGTCTCCGCGTCCGCGAAGTCCGCGGGCCGGCCGCGCGCGTCCTTCCACAGCGGCGAGGCGAGCCGCTCGGGCGCGTGCTGCTTGTAGGCGGCGCGGAAGGCGAAGCGGATGAGGCCCGCGCAGTCACGCTGCTCCGGATGCCACGCGGCGTCCTGCTTCTTCACCTGCGCGAGCGCGACCTGCGCCACCTGCCGTCGCAGCAGCACGTCGCGCGACTCGGGCGCGGCGGGCGCGGTGGCCTCCAGCAAGAGGAGCAGGGACAGGGCGAGCATGGGAGTGGGGTCGCCTTACGAGAGCGAGGGGCTCACTAGCCGCCCTCGCCGCTGTCGCCGCTGGTCTGGAGCTCCTTGAGGGCCTCCGCGAGATTCTTGGGCCAGTCCGGGTGCTTGGGCTTGGGGTCCTGCGCGGGCACGTACACCTCGGCCTGGCCGTCGCCGAGGACGTTCACCCAGGCCAGCACGCGGGTGGTGCCCGGGGTGGCCAGGGGGATGCGCACCATGCGGCGGACTTCGTTCGGCGTGCCCTCGAAGAGCGCGAGGTTGAGGGTGGCCACGGTGTGGGCCTTGTCGCCGCTGGGCCAGTAGTTGGTGGCCACGAGGTACACGCCCTTGGGCGGCGCGCGGTGGATGTAGAGGTACGGGCCGTACGCGGGCTGGTCGAAGTCGCCGCCCTGCTCGTTGAGGAAGAAGGTGCCGCCGGAGGGGCTGGCGGTGTCGGCCCAGTAGACGTGGGCCATCTCGCCGACCTGGAGCTGGTCACCGGCCTCGCTGGCGTCGGTGGGCTCGTAGACGTGGAGGTCGGTATAGACGCCGTCGGTGTCGCTGGTGAGGACGACCTTGAAGGGGACGGGCGGAATCTGCGCGTAGCTGGTGGCCTGGGTGCGCGCGGTGCCGGCCTGGTTGGTGGCCATCACCGTGACGATGTTCTTCCCGCTGGCGGCGGGGAACTTGCGGCTGAAGCGACCGCCGTAGGTGCGCATGAGGTAGCGGTCGCCGTTGATGGAGACCACGATGGGGTCGATGGTGGTGTCGCTGACGGTGCCCTCGACGAGCATCATCCGGTCCACCGTCCAGCCCCCGGAAGGGGCGGTGAGGCGCACGGTGGGGAGCGTCTTGCCCTTGCCGATGGGCACGCCCTGCTGGCGCGGATTGGCGGCGGGCGCCGTCTGCGACAGGAGCACGGCCAGGATGACGGAGAGCATCGCGCGTCCTTGTAGGGAGGAGTCCCGCCGGAGCGTCGGCGGGCGGACAGACTGCGGCAGCACGGGCCTCCATTTCAAGTCGCCTGCCAAGGGGTCCGTAGAGAGGAGAACGTGGTTGGGCCTCCTACGACACGCGGGCAGCCAACCGCACGGGCCCGCCGGGCCGTGGCCCTTCAGCCACGCGGGGAGTCCGGGCAGACTCGCGTCCGCCACCCACGAGGAGAGCCATGGCCATGATTCAGGGGTTGGACCACGTGCAGCTCGCCATGCCGCGAGGCGAGGAGGCGCAGGGACGGGCCTTCTACGGCGCGCTGCTGGGCCTGAAGGAAGTGCCCAAGCCGCCGGAATTGGCGAAGCGCGGAGGACTCTGGTTCGAGCTGGCGGATGGGCGCGGCCTGCACCTGGGCGTGGAGGAGCCCTTCCTGCCCGCGAAGAAGGCGCACCCGGCCTTCCGGGTGACGACGCTGGATGCCCTCGCTGAACGCCTGCTCGCCGCAGGGCACCCGGTGAAGTGGGACGACTCCGTGCCCGACGTGCGCCGCTTCCACGGCGCGGACCCGTTCGGCAACCGGCTGGAGTTCCAGGAGGCGTGAGCGGGCTGCGCCCATGCCGCGCGCCGCCGTGCCACCCGTCAGCGCCATGAGGCATCCTCTGCCTCATGCGAACCCGAGTCCCCACGCCCGCGGTCCTGCTGTGTGCCTCCCTGTGGCTCCTGTCCGGCTGCTCCGACTCGGACGACACCCCCAAGGACCCGCCGCTGCCGGGCTTCGATGACTCGACGCGCAGGCCGCTGTTCCCTCCCGGCGCGCCGTGGAACCAGGACATCTCGGCCGCGCCCGTGGACTCGCAGTCGAGCGCCGTCATCGCCTACCTCCAGGGCCGCGGCTGGGGCAACGGCCGCATGCAGATGGACTTCTCCATCGAGGTCCTCGTCGCGGACGAGAGCACGCCCTTCCGCACCTTCCAGCCCACCGACGACTTCTACGAGGGCGAGTGCGACCAGGTCCCCGTCCCCGTCCCGCCGGGCGGCGCGCTCGAGGGCGAGGACGGCTACGCCTGCACCTCGGACGGTGACTGCCACCTCATCGTCATCCACCGCCCCACGCGCAAGCTGTACGAGCAGTGGCGCGTGGACATCGAGGGCAACGCGTACCGGGGCGGCTGCCTCGCCGTCTGGGACCTCGCCCGCGTCTATCCACCGGAAGGGCGCGGTGACCAGTGCACCAGCGCGGACGCGGCGGGCCTGCCCATCGCCCCGCTGCTCTTCGACGCCGACGAAGTCGCCGCCGGAGAAATCAAGCACGCCATCCGCTTCATCCTCCCCAACGACCGCATCCGCCACGCCACCTACGTCCGCCCCGCCACGCACGCCACGCGCGCCGCCAGCGGAGGCACCAACGCGCCGCCCTACGGCGCACGCCTGCGCCTCAGGGCCAACTACCCCGTGGACTCGCTGCCCACGCAGGGCGCGCGCGTCGTGGCCCGCGCCCTCCAGCGCTACGGCATGTTCCTCGCCGACGGCGGCAACATCACGCTCACCGGGCAGAGCGACCGGCTCACCACCGCGAAGTGGAGTGGCCTGCTCGGCCCGCGCGACTTGCAGACCATCCAGCCCTCGGACTTCGAGCTGGTGGAAGCAGGCACGCGCCTCACGTGGGACGGAGACTGCGTGCGCACGCCGTAGTCCCTCCATGCCCGCCGGCCAGCGCGGGGCTCCGTGGGCCAGGCTCCTGCCCGGTGGGGACAGGGGTCGCACCTTGGAGTGGAAGCGGAAGGCTCCAGCGCGGGAGGGACTCGAGCCATGCAGCCCACCTACCACCTGACTCCCACCGAGTCCGTCACCGTCCACCAGCACTCGCCCGAGGCCCTCGTGGTGGAGGTCGAGTACGGCTCCAGGGCCTCGCCTCCTCCACCCCACTTCCACCCGTCCCAGGACGAGCGCTTCGAGGTCCTCTCCGGCACCCTGCACACCGTGGTGGACGGCAAGGCGCGCACGCTCCAGACGGGTGACACGCTCGACATCCCGCGCGGCGCGGTGCACCGCCTGTGGAATGCCAGCGACGACACTCCGGCCCGGGTCATCTGGAGGACCCTGCCCGCCGGACGCACGCTGGAGTGGTTCGCCGCGCTGGACGCCGCGCGCCGCGACGGGCCCAGGGGGAAGGATGGCCTGCCGAGCCCGCTGGCCCTCGCCGTGCTGCTGAGGACCCACCGCGACACCATCCGGCTTTCGCAGCGCCCCCGCTTCCTCGTGGGCGCGGGGCTCGCGGTGCTCGCGACGCTCGGCCGCCTGCGGGGCTACCGGGTCGAGGCGGGCTCCACGTCCATTGCGTCCTACTGAGCAGGCTTCAGGGCAACGGGGCCCGGCGGTTGCCAGGGCCCGGAGTTGCTGCGCCACACGCGGTGGAGGTCATCCACCGCGTGCGGGCGTCTTCGTTCAGGGAGCGGTGCGCTGCTCGTCCTGGGGAGCGCCCGCCTCGGTCTTCGCCTCGGGGGCACTGGCGTTGGCGCTGGCGGGAGCCGCCTCGGCACCCGCGGCCGGCGGCTTGCCGCCACTCTTCTCGGGCCGCTCGGGCTTCTCGGCCTTCTCGCTCTTCTCACCCGGAGGAGCGGTGCGCTTGGCGGCCACGGCGGCCTGACGCACGAGCTCGCGGGCCTTCTGGGCGACCTTCGGCGTGGGCGCGAGGATCATGAACATCAGACGCCCTTCCATGCGGGGCGGCTGCTCGACGATGGCCACTTCCTTCAGGTCCTTCGCCACGTCGTCGAGGATGGCCGTGCCCTGCTCCTTGTGCGTGATTTCACGCCCGCGGAACTGGATGACGACCTTCGCCTTGTTCCCGTCCTCGATGAACCGCCGCATGTTGCGGACCTTGAACTCGTAGTCGTGTTCCTCCGTCTTCGGACGGAGCTTCACTTCCTTGAGCAGGACCGTGACCTGGGCACGCTTGGCTTCCGAGGCCTTCTTCTTCTCCTCGTACTTGAACTTGCCGTAGTCCATGATCTTGCAGACCGGTGGACTGGCCATGGGGCTGATCTCGACCAGGTCGAGCCCCTCGGTACGAGCTTGCTCCAGGGCCGCCTCGAGCGGCATGACCCCGAGCTGCCCGCCGTCGGACCCCACGACGCGGACCTCGCGGGCACGGATGCGACGGTTGGTCCTCTGGTCGCGGCTACCGCCGCGGCTACCTCTTTGTTCGCGAATGATGGTGACTCTCCTCCGAAAAGGGTTTCAGGCCGGTCGCCGCCTCAAAGGTGGGACAGGCCACTCCGGTACAACAAGGTGCCGGACGGGGATGTGAGGCCGCCCTCCCCTACTGTCTCCCAGGACTGGCAGGCAGCCTTCCGTGCGCAGGAGCGCCCGAAGGTGCTCGCTCGCCCGGAAGGAGGGGGGGCCCGCGCGGGACTTTCCCCGACCGTGAACGGCAACGCCAGAGATAACGCCCGTCTCCCACACCCGCTGGGGAACCCCACGGCCAGGCCGCGCCAGGGCATACGGGGAGGACGCGCTCGGCGCCACCACCGCTGGGCCCCCCGGGGAGGGTGGGTTGGAAACGAACCATCTCAAGGCCCGACATCATGGCGCCCCGGGGCTTCCGGTTCCAGGACCCCCAGGGATGAACCGGGACACAATGTCGGATGGGCCGGGGTTTCCGGCCTGGGAGGCCGGGGCACACCTCGGGAAACCACTATTTCCAATAATCCTGGAGTGGACATCCCGGGTCCGGACAGGGGTTTTCCGGGGGCTCAGGCGGGCCGGGAGCGCTTGGGGACCTCCACCCGGTCCAGGTCTCTGGCGGCGACGACGTCGTCCAGCAGGGGCCTCGCCTCCTCCACGAAGGGCGCCGTGTCCTCGTAGCGCTGGGAGAAGTGCGTGAGGACCAGCCGGCGGGCGCGCCCTTCCCGGGCCAGCTCCGCGGCCTGGAGGGCCGTCATGTGGAAGTGGTCGTGCGCCTCCTTCCGCTCGCTGTCCAGGTAGGTGGACTCGCACACCAGGAGGTCCACGCCCTGCGCCAGCCGCGAAGCGCCCGCGCAGGGCCGCGTGTCCATGACGAAGGCGAAGGCCTGGCCCGCGCGCGACTCGCCCACCTCCTCGACGCGCACGGTGCGGCCGGAGACCTCCACCGCGCCGCGCCGGAGCAGCTCGCCCGTGAGCGGGCCGGAGATGCCCAGCTCGGCGAGCCGGCTGGGGATGAGCTGCACGCGCGAGTGCTCCTCCAGCCGGAAGCCGTAGGTGTCCACGGCGTGCTCCAGCTTCGCGGCGGACAGCTTGAAGCCCTTGGTCTCCGCCAGCACGCCGTCCTCGGAGATGGGCCGGGGGATGATGGTCGCCGCGTCCATGAAGATGGTGGCGTGCCGGAGCCGCTCGAAGAAGGCCTGGCCCGAGGCGGGGTAGTAGACCTCCACCGGGTGCTTCGCGCGGTCCAGCGACAGCCGCTGGATGATGCCCGGCAGCCCGAGCGCATGGTCGCCGTGGAAGTGGGTGATGCAGATGCGGGTGACCTGGGTGGCGGACAGGCCCGCGAGCGTCATCTGCCGCTGGGTGCCCTCGCCCGGGTCGAAGAGGATTCCCTCTTCGTCCCAGCGGAGGAAGTAGGCGTTGTGGTTCCGGTGGCGCGTGGGCACCTGGCTGGCGGAACCGAGGACGATGAGCTCGCGGCTGGACATGGGTGGCGCTCCCGGGGCGGAGAATGGCACCCCGACGGCAGCCCGCGCACGGGCCTGACAGCCGGAACCTCCGAAGTCGAGGCTCCCGGCTCGCGAGGTCCGGTCAGCGCTCTGGCTCCGCCAGTGTCACGGCGCGGCGTCCAGCAGGCCGATGCCGCGCTGGGCCCACTCGCTTCCGGGGGCGGTGCGCAGGTCGTCCGCCGGGAAGGGCAGCAGCTCCCAGAGGGCGGTGTTCTGCGGCGGAGGCTTGTTGGTGTTGGCGGAGCGGGCCCGGTAGAGCTGGCCGTCATGCATCACCAGGGCGCCCGCCGGGTACGTCACCTCGGGTGCGTTGGGGGACAGGGTGGCGCGGTCCGTCCACAGCTCCAGTTGCCGGGTGGTGGCGCCCGCGGGCAGCCCCGGGGCGACGAAGCCCAGCACGGGGATGGCGCCATTCACGTTGCCAGTGGCCGTCACGGTGCCCGAGGTGCCGGTGCCTCCGGTGAGGCCCGGGAAGAGCCGGCGTCCGCCCTCCCAGCGGTTGTCCTTGAGCGTGATGGGCGAGGTGATGCCGGCGCCCTTCTGGAAGACGACGCCGGGGTCCGTCGCGGACGGGTAGACGGCGTTGTAGCCGAAGTCGAGCCCCCGGAAGGCGTTGCGCTCCCAGAGGTACTTCGCGCCGGAGCCGGACGTGCCGCCCATGTAGACGCCGAGGCTGAGCGTGTCCGCGAAGTAGTTGTCGGTGAACGACACGTCCAGCGCGGCGTCCCCCGTCTCGGGGCCCACGAAGAAGTTGAGGAGCGCGGCGGCGCCTCCGAGGAAGACGTTGTGATGGAAGTGGATGCGGCCGGCCCGCACCTGCGCCTGCGAGTTGTTGTCCTGGTACTGCTGGAAGGCGGCGCGCCAGTCGAGGGCGCCGAAGGCGAAGACGTTGTGGTGCACCTCCGCGCCCTCGCCCAGGTTCTGCACCTGGAGCGCCTCGGTGCCGGTGCGGACGATGCGGTTGTTGTAGACCTTGAGCCCCGAGCCGAGCGGCGTGGGCGCGCCCTGCGTGGAGCCGAAGTAGATGCCCTCGCTGGCGGTGTCGTGGATGTAGAGGTCGTGCAGCCGGATGTTGTCGAGCGGCGGCACCGTGCCCCCGCTGGCGGCCTGGTTGATGCGCACGCCCGCGAAGCCGGAGCGGGTGATTTCGAGGTACTCCAGCTCGAACGAGCGCGCCCCGCCGATGCCGATGCCCATGTGGCCGCCGTTGAGGAAGATGCCGTCGCTCAGGAAGCCGTAGCGCCCGCGAGACGTCGCGTACGCGCCGCAGCGGTGGCCCGGGAAGTCCGCATGGCCGGTGCCGGAGTCCGCGTCATACCGGCCGGTGATGACCCAGTTGGAGCCACCCCCCACGCCCCAGATGTAGCCCTGCGTGCTGCCCGGCTTCGGCCGGATGACCACCTGCCCGCCCGAGTTGGTGATGACCAGCGGCCGGGACGCGCTGCGCTGCGGGAGGTTGCCCAGGTTGATGAGCGTGTACGTGCCCGCCGCGACGTAGAGCCGGTCCAGCGTGCTCCAGTCCACCGCGGGGAAGCGCGCCTGCACGTCGGGGATGTAGAGCTCGCCGTTGGCATTGGGGCCGGGGAGCGTGAAGGTGTTCCCCGGCGGGCCGTAGCGGCCGGAGGGCTCGCAGGCGCTGGTGGAGGTGCCCGCATCCACGCCGCCGTCCGCGGCGCTCGTACCGGCGTCCGTGCCCGAGTCGAGGACGTCGGTGCCGGAGTCCAGTGTCTCATCCCCGGGTGAGCCCGGGTCCGAGCAGCTCGTGGCGACGAAGGCGAGGAGGACGAGGGCGGCGACGCTCCGGTGCATAGGCGTGGGCTCCTGGTGGGGGAGCTTCACGCTAGCCGTCGTTCGAGACCTCGTGCCACCGGCCTGCACCTGCAGGTGGATAGCGCCTGGCGCCGCGCCTTCGAGACGGTGTGAGCGCTACCAGGAGGCCGGAGGTTTACGTTCCGGGTCTTCGCGGGCACCTACATCCTCGTCGAGTTGGACTCACAGAGGACCCGGTACTGCGCCGCTAGAAGCCGCGCAGGGGCATGTCGGGGGAGCGGTGCAGCCAGTTCTCCTCGGGGTAGGCCGCGGTGGCGTCGATGAGGTGCACGGAGTAGGCGTGGCGGCTCTTCGGTGACGTGTTGGGGCCGCTGCGGTGGGGCAGCAGGCCGTGGAGCACCACGAGCGAGCCCTTCTCCACCTCCAGCGGGACCATGTCCTGCTCGGGGACGGGGGTGGTGTCGAGCACTCGGAAGGTGGTGCCTCCGCCCTCGGCGCGGACGAAGCGCTTCTTGAGGCCCAGCCGGTGGCCGCCGGGCAGGGCCCAGAGGCACCCGTTCTCCAGGGTGGCGTCCTCCAGGGCGAACCAGAAGCCCAGGCACGTGGAGGGCTCGGTGTAGAGGAACGTCGCGTCTTGATGCGAGTTCACCTCGCCGCCGATGTGGGGCTGCTTGAAGATGTACATGGACTGCAGGAGCCGGGGCTGCCGCAGGCCCAGCTCCGAGGCGAGCGCCGCCAGCGCCGGTGTGCGGGAGAACCGGTCGAAGCGCGGGTCCAGGTCGTGGAGGGCGTGGCCCATCTTGTTGATGGACAGCGAGGTGTCCTGCTTCAGCGAGCCGTCCGGGCGGAAGGCGCCCTCCTCGAAGAAGAAGTGGATGCGGTCGCCCGAGGAGAGGAAGTAGTCGTCCGACGTGCGGGTCTGCTCGTGGGTGGTGAAGATGGAGACGGTCTCCGGCCGGAAGCCGGCCACCAGCTCCTCCGCGCGGGCCTTCAGCGCGTCACAGTCCGCTGGAGGGACGAACCCAGGCAGCACCAGGTAGCCCTGCTGCTCGAACAGTGCGGCGCGGTCCGTCATCACAGCCTCCCCAAGCACCCGGAACCAGCGGACCTCCGCCTGCTCCGGCACGTGGGCGGAGACTATCTCACGGGTCTCCAGACACACGTCGGGCACTGCCCTGCCGGGCTCAAATCTTACTCACCAGAGAGGTTATCACCCTGTCCACCCACGAGGTAGTGTCCGCGCACGGCGGAGCGGACCGCCCCCCTCGGGAAAAGCACTCATGGAATCACCACGGGCAATGAAGGACCTGGCGCCAGCCACCCTCCCACCGGGCACCGAAATCGGCTCCTGGCGGGTGCTGGAGCGACGGGGTCGAGGCAACTACGGCGCCGTCTACCTCGTCGAGCAACTGGGAGACCCGGACGCCGGCCCCTTCGCCCTCAAGCTGGCCACCCACCCGCTGGACCCGCGCTTCGACCGCGAGGAGGAGCTGCTCTCCTGCATCCACCACCCCGGCGTGCCGCGCCTCCATGCCCACGGCCTGTGGGCCCACCCCGCGGGCCCCTTCCCCTACCTCGTCATGGAGTGGGTCGAGGGCCAGCCCCTCTATGACTGGGGCCGCGAGCAGCACCCCACGTCGCGCCAGGTGCTCCGGCTGCTCGCACACGTGGCCCGGGCCCTGGAGGCCACCCACGCCGTGGGCGCCGTCCACCGCGACGTGAAGGGCGACAACGTGCTGGTCCGCACGAGCGACGGCCACGCCATCCTCACGGACTTCGGCGCGGGGAACATCCGCGGCGCGCGCACGCTCACCGCGCCACCCCTGCCACCGGGGACGCCGTCCTACCGCAGCCCCGAGGCCATCCGCTTCCAGTGGGGCTACCGCAGCCATCCGACGGCGCACTACGAAGCCCAGCCCGCGGATGACGTGTACGCGCTCGGCGTCACCGCGTACCAGCTCGTCACCGGGACGTATCCACCCCCGCCGCGCGTCTCCGACACCGCCGCGAGCCACGACACCGAGTCAGCGCCCGGGCTCGTCTCGCCGCGCCTGCGCAACCCCGCCGTGTGCGCGGAGCTCGATGCGCTCATCCTGCGCATGCTCGCGGAGCACCCCGAGGACCGCCCCGGTGGAGGCAGCGCGGACGCCGTCGCCAGCGCCCTGGAGCACGCCGCCGAGCATGCCGGCCCCGAGGCGGACGTGCCCCTCTCCGAGCCCGTCGCGCCCTCGGCGGCTCGGGCCCACGGCACAGACCTCGGGCACGCCGCCCCCGCACACGCTCGCGCGAAGGCCGCCGCGCACACCCACCGCGCCTGCCTCGCGTCCCCGTCCTCTTCCCAGCCCGCGCACTGCGGCACCGGATGGACCTGGCTCGGCGCGGCCGCCGTGGCCCTCCTCTGCCTCCTCTCCGCGATGACGAGCTGGTGGGTCCACCCCGTCGAGGACGAGGCCCCGCCAGCGCACGCCCTCCTGGAGCCGGAGTCCCGCGACGGAGGCACCATCTCCCTGGGAGACGCCGCCGTGGCCTCACCCGTCACCATCCTCGCGCCGGTGCCGACCTTCGGCGTTCCTCCCGGGCTGGGCCTGCCCATGCCGAAGGGCCCCTTCCCCGGCCAGCGCAAGCCGCCCTGCAACCGCAAGGGCGAGGTCGAGCTGCGCGGAGGCTGCTGGTACGAGCTGGCCCGCGTGAAGGCCCCCTGTGACGACGACGCGTACGACTACAAGGGGGCCTGCTACCTGCCCTCCTTCCCCGTGCAGCGCCCCACCACCTCGGCGCCCGCGGACCGCTGACGTCGTCCAGCCCACGCCCGGGCCGCGCCTTCCCTCGCGCGGCCCCCACGGGATGTGCGAAATCCCGGGCATGAAGCGTCATGCCCAGGCCACGGAGCGCAACCGGGAACCCCTGCTCGCCGTCCTCCGCGAGGTGCTCCCCCCGTCGGGCACCGTGCTGGAGGTGGCGAGCGGCACCGGCCAGCACGCCGCCTTCTTCGCCCGCGCCTTCCCAGGCCTCACCTGGCAGCCCAGCGACGTGGAGCCCGAGTCGCTGGAGAGCATCGCCGCCTGGCGCGCCGAGGAGGCCCTGCCCAATCTGCTGCCGCCGCTCGTCCTCGACGCAAGCACGCAGCCGTGGCCGCGCTCCGCCGCGGACGTCATCCTCAACGTGAACATGATCCACATCTCCCCCTGGGCGTCCTGCCAGGGGCTGATGCGCGGCGCGGGGCAGGTGCTGGCCCCCGGCGGGCTGCTCGTCATGTACGGGCCCTACTTCGTTGAGGGCCGCGAGACGGCGCCCAGCAACCTCGCCTTCGACGCGTCCCTGCGCGCCCGGAACCCGGCCTGGGGCGTGCGCGAGCTCGGCGCCGTCACCGCCGAGGCCGCCCGCCACGGCCTGGAGCGCGAGCGCGTGGTGGACATGCCCAGCAACAACCTCACCGTCGTCTTCCGCAAGCGTGCGGGCGAGGGAGCGGGGCCCTGAAGGGCGCGCAGGGTACACCACCTCCGGGCAATGCAGTCCCGGTGACATCTACGCGGCAACAATGGGTACCGCAGCACAGCCCCGGGAGGCTCCGCCCCTTTACGGGCGCCGCCAGCGCCACTAACACCATTGTGACGCGGCCCGGCCGCCCCGCGACTCTGGAGGCGGGAGGGAGGGGGAAGCACCCATGCCGGACGCAGGCGCGAAGGCCGTCCCCTTCCAGGAGCCCCTGTTCGCCTCCGTCGCCCACGCCCACTCGCGGCGGGCACCGGACCGCGCGCGCACCCTGTGGGTGATGCCGCTCGCCCTCGGCTTCCATGCCCTCGTCCTCCTGGGCGTCACCACCGTCTGGCACGCGGGCGACCGGGACACGCCCGCCACGGCGAGCGACAGGGGCGACCTCGTCCTCCGCCTCCTCGCGGCCCCGCCGCCTCCGCCGCCGCCCGCCGCCACGTCCAGTCCGGGCACCGTCCCGCGCAAGACGGTGGCGCGCCGGGCCCGTCCCTTCCCGAAGCCCACCCTGGCCCCCAGGCCCCTGCCGGCCGCCCTCGAGCCGGCCACCCTCCCCAGCGAGGCCGAGCTCGAAGCCGAGCAGGCGCCCCCGGGCACCGCGGGAGGCGCCCTCGCGAGCGACTCGGAGGGCGTGGCCGGAGGCCTCGCGGGAGGCATCACCGGCGGCGTGGTGGGAGGCGTCGTCCAGCAGGTGCTCGGCGCCAGCAACGTGGGCCTGCTGCTCGCGCCTCCGCCGCCCAGGCCCACGGAGGAGCAGCTCACCACGTGGCGCGAGCACTACTTCGAGACGATGTTCAGGGACCGCTTCGAGAACGTGCGCTACCCGCACCAGGCGGCCATGGCCGGCATCGAAGGCAAGCTGGTGATTCAAATCTCCGTGGGCAGCCGGGGGCAGCTGCTGGGCCTGAAGGTGCACGGCTACTGCCCCCACTACGTGCTGTGCGACGCCGCGCTGCAGGCCGTGCGCGACGCCGCCCCCTTCCCGCCGCCGCCGCCGGAGCTCGGCGGCCGTGTCACCGTCGAGCTCCCCTTCAACTTCTTCCTGCGCTGAAGGCCCGCGCCGCTACTGCTGCACCGTGAAGCGGATGACCAGCGGCACACCGCCCAGGCCGCCCGCGGCGCTGGCGCTGTACGGCGTAGCCCTCACCGAGTGCGTGCCCACCGTGAGGTCCACCGGAGGCAGGTTGGGGTCTCCGTCGAGCGAGTAGTTGGGCGTGTCGTCGGTGTACGCCGTGCCGTCGTAGACGAAGCGCACGCTGCCCACCGTCGGTGGGTAGGTGCTGGCGAGGATGTCGAACTTCTCGAAGCCCGCATCCTTCAAGTCACTCAGGTCGATGACCGCGCCGTTGTACAGCGGCTTGAAGCCGGGGATGGCGTTGCCCGTCACCCGGTCCACGAGCACGAAGTGGTTCACCGCGCTCACGTGGTTGGGCAGCGCGGGGCCATTGGCGCTCACCTGCAGCGTGTTGCCGCCGAGCGTCCGCACCTCGTAGCCGGGGAAGGGATTGCCGAAGGGCCCCGGCTCGGGGTTCAGCCGCGTCCAGTCCTGGAGCGCGCGCAGCGCGTACAGCTCGCCCAGCCGAGAGGCGTGGTCATGGTCGCTGCGGTAGTGCACGCCGCCGAAGAGCCGCGCCACGCCGACGTTGGAGGCGAGCTTGTCCAGCTCGTCGAACATCATCAGCGTCCCGGCGTAGTCCTGCAGCGCGGTGCCGTCCGCGTTCGACACCTGCGGCCGGACGACGGGGAAGTCCGCGTAGAACGCCTTCAACATCGTCACGCCCGCGCCGATGTACGTGGAGTGCCCCGACGCATAGGCCGGGTGCAGCGGGCTGCCCTCGGGGAAGGCCTGGCTGAGAAGGTACGTGCCGCCGCCGGGCAGGCCGCGCTCCAGGTTGCGCTGGGCGTTGCGCGCGAAGACGAGCGGCAGCACCGGCGAGTTCACCAGCTCGAAGGGCACGGGGAAGCCGCGCGGGCCGACGCGGGTGTTGTGGACGCGGCCGCCGTACTCCTCGGGGCGCAGCCGCCGGTGAGTCTGCCACTTCTGGAACCACTGGGCGCGCAGCACCGTGTTCGTCACCAGCGCCATCACCGACTGCGCCTCGCTGTTGCCGAACGTCACGAACGGCTCCTGCTTCGCGTAGAACCGGTAGGGGTTGTTCGGGTCCTCGGCGCGCGGCGACGACTTGGGGTCCGAGTCGTACTTGCCATCCGGCAGGAAGTCGCCCTGGCGCGCCATGATGAGCGCCGCGTTCAGCGGGGCCTGGAGGGGGTAGTCGAAGTGCACCCACTCGGCCAGGTCTCTCCCGTTGCGGATGTAGCGCCGCGTGTTGTCGAAGTCCTCCAGCGTGTCCACCGGGTCGTCCGGCGCCGCGCCATTCTGGATGTTGCGCCACTCCGCGTACTGGGTGACGCGGTCATCTCCCGGGAAGCGCGTCCAGAGGCGCTGCTCCACCGGCTGGTGCGCGGTGGGCTCCACGGCGGGGTTCGGGTTGATGTCCGACTCGCTGGCCAGCGGGCCGCCGCCGAAGGGCACCGTCTTCAGGAGGAACTGGGAGATGAAGGGGCCCTGCGCCGCGTTGCCCACGTCCGCCCGGAAGAGGGTGCCGGTCGTCACCAGGCCATTGCTGCCCTTCGCGCCTCGGTAGAGCCGCAGCTGGTTCAGCCGGTTGATGGCCTGGGCGATGGTGGTGTCGGAGAAGTACTGGTCGAAGCGCACGTCGCGCACCAGGGACATCCAGTACAGCTCGTCCATCTCTCCCGACACCTCAGGGCTGTCGAAGTCCGGCGCGGGGCGCATGGTGATGGCCTGCGGGTCCGCGCCCTCCAGCACGTACGAGAAGCCCGCCTGCGGGTTGACGAACCGGCGCACGCCGCCCAGCGTCACCGCCTCCAGCTGCGACGGGTCTCCGGAGAGCAGCGCGGCCAGGAACGGGTCGTAGTCCGTCGGGGCCGTGTCGCCCACTTCGTCATGCGGCAGGCCCTTGGTGTAGGTGGCCCACCGGCCGAAGTCGGTCAGGTCGTTGTTGTTGGCGTGCTTCGCCACGGGCTGGGCCCGCTGGAAGTCGGCGGCTTCCACGCGGACCTTCCGGGCGTTGTCGGGACGGTTCACATCGTTGATGACCTGCGCGTGCGCCACGGATGCGAGCAGGGGTAGCAACCAGGGGATGAGACGGGCGGGTGCTCTCAAGGGGAGTCTCCAGGAGGTGGGACGACACCTGGCCTCGACTCAGGGGTGGGCGGGCGCGCTGGGACCAGGCCGCGCCCTCCTACCGTGGACTCCCCGGCGGGCCCCCATGCCGGGCCCGTCCCGCGTTGCAAATGCCACAGTGGTCACACCTGCCCGATGGTGGACATTGCACCCGCGCTACCGCGCCGCCACGCCCGCGGCCTGGAGCGCCCGGCGCGCCCGCCAGTGGGACAGGTTCCACTCGGGCCAGGTGGCGCCGGACTCGACGAGCAGCGTGTCGGCGTAGCCCTCCAGCAGCTGCGCGCGCCACCCGGGCGCCGAGTCCTGGGCCGCCGTCAGCGCCGGCACCGCGTCCAGGGACAGGGTGGCGAGGTAGTCGACGTCGGGGTGGCCGTACTCGGTGGAGCGCGAGAGGTTGAGGCGGACGATGAGCGCATCGGGGTTGATGGCATTCACCGCCACCACGGCGCCCAGCGCGGTGACGAAGGCGCCGATGGCGAAGCGCTCGGGGCGCCACCAGAGCGTCACCGCGCGCCACGCCAGCACCGTGCCCAGCGCGAGCATGAAGACATGGGTGAAGAGGCGCAGGCGGGTGTAGCCGAAGGCGTCCTCGTAGAGCGCCATGCGCTTCACCGCCGAGGCGACGATGACCAGGGTGAGCGCGACCATGAGGGAAGCGCCCACGCGGAAGGCGGCCTCGGCCAGCGGGGACTCGCGGCGCGTCCACCGGGCCAGCGCCATGACGAGCGCCAGGGTGAGCATGGACACGACGAGCAGCTCGAAGAAGCCGCGGCGCGCGTACTCCGCATATGTGTAGCCCTCGGCGGGGGACGACGCGCCGCCGATGAAGAGGTACGCCACCTGGAAGCCGGCGAACGCGAGGAAGAGGGCATCCACCGCGAGGATGAGCGTCAGCGCCTCGGTGAGGCCCAGCTTCGGCCGGACGGTCTCCACCTCGTCCTCGCCCCGCTCCCGGCCCTTGCGGCGGCGCAGCGCATGACCGAGCACTCCCGCGGCCACGCACGCGGCGAACAGCGCCCCGAAGGCGCGGCCCAGCGTGCTGCCGAACAGCGCCCACAGGTCCGTGGACCACAGCCGCTCCATCGCCGAGGCGAAGGCCACGTCGGCGGACTCCAGCAGCACACCGAAGACGGCGAGCACCGGCAGCGCAAGGAGCAGGCCGCGCGCGAAGGGCAGCAGGCGCGGCGCGTGCTTGCGCGCGGACTTGAGGTCGACCGTGTCCCGGACGAGCGCGGGCGGGTACAGCATGCCCTTGAAGAAGGAGCCCACCGCCACCAGCGCGTAGCCCGGCAGGCCCAGCCGCTGCACCCGGCCCGCGGCCCAGAAGTGCGCGAGGAGGAGCAGCAGCACGCCCGACGTCAGCACGTTGAGCAGCATGAGCCACGGGTTGGCGCGCACGGCCACGAAGCTGGAGATGACGACGAGCGGCACCAGGAGCCACGCGTTGGGCCGGGCGCGCTGCCAGCTCTCGCGGCCGCCCAGGAAGAGGAGCGTCGCCAGCAGGGCCACCGTCATCAGCGGGAAGGAGATGCCCCACGAGGACCTGTCCAGCAGCACCTCCGCGAGGACGCCCAGGCCCAGCGCGGCGGCCACCATGGGACGGGGCGCGCGCACCTGGGGCAGCACCGAGGGCGCGGGCAGGGGCGGCTGCACGGGCAGCGCCTCGAAGGACGTGGGAGTGGGAGGGACAGACGTGGTCATGACGGCACCTCGGAAGCTCGGAATGGCCTCAGGATGCCCACGCTCCCCTCGGGAAAGGCCCCACGCGAGGGCGAATGGTCGCGCCCGGAGGCCGGACGGTCCGTCACCTCCCCTGGCCGGCCAGCCCTGCCGACGTGCAAATCAGGGCGTGGGCGGGCTCGGCATGGGTCGGGTCTGACTGGCCGAAGCGGCCATGGCCGGCGGATGCAGCCGCCCCACCTGGGGTGCCATCGCGTGGAATGAAGGTTCCTTCCGGCCACCAGGCTGGGGGGAGCATGTCCGGCGGACGCCCCCATCCCCCCGGGCGCCATCGCGTGGAATGAACGTTCCTTCCGGCCACCAGGCTGGGGGGGAGCATGTCCGGCGGACGCCCCCATCCCCCGGGCGCCGCCGCGTGGAATGAACGTTCCTTCCGGCCGCCGGGTCGCGGACGGGCGCATGCGCGGCGAACACCCCATCCCCAGGCGTCGTCGCGTGGAATGAACGTTCCTTCCGGCCGCCGGCCAGCGGAGGGCCGGGCCGCTTCGGCGCCACGCGCCCGCCCGTCGGCGCCTCAGGCCAGCCGGAGCTTGAGCTGGGCCGCGTACCGGCGGCTCATGGGGAATGGGGTGGCAATGCCGCGCACGTGGACGCGCAGGCCCTCGTCGGGCTCCGTCTCTACGCGGTCGACACAGGCCAGGTTGACGATGGTGCCCCGGTGGATGCGGACGAACTGCCGCTCCGGCAGCCGAGCCTCCCACTCCGCCAGCGGCCGCGGCAGCAGGTACCGCTGCCCGTCCCGCGTCACCAGCTCCGAGTAGTCCCCCGCGCTGCACACACAGGCCAGCTCGCCCACCTGGACGAACCGGGCACGGCGCTCGCCAGAAAGGAACAGGTGGTCGTCCACCGCCAGCGGCCGGGCCGCCCCCGTCCCCGCCCCCGGCAGCTCCGGCCCCACGTGCTGGAGCAGCCGCTCCACCGTGGCGCGCAGTCGCTGCGGGTGGACGGGCTTGAGCAGGTAGTCCAGCGCATTCACCTCGAACGCCCGCAGCGCGTGCGCGTCGTACGCGGTGACGAACACCACCTGCGCCCGCACCTCCACGCGCGACAGCAGCTCGAAGCCGGACGCCCCCGGCATCTGCACGTCCAGGAACAGCACATCCGGGTCCAGCTCGGCGATGCGCTGCACCGCCTCCTCCACGTCCGCCGCCTCGCCCACCACCTCCAGCTCCGGGTGCGGCTTGAGCAGGGTGCGCAGCTCGCCGCGCGCCAGCCGCTCGTCGTCCACCAGCAGCACGCCCAGCTTCGGCTTCATGCGGCCTCCCGCTTCCCCAGCTCCACGGACAGGGACGCGCGCACCCAGCCGTCGTCCTCGCGCAGCCCGAAGCGGTGCCGGCCCGGGAAGGCGTGCTCCAGCCGCTCGCGCACGTTGGCCAGCCCCGTGCCCGTGCCCACCACCGGGGACGGCGCCCCGGGCTCCACCCAGCGCCCCGTGTTGGCCACCTCCACCTCCAACACGTTGCCCACCACGGCGGCGCGGATGCGCAGCTCCACCGGCCCCTTGCGCGTGTCCAGCCCGTGCTTCACCGCGTTCTCCACCAGCGGGTGGATGAGGAAGCCCGGCAGCCGCACCTCCTCCGCGCGCGGCTCCACGTCGAAGCTGACACACAGTCGCTCCTCGAAGCGGATGCGCTGGATTTCCAGGTAGCTGCGCACCGCGCGCAGCTCGTCGCCCAGCGGCACGTCCCGCGCCTGCGTCTCCAGCAGCGAGTAGCGGAAGAAGTCGGCCAGCTCGGTAATCATCTGCCGCGCCCGGCCCGGCTCCTCGTCCACCAGCGCGCGGATGGAGTTGAGCGCGTTGAAGAGGAAGTGCGGGTTGACCTGGTAGCGCAGCATCTTCCACCGCGCCTCGGTGGCCAGCGCCAGGGCCCGCAGCGCCCGCTCGCGCTCCTCCTCCAGGTCCAGCCGGTACATGTAGCCGAGGAACAGCGCGCTCCACGCCACCAGGACGATGGCGTAGTTGAACAGCTCGTGCCCGAAGTCCGGGTGGAAGACAGGCGCATGGCCGAACGCGAGCCGCAGCAGCGCCAGCCACGCCACGGACAGCGCGGACAGCAGCCCCAGGTTCACCAGCCCCAGCGCCCACACCGGCGGGCGGCGGGCCCACAGCCGCGAGAGGGCCCCCGTCATCAGCACGCTGATGCCCAGCCCCAGCACGGAGCGCAGCAGCTTCCACGAGGCGGCGCGCAGGTGCCCATGCAGGTCGCCGTCCGCGATGTTGGGGAGCGACAGCAGGTAGCCCGTGAGCCCGTACACCGCCCATCCCCAGAGCTGGACCCTCCAGAACCGCGCGCCGAGCCGCATGCCCTGCTTCTACCGCGCCTCCCGGTGGAACACCTTGTTGACGATTCTCCAGGTGCCGTCGACCTTCATCACCGTCAGGTAGTCCGTCAGCAGGGCCTCCGGGTAGTCGAGGACCACCTTCGCCACGCCCACGTCCCCGGTGACGTCCAGGCTGACGATGCGGCGCTTGCGGCGCGCCTCGTCCGGCGCGGGCTGGCCCTTCACCTTCGCGAGGTACTCCGCCGCGGTCCACTGCGTGAAGACGCCGTCACGGTTGAAGAGCATCTTCATGTCCGGATGGAAGGCCTCGCGAAACGGCTCCTGCGTCCCGGTGGCATGGCCCTTCAGGTACAGCTCCACCGCCTTGCGCGCGCCGGCCTCCTCCGCCGCGCTGGCGGATGCGCCCGTTGCGGCGCCGGCCCCCAGCAGGCTTCCCACGGTGACGACTCCCACGGCAACGGCGCTTCCGATGTGCTTCTTCATGGCTGTATCTCCTCGTGTCTCGTCTCGTCTCGACTCACGCGCTCGTGCTGCCTGTCCTTCAGGCCTCCGCGCGGACGGCCTTCAGCGCCTCCGCGAACCGCGCCCTCTCCTCCGCCGTGCCCACGGTGATGCGCAGGCCGCGCAGCGCCTGCGAGCCCGAGGTGAGGATGACGTGCGCCGGGGTGAGCCCATCACGCCGGGCGACGAGCGCCTCCAGGTCCGCCGCGTTGCGCGCGTACCGGTTCCCCTCGCCCAACGCAGCCTGCATCGCGCGGCGCGCGCTGGCGGAGGGGCCGGAGGGGTTCTCGTTGGCGAGGAGGCGGATGGGCGCGGTGCCGCGCGCCCGGGGACGGGGGCCGGAAGCCTGGGCCGAGGCGTCCGTTGCCAGGGCGGCCATGGCGAGGCCACCCCCTACCAGGAGCTGTCGTCGGTCGAAGAGCATGCGCCAGCAGTAGCGAAGGCCTCGGCCCGCGGGCAGGGGGCCTTCTTCGAGCGGCGCGAAAACGCGGTGAGCGGTGCTTCCCGTCGGCGAGCGGCGCGCGCTACCCGGCGCGCATCCAGCCCTCGCGCTCCAGCAGGCCCGCCACGCGCGCGGCCACCTCGTCGCGGATGCGCTCCACCTGCTGCACCGTCTTGCCCTTCGGGTCCTCCAGCGGCCAGTCCTCGCGCTGCAGCCCGGGCACGTAGGGGCAGGCCTCGCCGCACCCCATGGTGATGAGCCACTGCGCGTCCCGCGCCAGCTCGTCCGTCAGCAGCCGGGGCTTCGAGGACGACAGGTCGATGCCGATGTCCTGCATCGTCTCCAGCACTTCCGGATGCACGCGCTCCCCCGGCTGCGTCCCCGCGGACACCGCACGGGCCTTGTCCGGGTCCGACAGCACATTGAAGAACGCCGCCGCCATCTGCGAACGGCCGGCATTGTGCACACAGGCGAAGATGACCTTCTTCATCAACGACCCCTCTCGAGTCCTACGCGTCCAACGCGCCCCTCCCCCGCGCGCTACCACGGTGTCTGTTCAATCCGCCCCCCATGGGCGGGCTGTCTCGCGAGGCTGGCACATCCCCGGCCTGGATGCTCGCGAAGAGAACCCCCGAGCGCTCGCCTGGCTGGCAGGAGGTAGGTTTACGCGCCTCGTCATGGCGCACACCCGGCCGAGAGGTGTGCACGCCTGCCTGGCCGGCGGGGCAGCGGTCCATGCCGTCGCGCCTCCTTCCCCGGAGGCCGGGGGGCTGCCCTCTGGCGGAAGTGCATAGCTTCCCCTCTGCCATGCAGGACATTCCCACATGGATATGGGTGGTCTTCTGGGGCGTGGTGCTCGCACTGCTCGCCGTGGACCTGGTCGCCCACCGGGGCCGGCATGGCGAGTCCCACCGCGCCGCCGTCAGCTGGACCGTGGTGTGGATTGCGGCGGGGCTGAGCTTCAACCTGCTCGTCTGGTACGTGCTCGGAGGCCGCGCCGCGCAGGAGTACCTGGCGGCGTACTTCATCGAGAAGAGCCTCAGCCTCGACAACGTCTTCGTCTTCCTCGTCATCTTCCGCAGCCTGGCCGTGCCTCCGCGCTCGCAGCACCAGGTGCTCTTCCTGGGCATCTTCGGGGCGCTCGTCTTCCGGGCCCTCTTCATCTTCCTGGGCGCGGCGGCGCTGGAGCGCTGGCACTGGGTGGCCTACGTCTTCGGCGGCATCCTGCTCGTCACCGCGTGGCGCGTCTTCCGGGAGGACCCGTCGCAGCAGGTGGAGAACAAGGCCGTGAAGTGGCTGGCGCACCGGCTGCCGGTGACGCAGGACCTGCACGGCAAGAAGTTCCTCGTGCGGCTCGCGGACGGGCGCCGGGTGGCCACGCCGCTGCTGCTGGCGCTGCTGGGCCTGGAGCTGACGGACATCCTCTTCGCGGTGGACTCGGTGCCGGCCGCCTTCGCGGTGACGCAGGACACCTTCATCATCTACAGCTCCAACGCCTTCGCCATCCTCGGCCTGCGGGCGCTGTACCTGCTGCTGGCCGGCACGGTGGGCACGCTGCGCTACCTCCACTACGGGCTGGCCGGAGTGCTGGCCTTCGCCGGAGGGAAGATGGTGCTGGAGCGGTGGGTGCACGTCGGCCCGCTCACCTCCGTGGCCATCATCGCCGCGCTGATTGGCGGCTCGGTGTGGGCCAGCCGCCGCGCCCAGAAGCGCGACGTGGCCCGGCGTACGGTGGCGTCCGGACCTGAAGCGCGGGAGCGCCCCGGCCCCACGCGCTCCACCGAGGTGGAGGCGTAGGGCGGGCGGCTGCCTCACGGCGTGACTACTCCAGGTCCTGCACGTTGCTGCCCGGCGAGTCGCTGCCGGCGCCGCCCAGCACGAAGCCGTCGAAGGCCGCGTTGGCCATCACCTGCACGCGGTCCTCGTACTTCTTGAGCAGCGCCATGTTGGCGGCGGCCGTCTTCTTCGACGCCTCGGACAGCCCGCCCGGCGCGTCCTCCGTGCCCTGCGCCATGGAGTCGATGGCGGCCTGCAGCTGCCCCTGGGCCTCCTCGAGCTGCGTGCGCTCCGCGTCGGAGAGCGACTCGTCCTCCAGCCGCTTGTCCATCTCCTCCAGCTGCTTCTCCAGCGCCACGCGGCCCTGCGCGGCGGCCTCGCGCATCTGGTCCATGCCCTCCGCCATCACCGAGGCGTAGACGGTGCCGGTGATGCTCTGGAACTCGGCGGGGGACATCCCGTGCTGCTTCAGGGCGGAGATGTACGCGGTGCGCACCTCCGTCACCAGGCCCATCATGAGGTTGGCGGCCTCCATGGCGGCACCCAGGCTGGGGTTCTGCTGGCCGTCCTCGCCGCCGTGCTGCTTCTCGAACTCGTCCGACTTCTGCTCGAAGGTCTTGAACACCGGCAGGGCCGACTCGCGCACCGCGAAGTAGGTCTCCAGCCGCTTCGGGTCCAGCGCCAGCACCTCGCCGTCCGCGGGAGGCTGGAAGGGGTGGCTCCGGTTGAGCTCCGTCAGCTCCTGCTCCTGGGTCTGCAGCTTCTGCGCGGCCTCGATGCTGCCGCCGAACTTGTTCTTCACCCACAGGCCGCCGGCGAACAGCGCGCCCATGCCGACCAGGATGAGGACACCGCAGCCGATGCCCACGCCGATGAGGACCTTCTTCATGAAACCCTCCGAGGATGCTTCACCATGGCCCCGTGCTAGCCGGGCAGCCCCCCGCGGGGCAAGGCCCCCCTGCCGCCCCCTCTGGTGAGCCTTCCTGCCCCCCCTCCAGAAGGGAAGCGCGCACGGGGCTTTCCGGGTAGTAGGAGGGCCATGTCGGAGACGGGAACGCTCGGGGAGTCACAGGGGACGCAGCGCGCCCTCTGGGCGGACGCGGGCTGGCGCCGCTGGGTGGCGGCCTCGTCCGCCGCGCGGCTGAGCGGGACGATGGCCGCCTTCGCGCTGCTGCTGGCGGGCGAGGCGGCGACGGGCTCCTATGCCTCCGGCGCGTGGATGGCCAGCGCCTATGCCTTCGGGGCCGCGGTGGCGGCGCCCGTGCGGGGGCGCGGCATGGACCGGCGCCGGCTGCCGGAGGGGCTGCTCGGGCCGATGCTGGGGATGGCGGGGCTGAGCCTCGCGCTGGCGGTGGCCTGCACGGTTCGCGCGCCGCTGCCGCTCCTGCTGGGGCTGTCGCTGCTGTTGGGCGTGGTGCCCGCGGGCGTCTTCGGCGCCTACCGCGCGCTGATGCCCACGCTGCTGCCGCCCCGGCTGCTGGAGCCGGCCTTCTCCATCGACGCGGTGCTCATCGAGGTGCAGTGGGTGGTGGGCCCGCCGCTGGTGGGCGCGCTGGCGCTGGTGCACCCCGCCCTGGCGCTGGTGACGATGGCGGCGTGCAACGCGGGCGGCGCGCTGCTCAACCGGCGCATGCCCACGCGCGAGCCTCCTCCGGCCTCCACCGCCCCCGGCGAGCGCGTGTCGCTGGCGCCCTTCCGCACCGGGCTGCCGGGCCTCGTGTACCTCGGCGTCGTCGCCAACGGGGTGAGCTGGGGGCTGGTGGATGCGGCCATTCCTCCGCGCCTGGAAGAGGTGGGCGCGCGAGCGGAGTCCTGGGGCCTGCTGGCCGCGCTGCTGTCCGCCACCAGCGCGGCGGGCGGCCTGCTGGCGGCGAACACGCGGCGGCCCGGCTCGGACGCGGGGGCGCTGCGGCGGGGGCTGCTGTACCTGTCGCTGTGGGGCGTGTTGCTGGTGCCCACCGGCCTCATGGGCCAGGCGTGGGGCATCGGCCTGTGGCTGGGCGCGGCGGGCTTCTTCCTCGCCCCGCAGACGGCGCTCTTCATCTCCCTGCTCCAGCGGCGGCTGCCGGCGGACCGGCACGCGGAGGGCTTCGCCCTCTTCAACGCGGGCTGGGCGCTGGGCATCGGCGCGGGCAGCGCGGTAGCGGCGGTGCTGCTGGACGTCGCCAGCCCCCAGCTGGCCATGCTGCTGTCCGGGGCCGCGCCCGTGGTGGTGGCGCTGGTGGGCCGGCTGTCGCGCCACACGCGGGCGGACAGTCCCTGACGCCCGGGCTCAGTGGGGCTCGGGCTCGTCGGAGGCCCACTGCTCGGCCTGCCGGCGGGGCAGGCGCACCAGGAAGGTGGTGCCCTCGTGCGGCGTGGAGTGCACGCGCAGCACCCCGCCGTGCGCGTCCACGATGTGCTTCACGATGAACAGGCCCAGGCCCAGCCCCCGGCTGTCGCGCGCCTCCTTGTTGTGCTCCGCGCGCTTCATCGGCTCGAACAGGCGGGGGCGCAGCTCCGGGGGAATGGGCGGCCCCAGGTTGTGGACGGCCAGCGCCACCGCCTCACGGGTGCCGTGCGTGCGCACCCGCACCGGGTGCTCCTCCGGGCTGTAGCTGAGGGCGTTGTTCACCAGGTTGGTGATGACCTGCGCCAGCCGGTCCGCGTCCCACAGGCCGCGGCCGTCGCCGCTGCACGCGACCTCCACCCGGCGCTCGGGGTGGGCCAGCTGCACCTCGTCCACCACCTGCCGCGTCAGCTCGTGCAAATCCAGCGGCCGGGGCTGGATGGGGATGCCGCCGCCCATGCGCGCCTGGGTGAAGTCCAGCACGTCATGCAGCATGCGCGCGGCCCGCTCGGCGCTGGAGAGGATGCGGCCCACCGTCTTCCGGTGCCGCTCCTCCAGCCGCTCGTGCCGCAGGAGCGCCGTGGCGGCCATGGTGATGGCGGAGATGGGGTTGCGCAAGTCGTGGCTGACGATGCCGATGAGGAGCTTCTCGAACTCGGCCCGCCGCTTCGCCTCCTCCTCGGCGGCCCGCCGCTCGGTGATGTCCTGCATGGCGCCCACCATGCGCGTGGCGCGGCCCCGGGCGTCGCTCACCACGTGCCCCCGGTCCGCGATGACGGCCCAGGTGCCATCCCCCCGGAGGAAGCGGTACTCGTCCGTCCAGTGCGCGCTGCCCCGGTCGATGGCGGCCTGGATGTTGCGGCTCACCCGCTCCCGGTCCTCGGGGTGGATGCTCGCGGTCCACCAGTCGATGTCCAGCCGCGGATGCTCCTTCGGCAGGCGGAACTGGCGCTCCGCCAGCTCGCTCCAGGCGATGTCACCGGTCTCCAGCTGGAAGTCATAGATGACGTCGCTGGTGGCCAGGGTGGCCAGCCGGTAGCGCGTCTCCGACTGGCGCAGCACCTCCTCGGCCCGGTGGCGGTCGGTGATGTCCAGCGACACGCCCGCCACGCTCTCCACCCGGCCATCGGGTCCCTCGACGGGGAGGACGTGCGTCATGAACCAGGCGCCCCCCATCTGGATTTCCAGGACGAAGGACTCTCCCTGCTGCGCGCGCCGGGTGGCGTCCAGCAGGTCCGGCCGGTCCGCGTAGACGTCGAAGGTGGAGCGACCCACCAGCTGTCCCCGCTCCATGCCAATGGCCTTCAGCCCCGCGCCCTCGAAGAGGGTGATGGTGCCGCGCGAGTCCGTGGACCAGAGGACGACGGGGAGCCGGGTGATGACGCGCCGCAGGTGCTCGCGCGCCTCGTCCCGCTCGCGCTCCAGGCGCAGCGCCTCGGTGGTGTCGGTGGAGATGCCGGCCACCCCGGCTGCGGGGCCCCGTCCAGCCCGCAGGGGGAACTTGAGCGAGTGATAGACGTGCACGCCGTCCTGCTGCGGCACCCACTCGTTCGAGGTCAGCGGCTGGCCGGTGGCGAGCACCTGCTGGTCATTGGCGCTGAAGACCGACGCTATCTCCGGAGGGAACAGCTCCGCGTCCGTGTGGCCCACCACGTCGTGGCGCCGCAGGCCGGTGGCCTGCTCGAAGGAGCGGTTGACGAAGAGGTAGTGCCCTCCAGGGCCCTTGGCGTAGATGGCGGCCGGCGCGTGGTCGAGGATGTCGTGCAGCTTCGCCTCGGTGCCGCGCAGCACGCACTCGTGCGCTCCGGCGTACTGCGCCACCGCCTCCGCGAGGCACGCGTCGAGCACCTGGTGGACCACGCGCGGCCCTCCGGGCTCCAGGGCCTGCCCCTCCTCCTCCAGCACCTCCAGGATGGCGTCGCGCAGCAGCGAGTACTCGCGCACCACCGTGGTGACGTCACTGCCCGCCTGGTAGCGCTCGCGTCCGTGCCTGCCGCCAATGGTCCGGGCCCTCTCCAGGCCGGATGCCAGGTCCGACTCCCGCAGCAGGCCCACCAGCAGGTCCACCAGCTCCGGCAGGCGCTCGCGCTGCTCCGCTGGAGGCAGCGGGCCCGCCCCCAGCGCCTCGCCCACTCGCGCCCGCCAGCGCAGGACGATGTCCCCGGACCGGGCCGCCAGCAGCTCGGAGAGGAAGCTCGGAGAGGTTACGCGAGGGTTCATGCAAGCGCCTCCCCCGCGAGGACCCACTGCGCGGGTCCACCCGCTACCCCTCCAGAGGAGGCGGGCTGCCGTGATGGAGGAGCAGAGAGCATGGCCGTTACCATTGGGATACAGCGTCCATGCCGCGAAGGCCGCCCGTCCCCACGTCACGCCCGCGTGATGCCCCGCAGGGGGGACGACCACGGAGGCGCCCCTCGGGCTCGTATGCGCTCTCGCACCGGCCGGCCCTGCCCCCCTGAAATCCTGACAGTGGGATTCCTTGCCAACCTGGACAAGACTGTCTCCACCAACCGAGGAGGAAGCATGGGACTCGCGGAGCGCAGGGCCGCCAAGCAGTTCGAGGAGACGCAGTACCCGAAGCTCAAGCAGCAGATTGACCAGGCTGCACACTTCGACGTGCCGGTGGACGTGAACTGGCAGACCCTGGCCATCGACGGGAGCGCACACCTCTACGAGGAGTGCTTCCCGAAGGTGTACTTCCTCCCGCTCGTCGAGGCGCTGCAGGCCATCTGCATCGACGACATGGGGCGCGAGGCGCTGAAGGAGAAGCTCAAGCGCATCGTCATCCGCAACACGGCGGACACGTCGAACGCGGACTACATGGTGACGTTCGAGGACGGCGTGCTCACGCTGGACCACCTGCCGACCACGAACATCGATGACGTGAAGGACCGCAAGAAGGCCATCCAGACGAAGCTGGAGGCCGCGCTGTAGCAGGGCCTCACCGCCCACAAGGCACCGGCGCGCAGGCACCCCACACCCCCCGCCTCGCGTGCCGGGCCTGGGCTTCCAGCGCCTGGAACTCCGCGCGCCGGGCACTCCCCGCCGGTGGCACGTGCAGGACACAGGCATGGCCCCGCTCCACCAGGAGCGTGTTCACCTCGCGCCCGTCCACGGACACGTACGCGAGCAGCCGGCCGAAGCGGTCCGAGCACGCCTCGCCGTACGCCAGCGCCACCCGCCGTCCCTCGACGAGGCCGCGGTTGAAGGCGTGGGCCTCCGCGCCGAAGCAGTCCTTCGCGCCCCCCGCGCTCTCCGGGGTGTCCGCGAGCAGGTAGCGGACGCGCTCGCCGCCCTCGAGGACGACGGTGTCACCGTCGATGACCTCCGCCACCCGGCCGGTGTCCGGGCCACAGGGGGCGCTCGCGTCGTCACCGCAGGCCAGGAGCAGGCAGGACAGCACGGCACTCAGGGCGCGCATGGACGGTTCTCCACGCCCGGGGTTCCCCGGTCGCCCAGTCCATACCGCGCGGACGTCGGCGCGGGACAGAAGCTCCCGGGCGCATCGTTCCGGGCGGGGTCACTGCGGGTCGGGTCGAGCTGCGACGCCACCCCCGGAACCGCCGCCGCCGTCCACGTCACCGCATCCAGGAGCCGCCCGTCCACCGTGAGCCGGAGCAGGTGGCTGCCCGCGCCGTTCGCCAGGTTGAAGGAGAACGTGCCGAGCACCGAGGGCAGGCCCCCATTGAGCGCCACGTCGTCACTGCGCGCGATGACAGCCCGGCCGCCGGCCTTGAGTGACAGGCACAGCGTCGACGTGAGCACCGCGCTGCCCCCGCTCCCGCTGGACAGCGTGACGCCATTGAGGTCCACGTCCCGCAGGGCGAGCACCTCGACCCACTCGCCCGTGGCATCCGAGACTGCGCTCGGGTCGGCCATGAGCTCCGTGAGCACCAGCGAGCCCGGGTCCGGCACCTTCGGTACGCGCACCTTCCCGGTCCACCGGTCGATGCATCCGGGCGCGGGCGTCCCTGCATCCACCGGGCCCCCATCCGGAGCACCGGCATCCGTCCGGCCTCCATCCGGGGTGCCACCATCCGAGGCCCCCTCCCCCGTACAAACGTGATTCGGCCGGCCGGGCGTCCCCAGGTTGCCTCGCGTCCCGTACGAGGCCGTGGCCCGACACCACGCGTCCGCCGGGTCATTGCGCTTCGCATCCACGTGCAACGCGGATACCTGCGTGGCCACGCCTTCTTCCGCCGGGCCATATCCGGCCGCGTCGATGACGCCGCTCCCCGACCGCACCATCACCACCCCGCCCGAGTTGCGCAGGTCCACGTCGAGCGTCGCCACCGGCGAAGGCAGCCCACCGTTGAGCACCGCGTCCGGGCTGCGAGCCAGCACCACGAACGCCCCTGCCGCGAGCGACACGCAGGGCCCACCGGGCAGCTTCGTCCCCGCCGAGTCCGAGCCCACCGTCAGCCCATTGAGGTCCACCGGCGCCAGGGCCATCACCTCCACCCACTCGCCCAGCGTGTCGTCTCCACGCGGATTGGCCATCACCTCCGTGATGATGAGGTCCCCCGGACGTGGGCTCATCACCGGCCGCGAGACCGATGTCCCCGCCGGCACACAGGACTCCACGACTCCCGCGTCCATTCCCCCGGGCGGCTCCAGCGCCTCACACGGAGCATTCGCCGCCCCCGGACTCCCGAGCGGCGCACCGGCGTCCGCTGTCCCGGCGCCGTCACACCAGCGTGCCGGGTCATCGTTGCCCGCGGAGTCCGGCACGAGCCGGCCGTCATAGGTCCGTGCCACACCGCTCTTCGCTGGCGCGGTGAGGTGCACCTCATCGACCACCCGGGCTCCGCATCGGATGCCCAGGAGCCCACCGGTGTTTCCCAGCGCGCCGAGCGCCTCGCCGTACGCGTGGTCCACGTGAGCAAGCGACGGCCCGTCACGAACGTCTCCCGCCACGAGGTAGCCACCCGCCGGCACCGGGACGGCTCCGGTGAAGACGTACGCCCGCTCCTGGGAGCCATCCGCACGAGCCGAATAGAGCGTCAGCCCCTCCAGGTCCACGGCGCTGCGCGTGGGGTTGTGGAGCTCGACGTACTCCTGCCCGGTGTCCGTCCCCACGGGGTCATTGAGGTACTCGGTGACGACCAGGTCTCCCGGCAACAACCCGGCACAGTCTTCGTCCACGGGTGAGCCGCCACAAGCCCACGCGCCCAGCAATGCCAGCACTACGCCCCCGCCCACACACATTCCCCATCCCCTCATGTCGTCATCCCTCATGTTCAGCTCACTCCGTCTCGCAATGCCTCACAGCCGTGGCTCCAGCTCCGGGTGGGCAGCGCCCCCAAGGCGCCTTCCCCACGCCCCTTTGTCGGCGCTCCCCGCTCAAGCTCACTCCGCCTCGTCACGCCTCACAGGCGTGTCTCCAGCTCCAACTGGAAGAGGTGGCGCGGCGGGTCGGGCGGGACGCGGGCCCCGAGCGCATCCTTCAAGTCGAGCACCCACGCGTACCGCGCCCGCGCCGTCACGGTGTCGAAGACGGCCCAGCTCGCGTCCACCACCGTGCGCAGCTCCTGCCGCAACCTGGTGCGCTCGGAGAGGTCCTCGTCCCGCCAGGCCACGCGCCCGCCCAGCCGCACGGACTCGCTCGGCCGGAGCCGCACGTCGAGCACCGCCTGCCCGTCGTACCGGGGCCCTGCCTGCCGGGGCTCCTCCACCCGCGCATGTCCGTACTGCGCGGCCAGCGTCACACCGTCGGCAACCTCGGAGCGCACCCGGACGATGAGCCCGTACCGTCCACGCGAGCACCCGTCCGCCTCTTCCTCCTGGAGGCACGCCGCGTCTGAACCCGCCTCCGAGTCACGCAGCTCCACCTGGAGCGAGGGCTGGAACAGCGGCCACACGAGCCAGTCCGCCCGCGCGGACGCGCGCACGTTCAATGTGCCAGCCGACCCGGGCACCGCACCGTCCGTCGGCGGCGTCCACGCATCCACCTGCCCACGCACCCGCCACGCCCCTTCCTCCCGCTGGAGGTAACGCAAGCGAGCCCCCAGCTCGTTGCGAGCGCGCAGCCCCTCCAGCGCATCCGGCCCGGACGGTGCCCCGCCGTAGGGATTGGCGAAGTCCCGCCCGTAGTAGCGCAGCGCCAGCTCCAGCTCCCGCCGCTCCCCCGAGAGCACCGTGCGCTGGAGGGCGCCGAAGCCGCCGCCTCCCTCCGGAGCCGAGTCGAAGCTGCGAGCGCCCTCGAAGAACAGGTCCACCGCGCCGTGGCCCCACGCCGCGTCGAGCCCCACCGCGCCGAAGCCACCGCCCGCCGGGTAGCGGGCACTCGGCTGGAAGTCGAGCCGGGCCCCGTCCACCGCCCACACCGGCCGCGCCACCCAGCCCGTCACTCCCACCTGCGCACGCGAGGACAGGGACAGCGTCGCATTGCCGCCGCCGGCCCACTCCTGGAAGGCCCCCGGCAGCGTGCGCGCGGTGAGCTTCTCCACCCGCGAGTCCTCCAGCGGCACCCACACGTCGGGCGCCCGGCATCCTCCACGAGCCCCGGTGCACAGCGAGCGGTCCAGCACCGCATGCCGTTGCACCGAGCGCAGCTGGTACGAGCCGAAGCCCGTGAGCGACAGCTCCGCGCCAGGCCCCAGGGGACCACGCACGGTGCCCACCAGCCCGCGAAAGCCTTCATCCCAGCCGAAGTCCGGCGTGACTTCGGACAGCCGCTCCTCCGGCTCGCAGCCGGTGCCGCCCACCAGGCACTCGCGCTCCAGCGCTCCCGGTGGCCGCACACCGTCATCGGGAAGGAAGCCGTCGGGCGCGGGCAGTGCCGTGGTGTCCAGCGTGAGCCGCTGCCCGAAGCCCAGCCGGTACGTCCCCAGCAGCGCGGAGGCGCGCGCTCCCGACCACCGGACATGGAACTTGGGCAGCAGCACCGACGGACCGGGCGCCTCCACGACGAGGGCCCGCCGTCGCGCATCCCTCCGAGGCGCGCCGGGCCTCCGGCGTGCGAGCGAGACGAGCACCCCCGCCTGGAGCCCGCCGAGCCCTCCCGCGCGGACCTGCAAGGCCATGGGCGGCAGCAGCCCGTCCGACGCGGCGAAGGCCATCATCAGCCGCGCATCCCCCGACAGCCGCCCCTCCTCACGCCTCACGAGAAAGGCCGCGAGCCTCCGCGCCTCCTCGTCCGTCAGCCCACCGTCCCCGGCGCGCGCCGCATCACGCCGGTCCCGGGCCGGGTCCTCGCCGAATCCGAGCGGCGGCACCTCTGAGTCAGCTGTGCGCCCGCGCCCTCCGCCCCTGCCCGCCCTCTGCCGCAGCAGCGCATCCACCTGCGCGTACGTCAGCCCGGGCAGCCCATAGAGCGAGGCGCGCGTCGCGAGCCCGGGGTCCACGCCCGCGCGCCGCAGGGCCAGCAGCGCCGCCAGCGTCTCGCCCGAGATGGCGCCCTCCTCCAGCAGCGCGAGCAGCTCCAGCTCGCCCCCGGACTCCGGCTCCACCTCATAGGGCGCGGCCTGCACGGGCCCCGCGGCCCAGAGCCAGCACCCCAGCACCACCCACGGCCATGACAGTGAAAGGACGCGACGCACGCCGCGCACCCACTGCACATCCGGGACCACCCTTCCCTACAGCAACCCCACGCCTCCACCGCGTCCGCGCCACGGACGCGAGGTCCATGGACGGGACGCGCGCTCCGGGCTCAGGCCCACACGGCGCGAGGGTCGACCCGCAGCAGCTCGGCGGCGATGGACTCCGCGGCCACGGCGCGGGCCTGGGCGGCGGCATGGCGGAGGCGCGACTCCTCGCTGCCATCCAGCCCCGCCTGCGCCTGACGCAGGTCGGACTCGGTGGTCCGCAGCAGCTCCGCCAGGTTCATCCGGTCCAGCTCCATCGACTCGACTCCAGCGCTCCGACCTGCCGCCGCGGCCAGCATGACAGGAGGGGCCCACACGGGGCTGTCCCGCCGCCCTGTGCAGACCCGGGCCCCGCCTTCCAGGCCACCAGCCGGGCGGACACGAGGCGAGGTCGTCTGTGTGTGTACCTGGGGACTACCGTGAGGCGGTTGGCCCGGTCCGACGCTCCATCTATGTATGCTTGCCACTTGAGCACCATGGGCCACGTCCACATCGTCCGAGACCTCCCCTCCCCCCAGGAGGGCTTCGCCCGCACCGTCCGCGTCTACACCCCCGACGCCTACGACGCGCTGCCGGACCACCGCTTCCCCGTCCTTTATATGCACGACGGGCAGAACGTCTTCGCCCACCCGGAGTCGGCCCGCTTCGAGACGTGGTGCGCCAACCTCGCGCTGGAGCACGGCGTGGGCGCGGGCCGCCTGGAGCCGTGGCTCATCGTCGCGGTGGACTCGGGCGCGGGGCGGATGCAGGAGTACTCGCCCTGGGACGAGCCGCGCAACCAGACGAAGGCGCGCGGCGAGGCCTACGGCCGCTTCCTGGTGGAGCACCTCAAGCCGCTCGTGGACCGCACCTACCGCACGCGCCCGGAGCCGGAGTGGACGGCCGCCATGGGCTCGTCGCTGGGCGGGCTGATTTCGCTGTACCTCGGCTGCCGCTACCCGGAGGTGTTCGGCCGCATCGGCGCGCTGTCACCCACCGTCATGTGGAGCGAGGGGCGCCTGTTCCAGGAGTGGACCGCCCACAGCCGGCGCTGGTCCCGCATCTACCTGGATGCCGGCGAGCAGGAGTTCATCGACGCCGACGGCGTGCCGCTCAACTACGGCGAGGCCACGCGCGCCTTCTACGAGCACCTCAAGCAGGTGGGCTACGCGGACCACGAGGTCGCCCTCGTGCTGGAGCCCGGCGGCGAGCACCACGAGCGCGACTGGCAGCGCCGGCTGCCCACCGCGCTGCACTGGCTGCTGGGGTGAGGCCCGCCGCGTGAAGCCTCGCAAGCCCGTCCCCACCGAGCAGCGGCTCGTCTACGTGCAGGTCGTGGAAGGGCTGCTCCAGCACGGGCTTCACGGCAAGGTGTCACCGCGGCTCAAGCAGCGACTCAAGAAGGCCGGCATCGACCTGGACCGGCCGCTGCTGCCGGCCTACCCGGTGCCGCTGTGGACGCACTGCCTGAGCGTCATCGCCGAGGAGACCTTTCCCGGCATGCCTCGCGAGGAGGCCTTCCGCTTGCTGGCGGATGCGCACGTGCAGGGCTACGGGCGCACCGTCATCGGCCGCGCGGTGTACGGCGTCATGCGGCTGCTCGGCCCGCGCCGCCTGGTGCACCGGCTGCCCCAGACGCTGCGCTCCACCGACAACTACACGGAGGTGGAGCTCACCGAGCGCGGCCCCACCACCTACGAGATGCGGATGAACTCGGCGCTGGACTCGCCCGGCTACGTGGAAGCGCTCTTCGAGTCCATGCTGCGCGTGGGCGGCGCGGAGGCTCCGAAGGTGACGAAGCTGCACACGGACGCGGCCGCGCCGAGCACCACGTTCCTGCTCACCTGGACGGAGCGCTGAAGCCTCACGGCGCGGTGGCCTGGATGAAGCGCACCGCCTCGTGCATGGCGTCCAGGTCCGGGTGCCGGGTGAGGTACATCTCCTCGCCCATGAGGCTGTGGTAGATGGGCGGCAGCTCCTGGTGGATGAGCAGCGACGAGCCCAGCCGGTCCACCACCTGCTTGTGGCTGTGCTTGTAGCGGCGGCTCTTGCGGCGCGCGCTGTGACACACGTGGTAGCGCGGCGTGTAGCGGAAGTCCGCCACCGGGTCCCCCGTCACCACGCGCGCCCACAGCCGGTACACGTCGATGTCGCACGTGTAGTTCATCATGTCGGTGATGAAGCCGCCGGGCGGCCGGAGGTTGACCTCCAGCACGATGAAGCGCCCGTCCGGCAGGCGGAAGAACTCCAGGTGGAACCAGCGCTCGCGCAGGCCGCAGGCCGCCACGACTTCGCGGCCCAGCACGTCCAGCGCGGGGGGGATTTCCTGGAGGCTCCAGAAGGAGATGTCGCGCTTCTCCAGCACCGTCTCCATGCCGCCGTCGCTGTACTGGTGGCTGAGGTTGAAGACGATGACGCCGTGCCGGTCGACGATGCCGTCGTAGGTGACGATGGTGCCGCGCACGAAGGGCTGGGCCACGTAGGACGTGGGCAGCGGGTGGGCCAGGGCGGCGTCGACCTCGGCGTCGCTGGCCACCTTGAAGGTATGGGCGGCGCCCACGCCCACGTCGGGCTTGAGCACCAGCGGGTAGCCCACCTTCGCGGCGAACGCCTTCACCTGGGTGGCGTCGCGCACGCGGATGAGGTCCGGGTGGGGCACGCCGGCCGCGTGGAACACCTCGGCCATGCCGGACTTGGAGCGCAGCCGGTGGATGTCGGAGGGCTGGAGGCCGGGGACGTGGAAGTCCTCGCGCAGGCGGGCCTCCACCTCCAGCCAGGACTCGTTGAGCGAGTCGATGCGGTGGATGCGGCCATGCTTCCAGGTGAGGTAGCCGGCGGCGCGGGTGAGGGCGTCCTCGTCATGGAGGTTGGGGACGAGGAAGTACTCGCGCAGCGACTCGCGCAGCTCGGAGCGCAGCGAGTCGAAGGGCGCGTCGCCGATGCCCAGCACCGTCACCCCGCGCTCACGCAGGGCGGTGATGAAGTGGAAGTACTGGGGCGGGAAGTGGGGGGAGATGAAGACGAAGTTCATGGCTCCTCGGGGCGGGTCCCGACGACGTTGACCATAGCGACGACCCGGGGCGAGGCCCACTTCCTTGCCAGCCCTCCAGGCGGGTGTACGACATTTCCGCCCACGGGGGATTTCCGGTCGCCTGGGGAGCAGGCGCGCCCGGCGGAGTGGGGGATGGCTCGTGAAACAGGCTCACGGCTACGCTTCGCCGCACACGCCAGCCGCGAGGTACGTCACGAACCGCTTCACTGGAGCCGCCACCCCGCTCACCGTCCGGGGCATCGAGGCCTGCGCGGCCACGCTCTCGGTGCACCCCACGGAGCTGTGGACGGTGCTCCAGGTGGAGACGCGCGGCTGTGGCTTCTTCGCGGACCGCCGGCCGGTCATCCTGTTCGAGCGGCACATCTTCAGCCGCAAGACGCAGGGCCGCTTCGATGCGCAGGCCCCGGACCTCAGCAACCCGAAGGCGGGAGGCTATGCCGGCGGCGTGGCGGAGTTCGACCGGCTGGAGCGGGCGCTGGCGCTGGACGCGTCGGCCGCGCTGATGAGCGCGTCGTGGGGGCTGGGCCAGGTGATGGGCTTCCACGCCAGCGACCTGGGCTACGGCTCCGTGGAGAACTTCGTCGCGCGGATGATGGAGTCGGAGGACGAGCAGCTCGGCGCGCTGGCGGCCTTCATCCAGAAGAACGGGCTGGCGAAGGCGCTGCGCGCGCATGACTGGGCGGCCTTCGCCCGGGGCTACAACGGCCCGGCGTATGCGAAGAACCAGTACGACAAGAAGCTGGCGGCGGCGTACCAGCGGCTGACGACGCAGGCGCCGCCGGACGTGAGCGTGCGCGAGGGCCAGCTCCGGCTCATGTACCTCGGCTTCGAGCCGGGCACGCCGGATGGAGCGCTGGGCTCGCACACGAAAGGAGCGCTGAAGAAGTTCCAGGCGCAGCAGCAGCTGCCCGTCACCGCCGTGTTCGACACGGCCACGCTGGATGCGCTGGGGAGGCAACACGGCCTGCTGCCCCGGAGCGACACCGGAGCCGACCCGCTGGCGAAGCCTGGCGTGGCGCCGCTCGCCGTCAGCCCGCAGTCCGTGGCGCCGATGGCCGCCGCTTCGACGACGCAGGCGTCATCTCCGGCCACGGTCCCGTCATTCGCGACGCAGCCCGGGGCCGCTTCAATGACGCCGGCTCCAGCCCATGCCACGGGCCCATCCTCCGCGGCGCCGCTCGGGGCCACTCCGGCGCTCACGGTGAGCCCGCCCTCCACGAGTCAGCTCGCCACCGCTCCGACGACGCCCGCGCTCTCGCCCTCCGCTGCCGCGAGCTCGGCTTCCGCGCCCCCTCTCGCCATCCCGTCCCCTCCCCCGGACCTCGCGCCCGCGCGTAACACCGTGGTCCCGACGCCTGCGTGGACGATTGCTCCGAGGCGGGACTCCGACCCGCCGCTGACGCTCTGGCCCTCCGCTTCGGAAGAAGGGCCCGAGCTCCCAGCGGTGCTGGAGCCGTCGACGCTCCCGGAGCCCCTGGCCGGGCAGCTCCGCCAGCGCCTGGCCCAGCCGCTCGATGCGGACCTCCAGGCCGAGCTGTCCCGCGTCGTCGTGCTGCGGAGCAAGGCCGCTCCGGAGCTTGGCGCTCCCGCCGTGGAGGCGCTGGACCTGTGTCTCACCGCTCTCCTGGCCGAGCAGCCCAACCTCTCCTTCGCGAAGAACACGCGCCTGCGCATCGCCTCCGCGCTCGCGGACCGGCTCTACCCGCTGCGCCCGCTGCCCCTCCTGCGCTCCAGCTCCCCCGCCACGCAGGTGGTGCTCGGGCTGGGGCTGCTGCTGCTGTGCTGCCAGGGCCTCTTCGCCTTCGCGCACCAGGTGCTGACCACCGAGGCGACCACGTTCTTCGGCCTCCCCGCCCGCACGCTGCTGCTCGTGGGCCTGTGCGGCGCCGTGGGCGGCGCGGTGAGCCTGCTCATGCGGCTCGGGGACTTCGAGAAGATGCGGGGCGCCAGCCGCCTCTCCATGCTGATGCAGGGCTTCTTCAAGCCGGTCATCGGCTTGTACTGCGCCCTCTTCGGCTTCGCGCTGATGAAGTCGGGGGTGCTGCCCATCCAGCCGTCGACGCCGGAGTCGGCGCTCTACCTTTATATGTCCGTGTGCTTCCTGCTCGGCTTCAGCGAGCGGCTCGCCCAGGACCTGTTCATCCGCGCCGGAGAGGGGCTCGTCTCCATCGGAGTTCCGGGAGGCCCCGGGAAGTCCTCCTGAGGCCCCTCGCGCGCGACGTGGCGGAGGGGCCCGGAGACCTGCCTACCTACTTCTTGCACTTCCGGCAGTCGTTCCGCTCGAAGGCGCGGAAGTCGTCGTCATCCTCGTACCGGCACTCATTGGCGGACTTGGCGCCGATGCGCACGTCGTCCGTGACGTAGTCCTTGAAGATGATGCACACCTTGGCCTCCTTGTCGGGGCCCTGCACCTCGAAGCGGTAGTCCGCGCCCAGCTCCTGGCACGGTCCGCCCCTGGACTTGAGCCTGTCCGTCACCTCTTCCGTGCCGCGCGACTCCGTGGTGAGGAACACGCGGACGTCCTCGACGGGGCAGTCACCGAAGTCGAGGAAGATGTGGGTGATGTTCTTGTCGCGCTCGATGGGGTCGAAGCAGATCTTCTTGCCGCACTGGTTGTCGCGCTCCTCTTCGAATGGAGCGAGATAGCGCTCGGTGGCATTCGAGGACACCTCGTCCACGGGCTCCTCGACGCCACAGCCAAAGCCCAACATGCCCGCCATCACCGTCGCCACCAGGCCTGCCTTCCAATGACGCATCCGAGTCCTCGCTTTCCACGAGCGGAGCGGCCATCGCTCCCGGACGGCGCATCGAGCAACGCATGTGCCGCCCGTGCGGATGTCAGGCCCGGGAAGGCCCACCGGACCGGGGGGGCATGTCCCACCGACGCCGGGGCGGGGTCAGCGCGTGATTCCCGTCCATCCGCGAGGAGGACTGGGGACGCCGGGGGCGCTCCATTTCTCTCCATGGGTCATCCGGAGGGCAGGTCTCGGGAGCCCCGCCCCGCCGTGCTATCCCTCTCGACACGCTGCTCCGACGCAATCACCACGCCGCAGAAACGTACCCCGGCCATGAATTGGGAGACCGAATGAACTGGCTCACCGCGCGAATCCTGGGCGCACTCGCTGTCCTGCTGCTGTTCGTCCCCGCCGCCAACGCGGCCACGCGGCAGCAGGAGCTGGACCAGCTCGTCACGAAGTACCACCAGCTGCGCCAGTTCAACGGCACGGTGCTCGTCGCCGACGACAAGGGCCTCATCCACAAGAAGGGCTACGGCTTCGCCAACTTCGAGTGGAAGGTCCCCCACACCCCCGACACGAAGTTCCGCCTCGCCTCCATCACCAAGCAGTTCACCGCGACGGTCATCCTGCAGCTCGTCGCCGAGGGGAAGCTCGGGCTCGACGACAAGGTCTCCAAGCACCTCCCGGACTACCGCAAGGACACCGGCGACCGCGTCACCATCACCCACCTGCTCAACCACACCTCCGGCATCCCCAGCTACACCTCCGCCCCCACCTTCTTCCCGAACGACTCGAGAGACCCCTACACCGTCGCGGACTTCGTGAAGAAGTTCGCCAGCGGGGACCTCCAGTTCGAGCCCGGCTCGAAGTTCGCCTACAACAACTCCGGCTACTTCCTGCTCGGCGCCATCATCGAGAAAGTCACCGGCAAGACGTACGCCCAGGCCCTCCAGGAGCGCATCTTCGCCCCGCTGGGCATGCGGAGCTCCGGCTACGACGTCGCCGCCACCGTGCTCCCCAAGCGCGCCAGCGGCTACGAGCTCGGACCCGACGGCTACGTCAACGCCCCCTACCTCGACATGTCGCTCCCGTACGCCGCCGGCTCCCTCTACTCGACGGTGGAGGACCTCTTTCTCTGGGACCGCGCGCTCTACACGGACAAGGTCCTCCCCGCCGCGCTCAAGCAGCAGATGTTCACCCCGGGCCTCGACCAGTACGGCTTCGGTTGGACGATGCGCTCCATCAAGCTCAATGACGGCAAGACGGAGCTGCCCATCATCACCCACAGCGGCGGCATCAACGGGTTCAGCACGCTCATCGTCCGCGCGCCGGAGCGCAAGGAGCTCGTCGTCCTCCTCGACAACACCTCGCGCGGCGACAAGCTCATGGAGCTCGCCCAGGGCCTCTTCAGCGTCCTCCATGGCATCCCGCCCCAGCAGCCCCGGAAGTCGATTGCGGAGGTCGTCATGGCCGCCGCCAGCAAGGCTCCCGTCGCGGAGGCCATCGCCACCTACCGCACCCTGAAGGCCACGAAGGCGAGCGAGTACGACTTCTCCGAGGGCCAGCTCAACAATGTCGGCTACCAGCTCCTGCGCTCCGGACGCGTGGCGGACGCCATCGAGGTCTTCAAGCTGAACGTGGAGATGTTCCCGAAGGAGGGCAACCCCTACGACAGCCTCGCCGAGGCGTACCTCGCCAGCGGCAACAAGGAGCAGTCCCTCGTGAACTACCGCAAGGCCGTGGAGCTGGACCCGAAGAACACGGGGGCCGCGCAGAAGGTCCGCGAGCTGGAGAAGCCCGCCACGACGAAGGCCACGCCGTAGCCGCTCGGAAATACCGCTGAAGGCGTATGGCCCCACGTACCCGTCCCGGTACGCTGGGGCCTTCTTCATTCCGAGGGGTGCCCGCATGCACCGGTCCTGGAGCCTCACCCACCGCGCGCTCGTGCCCGTCCTGGTCCTGGCCCTGACGGGATGCGCCAGCAGCACCCTCATCCGCAGCACCCCGTCCGGCGCCACCGTCTACATCCAGGACGAGCGCGTGGGCACGACGCCCTACCGGCACACCGACAGGCGCGTCTCGTTCTCCTGGGTGCAGGTCCGGCTGGAGAAGGAGGGCTACGAGCCCGTCTCCACGGCCATCAGTCGGGATGGCAGCTTCGTCTGGTCCGCCCTGTTCCTGGGCGGCTTCATCGCTCCCCTCTTCTACGTGTATGGCTATGCGCCCCGGTACGACTACGTGCTGAAGCGGGCAAGGGACGAGGATGAGGACCTCTTCAAGTGGGAGGCGCCGCAGCGCAACGACGGCACCGACGACCTCTACTGACTAGAAGAGCCAGCCTCCTCCGATGATGGGCATCACCTGCGTGCGCGGCTGGCCATCCTTGGGATAGAGGATGAGCCCCACTCCCCCGTCCAGGAAGAAGCCGCCCTCGGACACCCACTGGATGCCGCCTTCCAGGTGCAGGTTGAGCGCGAAGACGTCGCCGCTGTCGATGTCGTTGGGGCCATCCGGGTTGTTGGTGACGTCCTGGTCGCCAATCCCGACGCGCGTCGGGGTGGAGGAGAAGCCGGGGATGCCCACGTGGATGCCCGAGCCCAGGAAGGGGCTGAAGCGCGAGGAGACGAAGGTCCACCGCACGCCCGCGGCGACGCCGCCGAAGCCGATGTCCAGGGCGAGGTAGGGGTACAGGTCCTTGCGCGCCACGTAGATGGCGTTGATGACCAGCACGCCGCGCCCGCTGAAGAAGTCCAGCCCCAGTCCCCACGTGCGGCCCAGCCGGGGGTTGTCCTGGAACTGCCGCAGGGCTTCTTCGCGCTGCACCTCGTCGCGCGCCTGCGTGGCCTCCTGCTCCTGGAGCTGCTGGTAGCGGCGCCGGAAGTCCGGGTCCTCCGGCAGCGTGGGGTCCGCGGAGATGGCCGCGCGCAGGGCCCGCCGCTCCCGGTCCGCGTCTCCCGCGCGCTCGTACGCCTCGGCGAGGCGCACCAGCCCGCGCGCCCGCCCACGCAGGGAGACGAGGTCATCCGGCCGCTCCTCCAGCACCTGGTCGAAGAGCCTCAGCGCCGCGCGCGACTCGCCCGCCGCCAGGAGCCGTAGCGCCTCGTCGCGCCGCCAGTCGCGCAGCTCCTCCGGGTCCGTGGTGTCCGGCTTCCCCTTGAGCAGGCCCGCGGACAGCGCCCGCGACTCGAAGGGCAGCTTCACCACCTCCACCCGCGCGCCCTCCGCCAGCGTCACCGGCGCGGCCTCCAGCGTGGACACGCCCACGCGCTTCACCTGGTACTCGCCGGGCGCGAGCGCCAGCACCGTCTCCCGCTCCGGCCGGGTGCGGCCCTCGGCGGCCAGCCGCCGCTCGCTGCCGTCCACCACCACGTAGCGCTCGCCCTCCGCGCGCGGCAGCACCAGCGTCGCGGTGGCGCGCTCCGGCCACGTCAGCACCACCTCGCCCTGCCCCTTCAGCTCGTAGCGGAAGGCGGGCCGCTGCGGCACCGGCGTGGCCGCGGTGTCCGCCTCCGTGCGCTGGTAGGCATGCTGGTAGGCCTCGGACAGCGACACGCGCCCGTCCTCGTTCGCATCCGCCGCGCCGCGCAGGCCGGACACCAGGTGGTGCGTGAAGACGGAGCCCGCCAGGGCGCGCCGCTCCTGCGACAGCTCGTCCGCGCCGCTGGAGGTGAGCAGCGCGAGCCCGTTCACCTCCAGCTCGTCCACCACCTGCGACGCGAAGGAGACGGCGGGCCGGCCGCCCTTGGCCTCTACGATGGAGCCGCTGCGGCACGCGTCCACCACGCCCACGCGCACCCGGCCCGGCGAGTCGCGCAGCACGCCGTATAGCTCCTCGTGGGACAGCGGCTCGCCGCGCAGGTGCAGGTGCTTCTCGTCGGCGTGGCCCGAGTAGTAGACGAACAGCAGCGTGTCGCCGCGGCTGGCGCGCAGCCACCCGGCCATGCGGCGCAGCAGCGTGCGCACCTCGGCCGTGTCCGGGTCTCGCAGGAGGTGGACGCGGTCCGCCGCGAAGCCGCCCAACTCCACCAGCACGTCGCGCATGTGCTCCGCGTCGGACTCGGCGTGGCGCAGGGGCTTGTCGTTGGCCCAGCCGGCGTTGGCGCCGATGACGACGGCGAAGCGCTCCTCGGCGGAGGCGGCCGGAGCAGCGGCCACCACTGCCGCGACGAGCAAGGTCCAGGCGATGCGCATCATGGCGGCTCCATTCCCCCTTGTGCTGACGACGCCCCGGACTCAACCGCTCGGCGTCGCGCCCCGCCATACCACGTAAGGCGTACTGACAGCGACGCGCCCCCCCGGTACTCCGTGCGACGCTCGGTGACGCCCCGCACGCTCCGTGCGACATTGCTTGGATGGGCACTCCCACCGTGACTGAAATCGGGCCTGGCGACGCCGCGCTGAAGACCGCGTTCTGCGACTACGTCCCCCAGGTCTTCCGCAAAGCCGACTTCCGCCGCTGGACGGACTGGGGCGAGTGGAACGACGACTACCGCGCGTTCTCCATCCTCGAGGACGGCCGGGCGGTGGCCAATGCCTCGCTGATGCGGATGCGGCTGCTCGTCGAAGGACGTGAGGTGACGGCCTTCCAGTTCGGCGCCGTCGGCTGCGTGCCGTCGCACCGGGGGCGCGGTCTGGCGCGCGCGGCGATGGAGGCCGCGCTGGAGTCTTGCGGCGACGCGCCGGTGATTCTGTTCGCCAACAAGACGGTGCTCGACTTCTACCCGCGCTTCGGCTTCGTGCCCGAGCGGGAGACGCTGTTCGCCGCCCGGCATGAAGCCATGCCCGGAGGCCCCCCCGCACCGAGCCTGGACCTGGCCGAGCCCGCGGTGCGCGCCGGGCTCGCCGCGCTCTCCAGCGAGGGGCTCCCGGTGACGGAGCGCTTCGGTGCGCGGGCCTACTCCACCATCGCGAGCTGGTACGAGGCGAACAAGTTCGCACGGCCCCTGCGCCGCCTGGGCGACGACGCGTGGGTGTTCGCGAGCGTGGAGGGCGACACGCTCTACATCGACGACGTCTTCGCGCGCCGCCCCTTCGACCTGCGCGCGGAAATCCCGCGCCTCATCGACCGGCCCATCACCTCCATCCAGTTCGGCTTCACCCCGGAGCGCTGGTGGCCCGGCGCGGAGCCGGCTGGCGAGGACACGGAGGCGTACCTGTTCGTGCGCGGGCTGACGCTCCCGCGCGAGCCGCACCGCTTTCCTGCGATGGCGCACACCTGAGCGCGCGGCGCGACGAGGACGGGGCTCCCCGGGCGGGCACACTGATGCAACCCGAAGTACATCAGCCTACCAAACAACGACTCCCATCCGGATACGCGAGCGGCTCCTACGCCATCCGCCGGCCCTGACTCCTCCAGCCCACGCCGAACGGTCGCCGCTTCGCCATGACTGGTCGGAAGCAGCCCACCGCGCGAGGCGGCCACCCTGGCGCGGCGTGCGGCCGGCTCGGGGACCTCCTCGCGCGGTCTTCGGAAGGAAGTGCCGCGGAGCTACCCGCAGCAGGAGTACGTCGCCGAGTAGTCCATCCGGAAGCCATCCGTCCGGCTCGGCCCCAGCTCCACGCACTCACCAGGGGTGATGGTGACGTTGCAGGTGCCCGTCGGACACCGCGACTGCATGCTCAGGTTGAGCAGGTTGCGCGCCTGCGTCGCCGCACCGCCACAGGTCGCCCCCTCGCCATAGCGGGTGGAGGTGTACCGCGTGGTGCCGCACACGCACATCTGCGCGACTTCGGACTCGGGAGAAACAGAGATGCCGGACGAGTCGTCCTCGCCCGGCATCGGCTCACCCGCGTTGCACGCGGCGAGACTCAGAGCTGCGAACAGCACTCCCAGACGCCAGGTCGGTCGGTTCATCCCGCCAGCCTAGGACTGCCTGAGAGCCCCCATCAACTCGCCCGGCTGGTGGCGTAGCGGGCCTGCCCCGCCCAGCTGCCATCCACGAGCCGATGGATGCGCTGCTCCAGCGGCGGGTGGGTGGAGAAGAGGGCCATGACGCCGCCGCCGCGGATGCCGAAGGCCTTCATGTTGGCGGGCAGCTCGCTGGCGTCGTCCTGCTGGCGGCGCAGCCGGTCCAGGGCGCGCGCCATGGCGCCCGGGTCCACCAGCCTCGCGCCGCCGTCGTCCGCGCGGAACTCCCGGCGGCGGCTGTACCAGGCGACGATGATGCTGGCGCCGATGCCGAAGACAATCTGCAGCACCAGGCTGGTGATGAAGTAGGCCGGACCGGTGCCACCGCGCTCCTCCCCCTCCTCCGAGTTGCTGAGGAAGCGGTCCACGAAGAAGCCCACCACGCGGCTGAGGAAGATGACGAAGGTGTTGAGCACGCCCTGCAGGAGGGTGAGCGTCACCATGTCACCGTTGGCCACGTGGGCCACCTCGTGGCCGAGCACCGCCTCCACCTCGTCCCGCCGCATGCCGTGCAGCAGGCCGGTGGACACGGCGACCAGCGCGTTGTTGCGGCGCGCGCCCGTGGCGAAGGCGTTCATGTCCGGGCTTTCGTAGATGGCCACCTCGGGCGTGTTGATGCCGGCGTCGCGCGCCAGCCGCGTCACCGTCTGCACCAGCCACAGCTCGGCCTCGGTGCGGGGCGTCTCGATGACGTGGGCGCCGGTGCTCCACTTCGCCATCTTCTTCGACAGCAGCAGCGAGATGATGGAGCCACCGAAGCCCATCACCGCCGACATGATGAGCAGCACGGGCAGGTTCAGCCCCGAGCCGGAGCGGGCCAGCATGCTGTCCACGCCCAGCAGCCGCCCGACGATGGCCAGCATCGCCAGCACGGCGACGTTGGTCAGGATGAACAGCGCGATGCGACTGACGAAGCTTCCCTTCATGTCCCTCACTCCGGAAGAAGACCGATGACCCCAACATTGAGCAGCGCGGAGCGGATGCAAGCCCGCCTGCCCGCGTGCTCTCGTGGCGCATGAAGAACAGCGCCCGGGCCCGGCTCATCCAGAGATTGTTCCTGGGGGAAGGTGAGGTTTTTCCTATGGCAGCGCGCCCGCCACGTTCATATGTGGAAGGTTGCTCCGTGCCACGGCGGCCGTCGGAAAGTGCACGCCGGAGTGACGGCTACGGCTTCAGCGGAGAGAGCAGGTCGCCCGCGGTGAGCCGCCGGACCTTCCCGGCGTCGGTGTGGCGGAAGCGCAGCGCATAGCCCTCGCTCCCGTCCGGCAGCGCGGCGTCGTCGGAGAGGCCGGCGAAGAAGGTGGGGGCCCTGCCCAGCTCCAGCCGGGCCACGTCGCGGGCGTCCTCCAGGCGGCGCAGCCGGCGCAGGAACTGGCCGGTGTCCTCGTCCGGGGCGCGGGTGAGGACGGCCACGCGCCCGTCCCGGCGGCGCACGTGCACCGTGCGGGTGCGTGCCGCCGCATGCAGGCAGGCCAGCTCCCAGAGCGTGGGCCTGGCGCCGGTTCCGAAGTAGGCCAGCGTATCCTGGCCGAAGTGGGCCAGGGTGGCGCTCTCGCGCTCCACGTCGTGGAAGCGCTGCTCGGAGGGCACCTTCACGTCCACCCAGCGCAGCTGGCGCGCGACGAGGTCGATGACGAGCGGCACGGAGATACGGGCCTTGCCCTGCAGGTCGAAGCGCTGCTCCACCGTGGCCGCGTCGAAGTGGCGCCCGGCGTTGCCGTCGCGCACCATGAAGCCCGCGAAGGCGTCCTCCATGCGGTCGAAGGACACGTTGTTGAAGGAGAAGACCACCGGCATCGCGTAGCGCACACCCCGGGCCACGAGCGCGGTCGTGTGCACGTCGAGGAACTCGGCGCCGCCCTGGGGCGCGGGGGCGGAGGTGATGTCCCCCGAGTGCACGGCGGCGTCACCGGCGAGGCGCAGGTTCGTGTAGTCGCACACCTCCATCAGCCACCAGCTCTCGTTGTAGAGGGCCACGGACAGGTCCAGGTCCACGCGCGTGTCCCGGGGCTGCGTCCAGTGCACGAAGAAGCGCAGGTGCTCGCCCTCGGGCAGGTCCAGCGCGCTCCCGCGAGGCACCGCCACCAGCGAGCGGGACGCCGTCTTCTCCGCGAGCGGCACGAGCAGGTCCGACAGCGCCTCGTCGAGCAGCGCCTGGGGCACGGCGGGCAGCCGCTCCGCGCGCCGCAGCAGCTCGCGCTCCAGGGGGCCGACGAGCTGGCCGATGGTGTCCCCGGGCAGCAGCGGCCGCCGGTCCTCGGTGCCCCACGCATGGGCGGCCTCGCCCTTGGGGAAGAACACCCGCCGGGCGAAGGGCGCATGGCGGCGGCGCAGGTGCGCGGCGGCGGTGAGCAGCAGCCCGGGCGCACCACGCGCGGCCACGGCGTCGAGCGCGGCGACGACCTCCTGCTCGCGCGAGGCGCCGTCCACGTCGGAGAGCGCCGTGCGGGCCACGTGGTCCAGCCTGCGCAAGAGCTCGCCCGGACGCTGTCGCAAGAGCCGCAGGGCCTCCGTCAGGTCTCTCTCGCCGAGCGACTCCTCCACTCGCGAGGACCACGAGCGGAAGCGCAGCGTGAAGCCTCCGTCCACGGGCTGCACGGCAAAGGAGTCGGGAAGCTCACGCGCCCGGGCCAGCAGGGCCTGGCCGAAGTCCGTCTGGGGCGAGAGTACGGTGCCGCGCAGCGTGGAGAAGGCGAGCGCGACGTGGGGGTGCGCCTGCCAGCGCTCGAAGACGTGGAGCTGTCGCGCCACCGCCTTCCAGAGGCCGGGGTGGCGGCGCACGTCCTCGATGAGGCTCACCAGCGGCATCGCCTCCAGGGCCTGGAGCACGGCACGGCGCAGCGCGCGGGGGTGGCTCTCCAGCCGCACCTTCTCCGTCAGGTCCGGGTTGCTTCCGGCCCGCGCCACGAGGATGCGCAGGACGTCCGTCGCCGTCTTCACGTGCGCCGCGGCGCCCGCCAGCACGTCGCCCGTGGCCTCCGGCGCCTTGCGCAGCAGGGTGCCGAGCGTGTGGGCCAGCGTCTCCTTCACCGGGATGCGCGGCGGGAGCCAGCCCAGCACGAGGAGCCCGGCATCGGAGACGAGGAAGCGGAGCAGCTCGAGCTCGTCCGGGCGCGGGACGGCGGCGCGCAGGAGCAGCGCCAGCACCACGTCCTTGGAGGCGGCCTCCAGGTCCGTGCCCAGCGACAGCCGCGTCATGCGGCCCTGGCGCAGCACGTGGAGCCCCGGAGTGGAGGGGTGCGTCACCGGCTGGAAGTACGGCTGTCCCTTCGCGACGCGCTGGTGGCAGATGGGACAGGCGCCGTACGCGCGCGGGTCGAAGCAGTTCGTGCAGACGACGTGGGCGCAGGGGTCCAGCGCCTGCACCTTGGCGACGTCGCCACAGAAGAGGCACGGCTGCTCGGGCGTCTGGTAGAGCCACACCAGCACGCGCTGCATGTACAGCGAGCGGGTGTCGTGGGGCACGCTGCCGGGGAACCCCTGGAAGAGGGGCACGAAGGCCCGGTCCTGCCCGAGCAGCTTCGCGAGCGTGTCGAAGACGAAGCGGCCCACGGACGCGAGCGTGTCCGGAGGCAGCGCCGCGAGCGCGTCCCGCAGCGGACCGGAGAGCGTGTAGCCCAGCCCGAGCAGGTCCGCCTCCAGCGCGCGCACCCCCTCGAGGCTCTGGGGCGAGGGCTTCCGGGCGCCGGGCACCGTGGGGAGGAAGACCCGGGCCGACCTGCGCAGCAGCAGGGCCGAGGTGGCACCGAGCGGGTCGAGCGCGGGCAAGACCACGAAGCCTCCAGGGGAGAGGAAGAAGTGGGGCGGAGAGCGGATGCACTACCGCAGGAGTGAGAAGGAAGCACATCCAGAGCCGCCCCGGCCCGGCACTGTAGCAGAGCCTGCCGCCGCCAACGCTCGAGTTCATGCGAACGGAGGCCCTGCCCGGGGCAGCCCGTGAGCGCCCGCCCTCGAGGCCCGGCGCGTACGACTGGCTGGAGCGCTGACAGCGGGCTCAGCCCATGCAGGGCCGTCCCCCGCTTCATGCCGGGTCTACTTCCGGTCCACCGCCGTGGGCACCGGAGCGGAGGCCTCACGTGCGAAGCGCAGGTCGCGCACGCGCCCCATGAACAGGCTCAGCCCGTCCACCCGGCCCGAGGCGTCGCGCGTGAAGCGCACCAGCCCCAGCTCCGGAGCGAGGAAGACGTCCGCGTACTTCGGCACCAGGGTGAAGACGTCCGCCGGGCGCCTCCGCAGCACGAGCGTGTCCCCTTCGGCCGCGACCGCATAGGAGACCTCCGCCTCCTGGCTGACGTAGGTGCCCGCGTATCCGGCGAGCCCCGCCGCGTCCACCCGCGCGGGCACGACCGGCACGAAGGGCACGCTGTCACCATCTGGCGTGCGCAGCTGCATCGCGGTGGGCCGCCCGCCCTTGCCCAGGTCGAAGGCAAGCTGCGCGGCGCCCTCGCCCACCCGGAACAGCACCTCGGAGCTCGGCGTGAGCGGAGTGCCGTCCTCCAGCTCCAGCCGTCCCTCGCGCACGCGCAGCTCCAGGGGCTCGCCGGTGCGGGTGTTGCGGTAGAGCCCCGCCCTGGCGGAGAGCACCTGCGCCGCGAGCGTCGCCGTGCCGGGCGTGGGTACGGGCGGCACCTGGCCGGCGAGGAAGATGTCGGCCACCGCGTGCGCCAGCTTCACCGAGTTGACCTCACCGTGGTTGCAGAGCAGGGCCACGGACAGCTGCTGGCGCGGGTAGCGCGCGAGGAAGGCGCGGTAGCCCGCGGTGGCGCCCGCGTGGCTCACCTCCGGGAGTCCCCGGTACGAGGTCATGACGATTCCCGACGCGTACTCGAGCTGCCGGCCGCTGGTGAGCTTCCCCTGACGCTGCAGCTCGCGGACGAAGCCCGGCCCGCCGACCTTCCCTGCCGCGAGGGCCTCGTTCCAGCGCAGCAGGTCGCCCACGGTGGTGAGCAGGCCGCCGTTGCCGTGCACGTCCTCGAAGGGCATGTCGGAGTGGAAGCGCTCCTCCTTCAGCTCATAGGCCGTGGCGCGTCCCTTCACCACGCGGGTGAAGTCGTCGCGCCACTGGGTGTGCTTCATGCCGAGCGGGACGAAGAGGCGCTGCCGCGTGAAGTCGGCGAAGGACTGGCCGCTCACGCGCGCCACGATGATGGCGAGTAGGTTGTAGCCGGTGTTGCAGTAGAGGTACTCGGTGCCGGGCGGGAAGTTGAGGGCCTTCTGCCGGCTGACCACGTCCAGCACGTGCGCGTGGGTGTGGATGCGGGTGCCGCGAGGCCAGCCCGCCGCGTCCACGACGGTGCCCCAGTCCCGCAGGCCGCTGGTGTGCTGCATCAGGTGCCGCAGCGTTATCGGGGTGCCGTAGTCGGGGAGCTCCGGGACGTAGCGGCGCGCCGGGTCGTCGAGCGAGAGCTTGCCGTCCTGGGCGAGCAGGAGCACCGCGGCGGCGGTGAATTGCTTGGAGACGGAGCCGGCCTCGAACACCGTGGCGGGGGTGTTGGGGAGGTCATGCTCCAGGTTGGCCTGTCCGTAGGCGCGCTCCAGCAGCGTCTTCCCGCCCTGGCTCACACCGACGGCGCAGCCGGGCAAGCCCGGCTCGGTGAAACGAGAGAATGCGAGGTCCACCAGGGCCATGGCTCCGGGCGTGGCGCCATCGGCCCATGCGGTGGCGGACAGGAGCGAGAGGAGGAGCAGGACGCGCGAAGGCTGCGTGGGCATCGGACACCTGGGGAGGAAGTGGCTGTCTTATAGTCCGTCCGGCCCGCCGAGCGCCGGACGAGCGCCGGAACGGAGGGAACGATGGAACACAGCTATCGCGACTACACCTTGAGACGCGCCGTCGCCGAGGAGCTGCCAGCGCTCCCGGAGGTGGAGCGCCTCGCGGCGGAGCAGTTCCACCACTCGCCGCATCCGTTCGCGGCCGGGCTCCCGGTGCAGTCCCTGGAGCAACTGCGGGAGCACCACCAGCGGGGAGACGTGTGGGTGGCCGTCGCGAAGGACGGCACCGTCGCGGCCTTCACCATCTGCAAGCCGCTGGACGGGGCCGTCTTCATCGTCGAGGCGGACGTGCACCCCGGCCATGCGCGGCGGGGACTGGGCGCGGCGCTGTTCGAGCTCATCGCACGGTGGGCCCGGGCGGAGGGATACCCGGCGTTGCTGCTCACCACCTTCGGGGACGTGGCATGGAACGCGCCCTACTACGAGCGTCTGGGGTTCCGCATCCTCCGGGACGACGAGCAGGGGCCGGGGCTGCGCGCCATCCGTGAAGCGGAGACGCGGTTCGGCCTCCCGCCCGAGAGCCGCGTCTCCATGAAGCGCGTCCTCGACAGTGAGCGCTGATTCAGGACGCGCGACACTCGTACACAGCCATGGCGCTCCCCGGGGCGCCCCGGCAGCAGGAAGGAACGTTCCTTCCGCGCGGGGCACGTCCACCGGCGAGCTCAGGCAGGACACGCCCGCGACGCTGGCCGCCCTGCCCGTCGCCGAGCGTGGAAGGAACGTTCCTTCCGCCGGAGGCACGCCCCCCCGCGCGTTCGGGCAGGACACGCCCGCGACACGGGCCGCCCTGCTCGTCCCCGAGCATGGAAGGAGCGTTCCTTCCGCCGGAGGCACGCCCCCGCGCGTTCGAGCAGGACGCGCCCGTACCCTGGACGCACTGCCCCTCGCCGGAGCCTGGAAGGAACGCTCATTCCGCGTCGCAGCCAGCCCTGCCCACCCTCCCGAGCCTGGAAGGAACGCTCATTCCGCCGGGGGCGCGACCTCCGGCGGGCCCCGGCAGACCTCACCCGCGGCCTGGCTGAGCGCCCCCTCGACTGCGAGCGCCGAGCACGTCAGGGCGCACACGCCGCGCCGCCGAGCGCGGTGGTGAGATGGGTCCGGGCGAAGTAGGCGAAGCCCGCGACGCGCAGCCCGTTGCGGAACGTGCGGTCATCGGCGCGGTACGCATCGAGCACCGTCGTCTCCGCGAGCTCGAGCGCATCCGCGAAGCGGTTGTCAGAGAACCAGCGGCCGGAGAAGTCGCACTCCGCCGAGAAGATGGGCCACACCTGGACGGGGCGGCCCCACTCGCGGGACAGGTGCTCCAGCCGCGTCCGGAGGTACGGGTAGGCATTGGCGGGAGTCGCCACGTAGGCGTGCAGGAGGACGACGTCCACCAGCTCGCGCAGGGTGCGGGCCTCCTCGGCGGAGAACCAGCCCACGTACGTGGCCGCCAGCATCCCCTTCTCGTCAGCGAGGGTGCGCACATGCGCGAGCAGGCGGAGGTAATCACCCCAGCGCAAGTCGGCGGACGTCGTCCCGTTCCAGAACTCATGCTCGGTCAGCAGCCCATCGAACCGTGCGGTGGCCGGAGTCGCGGAGTCGTTGAGGTACGTCCGGACAGTGGCGACGTTGGTGGGCGTCGCGACGATGGCGAAGACGCGTAAGACGCCCGCCGCGTGGGCCCGGGTGATGAACGCACGCAGCGCCGCGGTGCGGGTGGCGTTCCCCAGAATCTGGTTGAGGCGGTAGATGCCGAGCTGGTTGATGCGGCGGGCGGCGACGAAGCTCCAGAACGCATCTTGCGTGGCCTGTGGAGCGTCGAGGAGCGTGTCCGTCTGGTCCACGTAGAGGAACCGGGGGCGCTCGACGACGTCGACCGTCCACGTGGCGGGGCCGCTGTAGTTGCTGCTGCGGTCGAACGCCAGGGTCGTCACGCGGAACCGTCCCGTCGAGGGAAAGTCGAGGCCGCGCCAGAAGGTAGCGTCATACTCGGTGGAGCCCGGGAGCGCGGTGCGGTACTGCGCGCCCAGGTAGCTCCCGTCGAAGTACCACTCCGAGCCGTGCAGCCCGCCGGCCGGGCTGGTAGCGCGCGCGGAGAAGCCGACGCGCTCGCCCCGGTGGATGACGGCGGTGGAGGAAGAGGTGGGCCCCACGCGCTCCAGCTGGAGCTGCGCCTGGCCCAGCAGCGGCGTGAGCACGGCGAGGACCGCGAGCGCGGCGGGGAAGACGTGACGGATGGGCATGGCGTGGGCTCCTGTCGGGTACGGCGCGGAATCTAGCCGCTCGCACTCGGAGTCCCTCTGAGGCAACGCCCGTCCGCCCGCCCACCGTCCGTGCGGGACACCCGGCTAACGCCAGAGGAAGAAGACGCTGCTCATGCCCGCGCCGATGCTGAGGAACACCGTGGCGATGGCGATGAGGCACAGCACCAGGGCCTTGGCCCACGTCGCCACCCACGAGCCGCCGTACACGCGCCGCAGGGCGATGCCCACGTAGATGAGGAACGCGAGGTTGACGAGGGAGAAGCTGGGAACCCACGTCCCCAGGAGCGGGCGGAAGGGCTGACCGACGGCGCCCACGAGGAAGCGGAAGACGGCGACATGGAGCGCGAAGGTGAGGTGCTCGCCGAAGTAGCGCCGGGGCTGGCGGTAGAGCAGCGGCAGCGCACAGGCCAGCAGCAGCACGCCGCCGAGCTGCACGAGCTTGTTCACGCGCTGGAACCGGGCCTCCAGGTGCTCGCGGTGCACGGCGGGCTCCACGCCCTGCTCGCGCGCCGAGTACTCGACGAACGCCTGATAGCGCTCCGCGCCGTCGGCCATCATCACGTCCAGCCGGTAGAACGTGCCGCTGCCGAAGAGGAAGTACAGCGCGCCGACAAGGAGGAACAGCTTGCGCGCCGACAGGTAGGGCCCGAAGCGCCCCGAGTGGGCCTCCACGGTGAGGAACCCGGGCCGCGAGACGAGGAGCCACAGGGTGCGCCACAGGCGGCCGTCCAGGTGCAGCCGCTCCAGCAGCAGCTTCTTCATGTACGGCTGGAACTGCTGCTCGTCCCGGCTGAAGCGCTTCGCGCCACACTGCGCGCAGTAGGGCCCCGTCAGCTCCGCTCCACAGTCGGCGCAAGGCTCCACGGGAGGAGGCGACGGGGCGGCGACGGGCTCGGGGACAGCGGACATGAGCCGGAGAGTGTAGTGCGCGAGGCGGTGCACGGTCTCCTCCCCCTCCCAGCCGCGAGGTACGCTGGCCCCCGGACATGGCCCTGGACCCCAGCGACCTCATCCCCGACGTGCGCGACGGCCTCACCCGGGTCGAGCGCATCGTCCTCCACACGCTCCACCAGCTCCAGCAGGAGCGGGGCGGCCGCAACGTGCCCACGGCGATGCTCTACGGCTACGTGGTCGAGCACGTGAATCTCAGTCCCGACGAGTTCCAGCGCATCCTCGGGCGCCTCGTCGGCCGGCAGAGCCCGTGAGGCAGGCATGAGCACCCGTGGCCTACCGGTGCCGCTCGACCGGAGCATTCCCTTCGTCTCGGCGGTGGTGGACGTCATCGAGTGCCGGGGGGACCTCACCCGAGCCATCGAAGTGCTCACGGCGGCGGAGCAGCGCTGCGGCGTCGCCCTCTGGTGGGAACTGGCCGGGGACGATTCACTGCTGTCGCCGGGGTGCTTCGTCCCCTTGAACAGGGAGGCACCTCCGACGCTGAGCGCGACGCAGGCGCTGCTCCATCGTCCCTACGAAGAGTTCATCCAGGTCTTCGGCCCCGTGGACGAAGACGACCCCAGGTCCGCGGCCCTGGGCGACAGGCTCATGCAACTGCTCGGGGAGACGCACCTCATCCTGGCGGGGATGGACTGCGACAACGTCTTCGCGCGTACACCCGATGGCACCCTGAGCGCTTGGACCATGCGCGCGTGGGGAGCGTTCCTCGCGAGCTGGGCGAATGAGACAGGCTGGGGCCCCCACTACAGCAAGGGTGGGCAGCGCTACTCCTGGAAGTACATGGGCTTCTACAACCTGGGCGAGGAGACGCTGGAGCAGTACACGCGGTGGATGGAGGTCGTCCATGACGTGCTCCGCCAGAAGACGCTCCGCGCCCTGGAGGAGTGAGGCTGCGGCCCGTCCTGAGGTCAACCGGTCCGGCCAGTCCCCTTAAGAATCGGGACGAGCCGCTCGCGGACCTCAGCCATGAATGCTGCCAGTCCATTGTGCCGCCCTCGCTGCTCCAGCACCTCTAGCGGTGTCCCATCCAGACACTGCCGCTCGCGGTCCCAGTCATCCTGAATCAGCTCGTAGAGAGCCCGCTTGATGTCCTTCTTCGCTCCGTGCTCGCTCGCGTCGAGCTCGTGGGACTTGAGAACGGGGTCCATGGACAGGCGCTCCCGAAGGCTACGGAGCCGTGCCATCTCATCGGCGTTGGCAGGCTCGAAGCCCGCGAGCACCCAGGCTTCCCGCTTGGGCTCCGCCAGGGCAATGACCACCTGGAAGGGCCAGGGATGGGTGCTTCGTGCCTGTTCCAGCCCCTCGCGACGCGTCGGGTCGCCGTCACTGTCACGCACCAGCAGCACGGCGTCGGGCCTGCGCTCCAGCGAGGCAAAGAGCAGGAGGGCCTGCCGGGCAATGAATGCATCCGGTCGGCCGGACTCTCCACCGAAGAACCCGAAGAGGCTCTTGATTCCTCGCTGCGCCAGTTCCTCACGCACCTTCTGCCAGCGTATGAACCTGTCCTCTGGGAGCGCGTTGACTCCAGTCCATCTATAGATGGTGTCGCGCACCTCAGGGACGAGCCAGTCGACCTCCGCGGCCAGAACCCGGTCTGCGATGCCACACGCAGTGAGCTGGTCCGCCCGCGCCTCGCAGACGACCCCGAACTCATAGGAGGGCTCACTCATTCGCCGCGGCCCCACCCAGCTTTCCAATCCACTCCTCGCCCACGGTGCTCCAGAACTCGCCTGGGGCCATCAGGCCCTTCCACTTCTCGAACTCAGGATGTGCGGTGAGCTTTTCGCAGCGGGCGAAGCCGTTCTCCGCGAGGAAGGTCATCCGGACTTCCTCCGGGCGCAGATAGTTCAGGATGAAGGGCGAGTGGCTGGTAGCAATGATCTGGAGCCCAGGATCGTTCTTCTGAATTGTGCGTAACGCATCAACAAGGCGAGCTTGAGCTGCCGGATGAAGCGACAGCTCAATATCATCAAGCAACACGAGCCGGGGCTTGCTGGGACCCATGAGTGCAGTGAGAAGCCCGAGCACCATCAGCGTGCCCTCTCCCGCCGCGCCGGGAGAAACACCCTTCGCACCGCGCATGTCGAAGACGATCTGGTTTCCCCAGAGCGTGCGCCTTTCTACGATCTCCTGGTCCTGTTCGTGCGACGCGTAAATCCGCGCCGCTGTCAGCTCTACCGTAGCGCGCTCGATGCGGATGCGACGTACCGCAGGGACGACCAGCTTGAGAGCTCCTTCAATACGGGCAAAGACCTCATCCTCGCTCAGCTTGAGGTAGGCCAGGACGGACGCAAGGCCACTTCCATCCGTCGACATGCTGGGAACGAGTTCCTCGCTGTAGGAAGCCTCCGCGAGCCGGCCTGGGACAAACCGCAAGATCGCGGTCGCGCTCAGTCCAGCCCGAAGCGGCTGGATGGCTTCGAGATCTCCCACCGTCAACGGTCCCATGTTGGCGCTAGGTTTCAAACGGCTGTCGCCAATCCAAAACGTCTGTCCACCCCAAGTGCATGCCAGACCGAATGGCAACTCTCGGAACGTTTTTCGCTGCACCCAATCGGCGGCACTGATGGCTCTCGCCATGCCCTTCATGCCATTCCACCCGCCAAGGGCGCCGAGTTCGACGGGGGACTGGACACCATGCGACTGCACCGGCGGTCCAGGCCAGGAGTCCTTGCCGCCCGCCAACATCGCATTGACGACGGTGGAGAGAAGATGCAGCCCCTCCAGCAGCGTCGTCTTCCCAGACGCATTGGGCCCCACCAGCACCGTGAAGGGCTCCAGCTCCAGGTCGAGCGAGCGGTACGCCTTGAAGTTGCGGAACTGGACCTTCTCGATCACGGCCACCCCTCCTGACGTCGCGCAGCCTACCCCTCTCCCGTGAGGGAGAGGGGAAAGTCCCGCCCGATCAGCTCTTGGTGAGGGGCCGGTACCGGATGCGGTGCGGCTCCAGCGCCTCGGGGCCCAGGCGCTTCTTCTTGTCCGCCTCGTAGTCCTGGAAGTTGCCCTCGAAGAAGAACGCCTTGCTGTCCCCCTCGAACGCCAGGATGTGCGTGGCGATGCGGTCCAGGAACCACCGGTCGTGGCTGATGACCACCGCGCAGCCCGCGAAGCTCAAGAGCGCGTCCTCCAGGCTCCGCAGCGTCTCCACGTCCAGGTCGTTCGTGGGCTCGTCGAGCAGCAGGAGATTCCCACCGCTCTTGAGCATCTTCGCCAGGTGCACGCGGTTGCGCTCGCCGCCGGACAGGTCCTTCACCCGCTTCTGCTGGTCCTGGCCCTTGAACGCGAAGCCCGCCAGGTACGCGCGGCTGGGCACCTGCCCGCCCTTGCCCAGGTCGATGAAGTCCAGCCCGCCGTTCACCTCCTGGAACACCGAGTTGTCGCCGTTCAGCGCGTCGCGGCTCTGGTCCACGTAGGCCAGCTTCACCGTCTCGCCCACCCGCAGCTCGCCCGCGTCCGGCGTCTCCACGCCCGTCATCATCCGGAACAGCGTCGTCTTACCCGCGCCGTTGGGCCCAATCACGCCGACGATTCCGCCCGGCGGCAGCTTGAAGTTCAGGTCGTCCACCAGCAGCCGGTCGCCGTACGCCTTGCGCAGCCCCTTGGCCTCCACCACCAGCCCGCCCAGCTTCGGCGCGGGGGGGATGATGATTTCACCCGTCGCCTCGCGCTTCTCCTGCGACTGGTTGAGCAGGTCCTCGTACGCGGCGATACGCGCCTTGCTCTTCGCCTGGCGCGCCTTGGGCGACTGGCGCACCCACTCCAGCTCGCGCTTGAGCGTCTTCTGCCGGTGGCTCTCCGACTTCTCCTCCAGCGCCAGCCGGTTCTGCTTCTGCTCCAGCCAGCTGGAGTAGTTGCCCTTCCAGGGCACCCCCTCGCCGCGGTCCAGCTCCAGAATCCACTCGGCCGCGTTGTCCAGGAAGTACCGGTCGTGGGTGATGCAGACGATGGTGCCCTTGTACTCCTTCAGCGCCACCTCCAGCCACGCGACGCTCTCCGCGTCCAGGTGGTTGGTGGGCTCGTCCAGCAGCAGCAGGTCCGGCTTCTCCAGGAGGATGCGGCACAGCGCCACGCGGCGCTTCTCACCGCCGGACAGCTTCGTCACGTCCGCGTCGCCCGGGGGCAGCCGCAGCGCGTCCATCGCCATCTCGAGCGTCCGGTCCAGCTCCCAGCCGTTCACCGAGTCGATGTAGTCCTGGAGCCGGCCCTGCTCGGCCAGCAGCTTCTCCATGGCCGCGTCGTCCATGGGCTCGGCGAACTTCGCGCTGACCTCGTTGAAGCGGTCCAGCGCGGCCCGAATCTCCTTCAGGCCCAGCTCCACGTTCCCCTTCACGTCCAGCGTGGGGTCGAGCTGCGGCTCCTGCGCCAGGTAGCCCACCTTCGCCGTGGGGTCCGGCTTGGCCACGCCGAAGAACTCGGTGTCCACGCCCGCCATGATGCGCAGCAGCGTGGACTTACCCGAGCCGTTGGGGCCGATGACACCAATCTTCGCGCCCGGGAAGAACGACAGGTAGATGCCCTTGAGGATCTCCTTGCTGTTCTTGACCTTGCGCAGGTCCTGCATCGTGAAGATGAAATTCTGGGCCATCGCGGCTTTCCTGCCTCCGGCGGGGTGAAGGGCACAGCGGATACCAGGGTGGAACACCGCACTCAAGGCGCGAGCGTCCCTACCGTCCGCAACCCCAAGCCCCCCCGGCGGCCCGAGCACGCCAGCCCGGCCACCGAGCACGGGCCACGGGAGTCTTCCCCGAGGCCCATGCCCGAGGCACCGCTCACAGCCGCCCGAGGTACTCCTGGGCGAGCGCCCGGATGGTCGGGTCCGGGTCGCCGAGGAAGGCCGAGACGAACTGGGGCGAGCGGCTGCGCTCGGCGAGCACCGCGAGCGTCTTGCGGCGCACCGCCGGGTCCGGCTGGCCGGGCATGGCCTGGAGCGCCTGCGCCATGACGGCGTCCAGCGGGGCCAGCTCGTTGAACAGGTCCACCACGCCCAGGCGCACCTCCACGCTCGGGTCTGACATGAAGAGCGAGAAGATGCGGTGGGCCGCCTGCGGGTCGGCCACCTGCCGCAGGGCGCTCGCCGCCGCCAGCCGCACGTTGGCGTCCGGGCTGTCCAGGTAGCGCTCGGCCAGGGCCAGCGTGGCCGGCTCGCCGATGTTGCCCAGGCCCAGGAGCGCCAGCTCCTGACGCTCCGGGTCCTTCGCCCGGGCCAGCGCGTCCACCAGCGCCCCCTGCCACTGCGACACGTCCTCGCCGCGCTCCTTCGCCAGCCGGCCCTGGTGCCCCACCAGCAGCGCCGCGTTGACGGCGATTTCGGCGGGTACGTCCAGCATCTCGCCGCGCAGCGTCTGCAGGAGCGCGTCACGGCCCGTCCACTCCAGCGTGTCCTGCGTGCCGATGCCCTGGAGCGCCGCCGCGTAGCCCTCCTCCGGCATCCCCTTGGAGGCGAGCACGTTGAGCGCGAGCGTCTGTCCCTCGACGCCCAGGCCCACGACCTGGGCCACCACGGCGGACAGCACGTCGGCGGGCACCGGGTCCTTCAGGTCCGTCAGCACGGGGAGCAGCGACTGGCGTGCCACCGCCGGGTGGCTGGAGAAGAGCGACACCAGGTCCTTCAGCAGCGGGCGGGCGTCCTCCGCCTGTGGGTCGAACCGGGGCAGGCGCCGCAGGGCGGCCATCAGCTCCACCAGCTTGCGCTCCACCTCGGCGGGCTCGAGCCCCACCGTCCCGGGCCGGGCGGTGACGGAGGAGCGGGCCGCTTCCGCCACGCGGCGGGGGTCCACGTCCCGCAGGGCCACCAGGTGCTCCTCCAGCGAGGACGGCGGCGCCGTGTCCGCGAAGGCCTCCAGCCCCGCGGGCTGCACGGAGTACGTCTCCTCCACGTCCGAGTCCATGAGCGGGTGGCGCACCTGCGTGCGGAAGCGCGCCTCCACGGCGAGCACCCGCCGCTCCTCCAGGCTGAAGCGGATGCGCGCCTTGCCCATCGTCTTCACGTCCTTCTCGCGCAGGCCCACGCCGTCCGCCTCGGCGGGCGAGGCGTGGTGGAGTTCCTGGTAGTGCTTCGTCTTGCCGACGAGCAGCGTCTGGCCGTCGCGGGCCTCCACCTTGTAGGCGCCGTTGTAGCGGCCGAAGCTGTCGTGCTCCTCGGCGTTCCACTCCTCGGGCGGACGGCCGGGGACGCTGGCGGCCATCAGCTCCAGGACGTTGAAGAGCTGCGGCAGGGCCTGGGGCTTGAGCTCCGGGGCCACCTTCACGCCGAGGACCTTGTTGCGCGGGTCCAGCTGCACGAAGGCCTCGGCGCCGTCGAGCAGCTTCGCCTGCTGCTCGCTGAGGAACGCCTCGTCCTGGGCGGACATCCCGCTGCCGGGGTACGTGGAGCGCGAGCCGGTGTCCTTCCAGCGCAGCCGGACCCAGCGGCCCTCCGCGCCCGGCACCGGCCTCCACTCCAGCAGGCCGGAGACCTTCGTCACCACCTCGGTCTTCGCGTTGTCGGTGGTCACCTGCTGCTTCGCGTTCGGGTCCAGCCCGCTCGCCATCTTCGAGATGTCCAGGGTGAAGCGCAGGTCGTGCTCCACGCGGTAGACGGCGCGCGAGGCCCGCTGGCCCGGCTCGGGGAGCGCGGGCAGCGGCGGTTCGGGGAGCTCCTCGTCCCGTGAGGAGGCAACAGGCGGGGTGGCCGTGGGCGTCGGCTGCGTGCGGCTCAGCAGCAGCCCGGCCGCGGCGAGCAGGGCCGCCACGGCCAGGACGACCGCGGCGACCCTCCGGTGCTTGCTCGGGGGGGTGGACTTCATGGGTTGACTCCTACGGGGTAGAGGATGGGGTCAGCGGCCTAGAGCACGGGGCAGGGAGGCATGCGGCAGGTGCCGCCGCCGTTGCAGTCGACCGGGCAGTTCTCGCCCAGCGAGCAGCGGCCATCGCCGCAGCGGACGATGGTGCAGGTGCCGCCGCAGTCCTCGTTGCAAAGGCAGGACGTCTCGCCGCCGTTGCACACGCCGTCGCCGCAGCTGGGCCACAGGGTGTCGTAGTTGGTCTTCAGCGCCGTGCAGCTGATGGGCGTCAGGCCGGCGAAGCTGGGGTACCAGTACCGCTCGAACAGGGTGGCGGGCGCGCCGTCACCGCCCCAGGTCCCGCTGCCAATCTTGTGCTTCCACGTCTTGTGGCCGATGAAGAACTTCGCGGTGAGGTACGCCTCCAGTGTCCACGACGCCGCCTTGCGCTGGACGTACGCGTTGGAGTGGACGGTGAGGTTCGAGCCGTTGGTCGAGCTGACCTCCATGATGTTCGGCATGTGGTAGTCGAGCAGGTTGGCGGTGCCGTTGATGCCCACCTCGGCGCCCACGTTGAACGCCGACACGTCCACCTTGGCGCCGCCCACCACGGAGCCAATCACCTCCGAGTCCACCGTGCTGGAGGCGTTGCGCGTGGTGAGGTTGTGGCTGGCGGTGTACTGGACCTTCGCCTTGGCGGAGGCCGACAGCGTCGCGGTGACGACCTTGATGGTGTAGGAGAAGGACTTGCTCGCGCCAGGAATCGTCTGGTTGTAGATGACCACGGGCGTGGTGGCCCCCTGGAAGTCGAGGAGCGTCTCCGGGCACGTCAGGCCCGGCAGGTCCGTGAGGTTCTGGGCGGGGACGCAGGACTTGTTGATGGCCTTCTTCCAGACAATCGAGCCGCCGGCCCGGATGTAGATGCCGGCCTGGTTGGTCTTGCAGGCCCGGGCGACGGGCTGCACGTTGGAATACACGTCCAGCGCCGGGTTGGAGTAGGAGCCAATCTCCTTGCCCACGATGAGGAAGCGGGCCCGCGCGCCCAGCTGCGCGTTGGCCGTGTCGATGGCGACGCGCGACGAGTAGTAGCTCCAGCCCTTCATGCCGAGCGCGGAATTGCCCAGGTTCTGGGTGCCGGTGTTCTTCGCGCAGGTGATGGTGTACGTGCTCCCCGAGCCGCTCTCCGTACACGGCTCCGTGGTCGTCGCGTGGATGTCGAAGTTGGGCGGGGGAATCGCGTTGCAGACATACGCCGAGCAGGTGGCGGCGGCGCCCGAATCGGAGATGCACTGGGCGTTGCAGTCCGAGGTGGAGTCGCAGAACGAGGCGCACGGGGCGTCGCGCGTCTCCTCGGGGATGTAGCAGGTGAAGTGGCCGCACCAGCTGGTGTTGCCGTAGTTGTCGGCACATTCGTAGCCGCAGTCGCTGCTGGAGTTACAGACGGCCGAGCAGGATGAAGTCAGGCTGGCGCTGCTGCTGTCGCCGCAGGCGGACTGGAAGTCCGAGCAGCAGTCGCCGTACTCGGAGCAGGACGCGTCGCAGTAGCACGTCCCGGCGGAGCTGCCGCAGTTGTCGACACAGGACTGCGCGGCCGCGGTGTCGGGGATGGCGGCGAGTGCCAGCCCGAACGTCAGCGCCGCGACGCGCAGGACGGGTGAGAGGAGTTGCATGGGGTCTCCGTTGTGAGGGCAGACGGGGAGCGAGCCCCTGCCTGCGATGCAGGAGCGGAATTGCCCGACGTGAGGCAGGTGCTCGGCCCTCTTCCTGGGAACGGAGAAACGGGAATTATGTCGCACGTGTCGCACGCGCGGTTCGTCCCCATTCCGTCCCAGGCCTGCCAGGTCGGGAGGGGACGCCATACCCGCAGTGTCGCGGGCACGGGATTTCCGGCTGTGCGGGAATGGGACGCGGCGGGGGCGCTCAGGCCCGCCGCAACGTGATGACAGCAAGCTCCGGCGGGGCGCCCAGCCGGACCGGGGGCCCGGTGGTGCCGGCGCCGCGATTCACGTACAGCCACGAGCGGCCCTGCCGGTACAGCCCGGCCGTCCACCGGGTGATGAACCGCGCCAGGGACAGGCGGCGGACGCCCGGCACCGCGAGCTGCCCGCCGTGGGTGTGTCCCGAGAGCGTCAGCTCCACGCCTCGGGCCTGCGCCTGGGGAAACAGGTCCGGGTCATGCGCGAGCAGCACCGTGGGCGCGCCCTCGGGACGCGCCGCGAGCGCCCGCCCCAGGTCGTGCCGCGAGGTCCAGGTGTCGTCGACGCCCGCGACATAGAGGCGAGCCCCACCCCGCTCGACGACGACGCCACGGTTGCGCAGCACCTGGAGGCCGTGGCGCTGCAGCTCGCGGACGAAGTGCTCGCCGTCGGTGAAGTAGTCGTGGTTGCCCATGCAGGCGAAGGCGCCGTCCTTCGCGCGCAGGCCGCCGAGTGCGCGCGCGACGGCGTCGACATGGGAGGAGCCGTGGGTAATCAGGTCGCCGGTGACGGTGACGAGGTCCAGGTCCAGCCCGTTGAGGCGCGACACCCAGGAGGCCACGCGCGCCTCGGGCACGTGGGGGCCGCAGTGCACGTCGGAGAGCTGACCGATGCGGTAGCCGTCCAGCTCCGGTGGCAGTCCCTCGACGCGCACGGTGCGCCTGCGCAGGCGGGGCCGGCCGAGGACCGCGTCACCGCCCACCACCAGCGCGAGGCCGCCGGCCAGGGCCCACGTGGCCCCACCCGGCGCGCCGGCCCGGATGGCCAGCAGGGCGGGGAGCATGAGCAGGTCGAACACCAGGCAGGCCGACCACCACCCCAGCGCCAGGTAGGTGGACGGGCTGCGAGGCGTGGCTGTCCAGGGGCTCTCCAGCTTCCGCAGGTAAGGCCAGGAGACGAGCAGCGCCACCACGGCCGGCAGGGGCGTGTGCGTCGCCGCGCAGAGCCAGAGCACCGGCGGGAGCTGGACGACGGTGACGAGGAGGCCCGCCATCAAGGGGAAGCGGCCCTGCAGCAGCGTTCTGAGGGACATCGGTCTGCCGTCTTTAATCGACTTGGGACCCGCGTGCCGGGTCTCGACGTCCGCCTCGGGACGCGCAGGCGGAGAGACGCGCGATTCCCCAGGGGTCCTGACGGGGAATCATCGCGCGCCTGCACCATGGCGCGTCAGGCCCGCCAGCCTGACGTCCCAGCGAGGCCTGCCATGCGGAAGCGACGTTCGAGCCTTGTCGGCAGAGTCCGCTTGGCATCAGCCGCCCCCTCGCAGCGCGACAGCGAGGCCTGCCACGTGGCCAGCGACGTTCGAGCCTCGTCGCCGGAGCCCGCGTGGCACCAGCCATCCCCACCGCACAGCACTACAGCGAGGCCTTCCATGCCGCCAGGTACGTCGCCGCCCCGGCGGCGAAGTCCGTGTGGCGAGGCTCCCAGCCCAGGAGCCTGCGCGCCTTGGACGCATCCGCGGCCTGGTCCATCGCGAGGCACTCGGCCAGCTTCCGCATGGCCTCCGGCGCCTGCGACGGGGGCACGTAGGTGACGCGGGCCTTGCCTCCGGCGGCGCGCACCACCGCGTCCACCATGTCCCTCACCCGCGCCCGCGAGCCATCCGCGAGCAGGAAGACCTCTCCCGCCACGCTCCGCTCCGCCGCCCGCACGTACGCGTCCGCCAGGTCCTCCACGTGCACCATGGCCTGGTGGTTCGCCCCGTCGCCGAAGACGCGCACGTCCCCCTCCACCGCGCCCTGGAACCACATGGCAGTGAGGCTGCCCCCGCGCCCGTACACCGTGGCCGGGCGCAGCACGGCGCCGCGCACTGCGTCCGAGGCCAGCACCCGCCGCTCGAGCGCCGGCCGCCAGGCGACCTTCGCGTGGGGCTGGATGGGCGTGGACTCGTCCACCGGCACGCCGCCCGTGTCGCCCTGAATCCAGATGCCGCTCGTGTAGAGCACCGTGCGCTTCGGCGCCCCCGGCGCCCCGGGCCGCAGGAACACGTCCAGCACCTGCCCGTCCAGCTGCGCCGCGTCCGCGGTGTAGTCCACCGCCGCGTGCACCAGCACGCTCGCCTGCGCCGCCTCGTCCGCCCAGGCCGCGGGCGACTGCAGCGTCCCCAGCACCGGGCGAATCTCCTCCGCCTCCAGCAGCTTCGCCTTGGCCGGCGTGCGCACCAGCCCCGCCACCTCGTGCCCCGCCCGACGGAACGCCCGCGCCACATGGAAACCGATGGTGCCCGTGGCACCCGTGATGAAGACCTTCATGACCGTGCTCCTTGCCGGCGCCAGGACCCTTACCGGCGCTCACAGGCCCAGATGTAGCGCCCACCCCTCGCGCTGATAATCTGGTCCTTCATGGAAGGACTTTTTCCAATCTGGAAAGAGTCCCGAGGAGGGCACGTGGACCAGCTCAGCGCCATGTCGGTGTTCCGGCGGGTGGTGGAGGCAGGCAGCTACTCGGGCGCCGCGCGGGCGCTGAACATCTCCGTGGCCAGCGCGAGCAAGCAGGTGGCGGCGCTGGAGGAGCGGCTGGGCGCGCGGCTGCTCCACCGCACCACGCGCCGGCTGGCGCTCACCGAGGCGGGCCGCGAGTACTACGCCCGCTGCGGCCGCATCCTCGACGAGGTGGCCGAGGCCGAGGCCCGCGTCGCCGAGCGCGAGGCCGCCGTGCGCGGCAACCTGCGCGTCACCGCGCCCTTCTCGTTCGGGCTTTTGCACATGAGCGCGCCGCTCACCGCCTACGCGCGCGCCTGGCCGGACGTGCGCGTGGAGCTGCTGCTGAATGACCGGATGGTGGACCTCGTGGAGGAGGGCTTCGACGTGGCGCTGCGGATGACGGCGCACCCCGCGGACACGTCGCTGGTGGCGGTGAAGCTCGCGCGGGCCCGCCGCGTGCTGTGCGCGGCGCCGGGCTACCTGAAGCGCGAGGGGCGGCCCCGCCGGCCGGCGGACCTCGCGAAGCACCGCTGCCTCATCAACCCGGGCACCTTCTCACCCACCACCTGGCTGCTGCGCGGGCCCGAGGGCCCCCTGGCCGTGGAGGTCCGCGCCACCCTCTCCGTCAACAGCAGCCTCTCCCTGCGCGACGCCGCGCTCGCGGAGCTGGGGCTGGTGCTGATGCCGGAGTTCGTCGTGGCGGAGGAGCTGCGCGACGGGCGCCTGGAGGCCCTGCTCACCACGTACGAGCCGGAGCCCCTGCACATCTACGCCCTGCATCCGCACGGCCGCTTCGTGCCCCGGCGCGTGCGACTCTTCGTGGACACGCTCCGCGCGCACTTCTCGGGCGCGGCGTGGCGGGCCCGCTGAGACGCGGGCGGGCCCGTCCACTACTGCTGGGGCGGGGGCGAGGGCGGAGGCGTGCCACCGTCCTGGGCCGTCTCGGGAATCATCCACTTCCCGCCCTGGATGAAGCCGTGGGCTTCGTTACCGCTCTGGTCCACGACGCGCCTGCCGCTGCCCTCGTTCATCGGCCAGTAGCCGGCCAGGCCCTCCTCGGAAGGGTCTGGGGGCTTCTTCATTCCCTCCTCGAGCTGCTCCTGGGTGCGGGCAACACTCCAGATGCGCACGTCCCGAATCCTGCCCTTGAAGAAGCGCTCGCCACCGCCCCCCTTGGCCCCGATGGCCCAGCGCGCGCTGAGGGGGTAGGCACCACCACCGGCCTGGTCCACTTCGGACATCAGCTCGCCATTGCGGTAGAGCTTCCACTTCTGACCGTCATAGACACCGGCCACGTGCACCCACCGGTTCAGGTCCTGCACGGGCAGGGTCATGTACGCGAAGGCATAGGGCTTTCCCGTCATGTACGAGCCGACCTGGTAGTACCTGCCGCTGACGCGCAGAGCGATTTCCTCGGATGCGTTGGTCGCGGTGTAGCCCCGGGCCACGATGTTCTGGACGGTGTCGGCGGACGTCGGCCGAATCCACGCCTCGAGGGTGATGGGCCCCGTGATTTCCAGCGCCAGGGGCTCGCCCAGGTCCACATAGGTGCTGGTCCCGTTGAACTCCAGCACCGGGGCCGGAGGCGGCGGCTGGGCCGGGGCCTCCGTCACCGGAGGGCCGGAGCCACCCGTGCCCGGCCCCTCCTCCTCGGCGGGTCCCCGGCGCGACACCAGCACGCCCACCAGCACCATGATGAGGACGGCCGCCGCGGCCGCCGCGGGAATCCACCAGGGAATCTTCTTCTTGGCGACGATGACCGGGGCCGGGACGCGGAACGACACCGGTGGGCCCTCGGCGAAGTGCTCGTCGGGGTTGGCCTGGTCGACCACCAGCAGGTGGAAGCCATGCTCGCCCCCGGCCTGGGACGCGGGGACGGCCGTCTTGACGGTGAAGACATGCGTGCCGTCCCGGGGGAAGTCCCGCTCCGTCTCATCCACGATGGAGAACCACCCCGGAGGAGTCGTCCCCTCGGGAACGATGACGGCCCTCCCCCGGACGGGGCGGCCGAGCGAGTTGGTGACGGTGAAGGCCACCTCCCCACGCCGGCTCGAATCCAGCCTCAGCGTGGGCGACGTGGTGGTGATGTCGAACGCCCGGGCCATGAAGCTCCTCCATTCACGAACGGTGGGACAGGTCCGCATGCCCCTTTCCCGGAACCTGGGCACCGCCCGCGTCACCTGGCATCGTCCAGGGATGGGCGTGGGCAGGCATACCGAGCCCCCGGCACTTCCACCTTCCCTCCCCCGGGTCTCACTCCAAGCGCCATGGGTGGACGCTCGCGCGCGAGCACGTCGCGGACATGGGGTGGCGGGCGTGCCGGGCGCGGGCCTGGCTGTCACGGTGGTGACGTGGGCGCGCCTGCCTGCGGCGGCGCGTCGGGCGTCCACTGCTCGAGGCCCTGGATGAAGCCGTGGGCCTCGTTGCCGCTGTGGTCCTGGACGTTGTTGCCCTGTCCCTCGTCGAGGGGCCAGTAACCGGCCAGGCCCTTCGCGTTCTCGTCCGGAGGATGGCTCATTCCCTCGCGGAGCTGCTCCGGGGTGCGGGCGACACGCCAGATGCGCACGTCCCGGATGTTGCCCTTGAAGAAGCGCTCGCCACCACTGCCCTTGGCGCCGATGGCCCAGCGGGCGTCGAGGGGGAAGACACCGCCCCCGGGATGGGAAGCCTCGGCTAGCAGCTCGCCATTGCGGTAGAGCCTCCACTTGTCACCGTCATGGACGGCGGCGAGGTGCACCCACTGGTCCAGGTCCTGCGCGGGTATGGACGCAAGCGCGAAACCGGAGCCCTTTCCATCCATGTTCGATCTGGCCTGATAGTAGCCCGACACGATGCCCAGGACGACGCCCCCTCCGTTGGGACTCGGGACGTAGCCCAGGGACACGATGTTCTGGAGTCCCTCGGAGCTCGTCGGACGAATCCACGCCTCGAGGGTGATGGGACCGGTGACTTCCAGTGCCGGAGGCTCGCCCAGGTCCACGTAGGTCGAGCTCCCGTCGAAGGCGAGCACCATGGCCTGGGGTTGCGCCTGCTGGCCGGAGCCTCCCGTGCCCTCGTCCTGGCCCCGGCGCGCCAGCAGCACGCCCACCAGCACCATGATGAGGACAGCCGCCGCGGCCGAAGCGGGAATCCACCAGGGGAAGCGCCTCCGGGCGATGACGCTCGGGGCAGTCACCTTGAATGCCACCAGCGGACCGTCCGCGAAGTGCTCGTCGGGATTGGCCTGGTCGACGACGAGCAGGCGGAAGGCATGCTCGCCCACGGCCTGTGAGGGCGGGACGGCCACCCTGACGTGGAAGACGTGGGTGCCGTCCCGGGGGAAGTCCCGCTCGGCCTCGCCCGCGAGCGAGAACCACTCTGGAGGCGTCGCCCCCTCGGGAACGACGGTGGCCCTGCCCTGGACGGGCTGGCCGAGCGAGTTGGTGACGGTGAAGCCCACCTCCCCGCGCCGGCTTCCGTCCAGCTTCAGCATGGGCGACGGGGTGGTGATGTCGAACGCCCGGGCCATGAAGCACCTCCATTCACGAATGGCGCCTCACCGGAAGCTGGCCACCCCCGCCAGCAGTCGCACTGTCCACCCGACAGGGACAGGCCCACCGAGCCCCCGGCGCCTCCGCCCTCCCTCCCCCGCGTCGGACCCGTCCTGGCGAGCCGCGCCCTCTTCAGGGCGTGTCCATGGCCGTCGGCTCCGCCTTCCAGCGCTCCAGCTGCTCCTTCGAGGGGAAGCCCGTCACGCGGTAGCGCTCCGGATACAGGCCCAGCTCGGGCATGAGCAGCAGGCCGGCATCGCGCACGACCAGGTCCCAGCGGACGACGGCCACCGGAGGCGCCTTGGGGCCGAGCTTCTCGTCCATGAAGAGCAGGATGTCCGCGCGCGGCAGCAGCGTGTCGATGCCGCTGACCCAGACCGCCTGGCCGAACGAGCGGCCATGCTCATCCTGCTCCGGGATGTAGCCCGCGACGAAGAGGTCCGTGCCCTCCCGCTCATGCTGCTGGTCGAGCCGCTCGGCCTGCTCCGCGTAGTCGCGCGCCAGGCTCGACACCGCGAGCCGCTGGAGGAGGCTCCGCGCGGGATGACCGGCATCGGGGAGGAAGGGCTTCCAGCCCTCGGCGGTGAGGCGCAGGGCGCGTCCGTCCACCGGGCGCGGTGCCTGCATCGCGAGCTGCGCCACCTCCGCCACCTTGCGCAGGCCCTCCGCGTCCTTCGAGCCGGTGAGCAGCAGCGTGTCCCGGTTGGGGACCAGGGCCACGGGCTCGCCGCGCACCTCGCAGCGGCGCACCACCTCCGCCAGCAGCAGCCGCGAGGCGCCATAGCTGTCATTCGTGGAGAGCGCGCAGGCGCCCGGGGCCACCGGGGTCATCGGCTCCACGCCGAGCCGCCGCAGGTTCGCCAGGGCGTCGGCGTAGGCCCTGTCGAACGTGACGCCCCAGCGCACCAGGTCCTCCGGAGGGACGTAGCGCATGGCGTCCGGAGTGTCCTGGACGAGCGCCACGGCCAGCACCTCGCCCAGCGGGCGCCACGACACGGGGCCCTTGCCGCCCAGGGGGCCGCCGGTGTGCGCGGTGAGCAGCTCGAAGCTGGCGCGGGGGCGCACCACGAGCATCAGGTCCGGACGCGCCTGTTCGTAGGTCTCCGGCGCGTCGACGGGCAGGTTCGCCTTCGTCAGGCGCGCGAGCACCTCGCCGCGACGCTCGGGCGGGGTGGCCTGGTACTCGCGGTAGAAGTTGGTGAGGAAGATGACCATGCCCGCGCCGCCGTCCGGGCCCTGCGTCTGGATGCGGAAGTGCTCCGGCTCGTAGCGACCCTCGCCGGGAAAGCCCGCGGCGCGGAGCGCCTCCAGGGCCTGCTGGGCGAAGGCGGCGCGCTCCCGCTCCTCGGCTTGCGCTTCTTCGTCCTCGGAAGGCGGCTCCGCCGCGCTCGTGGTGGAGGTGGCGGGGGCGCCCTCCTGCGCGGTCGCGTCATCACGTCCGCTGGTGAGGACCAGCCCGACGACGAACACTCCAGCCAGGACCCCGAAGAGGGCCGCCTTTGACAGCGTGTGACGTGACATGTCCGGGCTCCATCCCGTGCGCGAACCCGGGCAGACCGCACCGGTTCGGGGTGGATGCTACCGCACGACCTGCCCACGAAGCCGGTGCACTGGCAGTGCGCGCAGAGGGCACTTCCGACTTACAGTCCCTCGAGCTTCGTCACCCAGGCATTGAAGCGAGGACAGACTGCCCGAAGACTCGCGAGCCCGGTCGACTCGACCACGAGCGGCCCATGCAAGGTCTTCCTGTAGCTGGGAACCCTGGCCAGGAGCCGCTTGGAAGGCGCTGTCTCGGGGCCATCGTTCACGTCCTCGGGCGCCAGCGCCGCGACCTCGGAGCGGAGCTGCGCGAGCCCCGCCACGTCCGCCCCCGCGTCAAGGAGCAGGGCCAGCGCATGCAGCCCGGCCAGCACCAGCGCCTCAAACTCGTGCCGCTGGGTATAGGGGATGAAGCGATGGTCATTGAACTGCTTGGACATCACCGTCTCCACCTCGGACGCCCGTTGACGGGTATCCGCGATCTTGGAGAGCGCGTCGAGCTGGGGAAAGTCCCTGGGCAGCCCATAGAGGTCAATCAGCGTGGTGAAGGCCACGTCGGGCCCTGGGTTGTCACCCATGATGCGCCTCAAGTCCTTGACCCAGTTCCGCCACGGGCCCCCGCCCTTGTTCAGCTTGGCGCCGGTGAGCGCGTCGCGGCGGTTCGTCACGATGATGGGGAACGTGAAGATGGAGCGCTCCTGCAGGTGCGGAGCGAGGACGCCTTTCACGAACCCTTCCTCGGTCGGCCCTTCCACCACGACAAAGAGACGCTTCACGGGCGCCCCCCCAGGACGTTCTTGTCGTAGAGCTCGGACAGGCTGTAGTCCTCGAGCCAGCCCGCGAGCTGACCCGGGTCCAGCCGCCGGAAGGTGGTGGCCCCCTCCGCTCGCTCCGTGACGACCACCTCCTGGGGCTCGAAGAGGTCCAGCAGCGCGGGCGACTGGGTCGCCAGCAGGACCTGCGCGTGGGTGCTGACGGAGCGGACTAGACTGGCGAGGATGCCGAGCGCCGCGGGATGGAGCCCGAGCTCCGGCTCATCGATGCTGAGGAACGCGGGCAGCGACTCCACGGGCTGACCGAGCGCGGTGAACAGCGCGATGCAGCGCAGCGTTCCGTCAGAGAGGTGGTGCGGGCCGAAGAGCTGGTCCCGTTCGTCTATCCAGTCCAGCCGCACGCTCGAGGTCTCCGGATGCGCCGGGTCGACCAGCGTCGGCTGGAGCGCCTTGATGAAGGGCGCCACACGCCTGACGAGCTGGCTGATGCGACGCCACGACGCCTGCTTTGCGGGCTCTTCACTCGTCGAGAGCGCTCGGAGGTAGGCGGCCAGGTTGCTTCCATCGGACCGCAGGAACCGCACGTCCTCCTGGCGTGAGTTCTGGCGCAGCGGAGCCGCGAAGGAGGTGTCGTGGAAGTGAAAGAAGTTCGTCCTCGACAGCCACCACCGCACGACCTTCGCCGTCGGGTTGCCCTGCTCGCCCGCCGCCTCTTCCAGCATCGACTCCTTGTGTCCCGCCCCCAACGACGTGACCTTGAACTCGGCGCTCCCAGAGGGCCGGTACTCCACGGTCTCGTCCAGGTAGAGCAGCGTATCTCCTGCCGCATAGCCCAGCCGGGTGCTGTAGGCGTTCGCGCCCGTCTGCTGCTCGAACTCCAGCCGGATGCCGATCTCCCGCGTTAGCTTGGGCCCGTAGTGCAGAAGCGCGGACGCTCCGCCGGCCTCACCGACGTACCGGCGGAGCGACTGCGTCCGCATCAGCGCAATCATCCTCAACAGGGAGAGCAGGTTCGATTTGCCCGCCCCGTTGGCGCCGATGAGCACCGTCACGCGGCCTGGCCTCAGCTCGACGCTCCGGAGCGACCTGTACCCTTCGACCTGGATGCGCGTGATGGCTTTGTTCTCAGGGGACATGGGTCGCTCTCCTCCCGCCTTGGCGCGCGGCAAGGTACCCGGCTCCCCCTGGCCCGACAAGGAACGCTCCGCACCGTTCACTGCCAACAGACGAGCAAGCGCGCCGTGCGCGAAGGTGTTAGACGAAGCGGCGCCATGTCCGCCCCCACTCCCGCCCTCGAGCTGCAGGGACTCTCCAAGCGCTACGGCAACTTCACCGCGCTGCACTCCATGGACCTCACCATCCGTCCGGGAGAAATCTTCGCGCTGCTCGGCCCCAACGGCGCCGGCAAGACGACGATGATTGGCAGCGTGTGCGGCCTGGTGAAGAAGACGGCCGGCACCATCCGCGTCTTCGGCAGCGACCTCGACAAGGACCCCGTCGCCCCGCGCTATGACATCGGCCTCGTCCCGCAGGAGATCAACTTCGACCCGTTCTTCACCGTGGCCGAGTCCCTGCGCATCCAGCTCGGCTTCTACGGCCGCCCCCGCGACGACGCCCGCATCGACGAGGTCCTCACCGCCCTCAACCTCGCCGCGAAGAAGGACTCGCTCACCCGCGCGCTGTCCGGCGGCATGAAGCGCCGGCTGCTCATCGCCAAGGCGCTGGTGCACAAGCCCCGCCTCGTCTTCCTGGACGAGCCCACCGCGGGCGTGGACGTGGAGCTGCGCCGCGACTTGTGGACCTACGTCCGCAGGCTGGCCACCGAGGGGACCACCATCGTCCTCACCACGCACTACCTGGAAGAGGCCGAGGAGCTGGCGGACCGCGTGGGCATCATCAACGAGGGCAAGCTGCTCATGGTGGAGGACAAGGCCACCCTGCTGCGCCGCTTCGGCGAGCGCCGCGTCGTCGTCACCTTCGAGCAGCCCCAGGCCGCCCTCTCCGAGGCCGGCCGCCGCTTCTCCGCACGCCTTTCCGAGGACGGCCGCGCCCTCACCTACGTCGAGCGCGAGGGCTGTGCGCCCTCGGGCGAGCTGCTCCGCGCGCTGTACGCGGAAGGTCAGCCCATCGCCGACGTGGAGACGCGCCGCTCCCGCATGGAGGACGTGCTGATTGAAATCCTCCGCGGCCGCCCGCAGCAGGCCGCCTGAACCCACGCCCCCCGCGCCCCCACACCATGAACGTCCTCGGGATGAAGACGCTGTTCGCGAAGGAGGTCCGGCGCTTCATGCGCGTGCCGGGCCAGACCGTCCTGTCGCCCCTCATCAGCACCACGCTGTATTTCATCGTCTTCGGCTACTCCATCTCCGGCCGCATCCAGACGGTGGAAGGCTCGCCGTACCTGCACTTCATCGTCCCGGGGCTCGTCTTCCTCGGCATCGTCAACAACGCCTTCCTCAACAGCTCCTCGTCCCTGTTCATCACCAAGATTCAGGGCACGGTGGTGGACCTGCTGGTGTCCCCGCTGGGGCCCGGCGAGCTGATGGCCGGCTTCATCGGCGGCGCCATGGTGCGCGGCCTCGTGGTGGGCGGCCTCACCTGGGCGGTGGCCGCGCTCTTCACCGGCTTCAGCCTGGAGCACGCGTGGGTGGCCGCGTACTTCCTCCTGCTCTCCTCCTACGTCTTCAGCGTGCTGGGCATGCTCGCGGCCGTCTGGGCGGAGAAGTTCGAGCAGATCAACTTCTTCCCCACCTTCGTGATGCTGCCCCTCACCTTCCTGGGCGGCGTCTTCTACTCGGTGCGGGAGCTGCCCTCGCCGTGGAACACCGTCAGCCTCTTCAACCCCATGGTCTACATGGTGGAGGGGCTGCGCTACGGCATGCTCGGCCGCAGCATCTACTCGCCCCTGGGCGGCGGCCTCATCCTGGCCGGCGTCGCCCTGGTGGCCACCCTCGTGACCTGGTTCGTGTTGCGTTCCGGATACAAGATGAAGGCCTGAGGGCGGCCCCGCACCTACATTGGCCCCCTGGAGAGGGGGCCCTGTGGGGTAATGGCTGACCGGCCATTTCCCAACCGGTGAGAAACAGGGCTATTCTCCGCCGCACATCATGGCTGTGCCATTCGGTAAGTACGAGCTGTTGCGGAAGATTGCCTCCGGGGGAATGGGGCAGATCTTCCTGGCCCGCGAGCACGGGACGGGCTTCGAGCGACTTGTCGTCCTCAAGCTCATCCTCCCCCACCTCGCGGAGGACGATGAGTTCCTCTCCATGTTCCTCGATGAGGCGGGCCTGGTTGCGCGCCTGACGCACCCCAACCTCATCACCATCCTCGACCTCACGGAAATCGAGGGACGGCACTGCCTGGCCATGGAGTACGTCCAGGGTGACGACCTGCGTCGTCTGGACAAGTTCTCCCGGGCGCAGAGCAGGCCGATGCCGGTGGGCTTGATTCTCCGCGTCATCGCGGACGCGGCGGCGGGGCTCCACTACGCGCACGAGGCGCGTGACGCGCAGGGCAAGCCGCTGCGGCTGGTGCACCGCGACGTGTCCCCGCAGAACATCCTCGTCGGCTTCGACGGCGGGGTGAAGGTCATCGACTTCGGCGTGGCCAAGGCGGCCACCAGCAGCCAGAACACGGCCACCGGCGTCCTCAAGGGGAAGTACCCCTACATGTCCCCCGAGCAGGCGAGCGGGCAGGCCATCGACGCGCGCAGCGACTTGTTCGCGCTGGGCGTCGTGATGTGGGAGCTGCTGACGGGCAAGCGCCTCTTCAAGGGCGACTCGGACATGATGACGCTGCGGCTGGTGAAGGACTGCGTGGTGCCGCGGCCCTCTCAGCTCAACCCCAAGCTGCCGCCGGGGCTGGATGAGGTGGTGCTCAAGGCGCTGGCGCCCACGCCAGACGCGCGCTACCCGGACTGCGGCGCCTTCCGGCTGGCGCTGGAGGACTACACGCTCAACCTGCGGCTGCCCTCCAGCAGCGCGCACCTGTCCGCGTACCTGCGCGAGGTGTACGCCGAGCGCATCGCCACGGAGGCGGACCCGGCGAAGCTGGACCAGCTCGCCGAGGACTCGGACCTGGACTCGCGCTCCAACTCCTCGATGAGCGGCGTGGGCGGTGGGCCGCGCTCGTCCGCGTCGCGCGCGCTGGGCCGCTCGGTGCAGGGCCCCGGCCCGGCCACGCGCTCGCGCCAGGCGGGGTCCCCGCCGCCGCCCCCGCAGCAGCTGGAGAAGACGCGAGGCACCGCGCCGCTGGCCCGTCCTCCCGAGGAGCCCCGGCGCGTGCCCTGGGTGCCGGTGGCCGCCGCGGGCGTGGGCCTGCTGCTGGCGGGCGCCGCCGTCGTCTTCCTGCGCACGCCCGCGGAGGCGACGCCGGTGGTGCAGCCGGCGCAGCCCCAGCCGGTGGTGGCGGTGCCGCACACGCCGGAGCCGCTCCCGACGAAGGTCCCCACGCAGGACAGGCCCCAGGCCGTCGCGGGCGTGGAGCTGCCGGTCATCACCGAGCCCCCCGGGGCCACGGTGAGCGTCAACGGCGAGGAGCGCGGTGAGACGCCGCTGCGCCTGAAGCTCGCGCCGGGCGACGGGCCGGTGTCGGTGACGCTCGCGCTCAACGGGTACGAGCCGGTGACGCGGCAGGTGTCCCCCACGGACGACGAGCTGCGGCTGGAGCTGCGGCGCCAGGCCGGCAAGGCCAACGGCGGGAAGAAGCACACGGGCTCCGGGCAGGGCGGGAACCTGGGCATCAAGACGGGCCGCTGAGCCCTCGAGGGCCGCCCGTGTGGCGGCCTGCCCCGGGCCCGCGCTCGAGGCCCGCGGCCTACTGGAAGCCCGACTCGAACAGGAGCTTCGGCTCGTCGGGCTGGTCCTCGTCTTCCCCGTACAGCTTGAAGTTGAGCCGGGCCCTGTCTCCGTCGAGGTCCACCTCGATGGTGCCCACGTTGAGGCCACCCACGGGCTGCTGGAGCACGCGCGCCATGCTGCCGCCCAGCAGGTGGATGCGCGCGCGGTCCCCGTCCAGGTCGCTCATGGCGAAGTGCGTGCGGGGGATGTGGCGCGCCAGGTGCCAGTCCATCGACGACATCTTGTGGGTGATGGAGCTGGACACGAACTGGTGGAGCGACGTCGGCGGCTGCGTGCGCCAGTCACACCGGGCCGCGTAGCCCACGTGCACGTCACCGCAGACCAGCACCACCTGCTGCCGGGGATGGTGCTGCTGGTGGCGCTTGATGAGCTCCAGCATCCGGCAGCGGTCCGTGCGGTACTGCGGGTGCATCCACCGGTCGTGCGCGTCCTCGCGGAAGCTGCCCGGCACGTACCGGGCGACGCGCGACAGCCAGGACGGCATGAAGAACGGCGGGACGCTCAGCATGATGAAGAGCACCGGCGCGTCGGCGTTCGCGTTCAGCCACGTGGAGAAGTGCTCCAGCTGGTGGGGCGCGAAGACGCGCGCATGGTCTCCATCCGTGGACCGGCGCTCGGAGCGCACGTCGAGCACGTAGCCCGCCGCCGCGCCGTACTCGAAGGAGTAGTCGTACGGGCCCTCGTCGCCGGGCCTGAAGGCCTGCACGCGCGAGTGCTGGTAGTCGCGGTACGCCGCCTCCGCCGCGTCGCGCACGTGGCGCCACTGCTTCGTGTGGTGCTCGGGGAGCGAGCCGTAGTTGTCCACCACCTCGTGGTCATCGAGGATGGGGTAGCCGGGGAACAGCGCCTGGAGCGCGAGCCAGTCCGGGTGGCCCCAGTTGCGCCGGTAGCGCCCGTGGTACACCGCCCGCGCCTCGTCGTGGGTGCACTCGAGCATGCTCTCGCGGCCCGGCGGTCCCACCGTCTTGAAGTACTCGGGGTCGAACAGCGACTGATTCTCCGGGAAGTCCGCGTAGAGCTGGTCCCCCGCCCACAGCACCAGCTTCACGTCGCAGCGCTCCCACGCGGTGCGCGCGAGGCGCAGCATCCGCACGCCCAGCTCGTGCAGCTCCCCGTTCATGTCGAAGGGCTGGTGGCAGCTCGCCACGCCGATGCAGAAGCGCCGGGGCATCTGGCCGGGCCTCGCTGGAAGCGTCTCGAACCGCCCCTCTCCGACGAGCACGCCATCCGCGCGGCTCAGCCGGAAGCCGTAGCGCGTCACCGGCTCCAGCGGCCGGGCGCCGGGGACGTCGTCCGGAAAGGCGAAGGCGAAGGTATGGTCGGCGTGGGCGCGGTCTCCCATGTCCACCGCGTAGGTGACGCGCTCGGACGGCACCGCCGCGAGCCACAGCTCCAGCCGGTGTGTTCCCCCGCCCGGTGAGCGCATCCAGAGGCGCGCGCCGCGCGGGCTCACCCGCCCCACCGCCACGGCGCGCTCAAGCTGCGGAACCCCCGTCGTCATGCCCTCACATTGGTGTCTCCGGGGGCTGCGGACCACCATCCGCACGCTCGAAGCCCCGCGGTGCCCTGCCCTGCCCCACCGCATGGAGGGCAGCCAGGGAAGCGGCATCGGGCGGGGCGTTCCGGACCCTTCCTCTCCCCTCCTGAAAATCCCCCTTAATTATTTTTCAAGACGGCGGCGGGCGCGGGCCCTCCTGGGGGACGGAAACCCACAGAGGCCCCGACCGCATGACTCCAGAATCCGTCCATCGCTCCGCCGCCCCCGTGACGGGTGCGCCGAGCCGACGCCCGCCGCTCGTCGTGGCCGGCCTGGGCGCCCTCGTCCTGCTCTCGGGCGTGGCACTGCTCATGCGGGGCGCCGGTGACGCGGAGTCCCGCGCCGCCGCCGAGGCCGTCGCCACCGCCGCGCGCAAGCAGGCCCCGTCCGGGCCGGAAGGCACGGGCGGCCACTCCGGCCAGGGCCACGCGCAGGAGGAGGAGGCGCCGCCGCGCTTCGACGCCACCCTCTGCTGGCAGGACCTCGAGCGCTTCAACGAGGCGGTGACGATTGGGAACTTCCGCCAGTGGGCCGCGCCCCTGCTCGCGTCGAAGGACCCCAACGTGCGGGACTACCTGCGCGAGCGCCTCACGGAGCTCATCGGCAACGACGCGGCCAGGGCGACGGAGGTGCTGGGCTGGGCCCGTGACGCGCAGCCGCGCGAGTTCAACGTCATCCTGATGGCGCTGCGTGCCTCGGAGGCCGTGCACCAGCCGGCCGTCGCCGCGCGGCTGCTGGACGAGGGGCTGAACCTCGAGCTCGACGGCCCGCGCCGCGCCGGCATCCTCTCCGCGCTGGACTCGCAGAAGCGGCTGGAGCCGGCGGCGCTGGACAGGCTGGCGGCGTTCGCGAAGGAGCCGGTCTCCGGCGAGGCGGGCTGGGCCGCCACGCGCACCATCGCCCGCGTCATGAAGCGCGACTTCAACGCGAAGGGGAACCTCGCGCCGTACATGGACAAGCTGCTCACCATCGGCACCGAGTCGCCCGACGAGGAGATTCGCTACCTGGCGCTGTCCATGCCCATGCACGCGACGCCCGTGCTGGATGAGCAGACCACCGCGCGCTACTCGAAGGTCCTCACCAGCGAGGGCAGCCCGGACGGCCGCGAGGCCGCGGCGCACAACCTCTCCGTGTCGGGCGGTGACAAGGCCCGGACGCTGGCGCTGTTCGCCCGGTCCTTCCAGACCGAGCAGGAGGTGTGCGTGCGCTGGGCCCTGTTCCGCTTCGCCGCGCGCGTGGCCGGCCAGCAGGCGCTCCCGGTGATGGCGGAGATGGCCCTCGTCGACCCGCGCTTCCAGCCCCAGCACCAGGTCTTCGAGCGCATCTACGCCAGCGGCACCCTCGACTTCGTGCGGGTGTGGAACAGCCTGCCCGACCAGGACCCCTTCGGCTGCCTCGACCGCCACGAATGAGCACGGAGCCCTCCGCCATGCTGCGTCCCTCCATCTTCCGCGCGAGCACGCTCGGCCTGCTCGCCCTCACGCTCTGCCCCCTCCTGCCCCTTCCGGCCGCCGCGCAGCAGGAGGCGCCCGCCCTCCGGCCCCAGGCCTGCTCCGTCGGCGGGCTGATGGACAGCATCCGCCGCGGGCTCGGCTCGAAGTCCGAGGCGTACAAGAAGTACCTGCGCACGCTGCTGCGCGAGTCCGCCGTCACCCTGCCGGACGCGGAGCTGCGCGCGGCCTTCGAGCGTGAGACGGACCCCGTCATGGTGGAGCACCTCGCCGCCGCCCTGGTGGCGCGCACCGAGCGCGGCGCGGACCCCGGCGCCATGGGCGTGGTGGCCAGGCGCATCCAGCAGGAGCGCGACCCGGCCCTGCGCGTCGCCAGCCTGCGCGCCCTGCGGCGCACCAGCGCCACCGAGAACACGGGCGAGCTGTACGAGCAGCTGGTGCGGGATGCCTCGCCCGAGGTGCGCCAGGAGGCCGCGACGAACCTCATCGAGGACAACCAGTTCGTCTACTCGGGCCACCACGGCCCGGCCGCGGACGCGGCGGTGGGCGCGGCGGCGGCCTCCACGGACCCGAAGGTGACGGCGCGAATCCTGGACAACGTCTCCACCGAGCACATCAGCGCGGAGTCGACGGACCAGCTCAAGTCGCTGCTGCGCAGCGACGATGCCCAGGTGCGCCGGGCGGCGGTCAACGCGCTGGGCGGGGTGCCCACGGAGCAGATGGGCGGCGCCCGCGAGACGCTGCTCGCCATGTACCGCGGCGAGCAGGACTCCGGCGTCCGCAAGCTGCTGCTGCAGAGCCTTGCGCAGCTCGGCTTCGCCGGAGCGATTCCCGACCTCCAGCGGCTGCGCGGCGTGGACCCCGCGCTGGCGCCGGAGGTAGACGCCTGGATTCGGGTTCTCGGCATGGGCCTTCAGGAGTGGAGCCTGATCCTGAGGGAGAAGCAGCGGTTGCAGCAGGCTCCATGACAAGCACGAGCAGTCCCATCGGGGGCCGCTGTGACGGCCCGAAAGGAACGAAGATGCGGAGCTTCATGAAGACGGGTCTGGCGGCACTGGCCTCGCTGGCGCTGGTTCCCGCGGCGGTGACGGCGCACGAGGTTCGCGGCACGCACACCGGCACGGTGACGGCCCTCACCACCTATCCCAGCAGCGGCAGGTACCACGGCGCCATCGATATCGGCGCCGGCGGCCGGTGCAACTACTGGGGCGCGGAGACGGGCGTGGTGGGCTCGGTGTCCTGGAACGTCACCATCCGCACCACGGGCGTCGTGTGCAACGGCAGCGGCAGCGGCAACCAGAACGAGGCGAAGCACGTCTGGCAGAGCGGCTGGACGTTCCGCCAGTGGCACTTCATCAAGACGAGCGACTCGTACGACCGCACGTGTGACCGCTGCCAGGTCGGCAACATCGGAGGTACCGGCAACGCCAGCGGCCCGCACGCGCATCTGCAGCAGGACAAGCTCGGGACCAACGACACGTCCTGGTACCAGGGCTACACCAGCCAGGGCGAGGCCGTCAGCCGCTCGGAGACCCTCGGCTACCTGGACTAGCGCCTCGCGCGCTTCCGGCCGGGGGGCGGCGCTCCACCCTCCCCCTCCGCTTCCCGGCCGGGAGCCTCGTAAGGGCTCAGCCCACCTTCAGGCCCTTGGGGCGGGCCATCAGCCGGTCGACGTAGGCGTCGATGGTCGCCCGGCCCGTCTTCGCGCCCTGGATGCGCATCCAGATGAACATCGAGCCGAGCATGACGTCGGCGGCGGTGAACCAGTCGCCGAACAGCCAGGGCCCGTCGCCGAGCTCGCTCTCCACCGCGTTCAACATGCTCTCGTAGTCCGTCCAGCCGCGCTGGGGCGCCGTCTGCTGCTTCATCAGGTGGTCGCCCACGGAGGGCTCCACCTGCGCGGTGGCGTACACCAGCAGCGACAGGTAGCGCCCGCGCTCCGGGGCTCCGATTTTCGGCGCGAGGTTCGCCTCGGGGTACTTGTCCGCCACGTAGATGCAGATGGCCGGCCCCTCGAAGACGCGGGCCGCGCCGTCCACCAGCGCGGGCAATTTCCCGGCGGGATTGATTTTCAGGTACTCGGGCGTCTTGTGCTCGCGCTTCCCGAGGTCGATGGGCACCAGCTCGTACTTGGCGCCGGCCTCATCGAGCAGCCACTTGGCGATGGTCGCACGGCTCCTGGGATTGAAATAGAGCTTCATCTCGACGCCTCCTGCGGTTGGGGACCTTCACTCTCCGTGTAGCAGAACGCCTCGATGCGGCGGCGCATTCGTCGCCTACCCGCGCCGCTTCGCGCCCAGCCTCGCCCCGGGAGAGTCCGGCTCCTTGGGCAGGTGCCGCAGCCCCATCCAGCCCAGCGCGGCGACATGGCGCGCCACATGGTCGATGGAGAACGAGCGCCCGTCCGCGGCCCACCACTGCCCCACCTGCGTCACCATGCCCACCAGCGCATTCGCGTAGATGGGCGCCACCTTCGGGTTGAACCCCGCGCGCTCGAACTCGCTGCGGAAGATGTCACCCACCCGCTGCGCCAGGTCATCGATGACGCGCGTCAGGCCCCGGCGCGCGGTGCTCAGCGGCGAGTCGCGCGTGAGCACCGCGAAGCCCGCGGGCTCCTCCTTCGCGTACGTCATGAAGGCCAGCACCGCCGCCTCGAAGCGCTCGCGTGGCGAGCCCTGGGAGATGCTCTCCGACATGCGCGCCACCAGGTCGTCCATCTCCCGGTCCACGATGGCCGCGTACAGCCCCTCCTTCGCGCCGAAGTGCTCGTAGACGATGGGCTTCGACACGCCCGCCTGCTGGGCAACCTCCTCAATCGAGGTCGCTTCGTAGCCGTGCGAGGCGAAGACCCCCCGCCCGACCTCCATCAGCTGGACCCGCCGCTCAGCCGCCGTCAGTCGTTTCTTCGCCGCCAAGTTGACCTCCAACCTACCCGCGAGTAACTTACTCCAACGAAACCTACTGGCCAGTAACCAGTCGGCCGAGCTGGAGCCTCCCATGTACCTCGCCCTCTGTGGAGCCGTCTTCCTGGCGGCGTATCTGCTCAACATCCTCACGATTACGGTGGGTTACCACCGGGGCCTCGCGCACAAGGCGGTGCGCCTGCACCCGGCGCTGAAGCGGGTGGTGATTGTGGGCGGCAACTGGCTCACGGGCCTGGACCCGAAGGCCTGGGTGGTGATGCACCGGCTGCACCACGAGCACTCGGACACGCCGCTGGACCCGCACTCGCCCGTGAACGTGGGCATCCTCGGCATCGGCATGGAGCAGCTGCGCAACTACAAGCGCGTCATCATCGGGCTGGCGCGCGAGGAGCCGGAGTACACGCGCTATGCGAAGGACCTCGACTTCCCGCTCAACGCGCTGAACCGCACGAAGCGCTGGTACCTGCCGTACCTGCTGCACGCCGCCGTGGGCCTGGGGCTCGGGTTCGGCATCGGGTGGCTGCTGGGCGCGGCCTACTTCTTCGGGATGATGAGCCACCCGGTGCAGGGCGGCCTCGTCAACTCGCTGGGGCACGCGGTGGGCGGGCGCAACTTCGACACGGACGACAACTCGCGCAACAACCACCTGGCCGCGTGGCTCATCTTCGGTGAGGGCTTCCAGAACAACCACCACCGCTACCCGGGGTCCGCGTCCTTCTCCTACCGCCGCCACGAAATCGACATGGGCTACGGCGCCTGCGTGCTACTGGAGAAGCTGGGCCTTGCCACCATCCAGCGCGACTACCTCATCCCGCGCCCGCCCAGGGAGCACTCCGTGGAAGCACAGGTCCAATCCTGACCACCCAGGCCGTAGAGAAGCCGAAGCTGCGGGGCGTGCTGCACCAGTTCGCCGCCGTGGGCGCGCTCGGAGCGGGCCTGGTGCTCGTCTCCATGGCGCCCACGCCCCGGGCCGCCGCCGCGGCGGCGCTGTATGCCCTCAGCCTGGTGGTGCTGTTCACCGTCAGCGCCACCTACCACCGCGTGGACTGGTCCACGCGCGGGCGGGCGTGGATGCGGCGCATGGACCATGCGTCCATCTTCATCCTCATCGCGGGCACGTACACGCCCATCGCGCTGATTGGCATCTCCGGCGCGGCGGGTGACAGCCTGCTGCTGGCCATCTGGGGCGGGGCGCTCGTCGGGGTGGTGAAGTCCCTGTTCTGGGCCCATGCACCCAAGGTGGTGACGGCGGCGCTGGCCGTCGCGGTAGGCTGGACGCTGGTGCCCTACCTGGACGAGGCACGCGCCACGCTCGGCGCGCTGGAGCTGACGCTCATCCTCGCGGGCGGCGTCGCGTACACGGCGGGAGCGCTCGCGTACGCCTTGAAGCGGCCCGACCTGAAGCCCGGCGTCTTCGGCTACCACGAGGTGTTCCACGCGCTCACCATCGTCGGTGCGGGGCTCCATTTCGTGGTGGTGCTGCGGCTCGTCCGCGCGGCGGCCCCCCTGGCGGGGTGACGGCGGCGGGAAGCCGCTGCTGCGACAGGCGCCGCGAAGAGGCCGACGGCCCGGTAGGGTGGCCCCGGCCTCAGCGCTCCTGTCCCGCCGCGTGCAACTGCACACGCACGCGCTGGGGAGCGCCGCTCGTGGACAGCTCCACCAGTGACTGCCCGGCCCGTCCGTCCGCCGTGCTCGCCCGCAGGACGTAGCGGCCCGGGGTGAACGGCCCCAGCTCGAAGGTCCCTTCCGCCGCGCGGACCCGCAGCGAGCGGGCCGCCACGGGCGCCACGCGCCCCGCCCCCTCCGCGCCGGGACGCGTGTTCCCGAGCGACATCACCGTCAGCGTGTACTCCGGCACCAGCACGCCCTCCGGGCTGCGCACCTCACCCGTGACAGCCACACCCTTGCCGAGCTTCAGCACCACCTTCTCCGCGGCGCAGTCCAGCTCCGTCCCGGCCGTCCCCACGTAGCGGGGATGCGTCGCCCAGGCGGTGCAGCGGGCCACGGGAGGCGCCTCCAGCGAGAACCGTCCCCCCGCGCCCGACAGCGCCTGGTACGTCTCGAAGGGACTCGGGCCGCGCGCCGCCTCCGTGCTCGGCAGCACCACCACCGCCGCGCCCACCAGCGGACGGCCCTCCGGGTCCTCCACCGTGCCGCTCATCCGCCCGGGAGCGCGTGGCAGCGCGAGGTCCACGCCGCCCGCCGTCTGCCCCGCCGTCGTCGTCACCTCGCGCTCCAGCGCGGAGAGCCCGGGACGCCAGCGGCCCCCCGGTGCGAGCACCACGCGCTGCGCACCCTCGCCCAGCGGCGACAGGCGGTAGCGGCCCTCCGCGTCGCTGAGCGCCACCACGGGCGCCACGCCATGCGCCTCCGCCATGGCCGCGACGGGCATCCCCGCCACGGGCTTTCCGTCGCTCCCCACCACCCGGCCCTCCACGGTGGCGGGCGCCGGCAGCGTCAGGCCCGTGGACACCTGCTGCCCCGGCCCCACCGGCTGCGAGGCGGAGCGGACCGCGCCCAGCTTCTCGTGCGCCGCCGCCAGCACCACCTGCCCGGCCGGCACGCCCTCGAAGCGGAAGCGCCCCTGCGCATCCGCGAGCGCGAGCCGCGCCGGCATGCCGGTGTCCGGCCCCGCGACGACGTCCAGGCGCACGCGAGCCCCAGCGGCCGGCGTGCCGCCAGCGGCGGTGACGGAGCCCACCAGCGTGCCACCGGGCTCCAGCCTGAGCTCCGCCGTGGACGGAGCGCCCCGGCCCACCACCATCGGACTCGCGGCGTGCTCACCCCGGGCGCCGAGCGCCTCCAGCCGGTAGGTGCCCTCCAGCAGTCCCTCGAAGCGGAACGCACCCCGGATGTCCGAGCGCGCCACATCGTCGAGGGGCAGCAGCGGATCCGTCGCGCTCAGCCGCACCACCGCGCCCGTCACCGGGCGGCCCAAGGTGTCCTTCACCAGGCCCGTCACCACACGCCCCGGCGAGAGGGCCACGTCGGCCTCCGCCCGCTCGCCAGCCACCACGGCCACGGGCGCGCTCAGCCCCACCTGGTCTTCCCAGCGCACCAGCAACTGCACCTGCCCCGGCTCCAGTTCATCCAGCGCGAAGCTCCCCGTGGCATCGGCGCGCGTCTCGGAGGCCGCGGCCCCACCGACGACCCGGACCCGCGCGCCCTCCGGACGCCGGCCCGCGGTCGCCGTGTGCACACGCCCTCCCAGCCGTGCCGCCGGCCGTGGCTCCACGTCATGCGTGAGGTCGCCCGCCACCACGCGCGCGGCGCGGTCCGGAGCGTGGTCCGAAGCACGCACGAGGACCTCGTACACCCCGGGCCGCACCTGGAGGGCATAGGCCCCGTCGGCGCCCGTCTCCACTTGATGGAGCTCGACGGCCGCGTCGGCGGCCCCCAGCGTCACTGCCTCCACCGTGACGACGGCCCCCGGCAGCGCCGCGCCACCCGCGCCCCGCACCCGGCCCGACAGCACCACCGTGCCCGGCATGAGCGTGAGCTCGGCGCGCGCGGTGGCACCGGAGGCCACCTCCACCACCTGAGGGCCCGCCGTGCCCGAGGGCCCCGACGCCGTCACCGCATACTGTCCCGGCGGCAGCGGGCCGACGTCGAACGCGCCACCCGCGCCCACGCCCACCGCCCGCACCTCCGGCAGCCGGCGAGGCCCGCGCAGCGCACCGGCCAGCACCCGGGCCACCGTCACCCGTGTGCCCTCGACACTCCCGCCGTCAGGGGCCCGCACCGCGCCGGACACCTGACCGGGCGCCGCGTCCGACGGGAGCAGCGCCCAGCGAGCATCCAGTGAGTCCCCGCCCCCGGCCGCCGCCTCGGGAGCGGCGCCGGCATCCGGAGGCATGTCCCCCGGAGAGACGGGAGCGCGCAGCGCCCACCACGCCGCGCCCGCCGCGAGCAGCGCGGCGAGCACGGGCAGCATGAACCGAAGGCCAGACGTACGTCGGGGCGTGGTCATTTGCAGACGCTATCCGGGTCCGGCGCGTAGTAGTGCTTCTTGTCGGTGCTCTCGCGCAGACCGAAGGCGAAGAGCACCGAGCCGGGGAAGCCCGACGCGCCGCTGCCGCAGTGCGGTGTGGAGTCGAAGGCCTTCCAGCACTTCTTCGCCTTCTCATCCATGAAGGAGTCGGTCGGCATCTCGAAGAAGCCGTACACCAGGACGTGCAGACCGTGCTGCGGCGCCGGCTTGCCACCCGTGGCCCCGAAGCGGCAGTAGCGCAGGAGCTGCTCGTCCTTGAACGTGCCCGACCTCAGCTTCAGCTCGAGCGGGAAGATTTCGCCGAACACGATGTCGATGCCGTTTTGGGTGCGGAAGGCCTCGAAGCAGTCGATGAGGCTCGGCCTCCCACTCGGGCGGGGGTTCTTCTCTCCGCACGGAGTCGTGACGCGGTACTCGAACTCGATGAACTCATTGAACCCGTCCGCGGTCTTTCCATCGCCGCACATCGCCTCGGCGAGCGCTTCGTGGAAGTCGGCCTCCAAGGCGAACGTCGGGTTGCCCATGAGCGTGGCGGCCACCTTCTGGAACGCCGCCTCGGCCACGGGCATCAGGAACTGGTTGGCCGCCCACTCCGCGAGGCTCCGGTAGAGCGTGCTGACAATCTTCTCCTTGAGGCACTTCTTGATGATGACGTCCATCGAGCGCAGCACGTCGGAGATGGAGATGGAGATCATCATCGAGCCGAGCCCGAACTCACCCGACGGGTCCGTGCGGTTGAGCGGATTGCCGAGCGCGTACGCGTACCGGTGCAGGGTACGCGGGTCCTTGCTGGCCGCACCGAAGGCGTCCGGGGTGAGGAAGCGGCCGGTGGCCGGGTGGTACCAGCGGGAGCGCAGATAGACGAGGCCGGTCGCCACGTCCTGCCGCTCGCCGGTGTAGCCATGGCCCAGCGCCTCGCCCTGCCCGCTCCGCTCGCCAAAGGGCGTGAAGCCGGCACGGGAGACCAGGGCCGCCGAGGCATCGGTGGCGCCAACCACGTCCCCCTGCAGGCCGGCCAGCAGGTGGCGCGCGCCCGTCCCCGCGTGGAGCGAGGCGACCCCTTCGGGTCCGAAGGCGGGCGCCAGCGGACCGCCGGCACCGCCGTACTCCAGCGCGCACTCGCTGTACCCGCGCGGCGCCTGGGGCAGCGGCAGGCAGCGGCGGGTGCCGCTCGCGTCGGTACGCGACAGCAGCCGGCCCGCCGCGTCGTAGGCATAGCCCACCCGCTGGCCGTCGGGCAGCTGCACCTCCGTGAGCCGGTCGAGGTCGTCGTAGCTGAAGCGGGTGGTGCCGGTGGGCGCGTCGATGCGCTCCAGCGCCCCGCGGCCCGACCACGTATAGGTGGTGGTGCCGGCCGGGCCCGTCTCCGACAGGAGCCGGTCATCCGCGTCGTAGCTGTAGGTCGTGGTGCCGCGCGAGTCGGTGCGCGACGCCAGGTTGCCCACCGCGTCCCAGGTCCGGCCCACCTCTTCCAGCACGGTGCCGCTGGCGTCCAGCTGGCGCTCCACCACGAGGCGGCTGAGCGCGTCGTAGGTGTACTCGAAGCGGCCCTCGGGCGAGCGCTGGCCCACCACGCGTCCCCGCGTGTCGTAGGTGTACTCGTGCACGGAGAGCACGTTGCCGCCCGCGCGGTGCTCCACGCGGGTCGGCCGGTCCAGGTCCCCGTAGTCGTGGGTGGTGACCACGCCGTTGGGGCGCTCGATGCGGGACAGCCGGCCGAGCGCGTCCCAGACGTAGGTGGTCAGCCCGCCGGACGGGTCCATCACGCCGGTGAGGCGGCCGCCGGCGTCATGGGTGTAGTGGGTGGTGAAGGCGCTGCCGTCCGGCGTGGTCGCCTTCACCCGCGCGAGCCGGCCGCTCTCGGTGTAGTCGACGTCGAGCCGCGCGCCGTCGCTCGTCTCCAGGCGCGTCGTATCCCCCACCCCGTTGACCCAGCGGGCCACGTTGCCCCCGGGGCCGCCGAGCGTCGTGTGGGCGCCGAGCACCGGGTCGTAGGTCGACTCCAGCGTGCCGCCGCCCGGCAGGTCCGTGAAGGTGCGCTGGCTCTCGTGGCGGTAGCGCACCGTGGTGCCGTCCGGGCGCGTCCACGTCACGATGCGGCCGCCCGAGTCGTGCGTGTAGAGCTGGGTGCGGCCCGCGGGCGTGGTGAGCTGCTCCACCCCCGCGGGGCCGAGGTCGATGACCGTGGTGCGGCCCAGCGCGTCCATCACCCGCGTCACGTCGCCCACCGGCGTGCGGGTGTAGCGCGTCGTCCCGCCCAGTCCGTCGGTGATGGCCGCGAGCCGGCCCTGGCCGTCATGCGCGTATTCCCAGTGCACGCCCTCCAGGTCGTCGAAGGAGCGCATCGGCGGCACGTCCTCCATGTCGTCGGATACCTCGTACGTCCAGCTCGCGGAGATGCCTCCGGGGTAGGTCACCCCGTTGCGCCGGCCGTTGGCGTCGTACTGGACCTGGAAGGTGCGGCCCTGCGGCGTGGTGACGCTGGTGGGCTGGCCGCTCCCGTCATAGGTGACCTGGTGCCGCTGGCCGGTGCCGTCCTCCAGCCCGGTGACGCGGCCCGCCTTGTCGTACTCCATCCGCTCCAGCACGCCGGAGGCGGACGAGCGCTCCACCACGCGGCCAGCGGCGTCGTACTTCGTGAACACCGTCCCCTGGGCGCTGGAGGCCTCGATGATGCGGCCGGCGGCGTCGTACTTGAACTGCTCCACGCCGCCGTTGCGCTGCACCGAGGCGAGCCGGCCCAGGGCGTCGAAGCGCGCCTGCTGCACGGGCTGGCCGTCCACGCGCAGGGCGGTGAGCGCCCCTTCCGGGTTGCGCTCGTAGTCCACGCGAACGCCGTCCGGGCGGGTGATGGACACGGGCATCGGGTCCGCGCCCTTGAAGGTGTAGTCGATGTTCTGCCCGCCGCCCATCTCCAGCCGGGTGATGCGGCCGGCGCGGTCCAGTCCCACGCGTGAGAGGGCCCCGCCCCGGTTGATGGTGGCGGTGAGCGTCGCGTCGTCGTACGTGGTGGTGACCTCGTTGCCCGACTCGTCCTTCACGAACACCTCGCGGCCGCGCGAGTCGAGCCGGGTGGTGTTCGAGCGGCCCTGGTAGTCGGTGCTCACGATGGTGTCCGGGGCGGGATAGGAGAACGTGCGGGTGACGGTGCCGTCGGGCAGCACGTGCGCCACGGTGCGGCCGGCCGAGTCGACGTTCTCCTTGAAGCGGCGGCCCGCGCCGTTGGTCACCTCGAGGATGCGGTCCCCGCGCGGCGAGTAGGCCACCTGCGTGCGCTCGCCCATGGGGTTGACCAGGGCGGTGCGGCGGCCGCGCGCGTCGTACTCGGTGCTCCACACGTTGCCGAGCGGGTCGGTGCGGCTGGTCTCCAGCGAGGTGCCGGGCCTGTAGGTGAAGCGCGTCGTCTCGCCGAGCGGGTTGGTGACGCGGGTGATGTTGCCGTCCGCGTTGTACTCGCTCACCACGGCATTGCCGGCCGGGTCGATGAGGGTGGTGGTGCGCGCCACGTCGTCATACTCGGAGCGCATGGCCACGCCGGTGGCCGTCACGTGCAGCACCACGCGGCCCTTGTCGTCGTACTCGAAGCGCTCGGGGCGCTCGCCATCGGACGTGAAGGACACCATCCGTCCCTCGTCGTCGTAGGTGAAGGTCTGCACCCCGCCCTCGGCGGTGGTGGCGCGCACCAGCAGGCCCTGCTCGTCGCGCTGGTAGACAGCGCGCGCGCCGGTGGGCACGTTGAGCACGCGGGCGATGAGGCCGTCCGCGCCCCGCTCGAAGCGCACCAGCTCCGCGCCGTTGAGCTTCACGCCGTTCTCCGCCAGCTCCAGCTTCTGGCCCGCGCCGTCCTCGAGCGCCACCAGCTTCTTGGTGTCCAGGTCGAAGACGATGGTCTCTCCGAACTCCGTCTTGAGCTGGCCGTACTTCGGCTCCCAGAGGGTCTCGAAGTCCCAGTCGTACACCTCGTCACCCAGGACGACGACGTCGAAGTCCGAGTAGGGCGTGAGCTCCTCCGAGAGGAGCACCAGCGTAGCGCCCGTGGTGGTCAGCTCGCGGATGACCGGCTTCGCCGGGTGGATGCTGGACAGCGAGCCGTCATGCTCGAGGGTGACGTCGAACTCGTAGTTGCGCCCGTCATCGAGCCGCACGGAGAGGGGGTGGTCCACGGTGGGGCGGATGACGAAGCGGGGGATGAAGCGCCCCTCGAGCGCCACCACCCAGCCCTCCGCCAGCGGACGCGGCTGGGTGATGCGGGTGCTGTCCCACTCGTAGCGCCAGCCCTTGCCGAGCGGGCCGGCCGACAAGTCCAGCCCGTCATAGACGCGCTTGAGCTGCAGCGCCGCGGTGCGGGTCTGCACCTTCATCTCCGGGAAGGCCAGCCGCAGCGCCGGGGCCTTGCGGCCGCCGGAGGCGACCACCACCTCCAGCCGACGCTCGGTGACGTGGTTGGCGGCGTCCCGGGCGCTGACGACGACCTCGTAGCGGCCGTCGGACAGCAGCATCGGGTCCAGCTCGGCCAGCCGGCCGCCGCTCACGGGGGCAAGTCCCTCGGCGAGCGTCACGCAGCCGCTACCTTCGCCCAGGCGGCAGGCGCGCACGTCGAAGCCGGCCAGGTCGTCGTCCTGCACCGTCCCGGTGACGTCGCGCTTCGTGGTGATGCGCTGGCCGTGGGTGGGCGCCGTCACCTGCACGACGGGGCTGTTGGTGCCACCGGGCACCGCCACGCCGATGGCGAAGCGCTGCTCGGCCACATGGCCGGCGGCGTCGCGCACGCGCAGCACCACGGGGAAGCCGCCCTGGGCGTCGGCGGGCACCTGCCAGCTCACCTGGCCACCGGTGCTCACCGCCATGCCGGCGGGGCCCTCCACGCTCCAGGTCAGCTGCGTGTCGTCGGCGTCGGTGGCCGTGGCGGCGTACGCGTAGGTGACGCCAGCGGCGGAGGACAGCGGCGGGCGCGAGGTGATGCGCGGCGCGGCGTCGCCCGGCAGTACCTCCAGCTCGAAGGACTGGTCCGCGAAGAGGCCGGCCGGGTCGCTGACGCGCACGGTGACGGGGGCGCGGGTGCCCACGTCCTCCGCGCCCGGGCGCCAGGTGATGAGGCCCGAGAGCGGGTCCACCGTCATGCCCTCCGGCCCGGTGACGAGCCGGAAGGTGAGCACGTCACCGTTGGCGTCGCTGGCGAGCATCGGGTGCAGGAAGAGCACGCCCGCACGCGCGGTGGTGGGGGGCGTGCTGTCGAGGACGGGCCCCTGGTTCGCGCCATCCGGCCGGCCGGCGACGACGAGGTCGGCGCTGACGGTGGTCTCACCGTCGCTGGCGCTCAGGCGCAGCGTGTACGTGCCCGCCGTCGGGAAGGTGGCCTGGGTGTTGGCGACGGTGCGGTCCGTGAAGCTGACGGTGCCGGGGCCGCGCACCTGCGTCCACGACACGGCCAGCATGGGGTTGGGCAGCCCGTCGTCGGTGGCGCGGCCGCCGAGCGTGAGCGTCCCGGGCAGGGTGGCGCTCACCGCCGGACCCACCTCCACCACCGGGGGCAGGTTGTTGGGGCCGTCCAGCACCACCGTCACGTCGTCGCTCGCCTGGAGCACGCCATCCGTGGACGTCAGCCGCAGCACGTAGGTGCCGGCCGCGCCGAGCGTCACGGAGGTGGTGGGCTGCGCGGGCGTGCCGAAGGAGACATTCGACGGGCCGTCCACCAGCATCCAGCGCGAGGTGAGCGTGCCGCCCGTGGGCAGGCCGTCGTCCTGCGCGGTGCCCTCCAGGGTGAGGGTGCGCTGCGGATAAGTGACGCGGCGGTCGGGGCCGGCGCTCACCGTGGGCGCCTGGTTGGAGCGCGACACCTCGAGGGTGACGAGCACGGAGGAGCTGAGCGCGCCGTCATCCGCGGTGAGCCGCAGGCCGTAGGTGCCACCCGCTGAGAATGTCGCCTGGGTGGTGGCCTGGTTGGGACGGGTGAACGTCACCGTGCCCGGGCCGGACTCCTTCGTCCACGCGACGGTGAGCGTGCCGGTGGCCGGCAGGCCGTCATCGCTGACCGAGCCGGACAGCAGCGCCGGGCCGGGGTACGCGACGCGCGTGGGAGCGCTCACGCCCAGCTGCGGCGCCTGGTTGCTCAGGTCCGGCAGCACCTTGACCTGCATGATGGCGCTGCTGACGCGCTCGGTGTCGTTGGCGGTGTAGCGCAGCACGTAGTCACCGGGGACGGTGAAGCGCGCGGTGATGCGCTCCTGCGCGTCGCGCGCGAAGCCCACGGGGCCCGGGCCGCTGGCCCGCTCCCAGGTCGTCGTGACGGTGGCGCCCTGGGGCAGCCCGTCGTCGGTGACGCTGCCCTGCAGCGTGGCGAGCGCGTCCGGCAGGCTCACCGTCTGGTTGCCGCCGACGGAGACCACCGGAGGCTGGTTGCCAGCAGGCGTGGGGCGCGCGGTGATGACGGTGTCGGCGGCGCCGCTGAGCACCGAGTCGCTGCCCGTCAGCCGCAGCACGTAGGTGCCCGCGGAGGTGAAGGTGAAGGTGGTGGCCGCGGCCTGCGCGTTGCCGAAGACGCCGCCTGCCGGGCCGCTGACCACGTTCCAGCGCGCGGTGACGATGCCGCCCGTGGGACGGCCGTCATCCAGCACGGTGCCGGTGAGGTTGACCATGCGCGTGGGCAGCGTCACTTCCTGCGCGGGGCCCGCGCTCACCACCGGGGCCAGGTTCTGCTCGGGCGGGTTGCGCACCACCACGCCCTTCTCCGCCCACGCGGTGAAGTTCGTGTCGGAGACGCTCAGCCGCACCACGTAGGTGCCGGCCACGGGGAAGCGCGCCGTGGTGTCCGGCTGCGAGGCATCCGTGAAGGTGATGGTGGCCGGGCCGCTGACCTGCGTCCACGCCACGGTGAGGGCCGCGCCCTCGGGCAGCCCGTCATCGCTGGCGCTGCCGCCCAGGGCCAGCGTGTCCTGCGGCAGGATGAGGGACTGGTTGAGGCCCGCGGACACGCTCGGCGGCCGGTTCGTCGGGGCGGGCGCGCCCACGGCCACGCTCACCTCGGCGCTGCTGGACAGCTCGGTGTCCGTCGCCGTCAGCCGCAGCACGTACAGGCCCGTGGCGTCGAAGCGCACGCTGGTGGAAGCGGCCGTGGTGGAGGTGAACGTCGCCGTGCCCGGCCCGCTCACCTTCGTCCACTGCTGGGTGACGGTGCGGCCCACGGGCAGCCCGTCGTCCGTCACCGTGCCGGCGAGCGACACGTGGGTGTTGAGGGTGGCGGAGCGGTTGGGGCCGGCGCTGACCAGCGGCGGCTTGTTCACCGGCGGCGGCGGGTGGGCCACCACCGTCACGTCGGCGGACGTCTTGATGTGGCCGTCGAAGGCCGACAGCCGCAGCACGTACGTGCCGCTCTGCGAGAAGGACGCCTGGGTGCTGGCCTGCGTGGGCGTGGTGAACGTCACGTCCCCGGGGCCGCTCGCCTTCGTCCACTCCAGCGTCAGCGTGCTGCCCTGGGGCAGGCCGTCGTCGCTGGCGCTGCCGTGCAGCGTGGCGGTGGCCGGCAGGTTGACGGCCAGCGCGGGGCCCGCGTCCACCACGGGCGGGGCGTTGGCGCGCAGCACGTCCACCTCGATGTCATCCGCGCCCTGCAGCGCGCCGTCGGACGCCGTCAGCCGCAGCACGTAGCGGCCGGGGGCGGAGAAGCGCGCGTCGGTGACTTCGGCGGCGGGCGTGGTGAACGTCACGTCCCCGGGGCCGCTGACCTTCGTCCAGGCCATCACCAGCGGGCCGCCGGAGGGCAGCGCGTCGTCGCACGCCGAGCCGGTGAGGCGCACCACGTTGGGCGCGGTGCTCGCGCGGTCGGCGCCGAGGACGACGGTGGGCGCCTGGTTGGCGGGCGCCGTGTGCACGTAGGGGGCGGTGCCAATCGTCAGCCCGTACACGCGCGGGCTGTCGCCCTTGGTGGAGCGGCTGAGGGCCACCGTCACCTTGAGGTAGCGCCCGTTGGCCGGGTTGATGTCCTGGCCGTTGGGGGCCGGCAGGGCCGGGCCGAACGTCACCCCGTCCACGCTGCTGGCCGCGCTCACGCGCACCGTGCCGTCACCGCACACCTGGCCGGTCCAGCTCACCCGGCCCCACTCGGAGCCGGCCACGGTGCTGTCGAACACCGTGGAGTAGGTGCCGTTGTCCGGGGCGCCCGACAGGGTGCTGCCCGTCATGTCCGAGTAGTTGTAGAGGTTGCCGCCGAGGTGGCGCGTGGTGAAGTCCACCGCGCCCACGCGCGTCGTGCCGTCCCCGGCCCACACCGCGCCGGCGTTCGGGTTGATGCGGGTGACGGTGCCGCCGTAGTAGTTCGTCGCCCACACCTTGCCGGAGCCGTCCACCGCCACGCCCGTGGGGCCGCTGCCCACGGTGATGGTGCCCACGTGGCGGCCGTCGTTCTTCAGGTGGCCCACCGTGTTGCCATACAGCGAGTGGGCGACCCAGATGTCGCCATTGGGCGCGGCCACGCAGCCCTGCGCGTAGTAGCTGCCGTGGTTGTAGACGCCCAGCTGCGTGCCGTCCGGGGCGAACTTGTAGATGAGGTTGCCGCCCAGCGCGGTGTTCCACACGTTGCCGTACGGGTCGAGGCACAGGCCGTAGCTGTCGTGGCCGTAGCCCCGCCAGTTCACCCCGTTGACGCCGGTGAGCGGCTTCGCGGTGTCCCAGCGCATCAGGTTGCGCGCGCTCCAGATGACGCCATTCTTGTCGATGAGGCCGCCGTACCCGCCGTAGCCGACGCTGTTCTCCTGGCGGCGGATGGCGCCGGTGATGCCGTCGATGAGGTCGAAGTGCTGGCCGCCGGTGCCGCTCACCCAGACGTCGTTGTCCTCGGTGACGGACACGTGGCGGGTGCCGCTGGAGCGCACCTTGACGTAGTGGAGGATGCACTCGTCCGCCGCCGTCTGGATGGCCGCGTTGTTGGCGGTGCTGCTGACGTTGCCCCACGCGCGCACGTCACCGTAGCCCTGCGACGTGTCGATGACCCCGTTGTTGTTGCGGTCCTTGCACTGGCCGTTCTCCACCAGGCCGATGTGCGTCAGGCTGTTGTTGGCGCGGTTGGTGACCCACACGCTGCCGTTCTTGTCCACGGTGGTGCGCGACGGGTCCTTCGCCTCGTTGTTGGGCGCGGTCCAGAACTCCGCCAGCACGTTGCCCGTCACGGTGTCTATCTTCACCGCCGTGCCCTTGCTGGAGACGGCGACCCAGATGAAGTTGAAGGGCCGCGTGGTGTCGTCCAGGCGGATCTGCTGCCCGTCGCGCACCACGTTGATGACCTCGTCCTTCGGGTCCGGGTCCGTCGGGTCCACCTCGGTGCCCTGGCCGTCGCGCGGCAGCACCATCACCGTCATTTCGTCATGGGCCAGCAGCTGCGAGTCGCTGGCCGTCAGCCGCAGCACGTACGTGCCGGGCAGCTCGAAGGTGGCGCGGGTGGCGGTGGCCGTCGCGTCCGCGAAGAGCACCGTGCCGGGGCCGCTCACCTTCACCCAGCGGGTGACGAGCACCGAGCCCTGCGGCTGCCCGTCATCGGTGGCGGTGCCGGCGAGCGCCGCGTCCGCGGGCAGGCGGATGGACTGGTCCGGGCCGGCGTCCACCACGGGCGGCAGGTTGCCGCGGGCGACGTCCGTCTCCACCGAGGAGGACAGCGGGCCGTACGCGTTGGCGCGCGCGTCCTGCCACCGCACCTCGGCGCGGGCCAGCACGCGGCCGGAGGGCTGCGAGCCGGGCAGCGTGAAGCTGGCGGGCACCGACAGGCTCGCGCCGCGCGCCAGCGTGGTGGCCGGCAGCGCCAGCGTCTGCTCCGAGCCGTCCGGCAGCACCAGGCGCACCGCGACGGCGGACGCCTCGACGAGCCCGCGGTTGCGCAGCGTGACGGTGTAGCCGAGCGTGTCGCCGGAGGCGGCGGTGGCCGGGCCCGTCAGGGTGATGTCCACGATGGGCAGTTGGAGGAACGTCTTCAGCGCGCCGTCCACCGGGCCGTAGCCATTGGCCGCCAGGTCCGTCCAGCTGAGCGCGTGGGTGAAGGCCACGGCGCGCCCGTTGGCCGCGGAGAGCCGCGCACGGTAGGCGTCCTCGGCCTCGTCCCCGCCACGCGGCGGGACGGCCGGCGCCTGGGAGGCGAGCTGGAAGTCCCTCGACGCGCCCGGGGCGAGCGCGAAGGGCGCGGGCTCCATCGCCGGGCCGGAGTCCGGCTGCACGGAGAGCCTCACCTCGGGGGCCGGGCCGCTGCCGCCGTTCTTCACGCCGTACACCAGCGCCACCGGCTGGCCGGGCAGCAGCGTGGGCAGGGGCTCGGCGGTGAGCGACAGCGTGGGCAGCCGCTGCACCGTCTTCACCTCACGGGTGATGACGCCGTAGGGGTTGTCGGCCAGGTCCTTCCACTCCACCGCCACGCGCCCGGTGAGCACCCGGCCGTCCTCCGCCTGGAGCCGCTCGAGGTACGCGTCCGGCGACTCCTGCGCGCCGCGCGGCGCCAGCGCGGGCACCGTCCAGGACACGGTGTGCGTCTGGAAGGTGGCGGAGTCCATGCGCGGCAGCGCCACGGGGGTCTGCGTCCCGTCCGGGAAGGTCACGGTGACGAGGCCGCTGGACGCCTTGCCCTGCCCCAGGTTGAAGACGGTGAAGGTGTACGGCAGCGTCATGCCCGGCGTGACACACGGCGGAGCGGACAGGCTCACCGTCAGGCGCGGCAGGTTGAGGCGGCCCGAGGAGAAGGCGTGCGCGGGCCGCGTGGGACGGGCCTCCGGGTCCGTGAAGCGCACCGTGGCCGAGGACGACACCGCCAGGCCGTCGTGCGCGGCCAGCCGCTGCTGGTACGCGCGCTCCGACTCGTCACCGCCGCGCGGCGCCTGCACCGGGGGCCGCTGCTTGAAGGTGACGACGCGGCTCTCCCGCGCGCCCAGGGCCCCCAGCGCCTGCTCGGCGGTGGCGGGCCCGCTGTTCACCGACGCCTCTGACGCGCGCGTGTCATTGGCGCGCGTGGTGGTGAGGTTGGCCACCGTCAGCGTGACGTCGTACTCCTGCCCCGGCACCGCGCGGGACGGCTGGCGCTGGTCGGCGCTCAGCGCGGGCACGGGCGGGAAGAGCGTGTTCCCATCCACCGCGTCCAGCAGCGTGCCGAAGCCCGGCTTGCCGGGCACCGGGCCGTACCCGGGCTCCACCTTCACCACGCCCAGCGCCACCACGTTGCCGTAGACGGCGCTGCCCTGCTTGTCCGTGGCGTCGGTGATGAGCACGCCGATGTAGTCGGGCAGCGTCTGCGGCGGGTTGCTCTGCCCGCCCTTGGACGACCAGCAGCCCTGCGTGAGGGGCGGCGTGCCGGCGGGGCGCGCGGTGGGCTGGCACAGCTCGAAGCCCGCGCGCGTGGCCGTCCACCCCTTGAACTCGGCGTGCGCCGCGAAGGCGCCGCCCGTCACCTGCTTCTCCCAGGAGTGGCCCCAGAAGTTCACCCGCTGCCCGAGCACGAGGCCCGGCGTGTTGCCGCCCCACAGCACGAAGCCGGTGGGCAGGTAGCGCGTCGTCGCCACCGCGTCCTCGGAGGGGCCGTGGAACACGTCACCGGCGAAGGTGGCCCGCACCGTGGCCGGGCCCGTGGGGCTCGCGGGCAGCGTGAAGGTGACGCGCGCGACACCGTCACCATCCGTGCGCGCGGAGGCGGAGAGCTCCTCGAAGGTGAAGCGCACCGGCTTGTTCGCCAGCGGCAGGCCGTCCGGCAGCGTGAGCCGCGCGCTCAGCACGTGCGCATGTCCCGCCGCGAGCAGCCGCGAGGCGTCGAGCACCAGCCGCGTGGGCGCGCGCTCAATCGTGACGTGTGTCTGCGCGCTCGCGGGCGCCTGCTCCGGGTCGCCCGCGAAGTGGAGCGTGAGCGGGTACTCGCCCGGCGCGGCGCTGGCAGGCAGCGTCGCGTACGCGGCGCCCCACTCGTTGGTGGTGGCGGAGGCCGCCGCGTCGCCGAGCTGGAACTGCACCAGCTTGCCGCCCAGGGGGCGCCCCTGCGCATCCGTGAGCAGCGCCTCCAGCGGGATGCTCGCGCCGTGCGTGGCGCGCCCGTGGCCGACATAGAGCAGCTCACTGGGACGGGGACCGGTGTCGGGCTCGGCGGGACAGTGCTCCGCGGTGGCCACGACGGCCGCACGCTGCTGGGCGATGGCGGGAGGGGCTGCGGCGGGAGCGGCTTCCTCGACCGGTGATGGCCTGTCGCATGCGACGGCGCCGACCAGGATGAGCACCGCGACACGCCACGCGAGCGACGAGCGAATCATTTTCCCCCCTTTTGAAAAACCCTGACAGTCCCGGTGCGCTGGGGCGGTCAGGGTGGGAGGTATAGATTCACGACACTGTGTATGTCTAGAGCGGGACTGTAAATATACACCCCGCTCCCTGGGGTGATTTCAACCCTCCGACCTACCGGGTGAAGTGATTGGCAATGACGCTGGCCACGCAGCAGGTGAGCTTCTTGCCGGTGGGGATGTGCAGGAACTCATTGGGTCCGTGCGCATTGCTGCCCGGGCCGAGCAGGCCGGTGATGAGGAATTGCGCCTCCGGGAAGCGCTCACCCAGCATGCCCATGAAGGGGATGGTGCCACCCTCGCCCATGGCCATGGCCGGCCGGCCGAAGTAGGTGGAGGACGCCGACTCCACGGCGCGGGACAGCCAGGGCGCCAGGGGCGGCGCGTCCCAGCCGACGCTGGCCTTGTCGCCCTCGAACGTCACCTTCGCGCCGTACGGCGGGTCCTTCTCCAGCGCCTCCTTCAGCGCCTTCTGGGCCGCCTTCGGCTCCAGGCGCGGGGGGATGCGCATGGACAGCTTCACCGTGGTGAAGGGACGCAGCACGTTGCCCGCGCTCTGCAGGGGCGGCATGCCGTCCACGCCCGTCACCGCCAGCGCCGGACGCCAGGTGCGGTTGAGCACCAGCTCCGCGCCGTCCTCGGACACCGGGCGCGCGCCGGCCACCCAGGGGAACTTGGTGAAGACCTCCGTCGTCAGGACCTTCGCCGCCTCGCGGGCCTGCTCGCGCCGCGCCTGGGGGATTTCGACGTGCAGTCCGTCCACCAGGATGCGGCCGGAGGCCTCCTCCTCCACACGCGACAGCACCTGCCGGAGGATGCGGAAGGACGACGGGACGATGCCCGTCGCGTCACCCGAGTGCACGCCCTCGGTGAGGATGTCCACGCGCAGGTTGCCGGCCACCATGCCGCGCAGCGAGGTGGTCATCCAAAGCTGCTCGTAGTTGGCGCAGCCCGAGTCCAGGCACACCACCAGCGACGGCTTGCCGATGCGCGGCGCCAGCGCCTCGATGTACGCGGGGAGGTCGTAGCTGCCGCTCTCCTCGCACGCCTCGATGAGCACCACGCAGCGCGCGTGGGGAATGCCCTGCTCCTTCAAGAGGCGGATGGCCGCCAGCGAGGCGAAGGCGGAGTAGCCGTCATCCGCGCCGCCGCGCCCGTAGAGCTTGTCGCCCTCGCGCACCGGCGTCCACGGCGTCAGGCCCTCGCGCCAGCCCGTCATCTCCGGCTGCTTGTCCAGGTGGCCATACAGCAGCACCGTGTCGTCGCCCTTGGTGCCGGGCACTTCCATATAGATGACCGGGGTGCGCTCCCGGCCCTTGTCGTCCTTGAGCCGGATGACCTCCAGCTCCAGGCCGGGCAGGTGCGGGGCCTGCGCGCGGCACCAGTCCGCGATGAGCTGCACCGCGGCTTCCATGTGGCCGGCCTTCACCCAGTCCGGGTCGAAGGCGGGCGACTTGTTGGGGATGCGGATGTAGCGGTCCAGCGCCGGGAGGATTTCCTTCTCCCAGATACGGTCCGACGACTCACTGGCAGTCTGGTTGTTCATGGCCATGGCGGGGGAATGCTGCGCACGGTGCGGGCCCGCTGTCGACCCTCGGCTTTCCGCACCAGGGGCGAAATGCGGCCCGGCCCGCCCGAGCCTCGACAGAGCCGACACTCAGGCGAGCGCGTGGTACACGGCCAGCAGTCCCGCCAGGACGTACAGCACCGGGTGCACGTCCCGGGGACGGCCAATCATGAAACGCAAAGGGGGCACGGGGAGACAGTGCTCCCCGCGCCCCCGTGCTGTTTCAGCTCAGCGCGCCGTGACTACGGCTGGATTTCGCGAACGGACAGCCACTTGAAGTCGACGTCCTCGGCGTTGTCCCAGCGGAAGGTGGCGATGGGGCCACCCCAGGTAATCGGCATGGCACCGGTGGCGCCGCCGCAGTGGTCGGCATCGCCGCCCCAGTTGCCCGCGTCCGTGAAGTCATGGACCTGCTTCCAGGTGACCTTGTCCGCGTTCTCGTTGACGTACATCTCCAGCTTCACGGCCTCCTTGCCGCTGACCAGGATGTTGCGCATCACGGCCTTGAAGCCCACCCAGCGGCCCTTCAGCGCCGTGGTGGCGGGCTTGTAGTCCGCCTGCTCGTAGGAGACGTGCCACGTCTCCTTCTGCCAGCGGGCGCGGCCGTCATAGTGCAGACCTCCCTTGTAGCTGGAGCCCTCGCAGCCCGAGTGGTCGTCGTTGTGCTTGCCGCCCCGCGCGTACCAGTCGAAGTTGTCCGAGCCGTCCGAGGCCGCGTTCAGCTTCACGTAGCCCGTCATCTCGATGTTCTTCCAGTCGTTGGCGGCCTGCATGTAGCCGCGGCTGGCCAGCACGTCGCGGTCATACGTGGGAATCGCCGAGGCGCTGTAGCCCGTGGACGTGAAGACGGACATGCGCACCTGGCTGTCCTTCATCTTCCAGGAGCCATCCGCGTTCTTGGTGATGGTGTTCTGCGGGTCGAAGCGCTTGTCGGTCGTCGCCGCGTCCGCCAGGGCCCAGGTCTCACCGCCGGTCTTCGTCGGGTAGAGCATCTTCACGCCGAACTTGTCCGTGCCAGCGGGCGTCGGCGTCGGCGTGGGGGTCGGCGTCGGCGTCGGCGTCGGCGTGGGAGTCGGCGTCGGCGTGGCACCGGCAATGGCAGCCAGCTCGGAGATGCTCGCCCACGCGTTCTGGGTGTTGCCGTTGACGGTGACGCGGACATAGCGCGCATTCACCGTGGCGAACGTATAGCGCTCGAACGCGGTGGTGCGACCGGACGACGTGCCGGAGAACACCTGCGTGAAGGTGGTGCCGTCGCTGGACGTGGCAATGACGAACTTGCTGGCGCGCTCGTTGCCGCGGTACCAGGCGATGTCCAGCGCGTTGATGGCCTTCACGGCGCCCATGTCGCCGCGAATCCACTGGCCCACACCATCGCTGGACCAGCGCGTGGTCAGGTTGCCGTCAATGGCTCGGGACGGCACGTTGCCATCGTTCCCGCTGGCAGTGGCGGAAGTGAAACCTCCGGCGGCAAGCGCGGGCGTCGCAAACATGGACGCAACCAGCGTGAGCGCGCACACCGGCGTGCGGAGGCGCTTCCATCCCCCCAGGGACGAAGTCATGTGTCGATTCAAGTCACTACCTCAAGTGAGGCCACGGAGAGCCGCGACTCACCGGAACGGACGGTGCCGGACCGGAGCGCCGCGTTCCCCCCGCGGCGCGTTGGCTTCCATTCGCGAACTCGTGACTCGAAGACGCCCACCTTCGGTGGGTGAGGCTCTCTCCGCTCACGCGTCCACGTCGTTGTCTACTCAACGTTCAGACTGCGGGCGAAAATACCCTTTGAGCCGATATGGAATTCCCGACGCGCTTTTCTGTGAGCAGTCGCCTGCCCTGGCCCGCTCTCCTGCCCGCTCAGCGCAAAGCGGTGAAGCGCACCACGGCGGCCGCGGGCCCCCGCAGGCGCACGGCACCGTCGCGCAGCGGCGGTGACTCGACGGAGCCGCCGAAGCGCGGCGCCTCGCTCCACAGCACCAGCTCCGCGCCCGGGGGCACGCGGTGCTCCACCGAGCCCCGGAGGGAGACGAGCACCTGGAGCGTCTGCCCGCCGCCCCGCCGCTCCAGCAGCACCGCGTCCGGGCCGAGCGCCCGGGCGTCGTAGGAGCCGGGGCCGATTTCCTTCAGCGCGGCGTCGGTGGCGCGCAGGCGGAGCAGCTCGCGGTAGAGGGCCCGCACGCCCGCGTGCTCGGGCTTCTCCGCCTCGCTCCAGTCCAGGCGCGAGCGCTTGAAGGTGTCCTGCGCCTGCGGGTCCGGCACCTCTGCACCGGCGAAGCGCTTGAAGCCGGCGAACTCCTTGCGCCGGCCTTCCGTGACGAGCCGGCCCAGCTCCGCGTTGTGGTCCGTGAAGTAGAGGAAGGGCGTGCTCGCGTTCCACTCCTGCCCCATGAAGAGCAGCGGAGTGTACGGCGACAGCAAGAGCAGCGTGCTCATGGCGCGGAAGGCCGCGGGAGACACGTCGTGTCCCAGCCGCTCGCCCAGGGCGCGGTTGCCCACCTGGTCATGGTTCTGGATGCAGTGCACGAAGCGCCACGGCTCCAGCCCCTCGGCCTTCGTGCCGCGCGCGTGGCCCAGGTTCTTCGACACCTGTCCCTCGTAGAACCAGCCCTGGCGCAGCGTGCGCGCCAGGTCCTCCGTGCTGCCCGTGTAGTCCTGGTAGTAGCCCTCGCTGTCCCCCGCGAAGGCGCGCCGCATCTGGTGGTGGAAGTCATCCGCCCAGACGCCGTCCAGCCCCAGGCCGTCCTTCGCCGTGGGCAGGAGCAGGCGCCGCTCGTTGCGCTCGTCCTCGGCGATGACGAGCACCCGCCGGCCCGGCGCGGCGGCGCGGGCGCGCTCGGCGATTTCGGTGAGCAGGTGGGGCTTGCCGTCGTCGATGATGGCGTGCGCGGCGTCCAGGCGCAGGCCGTCCGCGTGGTAGTCGCGAATCCACATCTCCACGTTGGAGAGCACCAGCGAGCGCACGTACGCGCTGCCCTCGCCGTCGTAGTTCACCGCGTCGCCCCACGGCGTGTGGTGGCGGCCGGTGAAGTAGTGCGGCGAGTACGCGCGCAGGTAGTTCCCGTCCGGGCCGAAGTGGTTGTAGACGGCGTCGATGAGCACCGCGAGGCCCCGCGCGTGCGCGGCGTCGATGAGCCGGCGCAGGCCCTCCGGCCCGCCATACGCGTGCAGCGGCGCGAAGAGGTCCACCCCGTCGTAGCCCCAGTTGCGCACGCCGGGGAAGGCGGCCACCGGCATGATTTCCAGCGCGGTGACGCCCAGGTCCTTCAGGCCCGGCAGCCGGGGGATGAGCGCCTCGAAGGTGCCCTCCGGCGTGGCGGTGCCCACGTGCACCTCGTAGATGACGAGCGCCTGCGGCTCCACGCCCTTCCAGCCCGCGTCCGTCCACTCGAAGTCCGGCACCACGACTTCCGAGGGGCCGTGCACGCCCAGCGGCTGCGAGCGGGACCACGGGTCCGGGAAGGGGCCCTCGCCGTCCACGCGCAGCTTGTAGAGCGTACCGGCGCCATGGTCCTCCAGCACGCCGCCGAAGCAGTCGCCGGGCTCCCTTGCCAGCGGCACCGCGCGTCCGGGCTGCCCCTTCGCGTCGTGCAGCACCACTTCCAGGCGCTGGTGGCCGGGCGCCCAGACGCGCCACCGCACCCGCGAACCCTCCTCCACCCACGCCCCCAGCGGAGGCACCCCTGCCCGTACTGCCCGAGAATCGTCCGGCGAAGCCATAGGGGTGTTCTGTAATGCGCCTCCCCTGCCCTTGCGGAGCCCCCCCGCCACCCGTGTGCCCGACTCCCACCCGAGATGTTCACGGCTGGGCACGTCGCCCGGAGTGAGTGGGCACCGGCCGACGGTGGCGGCACCTCCCGTCGGCACTCAGGGCGGCGCGCCCTGGGCCACCCAGTCGATGAGGGTCTGCTTCTCGGCCGCGGTGAGCGGCTGCCCCTTGGGCATGGGCGCGCCCGAGCAGGCGGGGCTGGCATTGGTGGCGAGCACCTTGTCGATGAGCACGCTCTGGCTGCGCAGCGGGCCACACACCGCGCGAAGGCAGCGAGCGTGCACGTGGTGGCCGTTTCCGACCTCGACAGGTCTTCCGGCCGACACCTCACGAGAGTGGGCCAGGCCGGTGCCCTTCCCGTGTCCCCCTCTGGAGTCTTGCTTCCATGAACATGTCTCGAAAGTCGTTCTCCGCCCTGCTGCTCGCCGTGGGCATGCTGGGCCTCGCCGCCTGTGGCGACGACACCTCTCGCGTCACCGTGAAGCTGACGGACGCCCCGGGTGACACCTTCGAGAAGGCGGTGGTCACCATCTCCAAGGTGTACCTCAAGGGCGGTGGCGCCGAGGGCAGCGCGGAGGGCTCGGGTGAAGTCGTGCTGCGCGACGAGCCCGTCACCACGGACCTGCTCACGCTGGCCAACGACACCGCGGACCTGGTGAAGGACGTGGAAGTACCGCAGGGCACGTACCGCGAGCTGCGCTTCGTCATCACCGGCGCGTACGTGCAGGTGAAGGAGGACGGCGTCAGCCGCGTCTACTCCACGCCTGACTATGCCGGCGTCCCCGCGGGCGTCGAGGTGGACGGCGAGCTGCAGATGCCCAGCCTCTCCACGTCGGGCCTCAAGGTGAAGTTCGCCAACGACGCGGACGTGACGGTCTCCAGCGAGCAGAGCCAGAAGGTCATCCTCGTGGACTTCGACGTGGCGCAGAGCTTCGGCCGCGCGGCCGGTGGCTCGGGCCGCTGGGTGATGAGCCCGGTGGTCAAGGGCGCGGACCTGGAGTTCTCCTCGAGCGTGCTGGCCACGCTGCGGCTGGGCACCGGCGTGCAGCTGCCCGCGGTGGGCGGCGCGCAGGTGAACCTGTCCGCCTTCAGCGCGGTGCTCGTCAACGCCGAGGGCAGCCGTGAGCCGCTGGCCTTCAGCGACGCCAACGGCGACGGCGTCTACGAGGCCCAGTTCAAGTTCCTCATCCCCGGCGCGTTCCAGGTGGAGGTCGCCGCTCCCGCGGGCCTCACCTTCACCACCGACCCGGCGCTTCCCGCCGCCGTCACCGCGAGCGGCGGCGCGGAGGCCAGCGTGGCCTTCACCCTCACCTCCGCCGCCATCGTCCGCTAGGCGCGAAAGGCAGTCCGCCGCCTCACCCAGCCACCTCGCGGTGCAGGAGGAAGGGCAGCGTGAGGCGGCGCAGCACCGGCAGCTCCAGGTGCGTCATGGCCAGCAGCGTGCGGCCGTCCAGCCAGCGCAGCTCGTCCACGAAGGGGCGCCACTGCAAGCCGGCCTCGCGCGGGTACTCCACCCGCGGCCCGGACCGCCCGTCCACCCGCGACGCCCCCTCGCGCAGCAGCAGCGACACGGACGGGCGCAGGCCGCCCTGGCGGCGCACGAGGTTGACGCCACCGTGCGCCCCTGCCGCGAAGTCCTTGCCCCACCAGCCACGCATGCCCAGCAGCGCCAGCAGCACGGGCGAGCCGAGCCGCAGCCAGGCGGGCCCCACGAACTCGCCCCGGTAGCGGCCGGGGAGCGTGTCGCGCTCGGGCACGGGCAGGCGGGAGAACAGCTCCCTCCAGTCACGCAGCCGGGCCCGCTCCGGCGCGCGTGGAAACGGCACGACGTTCATCGCGGTGTCCATGGCCCACACGCTAGGCAGCACCGCGCCCGGCGTCCCGCGCCGAGCCATGCCCGGCCCCACGTCCGGCGGTCAGGCGGGGAGGCGCACCGGTGGCCGGCCCGCCCTTCGGAAGCAGGGAGGGAGGCGCGCGGCTTGTGGACCTCCGGCGTCGCCAGGATGATGCGGCCTGCTGGACCGGCCACCTCCGGCCAGCCCCCTCCCCTGGAGTCTTCCTGGAATGAGCATCTCCCGCACCGGCCTGGAGTCGCTGCCCGTCCCCCGAGGGGAGGACGTGCGCGAGCGCGTCGCCGCCATCGAGGTGTTGTCGCCTCGCGAAATCGACGCGCGCCTGACGGACCTGGGCTACCGCGGGCAGGACGAGGCGCGCCGCGCGGCCTCGGTGCTCGCGTACCGCCACGTGCGCCGCATCCGCCGCCTCTACCTCGAGGGGCTCGCCCCCGAGCCGGGCGTGCGGGAGAACTGCATGTTCCTGGGCCCCACCGGCTCCGGGAAGACGTTCCTCGTGGAGCTGCTGTTCCGCGAAATCCTCGCCGTGCCCACCGTGCTGGCGGACGCCACCCAATTCTCCGAGACGGGCTACGTGGGCGACGACGTCAACACGCTGCTGTCGCGCCTCTATGAAGTCGCGGACAAGGATGCCGACTGGGCCGCCTGCGGCGTCATCTGCATGGACGAGTTCGACAAGCTCGCCACCAGCCGCTCCGACAGCCGCTTCGCCGGGCAGCAGACCACCAAGGACGTCAGCGGCTTCGGCGTGCAGCGCAGCCTGCTGCACCTGCTCTCCGCCGGCCACGCGGACTTCCCCGCGGACTTCGGCTTCACCAGCCGCATGCAGCCGGAGAGCATGGACCTGGCCTGTGTGACGTTCATCGCCTGCGGGGCCTTCAGCGGCCTGCGCGCCACGGCGGAGGGCATGGCCCGCGGCGAGCGGCTGGGCTTCGGCCGCGAGCCGCGCCCCTTCCAGGAGGAGGCCATCGCCTCGCGGGTGACGCAGGAGCAGCTCGAGCAGACCACCGCCTTCGCCCGCTACGGCTTCATCCCGGAGCTCATCGGCCGCTTCAACCGCCTGGTCTCCTTCGCGCCGCTGGACGCCGCCACGCTGGGTGACATCCTCCAGCACAACGTGCTGCGCGTGTACGAGCGCGAGTTCGAGCAGGAGGGCCTGCGCCTGGTGGTGGACGCCGCCGTGCGCGAGCACGTGGTGGCCCGGGCCCTCAAGCGCGAGACGGGCGCGCGCGGCCTGCGCACCACCCTGGCCCCCCTGCTGGAGGGCGCCGCCTACGAGCACTTCGGCCGTCCGGGCGCCACCGGCACCGTGCGCCTGACGCTGGAGGGCGACGCGGTGAAGGTGCTCACGGAATAGTCCCCCACGCAGAGGGGCCGGCGCGGCGAGGGGGAGCCAGCGGCCTCCCTGTCACACCGGGTGGGCAGGCCCGCAAGTCACCGGGCGCGTGCACGCCTTACGGTTTCCAGAAGGGATGGAAGCCGGAGGACAGCACACATGCACCACACTCGTGAGATTCCCCGGGAGGGCTGGGCCGACTACCTCGCCCTGCTGAGCAGCCTGGAGCGCGACCACTGGGTCCGCATCGAGTCGGAGAGCCTCGAGACGGGGGACCAGCCCGTCGCGAGCCGCCTGCCGCTCGTGGAGATTGCGCTGGAGGAGAAGGGCTCCGACACGGGCGCCCTCGAAATCATCGTCGGCCGGCCGGGCGACGAGCTCACCCACCGCATCCTGAAGCCGGACCACATCTACGCCGACGAGAGCGAGAGCGGCGAGCTGGAGTGCCTCGACATCGAGGATGCGGAGCACGGCAAGACGCTCATCTTCTTCGAGCCCTCGCAGCAGAGCGAGGAGCAGGGCGCGGGCGCGCCGATGTAGAAACGACGAGACCGGAAGGCGCCCCCTCGAAAGAAGAGGAGCCCTCCGGTCCGGGTTGTCGCGTCCCGCCGCGGCTCACGCGGCGGCGGGGGCGTCAGCCGTGTGCAGCGGGATTACGGGTACAGCGCGCGAGCGCCCGTGCGGTCCAGGCTGGTGAGGACCAGGTCGCCCGTCTGCGTGCCGTTGCACTGGGGGTAGTGCATGACCGAGGCGCGGTCATACGAGGTCAGCGCGCGCCAGTTGGCGTCCTCGTAGCAGCCGCTCGCCGTGGAGCGGGTGTGCTCGTGACGCAGGCCGAGCACGTGGCCCAGCTCGTGGCGCAGCACGCCCGTCAGCGACCAGGAGCCGCCACCGCCGAAGGCGCTGGTGGAGATGAGGATGTTGCGGCCCGAGCGAGCGGAGTTCGGGAAGAACGCGCGCGCCACGTAGGACGTGGTGGAGGTCTGGCGCACGTCGAACAGCACGCCCGCCTGCGACGCCGTGCAGCTGCCGTCGTAGGTGGTGCTGTGGACGAAGTTCACGTTCGCCGTGCCCTCCCAGGCCGCCGTCGCGCTGTTCATCGCGCTGACCACGGTGCTGTAGCGGCTGCCGAAGCTGCTGCTGCTCACGCAGTAGGTCAGGTTGCGGGCCTGCGTGGCGGTCCACTTCACGTCGCGGCCGCTGAGGTAGTACACGGCCAGGCCGCCCTCGCTGCTGCCCGTCTCGGTGGCGATGTTCTCGTCAAAGAACGCCTTCAGCTCCTCCTTCGAATCGAAGGCGAGGTCGCCGTCGATGATGAACTTGCCCTCTTCATCCTGGTAGGCGTTCGCCTGGAACTCCTCCCACGACATCGTCGGGGCGGAGGTCTCGGAGGCCTCGGGGCCACCGCAAGCAGTACCGAGAAGAGCAACACCAGCCATCAGCGCAATCGAACGGAACTTGAGCATCGGGAGTTTCCTCTGACGTCAAACGCGGGGGACGCACCGTCCGCCTGGCTCGCACCAGCCGCGGCACGGTACGCCCCGGCCATGAGCAACGTCCGGGCCAACCCGGGCCCCAGAGGGAGTAAAAACGGAATTCGCTGCTTACCTGGACTGCCTGCGCTCCAGCCCGAATCCGGCCATTGTAAACGCTCCTGACAGTCGCGTTTACAAACGCTCGGAAGCACTCGGGAATCGCCCCTGACAGGAAAGTGTCCCGCAAACGGACAGCGGTGTCTTTTTATCGGTCACCTGTCCTGGGGTCTCAGGAGGCCTCGAGCAGGGCCCGCTGGACGCACGCGCTCGGACAGTGTGGGTCGGCCAGGATGCCTTCACAGCCACGCTGCGTCAATCCCACCGACGCACCGCGCCTGGAATGTTCCTGAAGTCAGCGCAGCGCGGCATGTGGCGGGAAGGGGCGCGCTGTCGTCCGCGTCCTGGCGCGCTATAGGCGGAGGCGGGGACGTGCCCCTGCTCATGGAACTGCTCGAACTTCCCGCCTGGCTGGAGACCGCGTGGCCGCACCTGGTGGCGGTGCTGACGGTGCTGGTCAGCGTGCTGGCCAGCGCGCATGCGGTGCTGCACAAGCGGGACGTGCGGGCGGCGGCGGGCTGGGTGGGGGTGGCGTGGCTGGTGCCGGTGCTGGGCGCGGTGCTCTACCTGCTGCTGGGCATCAACCGCATCCGCCGCCGGGCGCGCTCGCTGTCGCTGCGGCTGGAGCATGGCCGCTTCCCGCCGTCGCCGGGCGTGGCGCCCCTGGGGGCGGAGGCGCTGGGCGCCTCGAGGCCCGAGGCCGCGCACCTGGCCCCGCTCGTCCGGCTGGCGGATGCAGTGGTGCGCCGGCCGCTCCTGCCGGGCAACCGCGTCACGGTGCTGGAGTCCCGGACGAATGCGTACCCGGCCATGCTGGAGGCGATTGACGGGGCGCGCACGTCGCTGGCGCTGTGCAGCTACATCTTCGACAACGACTCAGCGGGCCGGCGCTTCGTGGAGGCGCTGGACTCGGCGGTGAAGCGGGGCGTGGAGGTGCGGGTGCTGGTGGACGCGGTGGGCGCGCGCTACACGTGGCCGCCCATCATGGGCCGGCTCAAGCGCGCGGGCATCCGGGCCGCGCGCTTCCTGCCCTCGCTGATGCCCTACCGGCTCCCTGTCGCCAACCTGCGCAACCACCGCAAGCTGCTGGTGGTGGATGGGCGGGTGGGCTTCACCGGCGGCATGAACATCCGCAAGCACTTCTGGCCCGGAGAACACGCCGCCCGCGACTTGCACTTCCGGCTGGAGGGCCCGGTGGTGGGGCAGTTGCAGGAGACGTTCGCCGAGGACTGGGCCTTCACCACGCGCGAGCGGCTGTCCGGCGACGCGTGGTTCCCGGCGCTGGCCCCGGCCGGCCCGGCGCTGGCGCGGGGCATCGCCGACGGGCCGGACGAGGACTTCGAGACGCTGCGCACGGTGCTGCTGGGCGCGCTGGCGACGGCGCGCACGTCGGTGCGCATCGTCACCCCCTACTTCTTGCCGGACGCGACGCTCATCACCGCGCTGGGCGTGGCGGCGCTGCGCGGGGTGCGGGTGGACATCCTGCTGCCCGAGCGCGGCAACCTGCCGGTGGTGCAGTGGGCCAGCACCGCGCAGCTGTGGCAGGTGCTGCGGCCCGGCTGCCGCGTCTTCCTCAGCGCGCCCCCGTTCGACCACGCCAAGCTGATGGTGGTGGACGGCGCATGGTCGCTCATCGGCTCGTCCAACTGGGACCCGCGCTCGCTGCGGCTCAACTTCGAGTTCGACGTGGAGTGCTACGACGCGGCGCTGGCCCGCGGCCTGGACGCCGTGGTGGAGGAGCGCCTGAAGCAGGCGCGTCCCCTCACCCTGGAGCAGGTGGATGCCCGCTCCCTGCCCGTGCGCCTGCGCGACGGGCTGGCGCGGCTGTTGTCGCCGTACCTCTAGAGGAGCGCGCGGCGCACCCGCCAGAAGGTCTCCTTCGCGGTGCGGAAGGCCGCCGAGTCCGCCGGCAGCAGCGTGCGCAAGAGCTCCGCGGACTGCGTCTGGAGCGGCCGCACGCAGTGGGCCTCCACCTGGGTGCGCAGGAAGCCCACCGGGTCCCGGCCCCGGTAGTCGGCGAAGTACGTCTTCAGCTCGTTGCGCGTGCGGGCCTTGCCGTTGTCCGCGTACTTGGCGACGTACGGGCTGAAGTCCGGGTACAGCTTCCCCTCGCCGAAGTCGCCGTGCAGCGTCGTCTTCATGAAGTTGCCGATGAGCAGGTCATCGAAGACCTGGTAGCGCACGGCCGTCATCAGCGAGTTGCGCGGCGCCTCGAAGGTGATGCCCCGGCGGAAGCGGCGGCGGTGGAACTCGATGACGTGGTCCTGTCCGCCCACGCGGAAGCGGAGGAAGTCGAGCGCGCTGCCCAGGTGCTCGATGGAGGTGAAGTAGTCGCGCAGCGCCTTCGCCTCGTCCGCCTCCAAGAGCTCGCTCCAGTCGTCGCCGAATTCCTTCGGGTCCACCGGGCGCAGGGCGCGCTCCTTCGGGCGGATGAGCTCGGTGCTGTCCTTGAGGAAGTCCTGCTGGATGAAGGCGGGCAGGAGCGCGCAGGACTGGGACTCGAAGCCCTTGGCGTAGTCCTCCAGCGTGGTGGTGTACTCGGAGGCCCAGACGCTGTCGGCGCGCTGGTACTTGTGCATGGAGCTGAAGGGCACGAAGTAGCGGGCGCCGTAGAACTCCGCCTGGCGGGCGATGGTGCGGCCCACCGGGTTCTTCGCCGCGGCGTAGGGCGGTATGCGCTGCCCGTCCTCGGTGAAGTAGTTGATCATGTCCGCGTCGCCGTAGCCGGACAGGGCCAGCAGGTACGACTCCTTGTAGCCCCGGACGATGTTGCGCACGTAGCGGCCCCAGCCGCGGTCCCCGGCGTCATTGAGGTTGATGAGCAGCCGCCCGCCCACGTCCACCAGCAGCACCGCGTCCTGGTTCATGTCCGGCAGGCACATGACGCGGATGCGCGAGGACAGCTGCGTCCACACGCGGTCCATCAGCACATGGACGTTGAAGCCCTGCCCGCGCAGGTCGTCCCGGATGCGGTTGCCGAAGTGGTTGGGCACCAGCAGCGTGCTCGAGCGCAGCTTCTCCAGCGACTCCACGCTCAGGTGGTCCGGGTGGCCGTGAGACAGCCACACGTACTGGCACCGCTGGATGGCGTCGCGCTGGGCCTCGGGCACCTCGTGCGACAGGGTCCAGCTTCCGAAGTACGCCCCGCCGTCCGTCCACGGGTCCGTTACGAGGACCGGACCGTCGTCATGGCAGATGAGTGTGGCATTCCCAATGGTCTCGAAACCCAGTTCCATCTCGCGCTTCCCCCTCGCCCGTCGCCAGCTCCCATGCGCTGGATGGGCCGAAAGGTGACGCGGTGCCACTGCCGGGCACACTGCCCCACCGTGCAGAGAAAACCTCTTCCCGCCTGGCAGGCTGCCCTCCGCCCCTGCGGCCATGAAGAAGTCTGCCCCTCGTGGCACCCGCACGCCCCGCGGGGGCGCACGAAAGGGCCAGGAAGGGAGAAGTCCTTCCTGGCCGTGCTTCAGCGGCCCGAGATGATGGAGAGAATCTGCGTGCCGTAGCGCTCGGTGAGCGCGGGGCCCACGCCGTGAATGGCCATCAGCTCCGCGCCGCTCTCCGGCCGCGCCATGGCGATGGCCCCCAGCACCCGGTCCGTGAGGATGCGGAACGCGGGCACCTTGCGCTTGCGCGCCTCCGCGAGCCGCCACGCCTTGAGCGCCTCCACCAGCTTCGGCGACGCCTCCGCCCCGTCCGAGTCGCTCAGCACCGCGCGCCGGGCCCGTCCCGAGCCGGTGGGGGCCGGTGCGTCGTCGTACACCACGTCCGTGCGCCCGCTCCGGGCCGCGCCGCCGGCGCGGGAGGCATTCCAGGAGGAGCGGGACGCCTCGGCCTCCGCCGGCGCATTCGCGCGCCAGTGCCGGGGCCTGTCCCCGCCCTCCGGCTCCGCGCCCCGGGCCGAGCGCTTGCGGGAGGGGCGCTTCGCCCCCTTCCCGGCCTCGGAGCCCTTGCCGCGCTTGCGCTTCGGCGCCTTCTCCAGGGCCAGGGGCAGGACGACGTGCCGCGGGTCCACGACCTGGGTGCGCCGGCCCTCCTCCGTGAGGGACAGGCGCTGGAAGGTGATGACCTGGCCGTCCTTGTCGAACGAGTCCTCGTCCAGCCGCGCCAGCCCCGCGCGCACCAGGCCGCCCGCGAGCCGCTCGAAGTCGCGGCGCGGCAGGGACTCGCCGAACAGCTCGCGGTGGAGCCGGCCCATGGCCTGCCCGTCGCGCTCGCGCAGCGACTCCAGGATGCGCTCCAGGAAGTGCCGCTCGGCGGAGGTGGGCTCGGCGAAGCGCAGCGTGGCGCAGGACTCGGGGGCACAGACGTCGCACAGGCCGCACGGCTCGCCGGAGTCCTGCACGTCGCCGAAGTGCGCCACCAGCTGCTTCATGCGGCAGCCATGGGCCTCCGCGTAGCGCCCCATCTGCTCCAGGTGCAGCAGCTTGCGGTCCCGCTGCGCGCTGTACGAGGCCATCCACCCGGGCTTGCCGCGCGCCACCGTCTCTTCCGGCGTCATCACCACGCCGCCGTGAATCCAGAGCTGCTCCAGCGCCTTGTCGAACACCTCCGGGTCCCCGCGCACGCGCCCCTGGAGGACCACCTTGGGCTCCAGCTGCACGCCGGTGGCGTGGAACAGCCGCTCCAGCACCTGTGTCTCGGGGTAGTCGCGGCGGTGGAAGAACTCGTGCGTGCGCCGGTCGATGTACGAGTGCAGCAGCACCGCGCGCGAGGGCTTGCCGTCCCGGCCCGCGCGGCCCAGCTCCTGGTAGTAGCCCTCCAGGCTCGCCGGCAGCGCGGCGTGGATGACGGTGCGCACGTCCGGCTTGTCGATGCCCATGCCGAACGCGGTGGTGGCGACGATGACGTCGAGCGCGCCCCGGAGGAACTCGGCCTGCACCCGGTCCCGCTCCGCGGGCTGGAGGCCGGCGTGGTAGGCGGCCGAGGGGAACTCGTCCGCGAGCAGGTCCGCGAACTGCTCGGCGTGCTTGCGCGTGGCGGCGTAGACGATGGCGGGCCGGTTCTCCTCGTCCTGGAGGAGGGAGCGGATGGCGTCACCCCGCGCGCTGGGGTTCAGCTCGCGCACCTCGATGGCGATGTTGGTGCGGCGGAAGCCGTGGATGAAGGTGCGCGCCTTGCCGCCGTGCCCGTGCAGGCCGAGCTGCTGGACGATGTCGCGCTGCACGTCCGGCGTGGCGGTGGCGGTGAGGGCCACCACGGGCGCGGGGCGCAAGAGGGGCAGCCGGGCGCCGAGCAGCCGGTAGTCCGGACGGAAGTCATGGCCCCACTGGGAGATGCAGTGCGCCTCGTCGATGGCGATGAGCGCGGGGGTGCGGCGCGCGAGGAACTCCACGAAGCCGGGGACACCGAGCCGCTCGGGCGCGATGAAGAGGAAGTCGAGGCGCTCCTCGAGGTAGTCGGCGCACACCTGGCGGGAGGTGGCCCTGTCGCGCCCGGAGTGGATGCGGTCCGCCGCGAAGCCGAGCGACTGGAGCCGCGCCACCTGGTCCTCCATCAGCGCGATGAGCGGGCTGACCACGAGCGTGGTGCCCGCGCGCGCGAGGCCGGGGAGCTGGTAGCAGAGTGACTTGCCCGCGCCGGTGGGCATGACGAGCAGCAGGTCCTCGCCCGCCGTGGCCGCGCGGCACACGGCCTCCTGGTATGGCCGGAACTCGGAGAAGCCGAAGGCCGCCTTCAACAGGGGACGGAGGTTGTCCGGCGGCGTGGGCGCACGGGGCGTCCGCTCCGGCCGCTGCCCCGGAGACATCGCCGTGGAGGCGCGACTGCTGCGGGCCCCGGAGGCCCGGCCCTGCGTGCCCGCGTTCCACGGCGCAGGGCTTGGTGGGGCGGCAGCCGGAGTCCCCGCGTTCCACGAGGAGGAATCTGCGCTGGTGCTCCGTGAGGCGGCGCTACCTGCGGTCCCCGTGCTCCACGAAGCCCCTGGAGCCCCCGCCCGGCCCGGCGTCATCACCACCGCCGCATCCGAGAACGCGCTCGAGGCAACCCGGCGCGGCCCACCCGCGCCTGGAGTCCCTGCCGCGGCTGCGAGAGCACGAGGCGCCCCGGCATCCTGGAACGACGCAGGTGCCGCCTGCACGGGCATCATCGGACGTCCCTGCCCCGGAGGTGCCCCCGCGCCTCCTTCCTGCCCTGCCCGGCCGGGCGACATGCGCGTCGCCTCGCCTGGCACGCCCTGCGGCAGCCGCGATGCCGTGACGCCCGGGCTCGCGGGCCCGTGGCCCACCACCTCGCGGACATAGTCCTCGATGCCCCGGAGGAACTCGTCCAGCTGCCCTTCACCGCGCTCGATGCGCTGGAGCCACGCTTCCCACTGGCCCGTCATGGCCGGCGTCTTCACGTCCGGGTGCACCACCTGGATGAGGAAGATGCCCTTCTCCGTCGCCTCCATCACCTTGCCGCGACGGCGCAGGTACTCCCGGTCCAGCAGCACCTCGATGATGGCCGCGCGAGTGGCCGGCGTGCCCAGCCCCGTCTCGCGCATCGCATCCGCCAGCTCCTTCTCGTCGAGCGCCCTGCCCGCCGTCTCCATCGCGGTCAGCAGCGTCGCATCCGTGAAGCGCGGCGGCGGGCGCGTGCGCTTCTTCACCGCCTCCGCGTCCTCCACCGTCTGCGGCTGCCCGCGCTCCAGCCCGCTGGGCAGGGACTGCGGCTCGTCGTCCGGCTCGCGCTCCTCGTCCTCGCCCTTCTTGCCCTCCGCCTTCGGGCGCGGCGCCTTCTGCCCGCCGCCGATGTCCAGCACCTTCCAGCCAACCCGCTCCACCACGGTGCCCGTGCTCTGGAAGCGGTCCACCACCGGCGCCGCCGCGTCTCCGGACTTCACCGCCGTCACCACCGTGGTGACGCGCCACACGTGGTCCTCGTGCCACGCCTGGAGCACCCGCCGGCACACCAGGTCGTAGATGCGCTGCTCGTCCGGCGACAGGCGCACCCCGTCCGGAGACGTGGGCGTGGGGATGATGGCGTGGTGGTCCGTCACCTTCGCGTCGTCCACGTACCGCTTGCCGAGCGGCCTCGAGCCCGTGCCCGGCGCCAGGTCCTCCTCGAACGGCGCGCGGATGGCGTTCACCACCTCCGGCAGCGTGTCCGCCACCGAGTGCGACAGGTGCCGGCTCGCCGTGCGCGGGTAGCTCAGGAGCTTGTGCTTCTCGTAGAGCGCCTGCGCCACCTCCAGCGTGCGCTGCGCGCTGAAGCCATACAGCCGGTTCGCGTGCCGCTGCAGCTCCGTCAAGTCGTAGAGGAGCGGAGGCGGCATCTTCTTCTCCTCCGCCTCCAGGGACTCAATCGCCGCGCTCCCCCGTCGCACGCGGTCGATGATGGCCTGGGCCTCCACCCCATCCGCGTCCAGCCGGCGCGCCTCGCGCGGGGCCTCGCCCGGCGGCACCACCGGCTTGCCGTCCGGCCCGGAGCGGAACCACGTGCCCCTGTACCGCGCCCCCGGAGCAACGCCCTTCGCCCGGGGAACGAAGGTGGCCACCACCTCCAGGTAGTCCCGGGGCACGAAGTCGCGGATGGCCAGCTCGCGCTCCACCACCATGGCCAGCGTGGGCGTCTGCACCCGGCCCACGCTCAGCATCTCCCCGTGGCCCCCGTGCGCCAGCGTGTACAGGCGCGACAGGTTCATCCCCACCAGCCAGTCCGCCCGGCTGCGCCCCCGGGCCGCGGCGGCCAGCGGCTCGTAGTCGCGCCCGTCCGCGAGCTTGCGGAAACCCTCCTGGATGGCCCGCTCCGTCAGCGAGGACACCCACAGCCGTCGCACCGGCTTGCGGCACCCCGCCGCCTCATAGATGTAGCGGAAGATGAGCTCGCCCTCGCGGCCCGCGTCCGTGGCGCACACCACCCCGGACACCTCCGGCGCGTTGAGCACCCGCTTCACCACCTCGAACTGGGAGCGCGTCTCCGTGGAGACGACGAGCGGCCAGTCCCCCGGCAGCATGGGCAGCAGCGCGCGGTTCCACTTCTTCCACTCCGGGCGCATCTCGTGCGGCTGCGCCAGCCCCACCAGGTGGCCGATGGCCCACGTCACCACGTAGCCATTGCCGCGAAGGAAGCCCTCGCCGCGCTCGTTCGCTCCGAGCACCCGGGCAAGGTCCCTGGCCACCGAGGGCTTCTCCGCCAGCACCGCCAGGACGGAGCCCCGCCCCGAGGCTCGCGCCCCCGCACCGTCCGTCCTGCCGAGCTTGTCCTCGCCGGGCGACTCGCCCATCTCTTCCCACCTCATGAAGCCCTGACCCCTCCCGCCCGCTCCACCCACGCCCGGGGCTCGAAGCCCTGGCGCGCGCCGGAAGCCGTCTTCCCTATCGTGTCAGGCTGACATGGCCGATGCCCGCCTGTCCCTACCCGTGACGCCTGCCCGGTCCACGGCCGGCCGAGGGAAGCCGCGCCCCACCCCGGCCCCCCCGCCCCACGCGCCCCGCCAACCCTCCAGGTCTCCGTCGGAGGCCGGCGGCCAGGCCCCTCCCGCCCCGCCGTGGCGTCCTGACCGACCCGTGGCGCCTTCGCGCAAGCAGTTGGCGCGGCAGAGGAAAACTCCCCCCAGCGCCTGGGCCAGTATGCCCTTGTCGCCGCTCGCACACAGCGCTCGGTGACAGGGGCCAGGGCAGTCACGACTGGAAGAGGGGGGGCGCAGATGTCACACGGCGCGCAGGAGTCGGGCCAGGGTGTTCCGGGGGGAAGCACGAGGCTCGACACGGTGTCGCACGGGGACACGAGGACGGGGGCCGCGGCTCGCAGAGCGGGGCGCCAGTCCGGGATGAAGTGGCGGAGGGCGGTCGAGGGGGAGACAGGGGGAATCGCGGTACCGGAGCTGGCTGTCTTCGCGGGGGCGAAGCGCACACAGCTCGCGGCACTGGCGAAGTCGACCGCACCGCTCCGCGAGGTTCTGGAAGACGTGACGCGGGTGGCCTCCATGCGCCCGCGGCTGTTCGGACGGGCCCAGGCACTGGCGAGGCTGCGAGCACTCTCGCGCCCCGCGCTGCCCTGGGCGGAGTCCGTGAGGGGGAAGGAAGAACCTCGGCACGGCCGGCTGTCCGCACCAGGGGGCGCGGGCACACACCGGCTGGGGCCGTAGGACGCACCGGAAGGTGCACAGCTTCGCTGGAGGGGTCCAAGGCCCTCCGGACAACTCAAGGGCGGGTAGGAGGATGGCGCCGCGGGGGCGGAGCCATCCGTGGATGGGGGACCCTGGGGTGACGCTCGTCAGAGGGGGAGAGCGCACGCCAAGCTCGGGTCGATATCCGGGGGGTGCTCCGAAGCCATCGGAGCATCCCCCGTAGCTTTTTGCGGGCTCGGAGCGCCCACGCCTGGCGCGCGCGCCGGAGCTTCACTCCACGCGCAGCGTCACCGTGCCGGTGAGGTCGCGGTTCACCGTGAGCCAGAGGGTGTCGCTGGCCTCGTCCACGGAGGCGAAGACGTCCTCGTCCGCCGCGAGCACCTGGCCGTCCAGGGTGACGCGGGCGGGCGGCGCCGAGGCCGTGTAGCCGCGCAGCACCACCACCGGGTGCGAGAGGGTGCGGCCGCCAGCCTCGAAGCGGAGCGTCGCGCGGTTGGCGGCGGCCTGGGCCTCCCACGTCGCGTAGACGGGGTTGTAGCCGGGCACGTCGTACGTCACGGCGTCGGCGCGGCCCACCCCGCCGGGGCCGCGGGTGGCCACGGTGCCCTCGGTGGCCGTCAGCCGGACGGCCTGCCATGCCTCCACCTCGGCGGCCTGCTTCAGCACCGGGTCCTCGGCGTGCGGGTCCAGCACCATGAACACGGAGTAGCTCTGGTACGGGTAGCCGGAGAGGTTGCCGTCGTCACCGTAGCGGGGGTACTGGCGCCGCCCCACCGCGCCGAAGTTGCTGCCCCACGCGAGGCGGTGCGAGCGGGTGGTGCTCGGCAGCTCGTACTGGTTGAGCTGGTACGTCCAGTTCCAGTCCTGGGGCATGGGGCCGTCGGCGTCGCGCTTGCCCTGCTCGGTGTAGAGCCAGTAGCCGCCGGCGGGCTTCTGCGACCACGTCTGCGTCTGCACCACGCCCATCTCCGCGTCCGGGGCCGCCGTCCACATGCGGGTATAGGGGACGACGTTGGGCGTGGCGTAGTCCCAGCCGGTCGACATTCGCACGGGGGAGGACAGCGTCTGGAAGCGGTAGCGGTCTCCCCAGCCCAGGCCGGCGATTTCGGCGTTGGCGTTGCCGTCGAAGTAGATGTCGCCGTAGGGGGAGCGCACGTCGGCCTGCAGGGCGTCCGCCGGGGCGCGCGAGGCGTCGTGCGTGATGGCGTAGAGCGGGTGGCTCCTGCCGGTGGCGAAGAGGTAGTGCACGGTGACGTCGATGGGGTGGCCGTCGAGCGGAAGCACCCAGCGGAACTCGTGCAGCGCGTGGTGGCGGCCCGCGAAGACGGTGCGCCAGGTTCCGCGCACGTCCTTCGTCCAGTTGCCCCACGAGGCGCCCTCGTGGAGGTGGCACACCACCATGCCCCAGCCGGGGACTCCGGCCTCTGCGCCGTCGCAGGTGCGAGTGGCGCCCGCCGCCTGGTAGGTATAGCGACGCAGGTAGCCGCCATTCCAGTCCACGGGGTCCGCGGCGTCATTGCGCACCAGGGCCGCGGAGCGGGGCTGGCAGTCGCTGTCGCGCCACTCGTAGCGGTCGACGCGGAAGCCGTCGAGCTCCACGCCGGGCTCCAGCTTCAGCGGGGCACACGCGCTGGTGCCACCGGTGCCGGCGTCCGGCGTCTCGTCACCGGGGCCAGGCTTCACCTCCTTGCTGCCGCATGCGGCCAGCAGCGTGGACAGCAGCACGGCCGCGCCGCGCAGGTGGAACAGGAAGGCAGGGCTCTTCATGTCGAGCGTCATCGGTGCTCCCTCGCGGTGGGCAAAGGGCTCCGCTGACCGCGAGGAGCCGTGCCGCTCGCTCCCTCCTGCCAACGTGCCCTCCGGAGTGCAAGGACTGGCGGAGTGGGCAACGGTAGTGGCTGGGAGATGTCCATGAGGCAACGCGCGGACGTTGAGCCCTCATGGACCGGCGGATGGTAGTACCTTGCCCTCATGCCTCGCTGGTTCAACACCGCCGGTCCATGCACTCCGGCCAATCACTACATGCTGCCGGCGATGAAGCGCCTGCCCGAGGTGCAGCGGCTGATTGACCAGCAGGGCTACTTCGTCGTCCATGCACCCCGGCAGACAGGCAAGACGACCGCGCTGCTCTCGCTCGCCCAGGAGCTGAACGCTGGCGGCAAGCATGTGGCGGCCCTGGTCTCCATGGAGGTGGGGGCCGCGTTCTCACATGACGTGGGCACCGCCGAGTCCGCCATCCTCCAGAGCTGGCTCAGTGCCGCGAGGGCGCAGCTCCCGCCCGAGCATCAACCGCCACCCGTTTCCGAGGCGCCGACTGGAAGCCGCATCGCCACCGCCCTGGCGGCCTGGTCGGAGGCCGTGGCAAAGCCCCTGGTGGTCTTCCTGGATGAGGTCGACGCGCTCCAGAACGGCCTGCTCATCTCCGTGCTGCGTCAGCTCCGCGACGGCTATCGCAACCGACCTGGACATTTCCCTGCTTCGCTCGCGCTCATCGGCCTGCGCGACGTGCGCGATTACAAGGTGGCCACCGGCGACAGCGACCGACCTGGCACCGCCAGCCCCTTCAACATCAAGGTCCGCTCCCTCACCCTCCGCGACTTCACCGAGGACGAGGTCGCTGAGCTCTACGCCCAGCACACCGCCGAGACGGGACAGCGCTTCGAGCCAGAGGCGCTCGCCCTCGCCTTCGAGCTCACCCAGGGTCAGCCCTGGCTCGTCAATGCCCTGGCGAAGGTCGTCGTCGAGGAGCTCGTTCCCGATACGTCACAGCCTGTCCGACGCGCGGACGTCGAGCGTGCCAAGGGGCTCCTCATCCAGCGGCAGGAGACACACCTGGACAGCCTCGCCGTGCGGCTGCGCGAGCCGCGCATCCGCGCCGTCCTCGAGCCCATGCTCGCGGGTGGGTTGCTCGGTGACGTGGCTGAAGACGACAGGCGCTTCGCCGTGGACCTGGGGCTGCTGCGCCGCAATCCAGAGGGCACACTCGAGGTCGCCAATCCCATCTACCGGGAGATTCTCATCCGCACGCTCGCCTCCGGCACGCGCGATACCCTGCCCACCATCCAGCCCTCCTGGCTGAAGCCGGACGGGCGCATCGACACCGAGCGGCTGCGGGACGCCTTCCTCGCCTTCTGGCGTCAGCACGGTGAGCCGCTGCTGGCCACCGCGCCCTACCATGAGGTGGCACCCCACCTCGTGCTGATGGCCTTCCTCCACCGCGTGGTCAACGGCGGAGGCACCATCGAGCGTGAGTACGCCATCGGCCGCGGGCGCATGGACCTGTGCGTGCGCCACGGGCCGGACACCCTGGCCATCGAAATCAAGGTCTGGCGGGACAGGGAGCCGGACCCGCTGGCCGAGGGACTCACCCAGCTCGACGGCTACCTGGAGGGCCTTGGACAGCCGAGCGGCTGGCTCGTGCTCTTCGACCGCAGGAGCGGCCAGCCGCCCATCGCCCAGCGCACCCGCACCGAGGAGGCCCGGACACCCTCGGGCCGCCCCGTCACGGTCATCCGCGCGTGAGCGTCAGCCCGCCTTCGCGCTGCCCTTCTCCTGGTGCCAGGCCGCGAGCACTTCCTTCTCGCGCTCGGGCGTGACGCCGGCGCCCAGCTTCGCCTGGCGCTCGGGCGGCAGCGTCTTGAACCAGTCCATCGTGTCGCGGATGGTGTCCGCCGTCGGCCGGAAGGTGAGGCCCGCGGCCACCGCCTTCTCGATGCTCACCCGCCCCAGCCCCTTCTCCTCACCCGTGCGCGGAATCCACACGGGCATGTCCTGCCACGGCGCCACCTTCTGCTTGTCCAGGAAGGCCGTGTCCACCCACGTGAAGCGCGCGTCGCTGCCCGTGGCCGTCTTGCACGTGTCCAGCAGGTGCTTCATCAGCACCGGCTGCGAGGGGCCCGTGGCGTTGAACACGCCCGCCGTGTTGCGCTCGACGTTGAGGATGATGAACGCGGCCAGGTCCCGCGCGTCGATGAACTGCGTGGGGTCCTGCCCGTCCCCGGGCGCCAGTACCTCGCCCCCGCGCGCCACGCGCGCCGGCCAGTAGGTGAAGCGGTCCGTCGGGTCGTCCGGGCCCACGATGAGGCCGGGGCGCACGTTGAGCACGCGGCCCGGCATGGCCGCCTCCGCCGCCCGCTCGCACGCCGCCTTCAGCGCGCCGTAGTACTTCGGCACGTCCTCCGACGCCGGGTCCTCCAGCGTGGCCACCGGCGAGGCCTCGGTGATGCCGTAGTCGGCGAAGTTGCTGTAGACGGAGATGGACGACACGAAGCTGTAGTGCCCCACGTTGGGCGCCAGCAGCGCCGCGGAGGCCTCCACCACGCGAGGCACATAGCCGGAGGTGTCCACCACCGCGTCCCACTTGCGGCCCTGCAGCGCCTTCAGGCCCTCGCCCTTGTTCGGGTCTCTGTCGCCCGACAGCTTCTCCACGTCGGGGAAGAGGCCCGGGTTCGTCTTGCCGCGGTTGAACAGCGTCACGGTGTGGCCGCGCGACCGCGCGAACTCCACCAGCGCCGGGCCCAGGAACTTCGTGCCGCCCAGGATGAGGATGCTCTTCGGCGCGCTCGCCTTCGCCGCCTGCGCCCCCTGCCCCGGGGCCGTGGCGCCGTTGCCGCCATCCCCCGTCTTGCTCGTCGAGGCACAGCCCATGGCCCAGAGCGAGCCAACCGCGGCCGCTCCCTGAATCACACCTCTGCGGGACAGCTTCATGCCGTGTTTCCTCCTGTTGCCGGGAAGGACGTCGTGGGGACGGCCGCTTCAGCGGGCCGGGACATTATCGGGAACCGGGGACGCGAGCGCGGCCGGAGTCTGCCGCCGCTGGTGCCGCGCCAGGTACAGCGACACCGCGAGCCACAGCCCCGCCAGCGGCACCGCCGCCAGCGACAGGCCCGTCATGCTCAGGCCCAGCTTCGACAGCCCGGCCTGCAGCCACCCGCTCAGCGAGTCGCTGCCGCGGTACACCACCGTGTCGATGAAGCTCTTCGACTTGTAGCGCGCCTCGCGGTCCACCGTGGTGAAGAGCACCTCGCGCGAGGGCCGCTCCAGCGCATAGTGGCTGGCCCCTCGCACCGCCTTGAACGCGATGAGCACCGCCAGCAGCGGCGCCGCGGCCAGCCCCAGGAAGCCCAGCACCGTGACGACGGGCGCCACCGCCAGCGCCGCGCCCAGCCCCAGCCTCGAGATGACGCGCCCGGTGACGAGCGCCTGCAGCCCCAGCGTCACCAGCTGCACGATGAAGTCGATGTCGCCGAACACCGCGGTGCGGGCGGCCTCGTCCTTGCCCACCTGCGCGACGAGCTGGACCTCCTGGTAGTAGAGGAACGTGGACGTCGCCGCGTAGAGGAAGACATTCAGCCCGAGCGCCAGCAGGAAGGGCGACGTCACCAGCAGCTTCAGCCCGTCCAGCACCCCGCCTCCCACGGGCCCCTCCGCCGTGGGCGGCTGGTGCTGCACGTCATGCGCCCAGCCGCTGAGCCGGCGCACGCACTGCGCGCTCACCTCCAGCATCACCGCGGAGAAGAGGATGAGATTCACCGGCCCCACGGGCACCGCGAGGCGGCCCACCAGGAACGGCCCCGCCAGCATCCCCACGGTGCCTCCCGCGGCGATGAAGCCGAAGAGGCGCTTGCTCTGGTTGCTGGCGAAGACGTCCGCCATGAAGCTCCAGAAGATGGAGACGACGAAGAGGTTGTAGACGCTCAGCCAGACGTAGAAGACGCGCGCCACCAGCTCGCGGGCCACCTCGAGCTTCAGCAGCACGAAGAAGGCCAGCAGGCTGACGAGGAAGAAGCGGTAGATGAAGGGGATGACGACGCGCCGCGGCCAGCGCGCCACCACCGCGGAGTAGGCCGGCACCGCGACCAGCATCACCAGGAACGTGGCCGTCATCAGCCAGTTCAGCCCCTTGATGCTGCCCGCCGTCCCCATCTCGTTGCGGATGGGCCGGAGGATGGCGTAGCCGCACATGAGCGTGAAGAAGTAGAGGAACGACCAGAGGACGGCCCCCACCTCCTCGTCCCGGACATCCACGAATCGCTTGAGCATGGTGAGAGTCGCGCGCGTGCAGGGCTGCTCGGTTGCCTGGAGCCTGGCCGGGCACGTGCCCGACCAACGGAGCTCCGAGCTGTGTATTCCCGGGTTCCTCGTCCGGGAGAACGTCCTTCCTCCAGAAGAACGTCCCCGCCGGCCGAGGTCGCGGGGCGCCGACCCGGCGTGTGGGTCGGCGTGCGGTGGACCGGGGACCTCGGCAACGACGGTCCTCCGTCCGGACCTCGCTACTTCGCGGCGGCGAGCGCCTCGCGCAGCGCGGCCTCCACGCGGGGCAGGGCCTCCTCGATTTCCTTCACCGAGGTGGCGCCAACGGACAGGCGGAACCAGCCGGTGTCCTCGTCGAGGCCGAAGGCCTGGAAGGGCACCACCGCGAAGCTGGCCTTCTCCAGCAGCAGCTTGCGGATGTCCTCGTTGTTCTTCAGCCCGGCCTTGCCCACCAGGTCGAAGCGCACGGAGAGGTAGATGGCGCCCTGCGGAGCGATGTGCCGCACCGGCAGCCCCGCCTCGCGCATGCGCGAGAAGCCCTTGTGCAGCGCCTCCAGCCGCTCGTCCACGCGCTGGCGCATCACCTTGAGGAAGGACTCCGTCGCCTCGGTGTCGTCGAGGTAGCGGGCCACCGCCACCTGCTCGGCCTTGGGCGCCCACGCGCCCACGTGGCCCAGCACGTCGCGCATGCGGGCGATGATGGTCGGCGGCCCCACGCCCCAGCCCACGCGCACGCCCGTGGCGGCGAACGCCTTGGAGATGCCATCCACGAAGACGGTGTACGGCGCGACTTCCGGCACCAGCTCGATGGGCGTCACGTGCTTCACGCCGCCGAAGCTCAGCACCCAGTAGATCTGGTCGTACATGAGGATGAGCGGCTTCTGGCCGCGCTTCTCACGCTCGCGGTTCTCCGCCACGACGCGCTCGCAGATGGCGCCCAGCACGTCCGGGGCAATCATGGTGCCGGTGGGGTTGAGCGGGCTGCACAGGCACAGCAGGCGCGCGGAGCCCAGGTGCGGGGCGAGCTGCTCCACGGTGGGCATGAAGCCGCGCTCGGGGTCCGTCGTCACCACCACGCTCTTGGCGCCCATGATGTACGCGTAGTGGTTGTTGTTCCACGAGGGCACCGGGTAGACGACCGTCTCCCCCGCGTCCAGCACGCTGCGGTAGGTGCCGTAGATGATGGGCCGCGCGCCGCCGGCGATGACGATGCCCTCCAGCGGGTACCTCAGCCCGAGCGCGCGCTCGTAGAAGCGCTGGACCGACTGGCGCAGGTCGAGCACGCCGTCGGACGGCGGGTAGTTCGTCTCCCCGGCCTGGAGCGCGGTGGCGATGTTCTGCCGCAGCCCGTCGGGGATGGGGAACTCCTTCGGACTGAAGTCGCCCACCGTCAGGTTGCACACCTTCTGGCCTTTGGCGACGAGCTCCCGGATTTGCGCGGCGATCTTCAGGATTTCGCTGCCGACGAGACCCCGCGCCATCGTGCCCACGGTGGCGTCGTCCCGTGAGGGGCGGGGAAGGGAGGTGAGGTCGATTGCCATGGGGTGTTGCTCTCCGGTTCGTTCGCGGTGAAGGGGGGGCCCACGCGGACTGCGGCCGGGCGCGCACCATAACCGCGGCACGGCCCCTCGTGTCTCATGCATTTGCATCCCCTCTGGGGAGCGCCGCTGTTTCAATTTTCCGGAAGGTGACGCGCGCTGGCCTTGCATCCGGGCCGCCGGGCCCTCTGCTGGACCGGCGCGCTCCCGGTTCGTTCGGACATCAAGGGCTTCACATCGTATTCCCGGGTCCCCGATATGCGCGCTGGGTCGCTCCGTTTTCCATCGCGACGGCGCCGGGAAGGGGGTTCCCACCGGTCCTGGCGCGTCAACTCCACACTCCTTGAGGGGACTCGCCGGCCACGTGGACTCCGCGCGCCAGGAGGGAGCCCCTCGTCCCGAGGTCTGACGATGATGCCTCTCACGCGCGGATTGCTGGTCCTCTCGTCCGTGTTGCTGATGTCCTCCACCGCTTCCGCCCAGCTCACGGACAAGCCCTCCGGCAGGCCCTCCCGGAGCCTGCGCGCGCCAGGCGCATCCGCCATGGAGCGTCCCGTCAACCTGAAGCTCTTCGGCACGCGCGCCATCGTCGCGTGCGACCCGGTGGAGCAGTCCTGTGGCATGGCCGTCATCTCCTTCCCCAGCGGAGTCAGCGGGCTGGTGCCCTACGGGCGCTCGGACCTCGCGGTGGCCACCATGGCGCTGCCGTCGGTGGATGATGCCACCGCCGTCATCTCCCGCATCGACGCGGGCGAGGCGCCGCAGGCCGCCATCGACACCGTGCTCGCCTCGGACCCGCTGGCGCCCATCCGCCAGCTCGCCGCGGTGAAGCTGCACCCGGATGGCAGCGTGACGGTGGGCCAGCGCACCGGCGCGGAGAACAGCCCCGCCACCTGCTCCGTCAAGGGCGCCACCTATGTGGTGCAGGCCAACAACATGACCACCTCGGACATCTGCCGGGTGATGGCGGAGGGCTTCGACAAGGCCCGGGGCAGCCTGCCGCAGCGGCTGTATGCGTCGCTCAAGGCCGGCGCTCGCGTGGGCGGAGACCGCAACGGTGAGCGCTCCGGCGTCATCCGTGTCTGGAACAGCACCAACGAGACGGCCTTCTTCACCCACGTGCTCGCCGACGCCGTCGTCCACGGCAGCTCGACGGCGCTCCGGGATCTGGAGGTCGAGCTGAACCGCTACCAGGGCACCCTCGGCGTGCCGTACCCGTCCGACCTGGTCGTGCTGGACCGGGACACCGTGCGACTCGTGAAGCGCGTGCTGCGCAAGCTGGACTACTACGACGGCCCCATGGATGGCACCTGGCCCGCGAGCGCCGAGCAGGCCCTTGCGGACTTCAACTGGAACAACATCTTCTTCGACAAGCCCACCGTCGTGGTGGACGGGGTGCGGAAGATTGACGGCGTGCTCGTGAAGTTCATGCGCGACGCGGACCTCGACGCGCTCCTCCGGGCGGGGCATTTCGACGAGTGAGCAGGCCTGCGGGGCCCTCCGTTCCGTGACGTGGACGGAGGGCCCGCCGTCCTTCCACACGGTGGTGCTGGCACCGGAAGCCCACTCGTGAGAGAGGAGGGCCGCCGGCCCTGACCGAGCGGGCCGCCAGGAGAGAGACGATGAAGCGCAAGCTGACGTCGCTGTGGCTCGCCGGGTGTGTCGCGGTCGCCGGGTGCTCGAAGAAGGAGGAGCCGGCGGTGCCCGAGGACTCGCCCGCCCAGCCCTCGCGTCCACCCCAGGGCACCATCCCCCGCGAGGGCGAGGCCGCCGCCAACCCGCCCGTGCATGTCGTGGTTCCCGCCGACGGCGGCACGGCGACGGGACAGGCGCAGCCCGCGCCTGGCGATGCGAATGGGAGCGGCACGGCGCAGGCCGGAACAATCGGGTCGAATGGGAGCGGGACGGCCCAGGCTGGGGGGGCCGGGAGCGGCACGGCGCAGGCCGGGACGACCGGGAACGGGACCTCCGAGGAGACGCCTCCGGCTCCGCCTCCCGCGACGGCGGCCGACCTTCCTCCCGAGAACCCGAAGCACCGCGAGTGGACGGCGGGCAACATCGAGCTGAAGCGCCGCCCTTCCCTGCCGGTGACGCTGCGCTCGGTGCGCGCGGGCCAGCACGCGGACTACGACCGCGTGGTGTTCGAGTTCGACGGCGAACAGCTGCCCGGCTATCAGCTCGAGTACGTGGACAAGCCCATTGTCCAGTGTGGCTCGGGTGACGAGACGCCCGTCGCCGGCCAGGGCTGGCTGCAGGTGCGGCTCACGCCCGCGCGCGGGCATGACGACAAGGGGCAGGCCACGGTGGCCCAGCGGGAGATGAAGCCGAAGCTGCCCGTCATCCAGGAACTGGAGCGCATCTGCGACTTCGAGGCCGAGGTGACGTGGGTGCTCGGCAACAAGAGCCCCAACAAGTACCGCGTCATGGAGCTGAAGGGGCCCACGCGCCTCGTGGTGGACGTGCAGCACTGAGGCGGCTGCCCATCACCTGCTCCGGAGCTCGCTCGCCAGTCTGTCCAGACCGGCGAGCAGCTCGTGGTGCCGCGCTCGAGCCGCCGCGCCTCCCGCCCGCAGCGCCATGGCCAGCACGGCGGGCAGGTTCAGCGCCGCCTCACCGCGCAACCGCTCGTGGTACTGGCACGCCCAGTCCTCCGGCACGCGCAGGGACCAGTTGCGTGCGTCCACCGTGCCGGGCGTGTTGTACGTCTCCGTCATCCCCAGCAGGTCCGTGAAGAACAGCATGACGTTCCGCGCCCGGCTGGCGAAGAGGTCCGCCACCTTCGCCTGTGCCACCAGCCCCGGGTGCGCCGCGAGCCTCCTCGCGAAGTCCTCCCGCTCCGTCTCCTCCGGACACAGGCGCCACGCGAGGTAGTCCGCCTGCGCGCGCAGCGTGCCGCGCCACTGCCAGTCCCCGACCAGCCGCCACAGGGACTTCGTGTCGTGGTTGCCCACCATCACCCAGTCCTCGGGCGCCACGTTCTCACTGCGGTACACGTCCGCCGGGTTGCCCAGGTCCGCCTTCTGCGTCACGCGGAAGCGCCCCAGCCCGTACTGCGCCAGCACCCGCTCCAGCGGATGCGGCAGCGTGCTGAGCACCTCGCCCAGCAGGTCTCCCAAGTCGCGCCCGTTGCGCCGCGCCGCGCCCACGATGGAGTCGAAGAGGACGCTGTAGCGCCGCACCTGCTCGGGCGTCAGCGACTTCACCCACCGGTCCGCGTACCGGGGCACCTCGCGGTCCAACTGCTCCGGATGCACCAGGGCGTAGCGCGCCAGCGCCGGGTGGTCCGGCAGGTCCGGCGAGTCGAACAGCCGCGCGCCGTGCTGCACCGCCCACAGCGCGTCCGGCACATCCGCGCGGTACACCCACGGGCACACCAGGCCGTGCGGGTGGTCCAGCCGCAGCCCGTCGTACTCGCCGAGGTTCTTGTCCATCCGCGCATTCATGAAGCGCAGCACCGGCCCCGCCCGATGCCCCGCCGCCACGCCCGAGGCGTCCTCGACGAAGAACTGCTCCGGGTCCAGCACCGGGTAGTTCCACGGCTGGCCATCCGGGTTGGTGCGGCTGGGCGGCGCGCCCATGAGGTACGTGCGCAGGAAGAGTCCCTGCCACGCCCACGTGTCGCGCGGCGAGAAACCAATCTGCAGGTCGCCGTACAGCTTCAGCCGCCACTTCACCGTGCGCTCGCGCAGCCCGTGGTGCTGCTGGTGCACCAGGAACTGGAAGAAGGCGTAGCGCTCCAGCGCGTCCGCGTACCGCGTTTCCAGCTCCACGAGGCGCGCGGCGGCCGCGGCCTCCTCTTCCCGCCGGGGGCTGAACAGCCGCCCATCCAGCGAGTCCGCCCACCGCCGCCAGTCACCCTCGTGCTTCTCCTCGCACAGCACGTCGAAGAGGGCATCGCGCAGCAGCCAGGCCTGGTGCTGCTGCCGGAAGGTGGTGAAGCGCGCGGCCAGCTCGCGCAGCACGGGCGAAGCCTCCGGTGCCTCGCGCTGGCGGCGGAAGGACGCCCACGCCTCGTGCAGCACGGCGAGCTGCGTGCGGAAGGCGTGACGGTAGCGCGCACCGGGGTCCAGTCCCGTGGGACGACTGGCGGCGAGCCCGGCCGTGCGGCCGCGAGGCAGCAGCGCGCCCCAGGGCTCGGGCTCTTCCAGTTGTGCCAGGGCCACATCGAGGACGTTGCGCGAGAAGAGCGTGCCGTCATACGGCGACGCGTTGAACTCCGTCGTCTGGCCCTGTGGCCCCAGCTGGATGCCGTTGAAGCCCAGCTCCCGCGCGAAGTCGAGGAAGCGCGCGGCGCCCTGCGAGTACGGCGTGCCCCACCCGAGGTCCTCCTCCGGCAGGCTGGGGAAGCTCGGGTCGTGGATGCTCAACACCAGGTTGCGGATGTCGAGCGCGGCCAGGGCCTCGGTGACGAGTCGGTGGTGGTCTTCGGGCAGCGGAGCACGGGCCATATCGGACGGCGCCGACCCTACGGGCCCTTGCGCCAGACGCCAACCGTCCTGGTGGGCCGACGTTCACCATCGGTCCCAAACGGCGTCTCAGTCCCGAGGCGCCTGGGGCACGGGGCGGGGCTCACCGCCACCGCCACCGCCACCGCCACCGCCACCGCCGTGGTGGCCCTGCTCGGGCGGACGCATGTGGAAGAGCTTGCGCAGCTTGCGGCTCATCCATGTCCGCCCGTCCATGAGGATTTCGTACACCGTCGGAATCACGAGCAGCGTCAGCAGCGTGGACGTAATCGTGCCGCCAATCACCGCGCGGCCCAGCGGCGCCCGGAAGTCACCGCCCTCACCCGCGCCAATCGCCACCGGAATCATGCCGGCCACCAGCGCGAGCGTCGTCATGATGATGGGCCGCAGGCGGATGCGTCCCGCCTCGATGAGTGCCTCGCGCAGCGGCATGCCCTTCTCGTGAGACCACTTCGCGAAGTCGATGAGGAGGATGGCGTTCTTCGCGACGATGCCCATCAGCAGGATGACGCCGATGAGGCTCATGATGTTGAGCGTGTCGCCGGTGATGAGCAGCGCCAGCACCACGCCGATGAGCGACAGCGGCAGCGAGAGGAGGATGGCCAGCGGGTCCAGGAACGAGCCGAACTGGATGACCAGGATGAGGTACATCAGCAGCACCGCCACCCCCAGGGCGATGAACACGCGGGTGAAGACCTCCGCCTGGTCCGCGGACTCGCCGCCCGTCGTCAGCGTGTAGCCCGCCGGCAGCGGCACCTTGGACACCCGCTCCTGGATGTCCGTCATCACCTCCGTCAGCGAGCGCCCCTGCGTGTTCGCCTGGATGTTGATGACGCGCTCGCGGTCCAGGTGCGTAATCTGCGCCGGACCCAGCGTCCGCCGGATTTCCGCCACCTGTCCCAGCGGCACCAGCTGCGGCGGACCGCCCTGCACGCCGGCCACGGAGATGGGCAGTCGCGCCAGGTCGCTCGGGTTGTCGCGAGACTCCGGCGCCAGCCGAATCATCACGTCCCGCGTCTCACCGATGGGGTCCACCCAGTCACCCACGTCCAGGCCCGCGAAGGCCGGCCGCAGCACCTGGGCCACCTGCCCCACCGTCACCCCGAGCTGCCCCGCCAGCCCGCGGTTCAGCTCGACCTCCAGCTCCGGCTTCTGCCCGCGCGTGGACAGCCCCACGTCCACCGCGCCCGGCACCGCCTCCATCTCCTTGCGCACCTGCTCCGCCAGCTGGGTGAGCGTCTTCTGGTCCGGCCCGCGCAGCTCCAGCTGTATTTGCTTGAAGGCCCCGCCGAAGCCGGAGGTGAACACGGACACCTTCGCGCCGCCCAGCGTGAGCAGCTCGTCGCGGAAGACCTTGCCGAGCGCGTCCTGACTCAGCTCACGCTCCGCCTTCGGCTTGAGCCGCACGTACACCAGCGCCTGGTCCACGCCCGGCGCGCTGAGCGGCAGCGGGACACCGATGGTGGAGTACGTGTACGCCACCTCCGGGTGAGCCTTGGCCAGCTTCACCACCTCTTCCACCTTGCGCCGCGTGTACTCCAGGCTGGAGCCCGGCGGCGTCTCCACCAGCACCTCCACCTCGCCGCGGTCGCTCACCGGCACGAAGCCCGCGCCGCCCACCGTGGCCTGCAGCCCCAGCGCCCCCACCAGGGAGAAGACCGCCACCAGCACCATGGCCAGGCGGTGGTCCAGCGCCCAGGCGATGACACGCTTGTAGCGCTCCGCCTGCCGGTCGAACCAGTCGTTGAAGCGCGACAGCACGCGCGAGATGAAGCCCTTGCGCGCGCCCTTCTCCACCTGCGGGTCCGCCCAGTACGCGCTGAGCATCGGGTCCAGCGAGAAGGAGACGAACAGCGACACCAGCACCGCGCAGGCAATCGTCAGGGCGAAGGGCTTGAACCACTGGCCGGCGACGCCGTACATGAAGGCCACCGGCACGAACACCGCGACGATGGAGAAGGTGGTCGCCGACACCGCGAGCCCGATTTCCGCCGTGCCCTCGCGCGACGCCGTGTAGTGGTCCTTCCCCATCTCGATATGGCGGACGATGTTCTCGCGCACCACGATGGCGTCGTCGATGAGGATGCCGATGGCCAGCGTCAGCCCCAGAAGCGACATGGTGTTGAGCGTGAAGCCGAACGCCCAGACGCTGATGAAGGCGGCCAGCACGCTCACCGGCAGCGCCAGGCCGGTGATGACGGTGGAGCGCCACGAGTTGAGGAAGATGAACACCACCAGCACCGTGAGCAGCGCGCCCTCCAGCAGCGCCGACTGCACGTTGTGCACCGAGTCCTCCACGCGGACGCCAGCGTCGCGGACGATTTCGAGCTTCGCGCCCGGAGGAAGCCGCTGCTGCAGGGCCGCCACCCGCTCGCGGACCGCGTCCGCGACCTCGGTGGTGCTGTAGCCCTTCGTCTTCAGCACGTCGATGCCCACCGCTTCCGCGCCGTCGAAGAGCGCCAGCGTGCGGGGCTCCTCCGAGCCCACGAAGACGTCCGCCACCTGCCCCAGCCGGATGGCCTGCCCGTTGCGCGTGGCCACCACCATGTTCTGGAAGTCCTCGGGCTTCTCCAGCCGGCCCTTGAGGCGGATGGACTCCTCCGACAGCTGCGAGTTGAGGCGCCCCACCGGCGCCGCCAGGTTCTGCGCCTGCAGCGCGCCCACCACCTCCGCCATGGACAGGCCCGCCGCCTGGAGCGCCTGCGGCTTTATCCGCACCGTCATCTCGCGCTCGACCTCGCCCACCACGTCCGCCTGCGCGACGCCCGGCACCGAGCGCAGCTCGCCCACCACCAGCGGGTCCGCCACCCGCGACAGCGCGGCCACGTCCATCTGCTCCGACGTGAGCGTCAGCGAGACGATGGGCTGGTCCGCCGGGTCGAAGCGCGTGAGGATGGGCTCCTCCATCTCCTGCGGCAGGTCCGCCCGCTTGCTGGAGATGGCATCCCGGATGTCCTGTGACGCCTCCTGGATGTCCTTCTCGAACTCGAAGAACACCGTGAAGGTGGCCAGGCCGTCGGTGGCGCTGGACGTCGTCTCCTGCGGGTCCACGCCGCTGATGGCGAAGATGGCGTCTTCAATCGGCTCGACGATTTCGCGCTCCACCGTGTCCGGTGATGCGCCCGGGTAGACGATGGTGACGTTGATGATGGGCTGCTGGACGTCGGGGAACTCGTCCGTCTCGAGCTGCCAGAGGGCCACGAGGCCGAAGACGACCAGTGCCACCATCGCGGTGATGGTGACGATGGGGCGCTTGATGGCGAAGTCGGAGATGAACACGCGGTGACTCCCGGCGGGATGCAGTGGACGGAGGCGGCCTCAGGGCGCCGGAGACTTCGCGCCCTCGTCGGCGCCCTGGGGTGCCCTCGCGGGCGGACCTGGCTGCGCGGGCGGAGCAGCCGCGCCCTGGGCTCCCGGCGGCTGCCGTGCAGGCGGCGCCTCCGAGCCCCCGACGCCCGGCCCTTCATCCGCCTCCACGGGCTTCGCGTCCGGCCGCGGCGGGTCCACCTTCACGCGCGAGTCCTCTCCCACCTGGTCTCTCGCAGAGCCGAGCAGCACCACGTCTCCGGCCTGAAGCCCGGAGCTGACCTGGACCTGCTGCGCCACGTCGTCCCGCAGGCCCAGCTTCACGGGCACCCGCTGCACGCGGTCGCCCTGGACGCGCAGCACCGAGGGCCCGCCGTTGGAGTCGTCGATGGCATCCACCGGCACGGCGATGCCCCGCTCGGACCGAGAGGCCACGCGGCCCTGCGCGAAGAGGCCCGCCAGCAGTTGGAGGTCCGTGTTGGGGATGGCCACGTAGATGCGCACCTGGCCGGTGGCCGGGTCCACCACGGGGTTGATGCGCTCCACCTTGCCGGTGAAGGCGCGGTCTCCGTAGCCGGTGACCTGGAAGCGCACCTCGGTGTTCGGCTTCACCTGCTCCAACTGCGCGGCGGGCACCGAGGCCTCCAGCCGCAGCGTGCGCGGGTCCACCACCGTGAAGAGGGGCGCGCCGGGCTGGACGACATCGCCCGCGCTCGCCTGCCGCTCGCTCACCACACCATCGAAGGGCGCGACGACGCGCGAGCGGGCCAGCTGCTCCTGGGCCAGCGTCAGCCGCGAGCGGGCCTCCGCGAGCTGCCCCTCGGCCTGCGCCACCCCGAGCTGGGCCCGCTCGAGGTCACGCGGGGTGATGACCCCCTCCTTCGCCAGCTTCGCACTGCGCTCCTCCTCGGCGCGCGCCACCTGCAGCGCGCTGCCGGCGGAGCGCACCGCCGTGCGCGTGGCGATGACCTGGTCCTTCCGCGTCGCATCCTCGATGCGCGCCAGCTCCTCGCCCTTGCGCACCACCTGGCCCTGCTCCGCCTTCAGGTCGAGGATGGTGCCCCCCACCTCGGCCCGCACCGCGGCGGCCGTGCGCGCCTGAAGGGTGCCGGAGATGCCTGGGCCGGATTGCAGCTCGCGCAGCTCGGCGCGCGCCACGTTCTCCTGCCCCAGCGTCACCACCGGCTCCGGAGGCGGTGCTGCCGCATCCGAGCCCTTCTTGCACCCGGCCAGGGCACACGTCACACCGAGCAGCAGTGCCCCGAGGCCCCAGCGTCGCGTCCTGCCAATGTCGTGCGCTCGTCTCACGGCGCGTCTCCCGTCGTCCACCCCGCCGGACCACGGCCCCGGCGAGCCGGCTAACCATGGTGTCGGCCCCCTGCCTCGGGTAGCCGCACAGGGTGTCGTTCCGCACCCCGACGACACGCGGTGGCCGCTGCCCGGAAGCGGAGCAGCCATGCGGACGAGCGCAACCCGGGCACCTGCTCCTGTCGGGGTGGCGGTGTCCGGGAGGCGACTGTCTACAGCGTGGGCGGCACCTCGCTCATGAGGAGCGTGCCGCTGCGGAAGTGCGTGCGCTCGCCGCAGGCCGTCACGTTGGCCTTCGCAGGGCAGCTCACCGGCTGGCTGCCGGCGCGCGTGCTCGCCGAGAAGCAGGAGGCGCCATCCGCCGTCCACTCGGCCTCGAAGCGCCAGGCCTCGCTGTCCGTCTGCACGCCCACCGCGTCGTAGAGGTTCACCCAGTTGCCGTCCTGCGTGTACGAGGTGCCGTCACCGCAGAAGTCCGCGCGCACCATGCGCGTGCAGGCCTGGTGGTGGTCCGCGAGGCTGCGCCCGTCCGCCGTCGTGCCCCACGGCCGGTAGCCGAAGCGCACGCACTTGGCGATGGCCGCGCCCTCGCACGCGAAGGTGAAGACGCCCGGGCTGTCGAACCGCGCGCCGCCGCCGGCCACGCCCTCCTGGTAGTTCCAGCTCGCGTCGACGGCGATGGCGCCCACCGCCGAGCCATCCGCGGCCGTGCAGGCGGGCTTCCAGAGGCCGGACGCCGTGTCGCGGTAGGAGACGCGGTAGCTCCACACGTCCGCGTCGGTGCCCGTGCCCGGCTGGATGTCGTCCACGCGCAGCTCCACCTTGGCGCCGTTGTCGAGGTTCCCGGTGAAGCGCGCGCCGAGGAAGTCCTGGCCGGAGCGCTGCGTGCCCGCCTCGAGGCCATGGAAGACGCTGCCCTGCAGCCAGACGGCGCTCATCGGGTCATCCACCGAGCTCGCGCTGCGCACGCCCGCGAAGTCCACCGAGACGAGCAGGCCGCCCAGCTCGGCGCCATTGAGGCCGCGGCCGTTGAGGCCCCGTCCATTGAGGCCACGGCCGTTGGGCGAGGCCAGCTCCGCCACGCGGGTCTCCAGCGTGGGCGTCTCGGGCTCCGTCACTCCGCCCGCACACCCTGCCAGCCCACACGCAACGACGACTGCCTGAACCATCCGCGCGACACCCATGACCCGACCTCCCCGGCCCTACCCCGCCCCATGCCTTGCAAGATTCGGAGCCACACCCCTGGATGCAAGCCACGCGAGTCCTCTCGGGCCCTTGCATCGTTCCCGATTGGGCAGTGCATTGGCACGGTAGGGTGGGGCCGGGATTCTTCCGTCCGTCCACGCAGGAGCCCTGTCGAAACTACAGGGCGGGCGGACAGGCGGCTCAGAGCTGCGTGGCGGGCGCGTCCGCGCACACGCGCAGGCCCACCGTCACGTCGCGCAGCGTGGGCTCCGGCAGCTCCCGGTTGGTGGCGCGCGCGGAGGTGGCCGCGAACGCGTAGCTGCCGCCGCGCGCCACTGCCTTGCCGGGCTCCAGCCACGAGCGCGTCCACTCCCAGACGTTGCCCGCCAGGTCATCCACCCCGAAGGGGCTGCGCGAGGCCGGGTGGCTGCCCACCTCGTCCGGGCCGTAGCCGCCGGGCTGCTTGCCGTAGGTGGTGTCGATGTTGGCGTCGTCCGGGCCCAGCGTTTCGCCGTGCGGGTACTCGCGTCCGTCCACGCCCCGGGCCGCGCGCTCCCACTCCAGCTCCGAGCACAGCCGCGCCCCGGGCACGCCGCCGCTTTGCGACAGCCAGGCCACGTAGGCCTCCGCGTCCGCGAAGCTGACGCCACTGACGGGGAAGCGCAGCCAGTCCTGCTCCGCGCGGCGGGAGCGGTTGGCGTAGCGCAGCTTCTCGCCGGCCCGCGCGACGTAGGCCTCGCTGCCGGGTTGCAGGCGCAGCCGCCAGGTGCCGTCCACCGGCTCCAGCACGAGCAGCCCCGCGTACCCGCCGGTGCCCACGCGAGGCAGGTGCCGCGCGCGCGCCTCCGGTGGCAGCGCCTCGATGAAGCGCAGCCAGTCCGCGTACGTCACCTCGAAGCGGGAGATGAGGAAGCCCGGCACGTCCACCGCGTGCAGCGGCACGGCGTTGAAGAACTCGCGCACGCTGGCCTCGGCCGCGCTGCCGAAGCGCACCTCGCCCGGCGGGACGAAGACGAAGCCCTCCGGCAGCGTCCCGGCGCGTGGCAGCGGGACGGTGAGCCGCCGCGACTCGCCGCGACGCAGCAGCACCGGCTGCACCACCGGCTCGTGGCCGAGCGCGCGCAGGGAGAGCTGGTAGCGCCCCGGCGGCACCTGCACGTCCACCCACGGGCCCGCGACGAGCGGCAGCGGCTCGCCCGGCTGCTCCTGGCCCTTCGCGTCGCGGCGCAGGGGCCGCAGCTCCACCTCGACGTCAGAGACTCCCGCCTCCACCGTGAGGCGCGCGGGCGCGTTCCACCGCTGCCAGCGCGCGCCCGAGGTGTCGTACAGCTTCAGCCGCTGCAGCAGCGTGGGCAGTGCCTGGACGTCACCGTCCTCCTCGGCCCACATCGCACGCTCATAGAGGTAGTCCGCCAGCGCCTCGCGCACGTCGGGACGGCCCGGGGCCAGGGCCAGTGCACGCTCCAGCCGGCCGGCGACGGAGTCATAGCGGTGGCGCACCACCGCCGCCTGCGCGCCCGCCTTGCCCCAGAGCCGGTCCGCGTCCGTCCTGCGGCCACTGGCATAGAGGCGGAAGGCCTCGGCGCGCTCGGAGCCCAGCGCCTCCCGCTCCTGGCCCACCGAGCGCAGGGCGACAGAGGCCTCCTTCAGCTCGGCGCGCACCTGCGAGTCCAGGCCCCAGCGCTCGCGCAGCTTGAGGCCGCCGTAGACGAGCGCCAGCGAGAGGACGAAGCCCGCCGCCAGCGCCTGCCGCATCCGCCGGCTGCGCACCACCGTGCGGCGCGAGGCCCGGAGGAAGTCCTGCTCGCGGCGCGTGAGCTCGGCCGCGTCGAGCGCCTTCGCCTCGGCGAGCTGGCGCGGGCCCCACAGCGCCTCGCGCGCGTGGTCCAGCTTCTCCCAGTGCGCCGCGGCGGCCTCCAGCAGGGCCTGCACCTCGCGGCGCTCGGCGGCCTCCGCCAGCCAGCGCGCCAGCGTGCCCCAGCCGGAGAGCAGCGCCTCGTGGGCCAGCTCGTAGGAGGTGCCCTCCTGCGCCTCGCGCGCCACCAGCAGGCGGGCGTGCACCAGCGCCTCCAGGGCGGCGCGGTAGCGCGCGTCGTCGCCCACCAGCTCGCGGTCCGTCTTGCGCGCGCGGGTGCCATCCGCGGTGACGAGCCGCAGCAGCACGCCTCGCGCCGCCGCGCGCTGGTCCGGCAGCAGCCGCGCCACCGCTGCGTCCGCGTGCCGCGCCAGGGCGCCGGCCACGCCGCCCAGCGAGTCCAGCGCCGCCTGGGTAATCACGCTGGCCGCCGCGTCGCGCGCCTCCCACAGCTCCGCCAGCGCGAACTGGAGCAGCGGCAGCCCGCCCTCCGCGGTGGCCGAGGCGGCGAGCGTGTCCACCAGCGCCTCGGACTCGAAGCGCACGCCCTTCACCCGCGCGGGGCCGGTAATCGCCTCCCGCGTCTCCTCGGGCGTCAGGGCGCGCAGCAGGTACAGCGCGCGCGGCACCTCCGCGCCCAGCCCTGGCACCGAGGTGAGGCGGGTGAGGAAGTCGCTCCGGCCGGTGGCCAGCAGGCGCACCCCGGTGGCCCCCTCCGCGAGGCTCCCCAGCGCCTGGCCCGCCTGGCCCGCCTCCGTCGGCGGGGCGAGCGTCACGAGCTCCTCGAGCTGGTCCACGTAGAGCAGCAGGCCGTCGCGGGCGCCCAGCTTCGCGCGGAGGCGGCGGGCGAGGGAGGCGGGCTCGGCGCGGAGCGCCTCGGCCAGGGGCTCCTCCTCCGTCTCCAGCAGCGGCGCGAGCGCGGCGGCCAGGGCCGCCATGGGCCGGCGGCCCGGCACCAGCCGCGCGGTGTGCCAGCGACGGCCGTCCTCCAGCGCGCCCTCCGCGACGGCGGGGAGGATGCCAGCGAGGCACAGCGAGGACTTGCCCACGCCGGAGTCGCCGGTGATGAGCAGGAAGGACTCGGCGCGCAGCCGCTCCACCACGGAGCGCTGCTCGCGGCGCCGGCCGAAGAAGACGGCGCGGTGCTCGGCCTCGAAGGCCTGGAGGCCGCGGTACGGGTTGCCCTCGGGCACGTCCGTGGGGGCGTCTTCGCGGGACAGGCCCTCGAGGGCCTCGAGCAGTTGCGCGGCGGAGGCGTAGCGCTCCGAGGGCTCGCGGCGCAGGCAGCGGTCGATGATGCCCGCGAGGGTGGCGTCCACGCCCGGCGCGGCCTGGATTAGCGGACAGGCGTCCTGGGTGCGGACCACCTGGGGCAGCTCGCGCCAGGGCACGTCGCGGAAGGGGCCCTTTCCAGCGCACAGCTCGTAGAGGACGACGCCGAGCGAGTACACGTCGCTGCGCGCCGTCAGGTCCTCGCCCGCCCAGGCCTCGGGGGACATGTAGTAGGGCGTGCCGACCAGTGCCCCGCTGGGCAGCGAGGGGAGGAAGACGCCGTCCAGCGAGCGGGCGGCGAAGTTGGGACTGGCCTCCGGGTCCAGGTGCTCGGGCAGCTCCGGCGGGACGGCGTTGGCACGGGGGGCGGCCTCACCCGGCTCGGCGGCCGAGTCCAGCAGCTTGGCGAGCCCGAAGTCGAGCAGCTTCACCTCGCCGCCCTCGGTGAGCACGGCATTGCCGGGCTTGATGTCCCGGTGCAGCACCCCGCGCCGGTGGGCGGCGCTCAGGCCCCGGGCCAGGTCCCTGCCCATGGACAGCACCCGCTCCCAGGGCTGGGGCTTGGAGAGCCGGTCCAGGCTCACCCCGCGGATGAACTCGGAGACGAGGTAGGGCTGCTCCTCCAGCTGTCCCACCCGGTAGAGGGTGACGACGTTGGGGTGCTGGATTCGGGCGGCGGCGCGGGCCTCCACGAGGAAGCGGGCCAGGGCGTTGGAGCCGAGCGCGGGGATGAACTTCACCGCCACCGGGCGCTCGAGGAGCGTGTCGTGGGCGAGGTACACCCTGCCCGTCCGCCCCCGGCCGATGGGCCGGACGAGGCGGTACTCGTCGAACTCCCGCGGAGGAGTCCACGCGTCCTGCGGCGGGGAGGCGGCGGGAGTGCCCACAATGGGTGACTACGAAACCCCCCGCCAGGGGTCAACCGGGCGGGGTCGGGAACGGTGGCCCGGGGCACAGAGGCGCATGGAGTGTCCGGTGCCGGGCAGTGGGGGTGTTGCCTGGCTCAGCCCCCCTGCTTGCCCTTCCCCGGGATTTTGCTGGGTTTGAGCATGTTGCGGATCTTGTTCTCGAGGTCCTGAGGCAGGCACGGCTTGGCGACGAACTCGTCCGCGCCGGCCTCCCGGGCATGCTCGGCGTTGCCGGCGAGCACGTGGCCGGTGAGCGCCATGACGGGGATGTCTCGCGTCCGGGAGTCCTGCTTGATGAGGCGCGTGGCCTCCCAGCCGTCCATGACGGGCAGGGACAGGTCCATCAGGATGATGTCCGGCTCCCCGTCCTGGGCCTTCTCCACCGCCTCCACGCCGTTGCGGGCGGTGTCCACCTCGAAGCCGACGAACTCCAGGTACTCGGCGTACATCTCCCGCGCGTCATCGAAGTCGTCGACGACGAGGACACGCGTCTTGTTGCCAGCGGGCGCAGGGACGGCACTGGAGGGCGCCTCTTCTTGCAGGGCTGTCATCGCCGTTCGCTTCATGGAACCGACGCCTCACGTGTGGGGAAAGGGCGGCATGTAATCTATACACGACCCTTCGAATGCGCCCACCCCACCCCCCGATTGACGTGTCGGCCCGCGGCGCCATGAATCGTCCAGTGGACAACGCGGGAGCGGGGCCAGTCCCGGGTGACACCCTCCGGGCCGAGCCGCCGCTCCCGGTGGAGCACGGCCTGGAGGCTCAGTCGTTGGGCGTGTAGATGTAGATGCGTCGTTTATAGGGCTGGCTGTCGGTCTGCTCGATTCGGGCGAGTACGGGCTGACCGGTTGGGTCCACGGCGAGCGTCGCGTGCACGATTTGATTTGCTCCTGGATTCGGCTTGAGCAGGCCACCTACCGGCTCCCACGTGGCTCCGGTCCAGCGCCGCACATACAGGTGCGCAGCGCCGCCCGGGACTTCGGGCTCAACGAGCAGGGTGAGAAGGCGCCCCTCATCGTCGAGGCCCCATGTGCCGACTCGGGCATCCGTCACTCCAGGGTAGAGCCCTCCGAAGGGTTGGCCCACCGCGCTCCACGAGCTGCCATCCCACCGCCAGACGTGAGCATGTAGGGCGGTTCCGGCGGCTCCGTCCCAAGTCGTCCGTGCCAGAATCGGGTTGCCTGAGCCATCCAGCGCCAACACCCCTGGGTAACCTAAGTGACCCTGGAATGGCATGATGATTTCTTCCCAGGAAGACCCATTCCATCGCCGCATGTATGGGGTTCCAACACCGCTGGACTCCGTTTCGCTCCAGGTCACCACAGCCCTGCCAGCATCATCTATCTGCACCTGCATGCTGGAGAGATTCCAGGCTGGATTGACCTTGAGTGCGCCTCCCAACACGGACCAACCACTCCCACTCCAGTGCCAGACGGAAACCTGGGAGCCACTTCCTCCAGATTCGAAGAGCCCAAGAATCATGTTCCCTGTCTTGTTCACATCGAATTGGAAATGATTGAGACCCGCATTGGATGACAGGGGCAAGACAGGCGCGCCTACCGCTTGCCAGTCACTGCCATTCCAGCGACGGACATGTACATGCGTCATCCCGGACTCAGTACCCTCCGTCCAGGCAATGAACAGCTGTCCGCCGGCATCCACTTGAAGCGAGCAACCCGATGGATGGGTGGATCCTGGATTCGCGTCCAGGACGCGCCCCAGTTGCTCCCAGTTGCTGCCGTTCCAGCGCGAGACGTGGACACCGTAATTCTCACCCAGAGGCCCTCCACTCACCCAGGCGACAACGGGGCGCTCCGCCGTAGGAACTTGCAGAGAGTAGTAGAACAGTGAGCCATCCCCGTCGGGGCTGTAGGCCAGCGGTGTCCCAAGGGGGATGTATCCCGGCACCGTCCATTCCCAGGCCTGCTCGGACCATTGAAGGGGGTTTCCCGCCAGGTCCGTCACCGAGTTGTCGAAGCTCACGGACAGGGCCGTGTCGACAGGAAGCGGAGAACCAGGCCGCAGGGTCAGGAAGGTTCCCTCGGGCGACAAGGAAACCTCCACTCCCATTTTCTCCGCCTGAGACAGCAGCTTTACGGAGTCCGCGCTGACGGTGTTGGCGTCGAGGGCTTCGGAAAAGGTTGCTTGAATCGTCTGATGAATCGAGACCGTGCGAGAGCCCGCTATCGGCATCTGTGAGATGACCCGGGGCGGTGTCCGATCCACCACGAGGTTCCGCGAGTCGCTCGTGAATTTGCGCTCCCCGAGCGTCGCTCGGACAGCGAGCACATGCTCACCCTCTGAGATGGACCGGGTGTCCCAACGCAGCTCGTAGGGAGGCGTCAGCGTCGCAACGGCCACTCCGTCGACGAGCAACTCGACTTCATCGGGCTTAGCTCCGGACAGTGTCACCTTGAGCAGGACCTCACGATTGGTGATGGTCCGGGAGCTGTGAAACTGCACGGTCAGGTCTTGCGGGCCCGAGCCGGGCGCACCTGAGTCCGGGAGATGTGCGTCCGGCTCGCCCGCATCGGGAGTCTCCGGAACCTGCACGACTTCCGGGACGTTGATGCAAGCCCAGGAAAGGAAAACCGCGAACACGACAATGGGTTGGAGAAAGCGCATGGCGCGGCGGGACGATGCAGTCGTTGTTCCAGGACTGATTTGAACTGAAAGCGTGGGGCCCCCTGGGATTACCGTGGGTTCCAGCGCAAGAGGTGAAAGCGGGTCCAGGAAGCCGATTCAGCAATGAGACCTGTGTCCCAATTCCCGGACACCATCTCTCCACTGACTTTCTCTTGGAAGGGCATGAACAGCAGCGCCCCCGTGGAGAAACTCCACGAGGGCGCCACACCACTCATGACTGGAAGCTCAACCCCGGTTTGAGGTCACTGAGCCGGAACAGGCTGAGTAGCCACTGAGCTGGCCGTCAGATTGCTGGTGATGGGCTGACCCCAAACGCTCTCGTAGACGCCGTTGGTGCTTCCCGAGCTGCGGCTTGCCAGCTTGTCGAAGGAGACATGAATCCGCAGGTTGTTCGGACTCAAGGGGAAGGAGCCGTTGTAGATGAAGGAGTAGCGGCTGCTATAGTTAGACGCGGTAATCGCGAAGGGGGCAGTCTCCGCCGGGGTACGGGTCGGGAGAGGCGCGAACGGCTCGTCAATGAACAGATCGAAGCCTACCGGGTTACCCAGTTCGCCCGGGACATCGCTGATGTCGTTGATGGAGGTCGCGCTGGCATCGGCAATGTTCGCATCGAAAAACACCTGGACGTAGGCGCTGGCGCCGTAGGTTCGGGCAATCGGGGAGCTGAAGGTGATGTAGATGCGCTCACCGGGGTTGATCTGCGTCGATGACGTCGAGGTCTCCTGGTAGCGAATCTCCTGGATGGTGACAGCCCGAGCGCTCGCCGGATCACCCGCGAAGAAGAAGCCCGTCCGGGTGAAGAGGCTGCCACCTTCCGCGGACACAGCGCGCAGGTCCACGTTGTACTCCCGGCCATCCACCAGCGGAGCGCTCGGAGTCAGGGTGGCGCTGTAGCCATGGTTGCTGACGGCGACGTTGAGGCTCAGCGACTCCCGGCCAGACTCGTCAGTCAGGCGGGCCAGCATCGAGTTGGGCTGCACCGGCTGGTTGAAGAACAGATGGATGGGGTCGCCCGGACGAACCATGTTGCCCAGCGGGTCAGTGTCGGTGGCCCCCCGCAGGCTGCCCACGTTGCTGCTCTCGACGTTCAGCGCCGCACCCGAAGGCCGCGTGAAGGGCAGGGGAATCAGGCGCGTGGTGCTGTTCGCGACGACTTCCGAGCCGTAATACTCCCTGAAAAAGCCTCCGGTCTCCGGAATCCCGTTGGTGTCCACATCCATCGGGGACACGTAGAGCTTGTACCGGCCATTGCCATTGTCCAGGCGCGCCAGCTCCGTGGCGGAGGGGATGCCTCTGAACGTCAGCAGACCCTGGGCGTCGGACTCGGCCTCCACGACGACAGTGCTCACCACCTGCGTGGTGTTGTCGTTGTTGAACAGGACGATGGAGCCCGCGGGCGTGGCCTCGAGCGTCGCCTTCACGGCAGCCGCGGGACGGCCGTCCGGCCGCACCACCAGGAAGTTCATCGTGCCGTCCAGCTTCGCCAGCGTGATGGGACCGAAGCTCGCGTTGCCGTTGTTGATGGGCACGTTGCCGGCAGACGAGGGAACCGTCGAGCTGGCGCGCAGTGTGGCGTAGCCACCCTTGGAGAACGTCAGCAGCACCTGGGCGCCCGCTGGAACGTCCTTGAACTCGAAGTTGCCCTTCGCATCCGTGGTCGCCGCGACCGGCTCGTCGGAGCTGCCGATGGTCATCTCCACCGAGACGTCGCCCAGCGCCGACAGGTTCGTGCCCAGCACCTGGCCCGAGACGGTGCCCTTCGGGTTCGCGGGCGTCACCACCGTCACGCTGTCCGGCTCACGCACGCCGTCCGCAATGCCGTCGCCGTTCTCGTCCTTCAGATCCTCGCCACAGCCCAGCGCCAGGAACGGCACCACGGCAAACACCAGATGCTTCTTCATCATCCCCACCTTTAAATGGAATTCCCCAAATATTGACGCCCCAACACTTGGAAGGGCGTCGGGCGGACACTCTCCGACCTGGGCCCATCACGTCAAGACGGCCACCCTCCGACTTCTGGCCGACCTACCTCCCCCGTCACGCTCGCTCCGATTCGGATCAGCTTCCGCCGCTCGCTCGCTCCACATCAGCGAGGTCAGCCGAGACCCGCTTCTCGTGGGTTGAGAGCCTGAGCGTGAGAGTGCCTGCTAGGGTGAGGTCATGTCGGACGTGAATGACCCATGCCTTGGCTGCGCCATCGTGCGCGGGGACACCCGTCCCGTGGGAGGGGTCCTCGCCCGGGCTCCGGGACTCGTGCTGCATGGCATCGCCGGGCCGAGCCCCGTGCCCGGCTGGGTGGTCATCTCCAGCGAGCGCCATGTCCGCGCCTGGTATGACCTGGACGAGGAGCCCGCGCATGAGATGGGCCCGTTCGCCGCCCGGGTGATGCGCGCACAGCGGGAGGTGCTCGGCGCCGAGCACGCCTATGCCTTCGCCATCGGCGACGTGCTGCGCCACTTCCACCTGCACCTGGTGCCCCGCTTCGCCCAGACGCCCCAGCGTCTCTGGGGCCGCGCCGCCTTCGACGCCACCTCCGCCGACCACCTCCCCGCCGAGGAGCTGGAGGCCGCTGCCCGCCTGCTTGCCGCCGCGCTGGCGCGTTGAGTCGCCGTCCCCCGGCCGCGTGGTAGACAGCGGCCTCCCTCCCGTCGAGAGGTGCCTTCGTGCCGTCCGAGCCCCGCAACCGCGTCCTGGAGAAGATGCTCGAGCGGCTCTACGCCGCGCTCGCGTCCGGGCCGAGCCTCAACTGCCGCCCCCACCACAGCCGCCAGCGCGTGGACCTCGCCACGCTGAGCCGCCTGGACGGCACCCCACCCCACACCGTGCTGGCCACCCTCCTCGGTGAAAAGGCCTCGGTCCGGCTCGCGGTGAAGCCTCCCATGCCCGAGGCCGGAGCCGACAAGGCACCTGCCCGTGGCCCCCGCTCCAGTGGAGCCCCGGCGCGCTCCTCCTCATCACTCGATGACGCCGCAGCCACTCCGGATGCGACCGCTTCGCTCACCAGCCCCACGGACCTGGATGAGGATGAGGTCGACGCCGCTGCGCCCAACCGCGCCGAGCTGGAACAGCAGGCACTGCTGCGCAAGCTGGCCACCATCGTCGAGGATGCTCGCACCTTCGAGCAGGACACCGGGGCGCACGTGCTGCACGTGGGCTTCCCGCTCCTGCACCTGCCCCCGGGCGCCAGGGACAAGCGCGGCTTCGGCACCCGGCGCGTGCTCGCGCCCATCGCCTTCGTACCGGTGCGCCTCACCCTCAAGAAGGGGCGTGCGCCCTCGGTGGAGCTCGAGGGCGCCGAGGAGGGCGTGGACCGCGTCGCGCCCAACACCGCGCTGCTCGCCTGGGTGGAGCAGCAGACCGGCCAGCGCTTCGGCGAGCTCTTCGCGGACGAGACGGGCGCCGACCCATGGCGCGAGCTGAACGAGCTGGTCGCCGCCGTGGCCAGGGCCCTGGACCTTCCCGCCCCTGCCCCCTTCACCGCCACCACGCCCCTGGCCCCCGTGCCCCGCTCGGACGGCGACGAAGGTGCCCAGCCGGGCATCCTTCCCAGCGCCGTGCTCGGGCTGTATCCGCTGTCCAACCAGAGCCTCGTGGATGACATGCGGGCCCTGGTCGACGGTGAGCCCATCTCCGGCCCGCTGGAGAGCTTCCTCCGCGTGGATGTGTCACTCGGCGCGCCCACGGGCCACGGGGGCGGCGAGCCCAGGCTGGAGGGCCTCAAGCGCGCCGCCGAGGAGCGGCTCGTCACCGTCGCCGACCCCTGCCAGGCCCGCGCGGTGCGGCTTGCCCGCAGCAGCCGGGGACTCGTCGTCCATGGGCCTCCGGGCACCGGCAAGTCGCAGACCATCGCCAACGCCATCGGCGACCACCTGGCCCGCGGTGAGCGCGTGCTGCTCGTCTGTGACAAGCGCACCGCGCTGGACGTCGTGAAGCACCGCCTGGACCACCTGGGCCTCGGCAACCTGTGCGCCGTCGTGCATGACGCCCAGCGCGACCAGCGCGACCTCTACATGGGCATCCGCGAGCAGCTCGACTCGCTGCCCGAGACCCGCACCGACGCGGCCGTAACTTCCGAGCTGTCCCGCGTGGACGCAGAGCTGCAGTCGCTCCATGACGAGCTGACCGCCTCCGAGCGCGCCCTCTCCGAGCGTCCCGCCGGCGGCACCACACCCTCCTTCCACGAGCTGGTGGGCCAGTGGTTCTCCCTGGAGTCCCCCGCCGCCTTCGCGCCCACCGTGGCGGGACTCGCCTCCTCGCGACTGGCCGACGTGACGCCCCGCGAGCGCGAGGTGCGCGAGGTGCTGGAGCGCGGTGGCAGGGAGGGCTACCCCGACAACCCCTGGCGCGAGGCGCTGGGTGTGGACCTGGCCACGTACCTCGCCTCGCCCGTGGCCACGTACCGCGAACGCCTGGGGACCGTCGTGGATGCCGCTCGCGACGCGGATGCGGTGGCGTCTCCCGACGTGCCCGCCTTCGGTGCGGACCCTCGGGCGGAGGGCTCGGCGCGGGCGGCCTTCGCCGAGAAGCTGGCTCCATTGTTGGAGACGACCCCTCCCGAGATGCTCGCCCGCTGGGCGTCAGCGACTCCCGACGCGGTGCGCGCGGCGAAGGCCCAGCTCGAGGGCCTGGAGCCCCAGGCGCGACTGCTCGCGGAGGGGCCGCTCGACACGGAGCTGACGCTGGTCCACCGCGAGCAGCCCCAGGCGCTCGGCGCGCTGTCCGTGGCGCTGGCGGCGCTGGGCACGTACCTGGACATTGCTCGCAAGTGGTACGCCTTCTTCTACTTCGCCCGGAAGGCCGGCGCGCGCAGGGTGCTCCAGCAGTTCGGCCTCACCCTGGGCGTCGCCACCGCCGAGCGCGTCAACCGCTTCCTCACCGGTGCTCGCGCCCGAGCGCTGCTCACCGAGTATCACCGCACCACGCTCGCTCCCGGCGCCACCGAGTCGCTCACGGACGACGCCCTGTCCCGCAGCCTCCGGACGCACGCCGCCCTCTTCGAGCTGCTCGGCGAGCTGCACCAGGCTCCGCTCCTTGCCTCCTGCCGCGAGGCCGTGCTCGGCACACTCGCGGGGGCGCCCGTGCTCTCCGGTCTGCGCCAGTCCGCGGCGCGCGGAGAGGCCGTGGCCCGGGTGGAGGCGCGGCTCTCCGAGGCGGGCCTCTTCTCCTCGTCGTGGCTCTCGGCCCGCTCCCGTGAGCTGCGCGCGGGCGCGAAGCTGTCTTCGGTCGCATCGGCCCTCCAGGCCCGGCTGTCCACGGTGGAGGGGATGCTGCGCCTGCGCTCGCTGCTGGCCGGAATGCCTCCCGCGCTGGAAACCGCGGTGGAAGGACTGGCCCGCCAGGGCGCGGACGTGGATGGCGGCTGGCGCGCGGTGCTCAAGGCGACGCTCGCGGCGGAGGTGTCCGCACGCCTGCGGGAAGACCCGGCGCTCCAGCACATCGATGCGGAGAGAATCCAGGCCGCGCACTCGCGCTACCGGGCGCTGGAGGAGAAGAAGCGCGCCCTCGTGCGTGATGCCCTCGTCCACCGGTGGACGCAGCGCCAGCGAGAGCGGCTGCTCGCGGGCACGGGCGGCAGGCTCAACGGCCAGGGCGCGGAGCTGCGCCGTCGCCTGATGCTCCGGGGCGAGCGTGCGATGCGCGTGCGGCAGGTCATCGCCACCGGCCAGGGCATCGAAGGCGGAGACCCCCTCTTCGACGTGCGCCCCGTGTGGATGGCCAGCCCGCAGACGGTGGCGCAAATCTTCCCGCGCCTCCCCATCTTCGACGTCGTCATCTTCGACGAGTCCTCGCAGTGCCGACTGGAAGAGGCCCTGCCGGTGCTCACCCGCGCGAAGCGGGTGGTCATCGCCGGAGACCCGAAGCAGCTCCCACCCACGCGCTTCTTCGAGTCCGCCGTGGTGCAGAGCCAGGAGCTGGAGGCCGAGACGGAGCAGGGCCTCTTCGAGGAACAGCAGGCCGAGGTCGAGGACCTGCTGTCCGCTGCCCTCAACCTGGACATCGACCAGTGCTACCTCGACGTGCACTACCGCTCGCAGAACGCGGACCTCATCGCCTTCAGCAACGACCACTTCTACGACAAGCGCCTCCAGGCCATCCCCGCGCACCCATCCCACCGCGCGCCTCACGCCCCGCTGCGGCTGCTGCCCGTGGGCGGCACCTACGAGAAGCGCGTGAACCTGGTGGAAGCCCGCGCCGTGGGCGAGCTCGTGAAGGAGCTCCTCGCCCGCCCCGAGCCTCCGTCCATCGGCATCGCCTGCTTCAACCTCGCGCAGCGCGATGCCATCACCGACGTCCTCGACACGCTGGCCGCGGAGGACGCCACCTTCGCGGCACGGCTGACGGCGGCGCGCGCTCGGCGGGGCGCCGGCTCGTTCGAGGGGCTCTTCGTCAAGAACCTGGAGAACGTCCAGGGCGACGAGCGGGACCACCTCATCATCAGCACCACCTACGGTCCGGACCGGCAGGGCCGCTTCTACCGGCGCTTCGGTCCGCTCGGCAGCGCGGGCGGAGGCCGGCGCCTCAACGTGCTCGTCACCCGCGCTCGGCAGCAGGTGCACCTCGTTACCTCCATTCCCCGCGAGGCCTACCTGTCCCTGCCTCCCGTGGAGTCGGGCCGGCAGCCCAACGGAGGCTGGCTGCTCTTCGCCTACCTCCAGTTCGCGGAGGCGGTGGCGGACAGCTACGCCCAGGAGGCGCGGGCCCCCGTGGCCCACACGGACGCGCCGCGTCCCCGCGAGCCCGCCGTGTTCGAGCGGGAGACGGCGGCAGGCTCGGCGTTCGCCCGCGCACTGGCCGGACACCTCGCACGGGAGCACCGCGTCTCGTCCGACGTGCACTGGGGCAATGACGGCTTCTGCGTGGACCTCGCGCTGCACCACCCCGCGCAGCCCGGCGACGTCACCGTGGGCGTGCTGTGCGACGGCACGCGCTACCCCAAGACGGCCGACCGTGTGGAGTGGGATTTGTTCCGCACCGCCGTGCTGGAGGGCCAGGGGTGGAAGCTGGTGCGCATGTGGACGCCCCACTTCTTCCGGGACCCCGAGGGCGCGACGAACCGCGTCCTCCAGTCCGCAGGCGACAAGCTGATGCGCGAGCCCGCCACGGCCCAGGCCACCGGCACCTCCCGCGCCGTCGTGCACTGACGGGTGCCCGGCCCGCCGCTCAGCAGGGGGCCGGGCCTCGCCTCATGGCTTCCGGGGTTCCGGGAGCCACAGCACTCCGAGTTCCAGTTCCAAGGCCTCGAAGGGCTCGGCCCGGACGCGCTCGTCATCGGAGAACATCCCCCGCTGCATCCATTGCCCGTCCTGCAGTTGGAACACCTCCAACGTGCGTGCCTCGGGGTCTATCAGCCACACGTGATTCACTCCTTCGCGAGCGTAGCTGCGCTTCTTCCGCACCCGGTCCAGCGCCGCCGTGGACGGCGAGAGCACCTCGCAGACCCAGTCCGGTGCCAGCGTGAAGAACGGCGCCCTCGGCATGTCAGGCATGCGCTCCCTACGCCAGCCTGCCAGGTCAGGAACCAGGACGTCGTCGCCGAAGTGCAACTCTGGCTCGTCCAGGATGTGCCACCCCCCGGGCCCTCCACGCCCTCGCTCGAACGGACCGTACAGCTCACCACCCAGTGAGGAGCTGACCCGCGCATGCGGGCTCGCCGGCCTCGGCATGACGATGAGCTCACCGTCGATGATCTGCCCGACCACGTGGTCGGGCAGCGCCATCAGGTCCTCATAGGTCGCCGGACGCTTCGTCTCCTGGCCCATTCCCTCGCTCCTCTCACCTACGACCCCCTGCCCCTCCATCATTCCCCCTGCCTCCCGGGAGTGGAACCCCACCCCTCACTGCGTGTCCATCCTTTCCTACCCGCTGGGTCTGACAACGGACGGACAACTGGAGGCACCCATGGACCTGCCCTTCCAGAGAGGGAAGAATGTCACCGCCCCATGCTTCCCTCCCGCCCTGGCCTGCTCGTCCTGTCGCTGCTGTTGCTGTCCAGCCCCGTGCTCGCGGATAACAACGCGGACGAGGCGGACATCGCCTTCGAGCTGGGCAACGACGCCTACGCCAAGGGGCAGTACGCCGAGGCGCTGCGCTCCTACTTCACCAGCTACCGCCTGGTGCCCAACCGCAACGTCCTCTTCAACATCGCCCGCTGCTTCGAGGCGCTGAACAAGTTCAACGAGGCGTACCGCTACTACAACGACCTGCTCACCGAGGACCTGCCCTCCGAGGACGCCGCCGAGGTGTCCCGCTCGGTGGAGCGCCTGCGCCCCAAGGTGGCCCTCGTCAAGGTCACCACCAACCCCAAGGGCGCCGACGTCTACGTGGACCGCATGGACCTGGGCAGCCGCGGCCGCTCGCCGCAGACGCTCGCGCTGTCCCCCGGCCGCCACAAAATCATGGTGAAGAAGGACGGCTACCGCCCCGCCGAAGCCATCGTCTCGCTCGTGCGCGGCCGCGAGGCGGAGCAGACCTTCGACCTGGCCCTCATCACCGGTGGCGTGGAGCTGTCCGGCACCCCCGACGGCGCCGAGGTGCGCGACTCGCTCAACGGCCCCGTCATCGGCACCGTGCCCGGACGCGTGCGCCTGTCCCCCGGCCAGCGAGTGCTGTACGTGCGCGCCCCCGGCTACGCCCCCAGCCAGTACGTGGTGGACGTGCCCGCCGACGGCAACGTGCCCCTCGCCGTGTCCCTGCGCGTGCAGGACCGCCCCACCGGCCGGCTCGTCGTCACCGCCAACCGCGATGGCGCCGCCGTGCGCGTGGACGGCAAGCCCACCGGCTTCACCCCCACCGTCATCACCCTCCCGGAAGGTGAGCACTCGCTGGAGGTCGAGAGCCGCGAGGTGCGCCCGCTGCGGCAGAAAGTGACGGTCGTCGCCGACCAGGAGGTCAAGGTCCACGCCGAGCTGCGCTACGCGCCGCCCCCCGTGCGCGCCGCCTCCAAGAGCCTCGTGTCCGTGGACGACGCCCCCGCCTCCACCACCGTCCTCACGCAGGAGGAGCTGCGCGCCTTCGGATGGCGCACCCTGGCCGAGGCCCTCTCCGGCGTGCGCGGCATCTTCCTCACCGACGACCGGACGTACACCTACCTGGGCGTGCGCGGCTTCTCGCCCCCGGGTGACCTCAACACGCGCGTGCTCATCCTCTGGGACGGCCACTCCATGAACGACGTCTGGGCCGGCCAGGGCTACGCCGCCCGGGACCTCGCCGTGGACCTCCAGGAGGTGGAGCGCATCGAGGTGGTGCGAGGCCCGGGCTCCGCGCTTTACGGCACCGGCGCCTTCTTCGCCGTCATCAACGTGGTGCCCCGTGAGTCGCTGGGCCCCGACCACCGCCTGGAAGTCACCGGCGCGGTGGGCGGGCTGGGCACCACGCACGGCCATGCCACCGCCGCGTGGGAGGACGGAGACCGCTCGGTGCTGGTGAGCGCCGCGGCCATCAGCGCGTCCGGCGCGGACACCACGCGGCTGGGCGAGCAGGGCCCCATCATCACCGGCCTGGACGCGGAGCGCGCCGCCACCGGCTCGGTGAAGGCCCGCCTGGGCGGCTTCTCCATGCTGGCCCAGTTCAACGTGCGCACCAAGGAGCTGCCCACCGCCCCGTACGGCACCGTGCCCGGCACCGAGGGCAACGTCGTGGAGGACCTGCGCGCCTTCGCCGAGGCCCGCTACGAGAAGACCTTCTCCGAGCGCTTCAGCCTGTCCCTGCGCGGCGCGTTCGACCTCAGCCGCTACGAGGGCACCTACGTGTACCCGGAGGAGGACGGCGGGCCCAACACCGAGGAGGGCTCGGCCGACTGGGTCACCGCCGAGGCCCGCGCGCAGATGGGCCTCTTCGAGGGAAACCGCCTCACCCTGGGCATCGAAGGCCAGGGCCAGCTGCGCGTGAGGCAGACCGCGGGAGGCGAGCCGCTGGAGACGAAGGACCGCACGCTGGTCTCCGTCTACCTGCTCGACGAGTGGAAGCTGCACCCGCGGCTGAGCGTCTCCGCCGGCCTGCGCCTGGACAAGTACCTGGACCTGGACACCACGCCCCTCACGCCGCGCCTGGCCCTCATCGCGCGGCCGTATGACGCGGGCCTCACCAAGCTGGTGGCCGGCGGCGCCTTCCGCGCACCCAACGTCTACGAGCTCTACTACGCGGATGGCATCTCCCAGGGAGCCGCCGGAGACCTCGAGCCGGAGAGAATCACCACCTTCGAGCTGGAGCACTCGCACGACCTGACGGACGAGCTGCGCCTCACCGTGGCCGGCTACCACAACCGCATCTCCAGCCTGGTGCAGCTCCAGACGGATGCCAGCCCGTCCCCCGAGTGCAACGGCGCGCCCTGCCTGCGCTTCGTCAACGCGGACGGCACCACGCTGGCCTGGGGCGCGGAAGCCGGCGTGCACTGGCAGCCGGGCCGCTGGCTGCTGGTGGACCTGAGCTACTCGTACGTGAAGCTGAGCAACGCCTCCGAGGAGGTGGCCCAGGCGGCCCCCGCGCACCTCGTGTCCGGGCGGCTGCTGCTGCCGGTGGGCGCCGGGGACATGCGGGTGGCCACGCAGGCCACCTACCAGAGCGCCCGCGCCACCGGGGTCGGGGGGGCGGACAACGGCGAGGCGCTGCTCGTCGGCTTCGGCCTCTCCGGGGACTACGGCCCCCTGCGCTACTTCGCCGGCGTGCACAACCTGCTGGACACCCGGTACACGCTGCCGGTGTCGGACGAGAACTCCATCGCCCCCGTGCCCCAGTACGGCCGCACCTTCACCCTGCAGCTCACCGGCACCTTCTGACGCCCCGTCCCGAAGTCCCCGCCATGTCCGACACCGCGCTGTCCTTCATCCAACCCGGCCACGCCCTGTACGAGGGAGAGCTGGAGCTGCGCTTCCGGGTGCTGCGCGAGCCGCTCGGCTACACCCGCGCGCAGGTGGTTTTTCCGTTCGAGGCGGACAGCTTCCACCTGGTGGCCCACCAGGGCGGCACGGTGCTGGGCTGTGTCCTGTTCAACCCGGAGGACGCGCACGGCGGCCGGCTCTTCCAGATGGCCGTGGCCCCCCACCTTCAGGGCCAGGGACTGGGCGCCCGGCTGGTGCGCTCCCTGGAAGAGGAGCTGCGCCGCCGGGGCTTCACCCACGTCCACCTCCATGCCCGCGCGCCCGTCGTGCCCTTCTACGAGCGCCTCGGCTACGCCGTGCATGGCGAGCCGTTCAGCGAGGTGGGAATTCCACATCGGCACATGCGCAAGACGCTCGCATAGGGGGAACCCGCTGCGTCTGTGTCACCCGGCAACCAGCCCGGGAGGCTCCATCAGGCCCTGGGACTTCACCGGCGAGGGATGCTGATAACCTTTCCCGGGCGGCAGCAGCGCGCCACCTCCCAGGAGATCCGATGAACGGACCGAACGATGGACGTTCCCCGCCCTCTTCCCGCGGCACCGGCCCCACGGCGGGCCCGCCCGGAGACGAGCACGAGGAGGACATCGGTTCAGAGTCCGATGTCGCCGACGACGGGCCCCGGCCCCGCCCCATCCAGGTGATGGAAGGCAACACCCTGCACACGCGGCTGACGCGCGAGCTGGGGGTGCACTATCCCTTCGTCAACGCCGGCATGGCCTTCGTGGCGCTGCCGCCGCTGGTCATCGCCGTGTCCGAGGCGGGAGGCCTGGGCATGCTCGGTGCCGCCCCCGAGCCGCCGCCCATGCTGCGCGCCCGCCTCCAGGCCATCCAGGCAGGCACGAAGCGCCCGTATGGCGTCAACTTCGTCGTCGCCCACGCGGGCGGGCAGGACTTCACCACGCGCGAGCACATCGACGTGTGCATCGCGGCGCGGGTGCCCGTCGTCTCCTTCCACTGGGACTTGCCGCCCGCGGACTGGGTGCGAGCGCTGAAGGCCGCGGGCACGAAGGTGTGGCTGCAGGTGCCCTCGGTGGAGCACGCGCGCAAGGCGCTGGAGCTGGGCGCGGACGGCCTCATCGCCCAGGGCCACCAGGCCGCCGGGCACAACCGGAGCCGCCAGCCCACGCTGCAGCTGGTGCGCGAGCTGCGCGCGCTGGCGGGTGAGCGGCCGGTGCTGGCCGCCGGTGGCATCGCCGACGGGCTCAGCGTGGCGCGCGCCCTCTTCCACGGCGCCGACGGCGTCTGGGTGGGCACCCGCATGGTGGCGTCCGTGGAGGCCCACGCGCACCCCGGCTACAAGGAGCGGCTGGTGGAGAGCGACGCGGGCGACACCGACGTCACCACCCTCTTCGGACCCGAGTGGCCCGGCGTGCGCATGCGCGTGCTGCGCAACCGCGTGGTGCGCGAGTGGGCCGGCCGCGAGGACCGCCTCCCCACGCCCCCGCCGCCTCCGGCGACCATCGGCGTCACCCGGCTGTTCCCCGGTGTCCCGGGCGGCGACGCGCCCTTCACCATGCCGAAGTTCTGCTCCTTCGTGCCCACGCCCGACACCGAGGGCGACCTGGAGGAGATGGCCATGCCGGCCAGTGGCGCCAGCATCGCCCGCATCGAAGGGATTCTGCCCGCCGGGCAGATTGTGGTGGAGATGATGGAGCGCGCGCGCCGGGTGCTGGCGGATCCGCACGGCCTGGAAGGCGACACCGAGGAGGACGACCGGGGCTGAGTTGGAGTAGGAGCGCCCCATGGGCACGCACCGGCGGCGCGCGACACTCCTGGGATGGCTCGTCTTCGGCCTGTGCGGCGCCACCGCGGTGGTGCGCGCCGCGACCTCCGACGTCCGTCCACCGCAGCGGCGCCTGTCCGACGCCGAGCGCGCCCAGGTGGGCCTTGCCGCCGCCGCCGAGGAGCCCGCGCGCCGGCGCGCCTCGCGCCACTCCTTCCCCGGCGACCACTGGTCCCAGGACGACGACTTCGGCGCCTCCGAGCGCCGGTGGGCCGTGGACGAGGCCCACCGCCGCGGCGTGCCCGTGACGGACGTGCTGGGCGCCATCGACGCGGAGCTGCACTCCTCCGCGCCCGTCGTCCCGCCCCGCAAAGCCACCGCCAGCCCGTGCAAGCCACGGCCCTTCTACGACTGAGCTCCGGCGCCCGCCCTCCATGACGCCCCTGCCCCGACGGCTGCTCCGCGCCGCCCACCGCGCCGCTTCCCTCACCAGCGTGCGCCTGGCCCTCTTCGCCGTGCTCGCGCTGGTGGCCTGCTGGCGCCCCCTCACCGTGGCCGGAGGACTGAATGACTTCCGCGACGCCCACCTGCTCAACGCGTACGAGGACGCGGGCTCGCGCACGCTGACGCGCTACGGGCAGCTGCCGCTGTGGAACCCCTGGTCCTGCGGTGGCCAGTACGCCCTGGGCAGCCCGCAGACGCGCGTGGCGGCTCCCACGCTGCTGCTGTCCGCCGCGCTGGGCCCCCGGCGCGCGGAGCCGGTGGCGCTGTGGGCCTTCCTCGTGCTCGGCATGGAGGGCTTCTTCCGCTACGCGCGGCGGCGCGTGGGCTCGGCGGTGGGGGCGCTCGCGGCGGCGCCGCTCTTCGGCCTCGCGGGCTTCACCGCGCTGTCGTGGTCCATCGGCTGGCTCAACTTCGCCGGCTTCCTGCTGCTGCCCTGGCTGATGCTGGGCGCGCGGCGCGCCGCGGAGGGACGCGTGTCCGGCGCCGTGCTGGTGGCCGGCATCTTCGCGTTCCTGCTCGGCTTCGGCGGCACGTACCCGGTGCCCATGGGCGCCCTCTTCGTCGCGCTGGAGTCCGGACGCACGCTGTACCGGCTGCGCGGCCCCGCTCGGCTCCGGGCGCTGTGGGCGCTGGGTGCCACGGCCCTCTTCACCCTGGGCGCCTGCGCCTTCCGGCTGTGGCCCCTGGTGGAGACGATGCGCTCCTCGCCGCGCGTCATGGCGGGCACGCCGGGGCACTCGCTGGAGACGCTGGCGAAGATGCTGCTCCAGCTCCCCGCGCGCTCCGGGCACAGCGACCCGGGCAACTTCTACCTCGTGCCCGTGGCGCTCGCGCTGGTGCCCGTGGCCGTGGCGCTGTGCCGCCGCCGCGCGCTGTACCCCACCGTGCTGGCGACGCTGTGCGTGTGGATGGCGGCCGGGTACTCCGTGAAGCCGTCGCTGTTCGCCGGGCTGCGGCTGCTGCCCATCTTCGGGACGCTGCGCTACCCGGAGCGCTTCCTCGTCCCCGCGGGCCTCTTCATCGCCGAGCTGGCCGCGCTGGGACTCGCCGCGCTCCTGGTGCGCTCGCTGCGCGCGCCCCGTCATGCCTCCCGGTGGTGGCTGTCCGCGGTGGTGGTGTGCGGGGTGATGATGGCGGGCTGGGGCGTCCAGGCCCACGCGTTCCGCAACCTCACGCGCTGGGCCCCCATGGTGGCGGAGCCCCCGCCCACGCCTCCCGAGTCCGAGCAGCCGTTCGCCCAGGCGCGTGGCAACCGCTGGGCGCAGGGGTACTTCCTCGCCCTCAACCGCGGCTCCATCGCCTGCGGCGAGGCGTGGCCGGTGCCCATGTCCGAGCGGCTGCGCGGGGACCTGCCCCAGGAGGAGTACCTGGAGGACGCGTCGGCCGGCACCGCGCGCCGCGTGGAGTGGACGCCCAACCGCGTGGCCGTGGACGTGGCGGCGTCACGTCCCACGGTGCTGCTGGTGAACCAGAACTGGCACCCGGGCTGGAAGTCCTCGGTGGGCGAGGTCGTCTCGCGCGACGGGCTGCTGGCCGTGCGCGTGCCGGAGGGTGCACACCAGGTGGTGCTGAGCTTCCTGCCTCGCTCGGGCCTGGGCGGAGCGCTGGTGTCGGTGCTGGCCTGGGCCGGGCTGGCCTTCGTCGCGCGGCGCCCGCGTGCCCGGGAGCAGCGGCTGGGAGCGACGGCGCTGATGGTGGCCTCCGTGCCGGTGCTCGTGTGGGCCGCGCTGCTGCTGGCCTGGCAGGAGCCGGTGGCGCGCGCGGAGCCTCGGGGGCCGGATGGCGTGCGGATGCTGGTGGCGTCGCTGCCTCCGGAGGCTCGGCCCTTCGGCGCGCGCTTCGACGTGCCGGTGGAGCTGGTGGCGGCGGAGGTGCCCGCGGCGCCGGACGCAGAGGGCATCGTCCCCGTGGTGCTCTACTGGCGGGTGACGGGGCCGGTGCCCCGCTCGGCCGGAATCTTCGTCCACATCCCGGGCCCCGACGGCAAGCGCAAGGGCGCGGACCACGCGGTGGTGGGTGGCACCTTCTTCTTCCGCGATGCGCCGCGAGACGTCCTCCTGCGCGACGCCTTCGCCGTGTCCACGAAGGACTGGGAGGCCGGCGAGTGGAAGCTGCTGGTGGGCCTGTGGCACGCCGGCGGAGATGGCTCGCGCATCGGCGCGTTCGGGACGGACGGGAAGCCGCTTCACGAGGCGCGCGTCGAGGTGGGCAGCTTCACCGTGCCTCCGAAGACGCAGTCCAGTGGACAGCCCTGAGCCTTCACGTACGGAGTGCCGGGACGCCGCGCGTCCGTGGCGTTATGAAGCGCGCATGAGAATCCTGCACACCATGCTCCGCGTTGGCGACCTGGAGAAGTCGCTCGACTTCTACACCCGGGTCATCGGGATGAAGCTGCTGCGCCGCCACGAGTACCCGGACGGGAAGTTCACGCTCGCCTTCGTCGGCTTCGGCCCGGAGGACACGCACCCGGCGCTGGAGCTCACGCACAACTGGGGCGTCGAGAAGTACGAGCTGGGCACGGCGTACGGGCACGTGGCGCTCGGCGTGAAGGACATCCGCGCCACGTGCGATGCCATCCGCCAGGCCGGCGGGAAGGTGGTGCGCGAGCCGGGGCCCATGAAGCACGGCACGACGGTCATCGCCTTCGTCGAGGACCCGGACGGGTACCGCGTGGAGCTGATTGAACAGGGGACGTGAGCGACCTCAGCGCTCTTCGACCGTGCTGCCACGCACGCCGATGGCCTCGACGATGAAGTCGAAGAGCGTCTCTCCTTCACCCCGTGCCGCCTGCTCCGCGCAACCGAGCAGCCAGGCCTTGCCGTCCTCGTCGAGAGGGTCGCCGCGCAGAAGCCGCGCTTCCGCCCACTCGTGAAGCGCCACGTGTCCCAGGGCCCGCCGCGAGGCCGCGGCACCCTCCCAGCGGACGATGAACGGCGGCGCCACGCCGAAGCCCCCGACGCAGCAGTCCTGCAGGGAATCGAGACTCCATCCGAAATAGCCACCCGCGCCATTCACCGCCTCGCCCATGGAGCAGAAGAAGGAGCTCAGGTCCTCGATGAAGCGCCCCTGAAGCACGATGATGCTTCCCGGCGGGCGGTCAGGAGGCCACGGCTGCGGACGCGCGAAGTGGCGCGCGCAGGCGGCTTCGAGCCACTCGAGGCGCTCCTCGCGTGACAGTGAACTCCAAGCTCCCGGGGCAGCAGGCGTTTCCATTCCGTAGTGCATGACACCCACGAACGTCCGTCAGCGGTCCTGACCCGGTGACGTGAGCCGCACACGACACCTGCACACCGGCCTCGCCCCCGTTAAGGTGCCCTCCGTGAGCACCGCCCTCCACTTCGTCCCCGGCCACGAGCCTCCCGACCGTCCCCGCGACGGCGCCCTCCTGTTCCTCGCCCGAGGCATGGACGTGCTCATCCAGGAGCACGAGGGCGCTCCCTCCCTTCCCACCGGCGCCGCCTTCCCCGAGCTCGCCGCCGGTGCGCACTACCTGGGCGCCCTGGACGGGCAGGACTGCTACGCCGCCCTGCTGCCCGAGGACTTCACCCCGCCCGAGGGCTTCACGAAGGTCCTCGCGCGCTCGCTCTACAAGCGCGTAGACGAGGCCCGCTTCGCCGTCGTGGGCCGCGCCATCTCCATCGTCGAGTGGGACCTCACCCACCGCTTCTGCGGCCGCTGTGGCACCCCCACCCAGCTCGTCCCCGGCGAGCGCGCCCGCCGCTGCCCCGTGGACCACACGCCCTTCTACCCGCGCATCGCCCCCGCCATCATCGTCCTCGTCACCCGCGGCGACACGATGCTGCTCGGCCGCAACGCCACCTTCCCCGAGCCCATGTTCAGCACCCTCGCCGGCTTCGTGGACCCGGGTGAGACGCTGGAGGAGTGCGTCGCCCGCGAGGTGAAGGAGGAGGTCGGCATCGACGTGAAGAACATCCGCTACTTCGGCTCGCAGCCCTGGCCCTATGGGCGCTCGCTCATGGTGGGCTTCACCGCCGAGTACGCCGGAGGCGACATCGTCGTGGACCCCAAAGAAATCGCCGAGGCCCACTTCTTCAGCCCCGACAACCTCCCGCGTATCCCCCCGCGCCTGAGCATCGCCCGCCAGCTCATCGACGCCTTCTGCGAGCGCGTGAAGGGCCCTGCCCAGTCCTCCTAGCGGCGAGCCCGTCCAGCCGGGCCGGGCGCCCGCCCGCCTCCTGGCTCCTGGAATGGCGTCAGGCGGCCCGGGCGTTACCGTCCGGTTCGGGGGTCCTCGCTTGCATTCGCGGAGGCGCTGGGGTTGAAGCGCCGCTCACCTCCGGCTCCACCCGAAGACGTCCACCACGCCATGCCCGCCGCACGCCCGCACATCGAGCCCCGCCTCGTCCCCACCGCCGACTCCGTGGTGGTGAAGGAGATATACCTCTCCGTCCAGGGCGAGTCCTCCCACGCAGGCCTGCTCTGCGCCTTCGTCCGCCTCACCGGCTGCCACCTGCGCTGCACCTACTGCGACAGCGAGTTCGCCTTCCACGGCGGCAGGCGCATGAAGAACGCGGACATCGTCTCCGAGGTGAAGGCGCTCCGCTCGCCCAGCGTGGAGGTCACCGGCGGCGAGCCCCTCCTCCAGCCCGGCGTCTACCCGCTGATGCAGGACCTGCTCGACGCGGGGCTCAAGGTGCTGCTGGAGACCAGCGGCGCCATCGACGTGCGGCTCGTGCCTCCGGCCGTGCACAAAATCGTCGACATGAAGACGCCCTCGTCGGGCGAGCACTCGCGCAACGACTACCGCAACTTCACGTCCATGAATGCCAACGACGAGCTCAAGTTCGTCATCGGCTCGCGCGAGGACTACGACTGGTCGAAGGCGCTCATCACCGAGCACCGCCTGCTGGACAGGCCCTTCGGCATCCTCTTCTCCACCGTCTGGGACAAGCTCCACCCGCGCCAGCTCGCCGAGTGGGTCATCGAGGACAGGCTCGCCGTCCGCTTCCAGCTCCAGATGCACAAGTACCTCTGGGACCCGAACGCGCGCGGCGTGTGACGGTGGGCCCGCGGGGCCCCACGGCTCACGGCAGGTACTGGGACAGCGTCAGCATCAGCAGCCACGCGAGGGACAGCGTCAGGTTGAAGTACCCCAGCCCGCGCGCGACCCGGGCCTGCGTGATTCCCCGCTCGGGGCCATGGCCGTCGCGGATGCGCCGCAGCTCGCGCGAGCCCAGCAGCACCCCGGCCAGCCCCGCCACCAGCGAGGGCAGCGGCAGGGCCATCGAGCACGGCAGGCAGGCCACCCCGAGCACGTTGAGGCCCAGCGCCACCTGCACCACCCACGACGGCTTCGCGCTCTTGCGCAGCACGTCGAGGCACGGCGCGCAGTAGGGCGACTCGCCCACCACCTCCGTGCAGTCGCCGCACAGGAAGGTGCCACACCGCGCGCACGTGGCCACCGCGGCCATTTCCGGGTGGATGCCACAGCGCGCGCCCGTGGCCGGGGGCATCACCGCGTCACCGTGGAACCCGGGCCTGGCGACGCGCGGAGCCCGCGGGAACGGGAGCCCATCAGCCCACCAGAATCCGACACTGGGCGCGGCAGGAGTGGGGATTCCATCACCACCCCGGCGTCAACTCCTGGGGATTTCATCCCCAGCGCTGAGCACGTGCCGGGAACGCGACGCCTCAGAAGCCCGGCGGTGGGACGTGGGAGGACAGCGCCGCCAGCCCGTGGGCGCCCAGGCCCAGGAACACCGCGGCCAGCACCGTGCTGGCCATGAAGCCGGCGACGATGAGGCCCTTGCGCGGGTGCTCGAACTGGCTGAACGCGTAGAAGAGCAGGTAGCAGGGGATGAGCAGCACCATCACCCCCGTGCCCACGCTCCGGCGGAAGGCGTGGAGCAGCAGGAAGACGGTGCACCCCAGCGCGGCGAGACCGAACAGGATGGCGAGCGGAAGCAGCGGCACGCCCTTCCCTTAACACGTTCCCCCCTTTGCGGCGCCGCCGTGCGCATATTAAGCACGCCCCGACGTCAACCAGCCGAGGTGACTGCCCATGAACACCGCCAAGACGCTGCTCAACTTCGTGCTCGCGGGCGCCCTGCTCGGCATCGTCGTCGCCTCGTGGATGGGCCCCGCCTTCCTCGGCTGGTACAACGAGACGCCCTACGCCACGCAGACGATGTGCAACCTGCCGGACGTGATTCGCAGGACGTCCGCGTCGCTGCTCACCTACCAGGCCACGGGCGCCGGCATCGGCGCCCTCGCCTCACTGGTGCTGGGCGTGCTCTTCGTCCGCCGCGCCAGCCGCCGCGCCCGGGCCCAGGCGGGCCAGACGCCTCCGGCCGCCCCGCCGCCCACGGCGCCCCACGCCACCGCCTGACACCGCGCTACGGCGCGGGAGGCGGAACCCGCACCACCACCGACGGCGTCGTCCCCAGCACGCCTGCCCCTTCGGAGTCCTGCACGGTGACGGTGATGTTGAACAGGCTCGTCTCCGCCACGTCCGGCGCCGTCCACGTGGGGTTGCGCGCGTGGATGTCGCTGAACCGCCCGGCGGGCTGCGCGGGGACCTGCGCCCACTCGTACGTCATGTCGTCCCCGTCAGGGTCGTTCACCTCGAGCTGCATCATCAGCACCTCGCCGGGGTCCGCCGTGAGGGAGTTCGGACGCGGCCCCACCGTGACCTCCGGTGGACTGTTGACCCTGCACCCGGAGCCGAACGCCCCCAGCGCCAACGCCATGAAGATTCCCGAGCACGACCGAAACATGGACTTCCCCCTGCGAAAGGTACCTCTAGCCTAACGCGTCAGCAGGGGTGGGTGTATCGCCACACCTTCCTGAAAAGTCCTGGAATCCATGATGGAAGTCAGACGGCGCGGGCAAGGGTCCACCATTGGGTGTCATCCCTGCTCGCGAGTCCGAGGCCGGACGGCGGCGCGCGGGCCTACTTCGACCGCGCCTTGGCGCGACGGGTGGGCTTGCGGCGCGCGGCCAGCACCAGGCGCAGCTTCTCCGCCCGGGACAGGCGCTTGATGGCGGCCTCGCGGCGCAGGGCCTCGCCCCGCTCACCCACGGCCTCACTCCACACCAGGACGACGGGCAGGCGGGCGCGGGTGTAGGCCGCTCCGCGTCCCCGGCCGTGGGTGGCGAGCCGGCGCTCCAGGTTGTTGGTGGCACCGGTGTACAGCGTGCCGTCCTGGCAGCGCAGCATGTAGACAGACCAGGAGGGCGGGGGGAGCGATTCGTCCGGCACGGCGCGCGGACTCTACCGTTCCCCACCCGGGCCCGCCTCACTCCTTCGGCGTCGGTGCTCGCCCCTTTCTCCGCAGAGCGGGCAGGCGCAGCCGCCGCAGCAACCGGAAGGGCTTGCGCTCCTTCGGCGGCGGCTTCACCCGCGCCATGACCTCCGAGACTGGCGCCAGGGGGTCCACCCCCCAGGCCGCGAGAATGTGGGCCTCGCTCACCAGCCCCACCACCCCACCCCCTTCACCCACCACCCCCAGCATCCTCACCTGGTGCCGCTCCATCTCCCGAAGCGCACGTAGGAGGGTGTCTGTGGGAAAAACGGTGGCGATGAAGGATGACAACGCTTCCTTGAAAGCCCTGTTTTGCCGCATCCAACGTCCTCCCGCCATTACACGCACATCTCCCTGCAACAGCCCTGCCGGGAGTAGATGGGGACTTCTATTGAACACGGCACGGCCCCGCGGTCGGGCTTAGACTGCTTGAGTGACTCGCAGACAGGTGGCCCGTTTGGGCCGAATGGCAGACCTCTTCTCCCGGACGGTGACGCGCGGGAAGGAGGGGCTGCTGACGTTGAGCTTCCGCCCGGACGAGCTGTATCGCGTGCCCACGGATGACGGGGCCTCCATTGCGATGGGCCGCTACCACCCCCGAGGGGAGCGCCGCTTCGCCGAGCCCGTCATCCTCTGCCACGGGCTGGGAGCCAACCGCTTCCACATGGACTTCGACGAGCACTACAGCTTCGCGCGCTACCTGGCCCGGGCGGGCTTCGAGGCGTGGGTGCTGGAGCTGCGCGGCCGGGGGCTGGCGGGCGACTGCGCGGACTTCAACTTCGACGACCAGGCCGAACATGATGTCCGCACCGCGGTGCGAACCGTCCTGTCCACAGGTGCGAAGGAAGTGCTCTGGGTAGGTCATTCCAAGGGCGGACTGACCCTCTACGCGCACCTGGCGAAGAACCCGGAAGCCCCCATCCGCGCGGCCGCCGTGCTGGGCAGCCCGTTCACCTTCGCGGTGCAACCAGGGCTGCGCACCTTCATCCAGCGGGTGGAGCCGCTGCTGAAGCTCAAGTACATCCCCACCGGCCGGGTGACGAGCATCGCCCTGTTCGGCGCGCCGCCGGGGCCGCTGAGCCGGTACATGATGCTGGCGGAGAACATGGACCCGGAGGTGGTGCGGCGCGCGCTGGCCAACGTGCCCGCCAACGTCGCGGGCGGTGTGGGGCGCCAGTTCGCCCGGTGGATTTCCACCAACCGCTTCACCTCGTATGACGGGGGCTTCGACTACCGCGAGGGCCTGTCCAAGGTGCGCACCCCCTTCCTGCTGCTGGCCGGGAGCAAGGACCTGCTGGCCCCGCCCATGTCGGTGGCGCGCGCGAAGGAGCACCTGGGCGGGCCGGTGAAGTTCCTCGTCGCCGGGCGGGCCCATGGCTTCGGGGCGGACTACGGGCACGCCGACCTCATCCTCGGCCGCCGGGCGCCGGACGAAATCTTCCCCCTGGTGGAAGCGTTCCTGGCGGCGCACGCCACCCGCGCCTGAGCCGCGGGCCCTGGGCCCACGGGCTGACAGCCGCTTCCCAGGGCCCGGGGCTCCAGGTTGTCCGAGTCCAGCCGGCGTGCTACCCGGAAGCCCCCCGCATGTCCCTCGCCGCCCGTCTTCTCACCCTCGCCCTGCTGGCGCCCGCCGCGTGTGGCCGGGCCCCCTCCGAGCCGCCTCGCGCTCCGGCCGAGGGGCGCGCGGAGCTCGACTTGCGCCACACCCGGCAGGCAGGCGGCCAGGCGGTGGCCCGCTGGAGTGGGGACAGGGTGACGGCGGAGGAGCTCGCCCGGCGCTTCGCCGAGATGAGCCCCGCCTTGCGCGAGCGGTACGTGGCCCCCGAGGCGCGGCGTGAGTACGTGGAGTCCATGGCGCGCTTCGAGCTGCTGGTGCGCGACGCGCTCGCGCAGGGGCTGCATGAGGACCCCGAGGTGGTGGAGGCCACCCGGCGCGCGCTGGTGAACCGGCTGATGCGCGCGAAGCTGGAGGACGCCCCCGCCGACATCAGCGACGCGGAGCTGGCGGACGCCTACGCCGCGCGCCGCGACGACTTCGTGCGGCCCGAGGCCGTGCGCCTGTCCCATGTCTTCCTCGCCGCGCCCCGCGCCGACGCCGCCCGCGTGGCCGCCGCGCGCAAGCGGGCCGACGCGCTGCTGGCGCGGGCCCGGGCCCTGCCGGCGGGTGACTTCGCCGCCTTCGGCCAGCTCGCGCGCGAGCACAGCGAGGAGCCCCGCACGGCGCCGCTGGATGGCGACCTGCGCTTCCTCTCCGACGAGGCCCTGGCCGGCACGTACGGCGCCGAGGTGGCCCGGGCCGCCCGCGCGCTGGCCGCCGAGGGCGCCCTCAGCGGCGTGGTGCAGACGGACGCCGGCCTGCACCTGCTGAAGCTGCGCGCGCGGCGCCCCGCGCTGAACCTCGCCCTGGACGACGTGCGCGAGGAGCTGCGCGTGCGCCTGGAGGGCGAGAAGCGCTCGCGCGCCTGGGCCGCGTACCTGGCCCGCGTGGAGCAGCAGTTCTCGCTGGCGGTGGACCCGGACGCGCTCGCAGGCGTGCCCGTAGACCCGAGCGCCCCCATGCGGAAACCCTCGGGCCCCCTGCCCGGAACGGTGCCCGCGCCATGAGTGCCCGCTTGCCAGTCAGGGGAGCAGGCCCCACCTATGGGAGTCGCCCCCTCCCTACCCCGAGGCACCCCAGCATGCGTTTCAATCCCACCCGCGCCTTCCTGTCCCCACTCGCCCTGGTGCTCTGCCTGGGGCTGGGCGCCGCGTGCAACAAGCCGGTGAAGGAGGACCCCGACGCGTCGGTGGTCGCCACCATCAACGGCGAGGTGCTCAGCCGCGCGGACTTCGAGCAGGAGCTGTGGCGCGAGCTGGCCTCCACCGAGGCCCCACAGCGCACGCCGGAAGAGGTGGAGCCCTTCAAGCGGGCGCTCCTCGACACGTACATCCACCGGCTGCTGCTGCTCCAGGCGGCGCGCAAGAACAACATCAGCGTCACCCCGGAGGAGGTGGACCGGGGGGTGCTGCGCCTGTCCGGCGACTACCCCGCCGGCAACTTCAACGAGGTGCTGGCCCAGGGGCAGCTGTCCATGGCGGAGCTGCGCGCCCGCGAGGCGAGCCGGCTGACGATTGAGAAGCTCTTCGCCAACCACGTCTACTCGCGCGTGGCGGTGACGGAGGAGGAGCTGCGCGCCTACTACACGGCGAACGAGGCGGACTTCAACGAGCCCGAGCAGGTCCACGCGGCCCAGATTGTCGTCAAGGGCCTGGACGAGGCGCGGCGGGTGCAGGCGCAGCTCAAGGCGGGCAAGAAGTTCTCGGACCTGGCGCGCCGGTATTCCCTCAGCGCGGACGGCAAGGTGGGGGGAGACCTCGGCTCCTTCCCCCGCGGACAGATGCCCCCGGCTTTCGACGAGGTGGTATTCAAGCTGGCGGTGGGGCAGGTTTCGGATGTGGTCTCCACCGAGTACGGCTACCACCTGTTCCGGGTGCTGGAGCGCAAGCCGGCACGCAAGCGGGAGTTCGCCGAGGTGCGGCAGCTGGTGGAGGCGAAGCTGCTGGAGCAGAAGCGCACGGAGGCGCAGGCGTCGTTCGAGAAGGAGCTGCGGGAGAAGTCGCAGGTGCAGGTGAACGAGGCCACGCTGCAGGCCATCCGTGGGAAGCCGGCGCCGCAGCAGGCGGCGAAGTGACGGAATCGAAGGCCGGGACGGGCGTTGGACCGTCCTGGTGGGGTGCGGAAGGATGCTCGAGATGAAGAAGTGGGTGGCAGGCATCGCGACGGCGGCGCTCCTGGGGAGCCTGGGGAGCGGCACGGCGGCGCGCGCGGAGCTGGTGGACCGGGTGGCCGCGGTGGTGAACCGCGACATCATCGCGCTGTCGGAGGTGCAGCAGCGCGCGGCTCCGGAGCTGTCGCGCATCAACAACCCCGACCCCAAGAAGCGCGCCGAGCTGCGGGTGCAGCTGATGAAGACGGCGCTGGACACGCTCATCGGCGAGAAGCTGATGGAGGCGGAGATTGCCCAGCTCGGCATCACCGCGACCGAGGCCGAGGTCGACCAGCTGGTCGACGACGTGCGCCAGCAGAACAACATCACCGACCCGAAGCAGTTCGAGCAGCTCCTGGTGGGCGAGGGCCTCACCATGGCCGCCTACCGGGACATGCTGCGCAAGCGCATCCTGCGGGAGCGGCTGCTGCGCCTGAAGATCGGTCCCAAGGTGAAGATTACCGAGGAGGACCTGAAGGCCGCCTACGCGCAGTACGCGCGCCTGGAGAGCCAGGACTCGGAGGTCCACGCGCGCCACATCCTGGTGTCGGTGGACCCGAAGGCCCCGCAGGAGCAGGTGGATGCCGCCTACAAGAAGGCACAGGCCATCGCCGCGGAGGCCCGGCGGCCCGGCATGGACTTCTCCGCCCTGGCGCGCGCGCGCAGCGAGGGCCCCAGCGCGGCCGACGGCGGCGACCTGGGCTGGTTCAAGCGCGGCGTCATGGTGCCCGCCTTCGAGAAGGTCGCCTTCACGCTGAAGGACGGCGAGGTCAGCGAGCCGGTGCGCACCAACTTCGGCTGGCACATCCTGAAAGTGGAGGAGCGCCGCTCGGTGGCGGCCACCTCCTACGACGAGATGCGCCCCAAGCTGGAGGCGAAGCTGGCCAACGAGAAGTCGGAGAAGTTCCTCGAGCAGTACGTGGCCGAGCTGCGACAGAAGGCCAACGTCGACGTGAAGCTGTAGTCAGCGGCGAGTCCTCCCGGTCCGTGAGTCCTCCTCTCGTCGGCATCTCCCTGGGTGACGTGTCGGGCATCGGTCCGGAGGTGACGGCCGCGGCCCTGGCGCTCCCCACGTTGCGCAAGGCGCTCGTCCCCGTGGTGTTCGGGGACGGGCCCACCCTGGAGCGCTTCCCCGTCTTCCGCCGCTACGCGCGCGTGGTGCCACAGCACCTGCGCCGCGTGGACGGGCCCACCGTGGTGGAGGTGACGAAGCTGGCGGAGAAGGACCGCGTGCCGGGACGCCCCTCCCGCGCGGGCGGCCGGGCGCAGTACGCGTTCATCACCGCGGCGATTGAAGCGATGCGCGAGGGGAACGTGGACGCGCTGTGCACGGCGCCGGTGTCAAAGGAGCAGATTTCGCGCGCGGGCATTCCCTTCATGGGCCACACGGAGGTGCTGGCCGACGCGTTCGGCGTGGACGTGATGATGCTGATGGACGGGCCCCGGGTGCGCGTGGCGCTGGCCACCAACCATGTGTCCATCCTGGAGCTGCCGAAGCTGCTCACCGTGAAGGGGCTCACCGCGCAGCTCAAGCTGCTTTCTCGGAGCCTGGAGCCGGTGGTGGGAAGGCGCCCGCGCATCGCGGTGCTGGGGCTCAACCCGCACGCGGGCGAGGGCGGGCTCCTGGGACGCGAGGAGGTGGACGTCATCGGCCCCGCCATCCGCAGGGCGCGCGCGGCGCGGGTGGATGCGAGCGGGCCCATCCCGGCGGATGGCCTCTTCGCGCGGCCAGAGCGCATCGGCGAGCAGTACGATGTGGTGCTGGCCATGTACCACGACCAGGGACTCATCCCGGCGAAGGCGCTCGACTTCGAGCGCACCGTGAATGTGACGCTGGGGCTGCCGGTGCCTCGCACGTCTCCGGACCACGGCACCGCCTATGCGATTGCCGGCAAGGGTGAGGCGAGCTGCGTGCCCATGGTGGAGGCCCTGCTCAAGGCGGCGCAGCTGGCACGGGCCAGCGCGCGAGGTGCTCAGCCAGGTCCTCGCCGTCCTTCTCGGGGTCGATGAGCTGGACGTGAGCGGCGGTGCCCCCGTCCGGGAGCACCAGGACGCTGACGCGGCCCTTCGGACAGTGGCCCAGGCAGCCCGAGGGCAGCACGCGGGTGCGCTCCGTGAGGCCACGCGCGCAGAGCGCTTCCTTGAGCCGGCGTGGCAGGTCCACACCTCCGGCGCTCGCGTCCAGGCGCACCAGGCAGCGGTGGCAGACGTGCAGCTCGGTGGGCTCGGGCTCCGTTGGCTCCGTTGGCTCCGTTGTTCCAGGCGGCATGCCGGGGAAGCATAGAGGCCGGTGCACGCCGATGCCCGGGTGGACGCCTTCCTTCCCGGAGTCCAGGCGGGCGATGATGCCTGGCATGCTGCGCGCCCTGCTGTGCTTCACGCTCCTGTCCACAGCCGCGCGGGCCGGTGCTCCTTCGCCCCGGAGCTCGGTGGGCGTCTACGCGGCACGGCCGGCGCCGTCCCTCGAAAAGTCCTTCGGGGACGCGGGGGGCTCGGAGTCCAGCCCGCCCTGGCCCTGGCTGGACCCGGAGCCACTGAAGCCCGATACGGGCACGCAGGGCGAGGAGGAGCTGCTCGGTTGGCTGGTCTCGGGTGACAGCGCCCAGCGTGCGGAGGCGCAGCTCCGGCTGCTGACCCAGGGCGAGTCCCTGCTGCCGAGGCTCGAGGTGCTGGCCGTGGGCGCTCCGGATGACGAGGCGAAAGCGGCGGTGCTGGAGTTCCTCGAGGTCCTGACGGCGCGAAGAGTCCACCCCTCCCTGCTCGGGCCCTATCCTCGGCTGAGCGCGCTGGCGGAGAAGTCCGTGGCGCGCGGTCAGGAGCTCGTGGCCGCCTGGGAGATGGCACAGCCTGCCCGACAGCTCGTCGCGGAGTTCCAGCCAGGCCTGTGCGCCACCGGGCCCCCGCCGGAGCCGAGGCTGCTCATCGAGGGGCGGGAACTCCGGGAGCTGCGGGACGCGCTGGGGGCCCTCGGTGGGCTGGCGCTTCCGGGCATCGAGAAGCTGATGGCCTCTGGCTCCACCACGTCCCGTCTCCAGGGGATTGTGCTCGCGATGGAGCTGGGACTCCGCCCGGGTGCCGCGGCCCTCGAGGGGCTGCGACAGGACGCCCGCGAAGTCGAGCTGGACGTGAGCGCCCTGTCGCTGAGCTTCATGCCAGCAAGGCACATGGCGCGTTCGAAGCAGGGCTCGAAGAAGGTCTCCGTCTCCAAGCGCGCCAGCATCCTGGAGCGAGGGCTCTCCATGCACTGGCGAGAGCGTCGGGACCATGAACCCTTCGCGCTTCGCGCCGAGGATGACGCTCACGAGTGGTTCAGCGTCGCGCGGTGGGCCTGGGCGGAAGGTGGGGCTCCTGCTTTCAATCAGGGTGGGAGGGACCTCATCAGCTCCTTTCGGACCACCGGCGCCTGGGAAGCGACGGACGCGCAGCTGTATTGGAACCACGCAAGGCCGCTGTGGCGCTTGTGGTGGACGGCGATGAGGACCCATCCGGGCCCCTACGAGCGGCTGCGCTGGTCCGCGCTGGCCAGCAGCGCGCAGGGCTACCAGTACCGCTTCGACACCCACCCCAGCAAAGAGAGCTGGCTTCGCATCGAGGCCGCCTCCCCAGTCAAGGCGGAGCTCCTTGCCGTCCCACTCTTCGGCAAGAAGCCTTTCGTGCTCTGGCGGGGAGCCCTTCCCCTGAAGCTTCGCCTGAAGCAGCCGGTGAGCGCCGTCAACATCCGTGTGAGCCTGGAAGGGAAGTGGGTGGACTCAGGACTGTCCGTGTCGCCCCAAGAGGGGGAGCTGCAGACGCTCTGGTTGCATCCTGAGCTGCTGCGGCGCCACCTGCAGGAAGAAGCGCGTCGCTAGAAGACGAACGGGAAGCGGATGGGCTCCTCCATGCGGACCTGGTGGACCGGGAACTTCCAGCGGCGCACCACGTCCTCGATGCAGCGCGCGAGCGGCGTGGCGCGCAGCGTGTCCGTGCTCATGGAGACGCTGGTGGTCTCGCCGCTGGGGAGCACCGACCACTGCACGAGGAAGCGGCCACCGCCCTCCACCGGCGTGCCCTGGGCATGCTGCCGGATGCACGCGGTGATGGCCGGCTGGTTCGCCACCACCACGGCATTCACGTCGTCCGGAGTGAGGTGCTGCTTCGCATCCGGCACGGGCGGGATGTAGACGGTGCGCGAGGCGCGCGGGTCCGCCGCCTCCTTGTTCTCCGCGTCCTCCGTGAAGCCCAGCTCCCGCGCGAAGTCCTCGTCCAGCTCCGAGTACTGGCTCCGAGGACGGGCATCGGCGGCGGCTTCCGCCACGTCCTCCCCGGGCGAGGTCTCCGCGTCGCCGGACTCGGAAGGAACGTTCATTCCACCGGCCTCGGACTCGCCCTCGTCGAAGGACAGCTCGCTCGCGGCGGGGGCGGTCTCCTCGTCCTCGTTGGCGGCGGCGCGCGGCAGGGTGACACCCACCGTCTTCGCGGGCGCCTTGCGCGTGGAAGGCGCCACGGCGGCGACCGTGCCACTGGTGAGGGTGGTGCCTCCCACGGCGGTGTTCGTCGCGCCGGACGTGGGCTGCGGGGCGCGCAGGCCATTCGCCGCGCCGAGCACGTCTCCCTGGGCCGTGGACAGCACGGTGCCGGCGACCGAGGCCGCGGCCTGCTGGGCTCCCGACGGCTCGGAGACGCCCGTGGCTCCGGCTCCGTTCACACCCGGGAGCTGCGCGCCAGGGGCTCCGCCTTGCAACGTGGCCTCGGTGCCGGGCTGCGCCGCGCCGGCCACGCTACCGACCTGCGCCGTGCTGCCCGAAGCCACCTGAGCCGCTCCCGTCAGGCCCGGAGTGCCGCCCTGCTGCGCCACACCGCCGGTGCCCGGGAGCAGCGAGGTGCCACCCGACTGCCCCCCGCTACCCGTGCCCGGGGACACCTGGCCGCCGAGCTGCGCCGTGCTCGACGACGTCCAGGTGCCGCCGGCGGGATGCACACCCTGCGTGCCCGCCCCGGTGCCGCTGTCCCGGAAGTGCAGGCCCGCAACCACGAGCAGGCCCGCAGCGAGCACGCCCGCCGCGGCCGCGCCCAGGAAGGCACCAGGCCTCAGGCCGAGGAGGCGCTTCGGCTCGGGGTGCGCGGCCAGGGGCATGCCCCACGGCTGCTGCGGATACGCCTGCGCAGGCCCCCATGGATGAAGCGGCGCACCCTGCATGGGCAGGCCCGGCGCTGGCGCGATGCCCGGCAGCAGGTTGCCCGGAGGATACAGAGGAGCGCTCGCGAAGCCCGTCGGAGGGACAGGCTGGACCGGCGTGCTCCACGGCGTCGCCGGCAGGCCCGCGGCATCCGTGCCCGCACCCATGGCGCCCTCACTGGCCGCCGCGTGCACTGCGTCCGGGTCCACCGGAGACAGCATCGCCGCGAAGCGCGTGGTCTCCTTCGCGCCCGGGCTCATGCGCATCCACTCGGGAATCTCCACCACCGGCTCGGGCAGCGCCTCCGCCTCGGAGAGCGCGGGCGGCGGCAGCGTCTTCAGCCACTCCGACTCCCGCTCGGCCAGGTCGAGCAGCGTGCGCATGCTCCCGGACGCGGTGGTGACGGCGTCCGTGTCCCGCGCCTCCGACTCCGAGTCGAGCCTCGGACGCACGAAGAGCTCGCGGTCCAGGTACGCATCCAGGTCCACGTCGAGCACATCGCTCACGTTCAGCGGTGCACCCGGCACCGGGCCTCGCCCCGACGCCCCCGCCGCGCCCTGAGTCCCCATCCCCTGCCCCTCGGCCCCTGACAGAAACTCGCCCACACACCCTCCCGCGCCCGCGCCGGCCCTGATCGCGCCAGGGCCTGCAAGCTAGGAACGGGTCTGCAATGCGCCACCCATGAGTGTCCTCTCCAGAACGCTCTGCCCCGCGGATGGAGCCCACATGTCCAATGCTCCACCCGGCCCGCACACGTGGGGGCCGGGCCTCACACGCATGACGACATCCCGCTTCGGGTCTCAGCGGTTTTTCACGCCCGCGGCGAACGCAGCGAGCGTGTCGCAGCCCATGCCACAGGCGCTGCTACCAGCGCTCCTTGTCGCTCTTCGGAGCCATGGGCCAGGGGGGCGCGGTGACGCCGTTCACCGTGAGGCCGCCGTGCATGAACACCGGCGCGCCCTGGAGGAAGCCCGCCGGGAAGTTCAGCGTCGGCGTGGAGGCGTCGTCCAGCGCCTTCACCTGCGCGGGCGTGAGGTGCACGTCCAGCGCGCCCAGGTTGTTGTCGAGCTGCTCCAGCGTGCGCGCTCCCAGAATCGTGGACGTCACGCCCGGCCGGCCCTGTACCCACGCCAGCGCCACGCGCGCCACCGTGGTGTCCTGCTCCTTCGCCACGCGCTGGAGCACGTCGATGATGCCGTACGTCTTCTCGTTGAGCGAGCCCTCCGCCCAGGCGCCGCGGTCCGCCTTCTGCTTGCCCGCGTTCTCCCGCGTGTACTTGCCGCTGAGCACGCCGCTCTTCAGCGGGGACCACGGCGTCACGCCGAGCCCCAGCTCGCGCGCCATGGGCATCAGCTCGCCTTCCACCGTGCGCTCCAGCAGCGAGTACTCGATTTGCAGTGCCGCCAGCGGAGCCCAACCCCGGAAGTGCGCCGTCACCTGCGCCTGCGCCACCTTCCATGCCGGCGTGTCCGAGACACCGACGTAGCGGACCTTCTCGGAGCGCACGAGGTCATCCAGCCCGCGCATCGTCTCCTCGATGGGCGTGTGCATGTCCCAGCAGTGCATCCAGTACAGGTCGATGTAGTCCGTCTGCAGCCGGCGCAGCGACTCCTCGCACTGGGCCATCAGCGACTTGCGGCCCGCGCCACCGCCGTTCGGGTCGCTGGGGAAGTGGTTGCCGAAGAACTTGGTGGCGATGACCACCCGCTCTCTCTTGCTGGGGTGGCGCCCCAGGTGGTCTCCGATGATCTTCTCCGAGTGCCCGTAGGTGTACGCGTTGGCGGTGTCGATGAAGTTGCCGCCGCGCTCGAGGAAGCGGTCCATGATGGCGTTGGACGTCTCGACGCTGCTGCCCCAGCCCAGCTCCTCGCCGAAGGTCATGGCACCGAGGCAGAAGGGACTGACGCGCAGGCCGGAGCGGCCGAGGGTGACGTAGTGATTCAACGGCATGGGGACTCCCGGGAGGGAAGGTGACACCAGGCTTCCCAGGCGCGGAGCACGAGCAGGCCTGGAAGGTCCGGCGGGAAGAGGGCTGGAGGACTAACGCCCCACCGTGCTTCCCCGCCACCGCGCCGCGAAAGGAATGACGACTTCTGGCGCCTGGCCGGGGAGTCGTGCTGAAACCCGGCACCGTGACTCGCCTGCTATTGCTCACTTCCCTGCTGGTGGCCTGCGCATGCGGCCACCCGCCCGTCAGGAGTTCTCCCGCCATGAGCCCTGAAACCGTCCAGGCCCACCACCGCGAGCTGCTGGAGCTCGAGCGCGCCGTCACCCAGGCCATCCAGGAGCGCAACGGCGCCCGGCTGCGCGAGCTGCTGCCCGAGGACTTCGTCTATCGCGGCCCGGGGGACGTGGAGACGGACCGCGCGGCGTTCATCACCAGCGTCGCCAACATCCCCGGCACCATCCTCGGCATCGAGATGCTCTCCCTGCGCGCCCATGTCTTCGGTGACACGGGTGTGCTGACGGGCGCCCAGCGGGCCCGCGTGCGCCTTCCCGACGGCACCGAGGTGACGGACGTGCAGACCTTCGCGGACGTCTGCCAGCGCCGTGACGGACGGTGGTGGATGGTCCTCGCGCACAGCCTCCCCGCCGCGCCCGAGGCTCCGTAAGTCGGGCAGTCCACGCTCGCAGGCAGTCTCGAGGCACCCACCCTTGAGTGGCCTGGAGAACTCTCACCGGAAAGAGGCCCCGGCCCGGCGCACGCGACAGCCCCTGCCAGTACACTCGCTTCCGTACGAGGGGGAGTGCTGTCATGTCGCAATCATGGGGGGAGCGCCGGTGGACGTTGCCGGCCGGGGGCGTGGACTGGCGGGTCGTCCCATCGGCCGGCCCCGAGGCGCGCGAGTCACAACGAAACCGGGTGCCGGAGGTCTTCATCACCTCCGCGCTCGAGCGCTGGCTGAGGACGCCCACCGCGCGCACGCTGCATGCCATGTACGAGGCGCTCGGAGGTGGCCCGTCGCTGGGCCACTCGCGCCCGGAGCGCGACCGGTACGAGCAGCGCCTCAAGCAGCGGCTCGCCGAGGCCTTCTCGCACGGAGAGCTGGTGGCCTTCGAGGTGGAGCGGCCCACGCTGGTGCCCGCGCCCTGGCCGGAGACACCCAGCCCGACGCCGGAGGAGACGCCCGTTGAAGCGCCGACGTGGCTGGTCATCGAGCTGGCGGACGACGAGGGCAAGCCCGTTCCCCACGCGCGCTACGTGGTGACGCTGCCGGATGGCAGCACCCGCGAGGGCACCCTCAACAAGCACGGCTACGCACGCGTGGACGGCGTGAATCCGGGGCAGTGCCAGGTGTCCTTCCCCCGCCTGGACGGACGCAGCTGGAGATGACGCCCCCCTTCCCCCAGGCGCATGGAGGCACGATGTCCACCACCCACGTCGTCAAGCAGGGCGAGTGCCTGCTGCTCATCGCGCGTCGCTACGGCTTCGCGGACTTCAAGCGCCTCTACGAGCACCCGGACAACGCGGCGCTGCGCGAGAAGCGGCCCAACCCCAACGTGCTCTACCCGGGGGACATCGTCGTCATCCCGGACATGAGCTCCGCGAAGACCCAGCCGAACGTCTCCACGGGAAGGGCCCACCGCTTCACCGTCAAGGCGGGGGCGCGCTACCTCCGGCTCGCGCTGAAGGACGCGGAAGGGGCTCCTCTCTGCGGCAGGCCCTATCTGCTCACCTTCGAGCAGGAGGTCATCGAGGGAAGCACGGACGACGAGGGCTTTTTGGAGACCAGGGTCCCGTTCACCGTCAGCCACGTGGAGCTGGAGTGCGAGGGCCTGTCCTGGGAGCTCGCGCTGGGCACGCTGCGCCCCATGAAGGACACCCCTGATGACGGTGTCTCCGGCGCGGAGTCCCGGCTCATCAACCTGGGCTATTCGCTGGAGCCCACGGGGAAGATGACGTTGGAGCTGCGCAGCGCCATTCGCGCCTTCCAGCACCGGAGCGGCCTGGAAGTCACCGGCCGCCTGGACGTGGCAACCCTGCAGAAGCTCGAGGCGCTGCACGGGAGCTGAGCCCGTTTCCGTGAGAGGTCCCGATGGCAGCCAAGGCCGCGAAGAAGAAGCCCACGAAGGACGCACCCGCGAAGGACGCTTCGAAGCAGGACACGCCGAAGAAGAAGGCGGATGCGGCAACGTCGCCGGAGAACCAGGCGCACCATGCGACGCTGAGGGAGACGGCATGTTCGGACTGCGCGGTGGGCCTGCTGAAGCAGTTCGCGAGCGAGAGCCTGCGGAACCAGAAGAAGCTCGACCCGGGCAACCACCGGTTCCACCTGCAGGATGACGAGGAGCTGGAGCTCTTGCGGACGAACCCGCTCACGCTCCAGCTCGTGGGCCTGCGCCGTGAGCGCTCCCTGACCAACCGGTTCGACGACCTGCTCGTCGTGCTCTACGACCCGGCCCTGCTGAAGGAAGGGGAGAAGACCGTCCTCGAGGCCGAGGGGCTCCGCGCGGAGAACCTGAAGGACGCGCAGGCGTATGTGGACGCGGTGCTCGCGGAAAAGGAATGGCCGGTCCCGAAGAACTGGCCGTTTCCCGGCGTGGACGTCTCGTGTCCGCAGTGCAAGCACTGGCGGGTGGCCGTCCTGCCCATCACCACCGAGCCCGGCTATGACAAGGACAAGCCCTTCCTGAAGGACGACAAGGGCAACAAGCTGCCCGACTTCGACAACCTCACCCTGCTCCCGCACGACGTGGGAGCCATCGCTCCCGGCATCTACAATGGGTATTACCGGGTAGGTATCCACAAGGGAGCGAGCAACCCGCCCACCTCCTACGCCGCGCTCCAGTTCGCGGCGCCCTCCATTCCCGCCCGGCGGCGCTATCCCGTCTCCGACTTCCTGAATGCCGCACAGGCCGCGCACGACTTCGGCCAGGACAAGGTCTTCTGCGCGAAGTTCGCCAGTGAGGACGCAGAGGCGCAAAAGGAGGCCCGCACGAAGCTGGAGGCGGAGCTCGGCGAGAAGCAGCCGCGGACGACTCGCAAGCAGAGAGAGGCCTTCGCGCTGGCAGTGGAGGCCGCGCTCGAAGCGCGGAACCTCGAGTTCTACAAGCCCCGGATTGCCGAGCAGCGAAAGCAGAGGGCCCGGGAGATGCTCGACGCCTGGGTCAATGGCTCCGCGGCGATGGAGTTGGAGCGGAAGATCGACGCTGGCGAGCGGTTCATCCGGCTCGAGGACGCCGGCGCGGAGACGCAGAACTTCGAGGCGGAAGACAACCAGGTGTCCCATCTGGAGGTGCTGGACGATGAGGAGGCGCCCATGAAGGTGGGCCTCCAGTTCGTCTTCAAGGCCCCATCGCCGCCTCCCGCGCAGCCGCCCGCGTCAGGCACGGCCCCCACGCCTCCGGCTCCCACCGCGGCTCCGGGCCTTCCCGCCGCGCCGACTCCACCTCCCCCGTCCAGGACACTGCGGCTGACGAAGGACCATGTGCTCGTTACCTTCGGAACCGCTGGCGCCACCAACATCCACCGCTCGGTCGACGGAGAAAGCGGTTCCTGGAGGCGGGGGCGCGAGGTGAACGACTTCTCCGAGGGGTGTCAGGTCTTCCGCTCGCCCGATGACTTCCGTGACTTCACGCGGCTGGCGATGCTGTCCAAGCGCGCGCACTGCCCGTCTCGCAAGGCGAGCTGCTGCGAGAAGCTCACGGTGGAGGACGTCGAGAAGGCCATCAGCCGGAAGATGACGGAGTTCCTCTGTAAGTGCCCCGGTGTCTTCGCTGTGGGAGCCAGACGCGCCATCACGGACGCCTTCACACCCCCGCCGCCACCTCCCCTCACCGAGACCGCGCCGGAGCCCGAGGCCGCCGGCGCTCCCACCGAGCCCGACCCGACGGCCGTCACTCCACCACCCGAGCCCGACCTGAAGTTCGTAGCGGCGGTCGAGAAGCTCTTGGATGAGAGAATCTCCAACGAGGGTTTCGACAAGAAGATGCGAGCCATCTTCTTCAAGGTCTTCCCGAACAAGACGTACGACAGCGCCGAGAACTTCGCGCTGTTGAAGACCTACACGCGAGAAGCAGTGCTCGCCGGACTGCTCCCTGAGGACGACGTCAAGAAAGCAGTCGAAGGCGCTCCCCAAGACCCGAAGGAAGCCAGGGCGTTCGATAAATCCCTTGAGAAGACCTTCAAGAACGCCATCCAGACGGGTCTGGAGAACCTGAGGACGAAGCTCACTGAGACCAAGGACGGGTGGGTCAAGGAGCAGCACGACTTCGAAATTCTTCAGAGGCTCACAGATTACCTGAAGGACGGACTGGAGCCCTGCGACTTCGGCGCGTGCGGCTTCAGGTTCGACTACATGCTGGCCGAGACGACCCGGGCCAACATGGAGGCGTTCGTGTCGAGGCTCGGCGGCCGGGAATGGAATGCGCTCTTCCCCGAGGATGCGCCCCCCCCACCGCCGCCCTCCCCCAAGCCCAAGAAGCAGCCTCCCTCCAAGTCAGCAGGGAAAAAAGGTAAGCCTCTTCCCCCTTCGGCCGGCGCCCCCAAGTAGCCCTGCACCTGGAGGCTCGCCAGAGACTCAGTCATCGGCAGTCTGCTCCCGGTACGGCACATCCACCCCGACTACGTGCCACCCGCCCTCGACCTGTGCCCAGTAGACCCGGAAGTTCGAGAACGAGTCAGGACCCTTGGGGGGAGCGATGGGGTCCAACACGTAGTTCTTTCCGCCCGGTGCCAGGATGAAGCGGAACAGCTCGCTCTGCAGGCTCGCGCCAGCAACATTCTCGGCAAGCTGGCGGCGATAGCGGCTCCACCCGCTCGTGACGTGATGCATGTTGAACTCCTCCTCCGGCAGGGGCAGCGGTCCGCTGTGGGGCACCCGCGAGTAGGACCGCAGCCAGGCCGGCACACCGCTTGTTTCAGGGGGTAGGAGCTCGAACACCAGGCTCGGGCTGCGCATGAATAGCGCAAGGGTGGGCGCCAGCTCGTTGCCGGTGCCCAAAAACGTTTCCATGGAGCGGTCTGGAGGACCGCGGAACACCGGGACGAAGCCGCCCAGGCACAAGTCGCGATACCTGCTCCCAGGCCACACCGTCAGCACCGTCAGCCGCGCCGACTTCACGGCGAACTGGCGCTGGTAGTCAACGTAGATGGCCCCGCCCGCCGGGAAGTCGCGAGGGAAGTCCAGCACGTAGTCCAGCTTGCGCCCCTCGGCGAGCTTCAGCTCCAGCTTCGCCTTCCTCGGACGCGCGTTGGCCTTGTAGAGCTTCGCCGACTTCGGGTTGCCCGGCGTCACCAGGAAGGAATGCACCGGCGTGTCCGGTGGGAAGCTCAGCTCCACCCACTCTCCAACGCCGCTGCCCTTCGCCCCTTCGGCCCAGATGGAGCCGGGGTCCTCGTCCAGCAGGTTGGCGAGCCCGTAGCGGCCAGGCGCCTTCGCATCCGCCAGCACCGAGGACGCCGTCACCGTGACGGGCACACCGTGGAGCGTCACCTCCACCCGGGCCGCATCCGACGGCCCTGCGTCGGGAGCCCCGACGGGGCCTGGTGCGGCCGAAGCGGCCTGCCCACCATCGGCGCCCAGGCCGCCCAGCACTGTCTGCCCGGCATCGGGGACGCCAGTAGGGCCCAGCCCTCCCGCGTCCGTGCGCCCCGCGTCGGCGGACTGTCCCCAGGCCCCCGTGCTCAGCAGCACGCAGCCCAGGATGACCCGCAGAGGGGCGCTCCCGCGCGTTCCACCCCTCCAGCCGTCATCGAACATGGGCGCTCCCTCTGTGACTCTGGACGTGGGGCGCCACCCCTCATTCAGCGGCGACCTGCCCGGCCCATCGTACGATTCGCCTCGGCGCAGCGCGAACGCGTCCCCCATACCGGGCCTCCACTACCCGCCAGGATGCGGACCCGCGGCACCTCCCGTTCGGAACTGCGCGCTGAAGCTCCAATCCTGCCCTGCCCACCAGGCCGGCTGCGGCGTCCCCCGGCGGACACGCCGCACGGCGGCAGAAATGCCTCGCGGAGCAGGTACGCCGTCCCCGAGCGCACACCCGCCCTGCCGAGTCGATACCTGCCGGACATGCAGGGCACACCGCGGCCCATGAAGCCGGTGCTCCCCTGCCTAGCTTGGGCGTCGGGGGGTATCCACATGACGTTCTTTCAGGGGGGGCGCCGGTGGATGCTACCAGCGCGGTCCTCGGATTGGCTCAAAGAGCCCCCGGCCCGGCGCACGCGACAGCCCCTGCCAGTACACTCACTTCCGTACGAGGGGGGAGTGCTGTCATGTCGCAATCATGGGGGGAGCGCCGGTGGACGTTGCCGGCCGGGGGCGTGGACTGGCGGGTCGTCCCATCGGCCGGCCACGAGGCGCGCGAATCACAACGAAACCGGGTGCCGGAGGTCTTCATCACCTCCGCGCTCGAGCGCTGGCTGAGGACGCCCACCGCGCGCACGCTGCATGCCATGTACGAGGCGCTCGGAGGTGGCCCGTCGCTGGGCCACTCGCGCCCGGAGCGCGACCGGTACGAGCAGCGCCTCAAGCAGCGGCTCGCCGAGGCCTTCTCGCACGGAGAGCTGGTGGCCTTCGAGGTGGAGCGGCCCACGCTGGTGCCCGCGCCCTGGCCGGAGACACCCAGCCCAAAGCCGGAGGAGACGCCCGCTGAAGCACCGACGTGGCTGGTCATCGAGCTGGCGGACGACGAGGGCAAGCCCGCTCCCCATGCGCGCTACGTGGTGACGCTGCCGGATGGCAGCACGCGCGAGGGCACCCTCAACAAGCACGGCTACGCACGCGTGGACGGCGTGAATCCGGGGCAGTGCCAGGTGTCCTTCCCCCACCTGGACGGACGCAGCTGGAGATGACGCCACCCTGCATCATCAACCTGGGCCATGCGCTGGAGCCCACGGGGAAGATGACGTTGGAGCTGCGCAGCGCCATTCGCGCCTTCCAGCACCGGAGCGGCCTGGAAGTCACCGGCCGCCTGGACGTGGCAACCCTGCAGAAGCTCGAGGCGCTGCACGGGAGCTGAGCCCGTTTCCGTGAGAGGTCCCGATGGCAGCCGAGGCCGCGAAGAAGAAGACCACGAAGGACGCTCCGAAGCAGGACACGCCGAAGAAGAAGGCGGATGCGGCAACGGCGCCGGAGAACCGGGCGCACCATGCGACGCTGAGCGAGACGGCCTGCTCGGACTGCGCGGTGGGCCTGCTGAAGCAGTTCGCGAGCGAGAGCCTGCGGAACCAGAAGCAGCTCGACCCGGGCAACCAGCGGTTCCACCTGCAGGATGACGAGGAGCTGGAGCTCTTGCGGACGAACCCGCTCACGCTCCAGCTCGTGGGCCTGCGCCGTGAGCGCTCCCTGACCAACCGGTTCGACGACCTGCTCGTCGTGCTCTACGACCCGGCCCTGCTGAAGGAAGGGGAGAAGACCGTCCTCGAGGCCGAGGGGCTCCGCGCGGAGAACGTGAAGGACGCGCAGGCGTATGTGGACGCGGTGCTCGCGGAGAAGGAGTGGCCGGCCCCGAAGAACTGGCCGTTTCCCGGCGTGGACGTCTCGTGTCCGCAGTGCAAGCACTGGCGGGTGGCCGTCCTGCCCATCACCACCGAGCCCGGCTATGACAAGGACAAGCCCTCGGCACGCGATGACCAGGGCAACAAGCTGCCCGACTTCGACAACCACATCCTGATCGAGGACGGCGTGGGCGCGATTGCGCCGGGCATCTACAACGCGCACTACCGGGTGGGACTCCACAAGGGTTCGCGCAACCCGCCCACCTCCTACGCCGCGCTTCAGTTCGCTGCACCCTCCATTCCCGTCCGGCGGCGCTATCCCATCGCCGATTTCCTGAAGTCCGCCCAGGCAGCGTACGACAGCGCCAAGGATGAGACTCTCTGCGCGGAGTACGCGACGGAGGATGCCGAAGCCCAGAAGGAGGCACGCACGAAGCTCGAGCAGGAGCTCGGCGAGACGATGCCTCGGAAGTCGGCCCGGCAGAAGTTGGCCTTTACGAAGGCGGTGGACACAGAGCTCTTGGCGCGGAACCTCGAGGTCTACGAGCCCAGGATTGCCGAGCACCGGAAGCAGCAGGCCCTGGCGGTGCTCAACCTGCTGGTCAATGGCTCGGCCAAGCAGAAGAAGATTGATGCCGCCGAGAGATTCATCCGGCTCGAGGACGCAAGCGGCGCGGAAACGCAGGACTTCGAGGCGGAAGGCAACCAGGTGACCCACCTGGAGATACTGGAAGACGACGCATCGCCCATGAAGGTGGGCCTCCAGCTCGTCTTCAAGGCCCCACCACCGCCTCCCGCGCAGCCCCCTGCGTCAGCCACGCCCCCTACGCCTCCGGTTCCCACCACCGCGCCGGCCCTTCCCACCGAGCCGGCTCCGCCTCCCCCGCCCAGGACCCTGCGGCTCACGGAGCGCGATGTGCTCGTCACCCTGGGCACCGCCGGCGGCACCAACATCCACCAATCCGAAGCTGGAGAGAGGGGAGCCTGGAGGCGGGGCCGAGAGGTGAATGACTGGTCCGAGGGGTGTCAGGTCTTCCGCTCGCCCCAAGACTTCCGAGACTTCATGCGGATGGCGATGCTGTCCAAGCGCGCGCTGTGCCCGTCACGACAGGCGAGCTGCCGCGAGAAGCTCACGGTGGAGGACGTCGAGAAGGCCATCGGAGTGAAGATGCTGGAGGTTCTCCAGAGCTGTCCCGACGACTTCGCCCCACCCGCGAGGGAGGCAATCACGGAGGCATTCACCCCGCCACCGCCGCTCCCTTCCACCGAAGCCACCCAGGAGCCCGAGGCCGCTTCACCCACCGTGCCCGACCCGAAAGTCGCCGCCGCGCCTCCCGTGCCCGACCCGAAGGTCGTCGCGGCGGTCGAGCTGCTCTTTGACGAGCACATCTCCGACAAGGATTTCGTCAGAGAGGTGAGGAAGACGCTGCTCAAGGTCTTCACCAAGAATAGTTACGACAGCACGACCAACTTTGAACTGCTCAAGGCCTACACGCGAGAGAAGGTCCTCGCAGCACTCGTCCCCGAGGAGAACGTCCAGAAGGCAGTCGACGGGAGTCCCCTGGCCCCAAAGGAGGCGAAGGCCCTCAGGAAGACCATCGACAAGGCAATCGATACGGGCACCGCCGACCTTCAGACGAAGCTCACCGAAGTCAAAGACGCCTGGGTGAAGGCCCAATACACCCGGGCAATCGCTGGACGGCACCAGTTGTTCCTGACGGAAGGACTCGAACCCTGCGACTTCGGCGCGTGCGGCTTCAAGTTCGACTACATGCTGGCCGAGACGACCCTAGCCGACATGGAGGCGTTCGTGTCGAAGCTCGGCGGCCGGGAATGGAATGCGCTCTTCCCCGAGGATGCGCCGCCCCCGCCACCCAAGCCCGCCAAGAAGGCTCCTTCCAAGCCACCAGCGAAGGGCAAGACAAACGTCCCCTCAGCCGGCGCGCCCAAGTAGCGACTCTTTCAAGGCCTTTCTTCCTCGTACGTCGCGTCCACCCCCACCACGCGCCACACGCCCTCGACCTGTGCCCAGTGGACGCGGAAGTTCGAGAAGGAGTCGGGCCCTTTGGGTGGACCGAGGGGGTCGAACACGTAGCCCTTTCCGCCGGTTGCAGGGGTGAGGCGGAACAACTCACTTTGTACTGCAGCACCGGCAGCCGAATTGCGGAGGACTGCGGTATAGCGGTCCCATCCCCTCAGGTGATGCATGTCGAACTCCTCCTCGGGCGGGGGCAACGACCCGTTGTGAGGAACCCGCGAGTAGGAGCGCAGCAAGGCCGGCACACCGCCTGACGCAGGTGGCAGCAGCCTGAAAACAAGACTCGGGGCGTCCATGAACTCCGCCAGGGTGGGCGCCAACTGGCGGCCTGTCCCCGGGAACGTCGGCAGGGAGCGCTCCTCGGGACCGCGGAACACCGGGACGAAGTCGCCCAGGCACAAGTCCCGGTACCGGCTGCCGGGCCACACCGTCAGCACCGTCAGCCGCGCCGACTTCACGGCGAACTGGCGCCGGTAGTGAACGTAGATGGCCCCGCCCACAGGGAAGTCGCGAGGGAAGTCCAGCACGTAGTCCAGCTTGCGCCCCTCGGCGAGCTTCAGCTCCAGCTTCGCCTTCCTCGGACGCGCGTTGGCCTTGTAGAGCTTCGCCGACTTCGGGTTGCCCGGCATCACCAGGAAGGAATGCACCGGCGTGTCCGGTGGGAAGCTCAGCTCCACCCACTCTCCAACGCCGCTGCCCTTCGCCCCTTCGGCCCAGATGGAGCCGGGGTCCTCGTCCAGCAGGTTGGCGAGCCCGTAGCGACCAGGCGCCTTCGCATCCGCCAGCACCGAGGACGCCGTCACCGTGACGGGCACACCGTGGAGCTTCACCTCCACCCGGGCCGCATCCGACGGCCCTGCGTCGGGAGCCCCGGCGAGGCCCGGTGCGGCCGAAGCGGCCTGCCCACCATCGGCGCCCAGCACTGTCTGCCCGGCATCGGGGACACCAGTGGGGCCCAGCCCTCCCGCGTCCGTGCGCCCCGCGTCGGCGGACTGTCCCCAGGCCCCCGTGCTCAGCAGCACGCAGCCCAGGATGACCCGCAGAGGGGCGCTCCCGCGCGTTCCACCCCTCCAGCTGTCATCGAACATGGGCGCTCCCTGTGACTCTGAACGTCCGGCACCACCCTTCATTCAGCGGCGCCCTGCCCGGCCCATCGTACGATTCGCCTCGGCGCCGCGCGAACGCGTCTCCTGTGTCGGGCCTCACTACCCGCCAGGGCGCGAACCCTCGGCACCTCCCGTTCGGAACAACGCGCTGAAGCTCCCGTCCCCCCCTGCCCACCGGGCCGGCTGCGGCGTCCCCCAGCGGACACGCCGCACGGCGGCAGAAATGCCTCGTGGTCCAGGCACGCCGTCCCCGAGCGCACACCCGCCCTGCTGAGTCGATACCTGCCGGACATGCAGGGCACACCGTGGCCCATGAAGCCGGTGCCCGCCCTCCTGCCTACCTTGGGCGTCGGGGGGTATCCACATGACGTTCTTTCAGGGGGAGCGCCGGTGGATGCTGCCGGCGCGGTCCTCGGATTGGCTCATTGTCCCGGCCATCCATGACGAGGCGCGCCAATCCCAGCGCAACCGCGTGCCCGACGTCTTCGTCACCACGTCGCTGGACGCCTGGCTGGCGACACCCGCCGCGCGCACGCTCCACGCCATGTACCAGGCACTCGGCGGAGGCCCGTCGCTGGGACTGTCCCGCCTGGAGCGCGGCCGCTACGAGCAGCGCCTCAAGCAGCGGCTCGCCGAGGCCTTCACCCGCGGCGAGCTGGTGGCCTTCGAAGTCGAGCGCCCCACGCTCGTCGCCCCGCCGTGGCCGGACACCCTCATCCCGCTGCCAGATGAGCGGCCCATCGAGGAGCCCACCTGGCTGGCAATCACTCTCAAGGATGAACAGGGCCAGCCCGTGCCCCATGCGCGCTACGTGGTGACCCTGCCCGACGGCAGCACGCGTGAGGGCGTCCTCAGCAAGAACGGCTACGCGCGCGTGGACGGAGTGAATCCCGGCAAGTGCCAGGTCTCCTTCCCCGACGTGGACAGCCAGTGCTGGAGCTGAGCGCCGGGACTACGCGCGCGCCATCACGGCCTCGACGTCCGAGGCTTCCTTCGGGATGGCGGCCGTGAGCACCTCGTGGCCCGTCGCCGTGACGAGCACGTCGTCCTCGATGCGGATGCCCCGCACGTCCGAGTAGCGCGCCAGCACCTCGCGGTTCAGCCGGTCCCCGGCCCGCGCGGTGAGCCGCGCGTCCCCCAGGATGCCGGGCACCTGGTAGAAGCCCGGCTCAATCGTCACCGCCATGCCGGGCTCCAAGTCCCGGTCCAGCCGCAGGTACCGGTGGCCGAACTCCTGGGAGCGCGTGCGGCCCGGCGCGTAGCCGGCCCTGTCTCCCAGGTCCTCCATGTCGTGCACGTCCAGCCCCATCAGGTGGCCGATGCCGTGGGGGAACAGCAGCGCGGTGACGCCGTCCACCACCAGCTCCTCCACGTCGCCCCGGAGGATGCCCAGCGCCACCAGCCCGCGCGCCATCTCCCGGTGCGCGGTGAGGTGCACGTCGCGGTAGCGCACGCCCGGCCGCACCGCGGAGATGCTCGCCTTCTGCATGCGCAGCACCACCTCGTACAGCTCGCGCTGCGTCGTGCTGAAGCGCCCGCTCACCGGCCACGTGCGCGTCACGTCACACGCAAAGCCGCCCGGGCTCTCGCCGCCCACGTCCGCCAGCAGCAGGTCTCCCTCGCGCAGCGCGTGGTGGTACTTGAGGTTGTGCAGCACCTCGCCGTGCACCGTGACGATGGGGCAGTACGCCGGGCGCACGTCCCGCGACAGGAACTCCGCCTCCATCGCCGAGCGCACCACCGCCTCCAGCAGCCCCGGCCGCGTCGCGCGCATGCCCGCCAGGTGAGCCGGCGCCGTCACTTCCGCGGCCTTGCGCAGCTGCGCCACCGCCGCGTCGTCATGGCGCAGGCGCAGCGCCACCATCGCCTCCGCCAGCGGCTCGTCCAGCGGCAGCAGCTTCCCGGGCCGCACCTCGCGGCCGAGCAGCCCCGCCACCTCCATGCACGTCTCCAGGTCCGGCGTGGGCAGCGTCGCCACGGCGCGCCCCTTCAGCGCCGCGGGCAGCTGCGCGCGCGCGCGCACCGTGCAGCCCGTGCGCTCCGCGATTTCCGCGAAGCCGGGCACCGCGCCGTCCCACAGCGCGTCGTCGGGGCCGGGCTCGGGCAGGTACAGCGTCCAGCCCTGGCCGTCGTAGAAGCCCATGCCGTCCGGCGCCGCCAGTCCGAAGAGGTAGAGGAAGTGGCTGGACGCGCGGAAGGGGAACTGGTCCGCGGCGTAGTTGCGCGGGCGCGGGCGGCTGGACGCGAGCACGGCCGGAGTCGAGCCCAGGGCGCGCGCCAGGTGCTCACGCCGCCGCGCGAGGGCGGCGCGCTCGGAAGGGTCGGGAAGCATGGATGGGGAACTCCAGCTCAGGCGCCCAGCGGGCGCTGGGGCAGCAGCTTGAAGAGGAAGGCCAGCAGGTCGTCGAAGTGGCCGCCCTTGTGGAACACCGCGTCCACCGGCATGTCTATCTTCCCGTCGTGGCCGGTGACGAAGACCACCTTCGTGCGCGGCATGTGGTGGCGCACCAGCGGAATCAGCCCGGTGCCGAAGCCGTCCCCCAGGCTCTGGTCCAGCAGCACCGCGTCATAGGCGCGGGGGCGCGTCAGGAGATTCGCGGCCTCCGAATAGGAGCCGGCCGTGACGACCGCGAAGCCCGCGTCCTCCAGCAGCGCCGCGAGCGTCATCCGGTTGGACGGGTCGTCCTCCACCAGCAGGAGGCAGCGCCCGAAGGTCCAGCTCGTCTCCATCACTTGCTCCCCTGATTCAGGTCGCGGCCCACCGGCCGCGAGCCGGCCCCCACATCAGGCCCTGTGAAGAGGACTTCCACGAACGTGCCCGCCGAGGGGCCCGCACCCAGCTCCACCTTCCAGCCGTGCCGCATCGCCATCCGGTGGACGATGCTCAACCCCATTCCGGCGTGGCCAGGCCGCGTCGTGAAGAAGGGCTCGAAGGCCCGCGAGTACGCCTCCGCCGCCAGCCCCTCGCCCGTGTCCTCCACCCGCAACCCCACGCCACCTTCTTCTTCTTCATCCCACGTGCGCACGGTGAGCGTCCCGCCGCGCGGCATGGCCTCCACCGCGTTCTCCACCAGGCAGCTCACCAGCACCGCCAGGTCCTCCACGTCCAGCTCCACCTCGCCCGTGTCCTTGAGCTCGCGCACCACCTGCACGTCGTCGGGCAGGCCCGCCTGGGACAGCGCCCGCTCCACGCCCGCATGGGGGTGGCACCGGGGCCGGGGGCCCGCCGCCGTCTGCGGCGCGCGCTTGGACAGCAGCTCCTCCGCGGCGGCCAGCTCCTTCTCGATGAGCTCGAAGAAGGTCGCGACGCGGGGGTCCGTCGTCCACGTCTCCGTCTTCTTCATCTGCCGCATCAGGTAGAAGGACGCATTCCGGATGCTCGCGAGCTTGTTGCGCAGGTCATGCCGCAGCGTCGACGACACCACATCCGCCACCGCCGCCCGCTCTCGCGCCTGCAGGTCTCCGCGCCCCATCCGTCAGTTCCTCGCGCCGTAGGGCCCCTGCGGTCGACCGCGCACCCGGGCAATGGCCTGCACCAGCTCCCGCAGCGGTACCGGCTTCGTCATGCACACCACGGCGCCCTGCGCCGCCACCCGCCGCAGCATCTCCGGCACCACGTGCCCGGACACGGCGATGACGGCCACGGACAGGTCCGCCTCACGCACCTTCGTCACCAGCTCCGGCCCGCTCATCTCCGGCATCACCAGGTCCAGCACGCACACGTCGAAGGCGCCGGAGCGAAGGGACGCCAGGGCCTCCTCGCCGCTGTACACGGCCCGGGCCCGCAGCCCCACCGTGCTCAGCGCGCGCACCATGCCCCGGGCCACCTGCTCCGTGTCGTCCACCACCAGCACCTGGGGTGCGCGCACCGCGCGCAGCACCGTGTCCAGCGCGTGCGCCACGTCGAAGGGCTTGGGCAGCACGGTGAAGGCGCCTTCTGCCAGCGCGTCGTCCACCAGCTCTTCCGCGGTGAAGGCCGTCATCAGCACCACCGGCATGTCGGGGCGCTCCTGCTTGATGCGGCGCAGCAGCTCCACGCCATGCAGGCCCGGCATGCGGATGTCCGTCAGGACCACATCCACGGGCTGCTCGTTCAGCACCCGCAGCGCGTCCTCGCCCGAGGAGGCCTCGAGCACGGTGTGGCCTTCCAGCTCCAGGTTCGCCGCGAGGGTGATGCGAAGCGACTCCTCGTCGTCGACCAACAGGATGCGAGCGGGGCCCACTGCCACTTCCTCCATCACGCGGCCTGTGCCGCCGCGGACAAGGGGAGCTCGATGATGAACTCGCTGCCCCGACCCGCTTCGCTGCGCACAGAGATTGTGCCCCCGTGACGTTGCACCATGTTGGCGACAATCGCCAGTCCCAAGCCGGTTCCCCGCGTCTTGGTGGTGAACAGGGGCTCGAAAATCTTCGGAAGCACGTCCGGGGGGATGCCCGAACCGTCGTCCACCACCCGGACGAGCCAGGGCTTCGACTCGCCTCCTTCCGCCAGCACTGAAACCTCCCCGTTCCGGCCCGGAGGCATGGCCTCCACGGCGTTCTGGACGAGGTTCACCAGGACCTGCCGGAACTGCTCCTTGTCCAGGTTGGGGACGGGCAGCGACTCGGGGACGCCGTTGATGATGCGCACCCCCTCCCGCTGGGGAACGACGCTGAGCGCCTCGTCCACCAGCGGCCGCAGCGGGCAGGGCTGGAGGGCGGGGGGGCGCTCGCGGGCGAAGTCGAGCAGGTCGGAGATGATCTTCGCGCAGGCGTTGAGCTCGCGCTCCATGACGCCCAGGAACTGGGGGACGCGGGGATCATCCGCCGCGCCAGCCGGGTCCCGGGTCAGCTTCCGTGACAGGTAGGCGTGCGCGTTGCGGACGGCACCCAGGGGGTTGCGCAGCTCGTGGCCCACGCTGGCGGCGAGCTGGCCCACGGCCGCCAGCTTCTCCACCCGGATGAGGTGCTCCTGGAAGCCGCTCAGCTCCTTCAGCGCCCGGTCCAGCTCGCGGGCCTTGGCGCCCTCGCGCTCACGGGCCAGCTCCAGCTCCGCGCGGCGCGACGCCACCTCGCGCAGCTCGTGCATCATCCCCCGGAAGGCGAAGAGCAGCAGCAGCACGAAGGTGCCAATCCAGAAGCCGTGCTCCAGCAGGCGCCACCACTCCGGCTGGGCCACGCCGTAGATGGACTCCGGCCAGATGCGGCCGCGCAGGAGGTGGTCCGCGGCGAGGGTGAAGCTCGCGGACGCCAGCACCCACGGGTCCCGGTACATGGCGAGAATCGCCATGGAGACGAGCACGTGGAAGTGCGTCTCGATGCGGCCACCCGTCAGGTGGACCAGCAGCGCGGACCAGAGCACCTGCGACACCGCGATGACGTGACGAGTGACCACCGCGCCGGGGCGCCAGCGCGCCAGCGCCACGGGGAGGACACAGAGGGCCCCACCCACGAGGAGGGCGGTGGGGACGAAGGGGGCGTGGGCGGCGCTCGGCCTTCCGTGCCAGCCGTGGGGCGACCAGAACCACGCCAGGACGATGGCGAAGACCCACTGCCCCAGCATGCCGCACGCGAGCAGCCGGTCCATGCGGCAGTGCACCCGTGCCAGGTGCTCCCGCAGCAGCAGCTCCGAGCGCTCGAGCAGCGGCGACGTGCGGCCTTCTTCCTCCACCTGCGATTGAGTCATGGGATGCCTCCCGCCCGGAGTCCGAGCGGGTCCCTCCACAACGCACAACGCGTGTCAGCGCGTCCAGGTGCACCGGCCCGCGCGGCGCCATCATGCCCCCATGCCTCCACGGCGTGCCGTGCCGGGGGGATGCCTGCCTGCTCCCGTGCCAGGAGTCCAACACCTGGGAGGGTGGCGAGGCCCTGCCCGGCGGACTTCCCGAGGCGGGGAGGCGGTCTCACCGAGCGCCTCGCTTGCGCTCCGCCAGGCCGGAGGTGATGAGGTTCATCTCGCGCTTGAGGCGTGAGGCCTCCGCCGCGCGGCGGATCATCGAGATGAGGTCCTGCGGCTGATAGGGCTTGAGGACCAGGTAGAAGAGCGTCTGGGCCTGCTGCTGGTCCTTACGGTCCAGGTACTCGCGGTAGCCGGTGACGAGCACGCCGGCGAGGTGCGGGTGCAGCACCGTCGCCTCGCGCAGCAGCTCGATGCCGTTCTTGCCCGGCATGTGGAAGTCGGTGCAGACGACGTCGAAGTGCTGGTGGGCCAGCATCCGCAGCGCGGCGCCCGCATCACGAGCGGTGTGGACCGAGAAGTCTTCGGAAAGCACGGCCGCGGTGGTGACGAGGACAGGCTCCTCGTCGTCCACCAGCAGCACCTGGAGGCGCTGGGCATTCATGGCGTGGGAAGACGCACGATAGCGCCCGCGGGCCACACTCCGTCAGGGGGTGGGCACCGATTGTTGGGCCCATGGCTGCCCCCCTGCTCACGGGTGCCGGATATGGGCACCTCTCCCTACACGGAGCTTCAGTTTCCGTGGTGCGCGTGCAGCGCCTCCGCGTAGTGCTGGAGCTGACGCCGTGCGGCGTCGAACGCGTCCGTCACCGCCTGGTAGGCGTCCTCGTGTCCGGGGCGGGCCTCGGGGTCCCTGGCCGCCACGATGTTCCTTCCTGGCACGCTCAGGTCCACGCGCACGTGGAAGTGCTTGCCGTGCTGCTTGTGCCGGTGCGGCTCCTCCACCACCACGTGGCACCCGACGATTCCGTCGAAGAACTGCTCCAGCTTCTCGGCGTGGTCGCGGATGTGCTCGTTCAGGGCTTCACTGGTCTCCATGCCCCGATAGGTGATCTGCAGCGCTCGCTTCATCGTCGGCCTCGGGTCGTGCCCCGCTTGGGGCTTCGGGTTGCACCCCTTCCCATTGCATGGACCCGGCCAGCGCCAACTCCGCGGAACTCCGACGCACGGCGCTCCCCACCCCGCGAGTTTTGCGGCGAAAAGGGGGCAGGGGCGCAGCGGATGCGGGGCCCAATGCCCCGGCGGCCTTCCTTCAGCTCGGTGCGGGGATGGGGGCGCGGCCCGGCTCCACGGCTTCACCCGCGGCGCTGGGGAACTGCACCCCCTCCTCACGGTCGGCATGCGCCTTCATCGCCCGTTCCTCCGCGCGGGCGCGGTGCAGTCCCGAGCCGAGCCACTCATAGGCCCGGTGCAGGAAGGACGACGCGGCGGACAGGGCGAACACCGTGCCCAGCCACCGCGCCTGGCGCGGCGCCACGGCATGCGCGGCCATGAAGCCCGCGGCCACCCACGGGCCCAGGCAGAAGGGACAGCCCAACAGCTGCCCCAGCGCCTTCTGCATCCCCGTGCCGCGTGAGGTCTCCTCCACCTCACCCGCCGTCGAGTCCTCCTGGAAGCGGACGAACGGCGCGCGCAGGACGCTCGTCACCCGGTCCTTTCCCAGCAGCCGAGTCAGCGAGTGCGTGGCCACGCCGTACAGCGCGACGTCGCCCAGGTCCCACCGCTCCGGCAGGCGCGGGCGCCGGCCTCGCGCGGTCCACCCGAGGAAGCCCGCCACGGACACGCCGTAGGCGCTCATGAGCACCGCGTAGGAGCCCAGGGGGTGATGCGCTTCGTCATATCCGGCGAACAGGCCGGTCTCCTGCGGAGCCTTCATGGGACGGGTCGCCTCCGAGTGGTCTCCCAAGACTGCGCATCCCACCAGGCGAGCCCAAGCGCGGGCGAGCGGACAGCCAGGCACTCGTCCCGCGCGCCCCTCTTGAGAAGCACTCGGTCCGCGCCCTGCTCAGCCCTCCGCGTCCACGTCGAGCACCGCGGCGCCGCGCACGTGGCCCTCTCGCAGGGCCGCCAGGGCCTCGTTGGCGGCGGACAGCGGAAACACCTGCACCTCGGTGCGCACCGGCACGCTGGGCGCGAGCGCGAGGAAGTCCAGCGCGTCCGCGCGCGTGAGGTTGGCCACCGAGCGCACCACCCGCTCCTCCCAGAGGAGCGAATACGGAAACGCGGGGATGTCACTCATGTGGATGCCGCCGCACACCACCACGCCGCCCCGGTCCACGGCGCGCAGCGCGGCGGGCACCAGCGCGCCCACGGGAGCGAAGAGGATGGCCGCGTCCAGCGGCTCCGGCGGCAGCATGTCCGAGCCTCCCGCCCACTCCGCGCCCAGCTCCCTCGCGAACCGCTGGACCCGGTCATCGCCAGGATGCGTGAAGGCGAAGACGCGCCGCTTCCGGTAGCGCGCCACCTGCGTCACCAGGTGCGCCGCGGCACCGAAGCCGTACAGGCCCAGCCGCTCGGCCTCGCCCGCGAGGCGCAGGCTCCGGAAGCCGATGAGCCCCGCGCACAGCAGCGGCGCGGCCTGGACGTCGGAGTAGCCGGAGGGAAGGGGGAAGCAGAAGCGCTGGTGCGCCACCATGAACTCGGCATAGCCGCCGTCCACGTGGTAGCCGGTGAAGCGCGCCTGGTCGCACAGGTTCTCCCGCCCGGCGACGCAGAAGCGGCACTGGCCACAGCTCCAGCCGAGCCATGGCACTCCCACCCGCGTGCCCACGGAGAAGGCCGTCACGCCCTCCCCCGCGGCCACCACCGTGGCGACGACTTCGTGGCCCAGCACCAGCGGGAGCTTCGGGTGGCGCAGCTCCCCGTCCACCACGTGCAGGTCCGTGCGGCACACGGCACAGGCCCGCACCCGCAGCAGCAGCTCCTCGGGGCCCGGGCTCGGGAGGGACAGCCGCTCCTCTCGCAGTGGCTGCCCGGGTGCTCGCAGCACCATCGCCCGCATGGTCGCGTCCACGGTGGCTCCCTGGCGCCTCGCGCTCGCGGGCGCTCACGGGAGAACATGGGGACGGCCGGGGCCTCCGGGGCAACCGCCCTCTCGTACCGGGCGAACGGGCGAAGGAGGGCACCGCCTGGAAGCGGGCCCTCCCGCCTGGGAAGTCACCTCAGAGCTGGATGCCCGCGAGCAGGCCCGGCCACGTGCGCACGACGGTGCGGCCGCCGTCCGAGACCTCCGTCCACTCGGGGCCGAGGCCTCCCACCTCGGACCAGCGGTCGCTGCCGTCCCAGGTGACGAGCGTGTTGCCGGTGACGCCAGCGAAGATGGCGAAGCGCCGGGCCACCTGCCAGCCGGCCATCACCCGGAGCTGCCCGAGCACGTGCTGGTTCTCCGAATCATGGAACCAGTGCTTCGAGTGGAGGCTGCTGCCCACCACGTCGATGTCGACATAGAAGCGGTCCAGCGGGATGTGCCCACCGAAGCCCACGCCGACCGTGTAGCGGCGGCGGTCTCCATCCAGCGACGGCGTGAAGCCCGCCGTGAGCAGCGTGTACAGGTGACGGCCGCCCAGCTTGACGCCGACGTTCGTCAGCGACACGTCGCTGCTCCACACCTGCACATGCGCCTGGCCATTGCCGACGAAGCTCAGCAGGCCCACCGACTCGCCCTCCGTGTGGCCCGCCACGTTGACGAGCCCCACCTGCGCGCCGTCCACGCGGCCCGCCACGTTGACGAGCCCCACCTGCGCGCCGTCCACCTGGCCGCCGACGTTGATGAGGGAGAGCTGCCCGCCAGAGAGGTGACGCGCGTAGCTGATGCCCGAGGACAGCTGCACGCCGGACATCTCGCCGGCCACGTTGATGCCCGCCGCCGCCTGGAGCCCGCGCACCGGCCCCGTTGCCACGTTGGCGCCCACCGCGAGCTGCGTGCCCACCACGCCGCCCGTCGCGATGTTGGCGCCCACGCCCAGCTGCGCGCCACTCACCGGGCCCGCCACCGTGTTGACGCCGACGCCCAGCTGCGCGCCCTCCATCCTCCCCTTCACCACGTTGATGCCCACCGAGGACTGGATGCCGAGGAAGTCACCGCCGGCCACGTTGCCGCCCACGGAGAACTGCCCGCCCGTCACCGGCCCGCGCGACACGTTGGCGCCCACCGCGAACTGCGCGCCGTTCAGCCCGGCGCTCACCCAGTTGGCGCCGATAGCCAGGGCCACGCCGTCCACCCGCTTCGCATGCGTGGCGACGAGGCCGATGGCCACGGTGTTGACCACGTTGCTGGTGTGCATGCCCGACGTGCTCAACCCCGGCACCAGCGTGAGGCTGAAGGGGATGTGGACCTCCGGCGCCTCCGCCTCCGCCTTCGCCTCCACCGGAGCGCCAGCGGCCTGTGCCGTGGAGCCCGCGCTCACCGTGCCGCCCACCGCTGCGTCCACCAGCGGGGGCGCCGCCATCACGCGCTCGGTGCCGGGGCCGTCGACGGCCGGGGCCGCCACCGCGCCCGCCTTCTCCTCCTGGCGCGCCGGAGCCCTGGGGGCCTGCTCCGCATCGGGGGCCTGCACGGCCGCCTTCGGCTCCTCGGCGCCGGCAGAGAACGCCACCACCGCCGCCACGACCCCTGCACATACCGAGACCTTGCGCTTCATCGCCTGGACCTTCCTGAGAGTGTTCCGAAAGCGGCCCGGTCCGCACGGTGCGGACACTGGAGCCATGGAGCTTCATCGGGGGACGTCTCCGCCCCGCTCGTGGAAGGAAACACCGGCACCTCGCGGAACTGTCACCGGCCCTGGTGCGGGCGAATCCCCCCCGGAGAACTGTCACCTGGCCACCGCCCGCGCCTCCCCGCCCGCCCGCCCGGAAGTCCCGGCGCTACGATGCCGCGCCATGCGCCCGGTCCCTCCCCCCGCTCCGGCCCAGCCCCGGCCCGCCACGTCCCGCCGTGAAGTGCTCGCCGCGGGCCTCGGAGGCCTGCTGCTCCCCAGCCTCGCCTCGGCCCAGGCCGCACAGCCGTCACCGCCCGCGAAGGCCGCCCCGCCCGCGAAGCCCACGCCCCCCACGAAGCCCACCCCCGCAGGAGACGCGATGCTCACCCGCTCCATCCCCAGCACGGGCGAGGCGCTGCCCGTCATCGGCCTCGGCACCTGGCAGACGTTCGACGTGGGCAACACCCCGGCCGAGCGAGGCCCGCTGGCCGAGGTCCTCCGCCGCTTCCTCGACTCGGGCGCGCGCCTCATCGACTCGTCGCCCATGTACGGCCGTGCGGAGGAAGTCACCGGGGACCTGCTCACCACGCTGGGCGAGCTGAAGAAGCCGTTCCTCGCCTCCAAGGTGTGGACCACCGGCAGCGCCGAGGGCCTGTCGCAGCTGAAGGCCTCCGTGCAGCGCATGGGCCGCGGACGCATGGACCTGATGCAGGTGCACAACCTGGTGGACTGGCGCACCCAGCTGCCCGTGCTGCGCGAGTGGAAGGCCGCTGGCCGCATCCGCTACGTCGGCGTCACCCACTACTCGCGCGGCGCCTTCGATGACCTGGAGCGCTTCATCCGCGAGGAGAAGCTCGACTTCGTGCAGCTGCCCTACTCGCTCGCGCAGCGCGACGCGGAGAAGCGCCTGCTGCCCGCCGCCGCCGAGCACGGGGTCGCCGTGCTCGTCATGCAGCCCTTCGCCAGCGGCTCGCTCTTCCAGAGCGTGCGCGGCCGCAAGCTGCCGGAGTGGGCCTCGGAGTTCGACTGCACCAGCTGGGCGCAGTTCTTCCTCAAGTTCATCCTCGGCCACCCCGCCGTGCACTGCCCGCTGCCGGCCACCAGCAAGCCCGACCACGTCGCCGACAACCTGCGCGCCGGCTTCGGAAGGCTGCCCGACGAGAAGCAGCGCGCACGCATGGCGCGCGCGCTCGAGGGCTGACCGTGCCCTACAGGTCCGGGTCCGGCGTGTACTGGAGCTCACCGGTGGGCTCCAGCACCAGCCCCGTGCCCGGCTCGCCCGCGTCGTCGTCCCGGCCCACCTCCAGCACGGAGTCCGCCGCGTCCCACTGGCCCAGGTAGTACTCGCCGCCCGCGGCCATGCACGCGCGCCCCTCCGACACCACCGTCTCCACCACCTCCTGCCTGTCACTGGTGGCGCGCAGCAGCGTCCACGACTTGCCGTCCTCCTTGAAGCCCGCCACCAGTTCCTTCAGCTCGTCGTCGAGCGGCGCGCCGTCCGGCAGCGTCTGCCGCTCCCACTTGCGCGGCTCCTTCTGCGGCTGCCGCGCCGTCCATGCGCGCGCCAGCTCCATCACCTTCTCCTCCGCCGCGTCCTGGAGCCCGTGCATCTCCTCCGGCAGCTCGATTTCCTCCAGCGCCAGCAGCGCCGTCTCCAGCTGCAGTGCCTTGAGGCTCCACTCGTTCAACGCCGTCTTCAGCATCCGGTCACCCTCGCTGTTCCGCCCGGCCCCGGGCCGGAATTCGCCGCACCTGGAGCCACCTACCACACCGCCTGCCTGCCCTGGCGCCGGGCAGCCTCGCCGTCCATGCCCCCTGCCCACCGCACGACCTACCTTCAGGGCCCAGGGAGGCAGGAATGGCCAGGAAGACCAAGGACACCCAGGACGTCGTCGAGCACTTCGGAGACCTCATCAAGGGCATCAAGGTCGCGATGATGACCACCGTGGAGGAGGACGGCAGCCTGCGCAGCCGTCCCATGTGGACGTACGAGCGCGACTTCGACGGCGAGCTCTGGTTCTTCACCCGCGAGCACTCAGCCAAGGTGAGCGAGGTGGAGCATGACCACCACGTCAACCTCGCGTACTCGGACCCCACCAAGGACCGGTACGTCTCCGTGAGCGGCCGCTGCCGGCTGGTGCATGACAAGCAGAAGGCCCGCGAGCTGTGGAACCCCACCCTCAAGGCCTGGTTCCCCGACGGCGTGGATGATCCGGAGCTCGCCCTGCTGTGCGTCCGCGTGGAGCGGGCCGAGTACTGGGACACCCCCAACAGCCGCATGGTGCAGTTCGCCGGCATGGTGAAGGCCGTCCTCACCGGCAAGACGTACGAGCCCGGCGACAACCAGAAGCTCGACCTGGGTGACGCCCCCCTCTCCCACTGACGCCGGCTCCCGGGCCCCAGCCGGGACTCCACCCGCATATAAGGAAGGGCGCGCCACCATCATCCGGGGTTCCGCCCTTCCCTCGACTTCCGGTTGCGCCAGCGCCTCGGCGGCGCCATCTCTGGGCGCAACCGGGCCCGGCTGGACGCCTGCCCTTCCACGCCCCTGTAGGTCTGCCTCACACCCCTCTGAAGCCCCCTTGCAGCCAGCGCCTCACCCGCGTGGGTCAGTTCAAACCCATATCCCAGGTGGCCATGCGTGGTTCTGTAGGTGTCACCCTGCCGACGTCGTGGTGTTTCTCTGACAGCCCCGTTCGCCCCGCCTTGTACCCAGCAAGGTGCTGATCCATCTGTGCATCGCCCCGCGTGGTAACGAGCGCCGATCCACATGACGTTGAAGTGACGAACGCTTTAGAGTATCAATCATCCGCTTTCGAGATTTTCCGCATGCCCCATTGGTATCGGGCCGGTGGCAATGCATACGGCGGACTCGATTACGTCTCACGAGGCGGCCTGGTTTCCGCCTCTCCGAAGGAACCCCACGATGGAAAACAAGAGGTCGGTCTCGAAGCCTGAGGGGAAGCTGGCGGTGCTGGTACCTGGGCTCGGCGCGGTGTCCACGACGCTGATGGCGGGCGTGGAGCTGGCGCGCCAGGGCAAGGGTCAGCCCATCGGCTCCCTGACGCAGATGGGCACGGCGCGCCTGGGCAAGCGCACCGACGGCCGGACCGTGAAGCTGAACGAGCTGGTGCCGCTGGCGGAGCTGAAGGACGTCGTCTTCGGCGCGTGGGACATCATCAGCGAGGACGCGTACCAGGTGGCGGTGCGCTCCGGCGTGCTCAACGACAAGCACCTGGAGCAGGTGAAGCCCTTCCTCCAGGGCATCAAGCCGAAGAAGGGCGTGCACGACGCGGAGTTCGTCCGCCGCATCGAGGCCAACCACACCAAGACCACCAAGACGCACCGCGAGAGCATCGAGGCGCTGCGCCAGGACATCCGCGACTTCAAGAAGGAGCTCAACGCGAAGCGCGCCGTCATGGTGGTGTGCAGCAGCGTGGAGACCTTCCGCCCGCTGCCCGAGTCCTTCAAGACGCTGGCCGCCTTCGAGAAGGCGCTCGACGAGAACAGCCCGGACATCAACCCCACCGCGCTCTACACCTACGCGGCCCTGAAGGAGGGCGTGCCCTTCGCCAACGCCACGCCCAACGCCAGCGTGGACACGCCCGCGCTGCAGGAGCTGGCGAAGCTGGAGGGCATCCCCGTCGCCGGCCGAGACCTCAAGAGCGGCCAGACGATGATGAAGACGGTCATCGCCCCCGCGCTCAAGGCGCGCATGCTGGGCCTCGAGGGCTGGTTCTCCACCAACATCCTCGGCAACCGCGACGGCGAGGTGCTGGACGACCCCGCGGCCTTCAAGGCGAAGGAGGTCACCAAGTCGAGCGTGCTGGACACCATCCTGCAGCCGGAGATGTACCCGGAGCTGTACAGCAAGTACGCGCACAAGGTGTCCATCCACTACTACCCGCCCCGCGGCGACGCGAAGGAGGGTTGGGACAACATCGACATCACCGGGTGGCTCGGCTACCCGATGCAGATCAAGATCAACTTCCTCTGCCGCGACTCCATCCTCGCCGCGCCGCTCGTGCTGGACATCGCCCTGTTCCTGGACCTGGCGAAGCGGCTGGAGTGGCGGGGCATCCAGGAGTGGATGTCCTTCTACTTCAAGAGCCCCATGGCCATGCCCGGCCTGCCGGTGGAGCACGACCTGTTCATCCAGCTCACCAAGCTGAAGAACACCCTGCGCGTCGTCGCTGGTGAAGAGCCCATCACCCACCTCGGACTCGACTACTACGGGGATGACCTCCCAATCGCCAAGTAGAGCCACGCCGTTCACGTGGCTCGTCACCCTGCTGGGGTTGGGCCACGTGGCGCTGGTGGCGTACACCGGAAGGCTCCGGTGGGACCATGTCGCGGCGGATGCGCTGCTGCTGGGGGTGGCCTGGGCGGGCCCCCGCACGCGGCGCTTCCTGCTCGGCGGCTTCCCGCTGTGGCTGACTGGCATGCTGCTGGACAGCCAGGGACTCTGGCTGTTCCTGCGCGGGCCCATCCACACGGGGGACTTGTGGGAGCTGGAGCGCCAGTGGTTCCCTGCGCCCGGCGGCACCCACTGGCCCGAGTGGTGGGCCACGCGCTTCCACCCGGCCCTGGACCTGGTGACGGGCTTCTCGTACGCGGCGTACCTGTACGAGGTCTTCGCCGTGGCCATCTTCTTCTTCGTGGAGAAGGACTCGCGCTTCCAGCGGCTGTGCTGGGCCTTCCTGGCGGTGAACGCCATTGGCGTCGTCGTCTACGTGCTCTATCCGGCCGCGCCCCCCTGGTACATCCTCCAGTACGGCCACGGCCCGGCGGACCTCACCGCGCCCCCCAGCCCGGCGGGCACCGCGCGCTTCGACGCCCTGTTGGGAATCAGCTACTTCGCCGGCTTCTACTCGCGCAACACCAACGTGTTCGGCGCCATGCCGTCGCTGCACGCCGCCTACCCGTTCATGGTGGCGTTCTACGTCTGGAATCGCGGCTGGGCCTGGCGCGTGTCCACGGGGCTGTTCGCCCTGCTCGTCGCCTTCTCCGCCGTCTACCTGACGCACCACTACATCCTGGACGTGCTCGCCGGCATGTTCGCCACCCTGGCGGCCGTGCTGGTGGTCGAGACCCTGTTCGCGCGTCGCACGGCGGCGGCGGCCGTCCCAATGCCCGTGCATTCCAGAGGAGACACCCGTGCTTGAGAACCTGATGGCCTGGCTGACCGGAAACCTGTCTCCGTCCGCCCGCATCTGGACGGCGCTGGCGCCGGCCATCCTCGCGTGTGTCTACTTCCTGGGAGGGCTGCTGCTCTTCTGCATCCGGTGTGCCTTCAAGGGCATTCCCCGGGACGAGGAGACGCTCAAGCGCGGCAACAACGGGCTGGTGGGCTACTTCCTGCGCCACTACTTCTTCTGGGTCATCCAGCCGCTGTGGGCGGTGATTCTGCGCTCGGGGCTGCCGGCCAACGCGCTGTCCATGCTGTCGGGCCTGCTGGGCATCTCCGCCGGTGTGGCGCTGGCCGCGGGCCGCTTCGCGCTGGGCGGCTGGCTCTTCCTGGCCGCGGGAATCCTGGACGTCATGGACGGGCGCATCGCCCGCACGCGCAAGGAGGCCAACCCGGCCGGCGCGGCGCTGGACTCGGTGCTGGACCGCTACGTCGACTCGGCGATGCTGATGGGCCTGGCCTGGTACTACCGGGACACCTGGGTGCTGCTGCCGGCGCTGATGGCCCTGCTGGGCTCGTCGCTGGTGCCGTACGTGCGCGCCAAGGGCGAGGGCCTGGGCGTCAGCGTCCGCGACGGCGCCATGCAGCGGCTGGAGCGGGTGCTCTTCCTGGGCGTGGGCACGGCGCTGTCGCCCATCCTCGAGGCCGTCTTCTGGCCGGAGGAGAAGCACCCCATGCACTGGCTGGCGGTGGTGGGCCTCGTCTTCGTGGCCATCATGAGCAACTTCACGGCCATCTCCCGCTTCCGGAACCTGGTGAAGGCGCTGGCCCCCAAGCGGCAGGAGGCGCGCTCGGGCAAGGCGATTCTGTCCTTCAACGCGGTGGCGGGCGCGGTGGCCACAGCGGTGGACTTCGCGCTGGTGCTGGTGCTGGTGGAGTGGGCGGGCCTGCTGCCCGCCTGGGCCACGGTGGTGGGCTCCATGCTGGGCGCGGTGGTGAACTACTCCATCAACCGGGTCATCACCTTCAAGAGCACGGGCGCGGTGGGACGGCAGTTCGCGCGCTACGCGGTGGTGAGCGGGACGAGCGCCCTGCTCAACGCGGGCGGCGTGGCGCTGCTCACGCTGCACCCGCAGCTGGCCTATGCGCTGGGTTGGTGGCTGGTGCGCGGCGTCGTGTATTTCGCGTGGAATCTGCCCCTGCAGCGCGATTACGTCTTCAACGACAACAACGCCTCGCCGGATGCGCTCATGGAGCAGCGCCCACATGCTGCGTGAACTCCGTTTCCAGGTCCTGAAGGTGCTGGGGCTCCTCGCGCTCGTGGCGCTGCCCTCGGTGGCGGTGGCCGGCGCGGCGCTGGAGCCCACGCTGTCCCAGAGTGACAACTACGGGGAGAGCTTCACCTTCATCGGGGACCTGGACGACGGCACGTTCGTGCTGGTGCAGCTGTCGGTGACGAACATCGGCCCGGGCTCGCGCAACGGCATCTGCCGGGCCACGGTGCTCAAGCCGGGTCAGCGCGCGTGGACGCCGCAGACCAAGGTGGGCTCGAAGGACTGGGGCTATGACGCGGCCACGGGCACCCTGCGGATGGGCCCGTGCTCGGCGCGCTCGGTGGGGGGCTCCACGCGGGTGGAGGCGCCGCTGGACGGCGGGCGCGTGGTGCTGGAGTACGCCGCGCCCGTGGCGCCCCGCTCGCCGGAGGGCTCGGAGGTGGAGCTGGGCAGCGCGCGCTACCGCCACGAGGTGACGCTGGCCTTCAGCCCGCTGCGCGCGACGGTGCAGCGGCCCAAGACGTCGGAGGAGTCGCACGTGGGCGGCGGCTACGCGGACCACTCGCGCTCCACCATCGCCCCGGCGAAGCTCGCGAAGCGCTGGGTGCGCTTCCGGGCGCTGCGCGGCGACGAGCAGGTGGTGCTGCTGGCGCGCGAGGGCCAGGACGGCGAGTTCGGCCCCGTCTACGCGTGGGAGGAGGGCACCGCGCCCCAGGCGCTGGAGCACTTCACGCTGTCGCGCGAGGGCGAGAAGGAGCGCAGCGTCTGGAAGGTGGAGGTCTTCAACGGCGACGGCTCGCCCCTGGTGCTGCGCTCCACGTCGCTCTTGCAGCGCAGCGCGCCGGTGGAGAGCCTGGGCGTGCTGGGCGGGCTGGTGCGCCCGGTGGTGGGCTCGCCGGTGACGTACCTGCACCGCGCGGTGCTGGAGCGGACCGGCAAGGCGCCGGTGGCGGGGCTGATGGAGGTCACGCTCGAGGGCGACCTGTGAGCTTCGCGCTGCTGCGGGACGTGCACCATGTGCCGGGGGTGCGCGGCTGGGTGCGCAAGCAGGTGCTGCGCTCGGTGGCGCGCTGCGTGGAGTGGACCACGAAGCTGCCGGGCCAGGGGCTCAACCTGTCGCGGGTGCATGACTGGCTCTACGTGGGCGGGGCGATTTCGCGCTCGCGCTACGCGGACCTGAAGGCGCTGGGCATCACCTCGGTGATTGACGTGCGCGGTGAGCGCTGTGACGACGCGGCGGCGCTGGCGGCGCTCGGAATCGAGCTGCTGAACCTGCCGGTGACGGACCGCTACCCGCCGTCGGTGGAGCAGCTGATGCGCGGCGTGGAGTGGGCGCTGCCCCGGCTGGAGCAGGGCGGGAAGCTCTTCACCCACTGCGAGCACGGCGTGGGCCGGGGCCCGCTGGTGGGCCTGGCGGTGATGGTGGCGCGTGGCTGGGACGCGCCCACCGCGTACCGTGAGCTGCGCCATGCGCGGTGGCAGTCCACGCTGAATGATAGACAGCTCAACGGGCTCGCCGACTTCGTCGAGGCGTGGAAGGCCCGGGGCTCCGAGCGCGCGGCGTAGGGGCGCGCGGCTTCCGTCAGTCTCGGTGCCGCTCGGCGACGCGGTAGAGCTGGGTGAGGGAGGAGTCCAGCAGCGCCTGCCGCGAGCGCAGGTAGCGCTGGGCCCGTAGGAAGGGCAGCCACACGCGCTTGCCCACGCGCACCTGCGCCTCTTCCTGCCTCAAGCGCGGTATCCACTGCCCGCCCAGGTTCTTCACCAGCACCTGTCCCAGGTAGGCTCCCACCGCTGGAACCACGTGCTCGTCGAGGGTGCTCCGCTCGTACCTTCCCGGGTAGTCACCACGCCAGAAGTGGAAGTCGACGTCGGTCAGCGACTCGGGGCTTGTATCGAAGACCGAGGGGACGTCGGTGTGCAGGAGCGCCACGAGGCGCTCGGCGAGATAGGAGTAGAGCTCGCGAGTACGGTCCGGGTGCTCCACGTCCGAGGGCAGCGCGGCATTGGCGGGGAGCCACTCCTCCGGCTCGGGCGGCCGGTACGCGTTCAGCTCGGCAATCTTCCGCTGGCGCTCGCTGATGGCGACTTCGTCCGGCACGCGTGCGAGCAGCGCCGCCACATCCGGGTGGTACCGGGGCGCTACGGGGGCCAGGGTGGCGCTGCGCGCGCGCAGGGTGCTCAACACGGTGTCGAAGTCGAGCTCCGGCCGCAGGTGGACGAGCGCACGGGCCTGAGCCTGGCGTGCCCCGTCGCTGGCGAAGTCCGCGGCGGTGGGCCACGTCACCAGGAGGATGGAGCCGTTGGGCAGCTCCTCCACCCGGTGGGCCGGCGTGGACAGCATGCGCTCACGGCCAACGGTCTCCACCAGCTTCGGACCGAAGACGTTGAGCCAGAACACCTCGTAGACCTTGTCGAAGCCGTCTCTCCGCGAGGTCTCCTCATCGCGTCCGAAGTAGGGAGCGCCAGACAACTGCCTGTCCGCCGTCCCGTGGGCCATGGCGTAACGGACCGGGTAACAGGCGGCCCAGGCACGGACCATGTCCACGAACTGGCGGCAGCGTCCTGCCTCCATGAAGAAGGAGAGGGGCTGTACATGCAGGTTCACGCGTAGCTCGGAGGGAACAGGCGGAAACCAGAGCCTGAGCGCCACCTCCACCGCGGGCGAGGTCGTCCGATAGAGCCCCGCGGACGTGCTCTCCTCGCTGCGTTGCTCCTCCAGCGCCTTCCAGACTGCATCGCGGGAGTAGTTGCGTCGCCGCGTGCCCTTGACGACGTTCGGTACCCATTCGCCTGCGGACTCCTCCAGTGCATGGAGAAAGGGACTCAACGCCTGACTGAGTGTGCGCTGCCCCTCGAAGGCGCCATCAAACAAGAGGACCAGGCTGTCCTCTGCGTCCAAGTCCTGCAGCGTCAGCAGCTTCATTGGAACAGCACCTCCACTCCTTTGGCATCCTTCTTGACAGCGTCCGTGGCGCCTTCGAGCCCGTCGAGATCCTTGGGCTTGAACGAGCGACCTTCATAGACGAGGCGGACTCTTTGGACCTGCACCGGCGTTCCGCGAAGTTCGAGTTCTGGCCGGCGGATCTCCAGTGTTTCTCCGTAGCAGGCCAGAGCCGCTTTCGCATCCGCGACCATCTGCGTCGTCAAGGGGGCTACCCCCAGCATCCGAAGGTTGCGACTCTTGAGGCTGAACGTCTCCACGCGCGGCAGTTGGCCCGCAGGCGGCCTCTCCTCGATGACGAGCACATCCGCGTAGCGGAGGCCGGCCTTCGGTTTCCACACGCCCACGTGCGTCTCGATGCGTGGCTTCTCGAAATCCCCGAGCCACCTCCGCTGCGCCCTCGGAAGCGCCGCGTCCGCCTCCAACAGGGACACCATGTCCCGCTCGAACTTCAGACCCCGGGCCACCAGCCCGCGCATCTCCTGGTAGCCCTCCCACTTGAGCGGGCCTTCCACGGGCCGGTTCTCGATGAGCTCGGCCAGCCGTCTCTCGCGGTACGCCACGTACTCGCGCCAGAGCACCGTACCCTCGGGCACTCCAAGCGGAGGCGCCTCCAGCCTGGGAGTGAGTTGCTTCAACCGCTCCACGTCCTTCGGCAGCCGTGCTCCCGTGGCCTCCTGCTCCGCCTGTCGCAGCTTCGCGCGCAGCGCCTCCAGGACTTCTGAGCCTGCCCCCAGGACCTCTGCGCCCCCGGCGCGCCCACCCCGCCCACCCGCTGTCGCGGTGGGCCCCACTGGACGCTGAGACTTCGCTTCGGCCAGATACGCCTGCGCCTTCGGCACGTTTCCGCGCGCCTCGTGCAGGGCCGCAGCACCCGCCTCTCCCCACTCCGCAACGAGCAGGCCGGCCTCCCGGCTCGCCTGGATGTACCGCACCACTTCGTGAATGGCGCCGCCCCCCAGCCGCTCCGACAGCCGGTCCACCACCGACGTCAGTCTCTCCAGCGACAGTGACAGCGCCGGGAGCCTCCGCACGCCACCCGCCCCGGTACTTCCCGTCTCGGTGAGGTAACGCGCGCCCTTGCCACCGGCATACAGGGCCACCAGCAGCGCCGCTGGCGTCAGCTCCCGCGTGGCCTGCTCGTAGCGGCCCCGTGCCAGCGAAGACGCCCCCTGCCCCGTCCCCGCCGCCAGGTGGTAGAAGCCCAGCGGCACGCCGAACGTCAGCTGGTCGAAGCTCCCCAGCGCCACGCTTCCCGGCGAGAAGTGCTGCTCCATCAGCGCCTTCTCCACCTCGTCGAGCGCGTCCTGGTATGCCGGCGGCAACCGCTCCCGCTTCGCCGTGAAGTCCACGTACCGCGCCCCATCGCTCACCGGCGTGCTGGCGAGCGCGTCCCTCCCGACACGGCCCAGTCCTCGCAGCACGTCACCGGCTCGCTCTTCCCGGTCCGGGTACTCCGAGAGCTTCAGTCCCCGCCGCTCCAACTGCTCACGGACGGAGTCCATCCGCCCCAGCGTCTCGCCCAGCTGCTTTTCGCGAGCCAGCAGTTGGAGCAGGCGTCGCAGCTCGTCATCGAAGGCGGAGTGGAGGACGAAGAGCGCGAACACCTCGGCCCGGGCGGCGCCGTACTTCTCCGTGACGTCGATGAGGAAGGCAGCGCGCTTGCGCTGGAGGACCTCGGCGGCGTCCGCGCCCAGCGGCCCCAGCGCTCCCAGGCGGACCGCCTCCCAGTCCCCCAGGGACTCCACCAACCGCGGCATGTCCACCGTGCGCTGCAACGCCACGAAGTCGGACGGCGAGACGCACTCCAGGAACGGCGCCAGGACCTCCGCGCCGGACTCCACCTGAGGCCACCCGGGAGGAACTTCCACGTCCATGCCCGAGTGCGCCATCTCGGACACGTGCCCCTCCGCCATGTCCGAAGCCTGCTCGCGCTTCGCCACACGACGGCGGCGCAGCCGCGCAGCTTCCTCCGCCTCCATGGAAGCCGCTCCGAGCCCACCCTCGTCAGGCAGGCCGCTCGCGGAGCGCATCAAGGCAGGCGCGGCGGCCGGGCGCAGCGGATACGCCATGCCCCCCTCACGCCCGGCCCCTGACTTCACCGAGGAGCAACCCGAAGTGAGCAGCGCGACGGCCAGCACCAGGCCCGCCCACCATCGCGGCCTCGGCTCAGCGCGCATTGTCCGCCCCCAGCCCCAGTGAAGCGAAGGCCCCCGGGCGCAGGGCCCCATCCCTCGCGGGGAACAGCAGCGTGCCCCCCTGGCCCACGGCGTAGAGCCATCCCCCGAGGAAGCGCCAGCGCACCTCCCCAGCGACCAGGTAGCGCGCTCCCGGTGGGCCCAACCCCGCCGCCAACCCTCGCACGGCTGCTTCCACGTCGCGGCCGAAGAGCTGCACCGCCAGGCGTCCGTCCAGGTCCACGCGGCCCCAGCTGAAAGCTTCCACTCCCAGCGAGAGGCGCAGGTGGCGCTGCGACAGGTCGTGCAGGCGCACGGCGTCCCAGCTCATCACCACCTCTCCGAAGGCGGAATACCCCTCTGGAAAGGGCGCTCCGGCCAGCGGTGCTCGAGAAGTGCCCGCCACCTGGAAGCGCGCCAGCTCGTAGTCCGGCCCGAAGTAGCCCTGGCGGAAGCCTCCACCCTGCCGCCGCACCTCCAGCCTCGCCAGCAGGTCGAGCTTCGGCGAGACCACGTCCGCCCCCACACCCGCCACCGCACCCCACCCACCGCCCTGCTCCATGCGCCCGCCACCGCCGGCCAGCAGGTGCAGCTCGAAGCCCCGGCGCACCAGCACCACCGCCGTGCCATTCACGTGTGCCAGCGTCACCGGCCGCGCGGTGCCGCCCGCCTTGCCCCAGTCATGCACCGCGGACAGCGCCAACGTGTAGCGTCCTGGCTGCTTCGGCCGTCCGGCGAAGACATGCTGGACGTCCAGCTCGACTTCCGCCCCCATCAGCCGCGCGCCCAGCACATCCGAGACGAAGGCCTCCGCGTAGAGCGGCCCCACGGTGCCGGTGAGCACGGCTCCCGCCGGGTGGTAGTCGGGATTGCTCCGGTTGGAGTAGCGCCGCACCAGGTGTCCGGACAGCAGGGTGTAGCAGTCCAGCGAGCCCGCCCAGAACGCCACCGGAGTCATGTCGCTTCCCAGCGAGATGAGGCGCACCCACTGTCCCCAGTCGGACAGCGTGTCCCAGTCCTCCTTCCGCACGAGGCCCGCTCCCTCCGCACCACCCCAGACGCGCATCCGCACGGGGGCGCCCAGGTTGAGGCCGAACGTCTCTCCGCCATCCACCACGAGCGTGGGCTCGAGTTGAGCAAAGCCTTCGCCGCTCCCCTGGCCCTGCCGTGGCAGCAGCGTCAGCGCCGTGGCCTCCAGGCGCGTCAGGTAGAGCCATCGCGTCCCCGAGGGGACGAAGGGCTGTGGAGCTCCTGGCTCGCCCCCGAGCACCGCCGCCTCGGGCAGCGGCTGGGGCAACTCCTCCAACGTGGGTTCGAGCACGAGGGTCTCCTCCTCGCCCGCCGCTCGCGGCTCCTCGGACTCCGCCGCCTGGCCAGCCCCCGGCAGCAGCAACAGCGAGACAACGACCCAGCCTCGACTCACGGCCATTCACCACCCCATGCCCATGTCCCAGGGGAGGAAGGAACGGGCCAGGCCGTCCAGGAACGCCTGGGGCGCAACAGGATGACGGGAGCAACGCCACCTCGCCAGGACCTCGGGAGCGGTGCCGGGCGGCGACGTGATAGAGCGCCCCTGAGCCGACGAAGTCGAGCAACAGCACTGCGCACGCGGGCCTTCTCGGCGAAGGCCCGCAGCCACACAGTTGGCCCGCCGGGCCCCTCAGGCCCCCGGAGCCTGCATCCGGCGCCGCCACGCGGCCGGGGTGACGCCGTGGACGCGCCGGAAGAGGCGGATGAAGTGCGTCACGTCCGCGTACCCCACCCGCTCGGCGATGATGTCCACGCGCTCGTCGGTGCCGCGCAGCCGGCGCCGGGCCTCGGCCATCCGGCACTCCAGAATCCACTCGCCCACGGTGCGGCCCGTCTCCTGCCGCACCACGCCCGCCACGTGCGCGGACGAGCGCTCCACCGCGCGCGCCACCTTCGCCAGCGACAGCGGCTCCAGGCAGTGCGTCTCGATGAAGGTGAGCGCCTTGCGGCTCAGCCCCACCGACGGAGACTCATTCGTGGCGGTGGGCGCCGAGATGCGCTCCAGCTCGATGAGCACCAGCCGCAGCAGGGAGATGGAGGCCTCGTGGCTGCCGCGCTCCTTGCGGCCCACCTCGTCCGCCAGCAGCCGTATCCACCGCGCGAGCCGCCGGCGCTGTGTCAGCGTGGGGCGCAGCACGGGGTGACACCCCTCGCGCACCCGCAGCAGCGGCCCGAGCCGGGAGGCGCCCTCGCGCTCCTCTCCCGGCACGCCTCCGGCCAGCACCTCGGGCCGGAAGGCGACGCCCCAGCCCTCCGCGTCCGAGGCCCCGCCGCGATGCGCGTCCCCCGGAGGGATGAGGTGGACGTCTCCGGCGCGCAGCACCAGCTCGCCCGCGTGCCGCATCTTGGACTCACCCCGCGTCACCAGAATCACGACGGCGTAGGTGTGGACGGCCGAGGGGCCCCGCTCATGCCCCTGGGGCTTCCCGCGCAGCCGCTCCACCCAGATGGGCAGCCCCTCGCGCTCGAAGTCATGCAGGGGTGGGAAGACGTGTGGATGCGGCGCGTGCGACATGACCCTGTCCTAGCGGACACAGGTCAAGCGCGCCATGCCTCCTGGGACAGATGCTTCCCGGTGACAACCATTCTCCGTGAGGAAAACAGGCGGGGAATACCGTCATCTCTTCCAAGGACTCCGGGAGAGGTGGGCATGAAGGTCGCACGAGTGTTGACGGCAGCAGTCCTCGCAGTGGCGGCGCTGGGAGCCTGCTCGAGCGACGAGGAGCCACCCCCTCCTCCGGTGGAGGAGCCTCCCAGGCCCCTGCTCTCCGAGACGCCACTGTGGGCGGTGAACGGAGACCCCGCGCACGAAGGGGCCTGCTTCGGCAGGTCCGTGGCGCTGGGGGACGTGGACGGAGACGGCCGCAAGGACCTCCTCGTCGCCTCCCCTCCCTGCCTGCTCATCAGCCGGGACCCGGGGCGCATCTCGATATTCGAGGGAGCGGATACCTACTACTCCAAGCAGCCCGTCACCGCGGAGCTGTCGTGGCGGAACTCCCACCCGCGCACCAACGGCTCCAACCTCACCGTGAGCGTGGGCAACCTCAATGGAGACGCCTACGCGGACGTGCTCGTCAGCGGCAGGTACGGAATCCAGCTCTACGCCGGCCAGGCGGACCTGACGCGGGTCTTCTCCGAGCCGCTGTTCCGGGTCCCGGGCGATGGCTTCTTCCAGCCCTCGCGGCTCGTGGACCTGGATGGGGACGGGCTGCATGAGCTGGTGAATCCGGACCTCGCGACCGGGCTCGTGCGCGTCTACCAGCGCGGCCCGGAAGGGACGTTCTCCATCGTGAGGACGCTCCCGGGCACCTCGGGGCGCATCGTGGGCGACACCAACCTGGATGGCGCCCAGGACCTGCTGGTGCCGGACGGGGAGGGCAACCTCCAGCTCTACCTCGGCTGCAAGCCGGGCAGCGCGCTCGCCTGTGAGGGCCCGCTCACCGTGGCGCCGACCTGGTCCATCCCCGCCGAGGGCTCGGCGGCGCTCCCGGACGTGAGCGGAGATGGGCGGCCGGACCTCTTCCTGACCGGCCTGGGCGAGACCCGGCTGCACCTGTCCCAGGCGGAAGGTGGCTTCTCCTCCACGCCAGCGTGGCGGCTGCTGGACGACGCCGCCTTCTTCGGCCTCGGCGCCCCCATCGTCACGGTGGGAGACGTGACAGGCGACGGCCAGGCCCACGACTTCGTGATGGGGGCCACCTCGCGGCTGTACCTCTTCGCTCCCACCGAGCACGTCTCCGGCCCGCTGCGGCCGGTGTGGGCCTGGCCTCGGGCAGACCGCTACCTGCCGGCCAGCCTCGAAATCTTCACCGCCATGGCGGTAGCGGCCCCCGGGGACATGAACGGAGATGGCCACGACGACCTGGTGGTGGGGCTCACGCCCAGGGAGTACGGCAAGGGCACGGGCCGGGTGTGGATTCTCGGCGGCGGCGAGGTGCCGGCCACGCCGGAGTCACCGCCCCATCTGCCCGAGGCGAAGTCCTGCGACCTGGAGGTGGACCTGGAGAATGGGAAGGCGGACCTCACGGTGGACGCGGACGTGCTCGCGCGGACGCTCTACGTGGAGCGGCGCACCTTCGCGGCGGAGGCCTGCGAGGTGCTGGAGGGGTGCGTCGCCGCGGGCAACCGGCGCCTGCTGCGCTTCACCTCGTCCATCGTCAACATGGGCCGGGGCTCGGCCATCGTCCCCTCCCCCACCGAGCGCCCGGACCTGTTCGTCTTCGACGAGTGCCACGGGCATGACCACCTCATCGACTTCGCCAGCTACGCGCTGCGCGACGCGGGCGGAACGCTCACCTCGGTGGGCCGCAAGCAGGGCTTCTACATGGTGGACTTCACGCGCTACTGCACGGACGCGCCGTCGTTCACCGACTACTTCCCCCGGACGGGCATCTCCCCGGGCTGGTCGGACGTCTACAGCTCCGAGACGCCGTGCCAGTGGCTGGACATCACCGACGTGGCGGATGGCGAGTACGCCATCGACGTGGGCGTGGACGAGAAGGACGTCATCGAGGAGGAAGGAGACCTGCCCAACCAGGTGTCTGTCCGGTTCCGCCTGAGCGGTGACACGGTGACCGTGCTGCCGTAGGGCCGTGCCACCGCGCCATGACATGCGCCGCCGGCCTGGCAGCTCAACTGCCCTGGATGACGAGCAGCAGGGTGCCCTCGGGGTCCCGCACGTAGGCCACGCGCTCGCCCCACGGCATGTCCCGTGGGGGGACGGGGACCGCGCCGCCATGCTGCCCGGCGGCCGCCACGACCGCGTCGAGGTCGTCGACATACAGGCACAGGTCGATGGCATGCCCCGTCGCCGGCAGCGGTGTCTCGCCGTACATGGCGGGCTCGGTGCCGACGCCGAGGCCAATCGTCCCGGTGCCCACTTTGAGCGTGAGGAACGCGGGCGTGCCCTCCTCGGGGAACTGGTAGTTCTGCGTGCCGCCGAAGACGGCCCGGTAGAACTCCCGGGCGGCGAGGATGTCCCGGCAGTTGATGATGGGGAACACGTCTCTGTTGGACATGACGGCATCCTATTCATGCCGCGAACAGGCGCCGCCGCAGCCAGAACAGCAGTGGGATGGCACTCGACAACCCCAGGGCCATGACGCCCACTCAGCCCGCGTGCGCGGCGCCCGCGTTCTCCAGGTTCAGCCCGTGGTTCAGCATGGCCCCAACGATGGCGCCGGCCGACGCGGACATGATGGCGCCCTGCAGCCAGGTGGTCAGGTCTCCCGCCGCGTAGATGCCGGGGATGGAGGTCTCCTTCTGCTCGTTCACCTTGACGTAGCCCTGCTCATCCAGGGCGAGCCCCAGCGACTGCACCAGCCCGACCTGACGCTGGGGCGGCCGGGCGAAGAGGAACTCCCGGGGCACGCGAGTCCCGTCCTCCAGCTCCAGCGCCGCGAGCACGTCCCCGTCCGCCGCGGGAATGAGCGCACGGATGCGCCGCGCCTCCAGCCGGACTCCCGCGCGCTCCAGCTGTGCGCGCTTGTCGGCGGGCACCGCGAAGGCGCCCTCGGTGAAGACCACCACGTCGCGGGTCCACCCGGTGAGGAACAGGCCGAAGTCGACCATGTGCTCGTTGGGCGCAATCACGCCCCACTGCCGGTCCTGGATTTCCCAGCCGTGGCAGTACGGGCACTGGAAGATGGCCTTGCCCCACAAGTCCCTATAGCCGGGCACCTCCGGCAGCACGTCCACCATGCCGGTGGCGAGCAGCACGCGCCGGGTCTCCACCTCGCCGCCGCCCTCCAGCGCCACGCGGAAGCCCGAGCCCACCTGCTCGATGCCCTCCACGCGCACCTCGCGGACCTCCACGTCATACGGCCGGAGCTGCTCGCGGCCGATGCGCCGGAACTCCTGCGGCGGGGTGCCGTCGCGGGTGACGAAGCCATGAATCTGCACCGCCGCCGCGTTCCGGGGCGGGCCCGAGTCGCACAGCAGCACCTTCTTGCGCCCGCGTCCCAGCATCAGCGCCGCATTCATTCCCGCCGGGCCACCACCCACCACCACCGCGTCCACCTTCGCCATCCGTTCCATGTCGTCAGCCCTCCAGGCCCGCCAGGGCCAATGCCTCGCGCCGCGTCCACCGCTCCCCACCCTCCGGTCCGGGCGTCCGAAGCTCCGAGGTGTCCGCCGTCCGCGTCTTCATTGGGAATTGCTATTCGCCAGCCCACCGCGCCGGGAGGGCGCGGCTTCACGCGGAATCGGCGCATCCTCGGGTCGCCTCGGCCAGCAGGCGCGGCTTCACGCGGAATCGGCGCATCGTCGGGTCCCCTGTCCCGGAAGCCCGGAGACGCGCGGAGCAGCCGGGCGATGGAAGCGCGGCCCGGCGGCCACGGCTTTCCCCGCCTCCGGACAGGAACATCCCTTGCAGTCCGTTCGGGATATGGAGGACGTCATGCGCAACGCCCTGGTGCTCGGACTCACGCTGGCCTCGCTCGGGGCCTCCGCCGCGGAGCGGTGGACCGCGCCGTATCAGCTGGAGGACCAGCGGGGCCGCACGTTCCGGGTCATCCTGGGAGAGAAGGCGCCCAAGGACGTGAAGACCCGGCTCGCGGTGATGACCGTCCTCGGGAAGAAGGGCCTGGCCCCAGCCCTGCTGAAGCGCACGGAGCCCGTCTGCGTGCAGCTCACCGAGGAGAGGCCCACCTGCCACACCGTGGGCGTGTACACACAGGAGCCCGGCACCGGGGACATCGGCGAAGGGCTCACCGCCCTGGCCGGCCGCGTCCAGGGCCAGCTGAGCGCCCCCTCCCCCGTCGTGCCCATGGAGCCGCCCTCGGCCGGGCGCTGGTCCTCGGCGAGCTTCGAGGTGCCCGTGGAGGAGCGGACCGGGCCCCACCTCATTCCCGCGGACGTGCCTCCCAGGGGCTACCGCTGGGCGCCCGCGGGGGACGGCGACGCGGTGCTCGCGAGCAGCGACCTGGGCCCGGACTTCTTCTCGCCCCGCCTCCGGCTGAGCACGTGCAGCCAGGAGCGGCAGCCGCCCTTCACCCGACTGACGTGCCCCATCGGGGGCTCGCTGCTGTACGCGGACACGCGCCTGCTCGTGGCCAGCTTCGAGGACTACGCCAGCCCCGCCACGGAGTGGGTGGCCACGCTGCGCTCCGGCACCGAAGACCTGTACCTGGTCCGCGTGGGCATCAAGGCGCAGACCCTCATCGGGCTGCTCTTCCGCGACGGCGACCGGTGGCGGCTGCTCCTCCGCCCGGCGGACTACGCGGTGCTCTGCTGAGTCCTCCAGGAGCGGGGCAGCCAGCCGAACGGACAGCGCGCCCGCTCCCAGGTGCTTAGACATGAGGGGTTCAGCCCAAAGGCGTGGCCATGATTCCCTTCTCCATCCTCGACCTCTCTCCGATTACCCAGGGCAGCACGGCCACCCAGGCCCTGCGCAACAGCCGGGACCTCGCGCGGCACGCGGAGCGGTGGGGCTACCAGCGCTTCTGGCTGGCCGAGCACCACAACATGACGGGCATCGCCAGCGCGGCGACCTCGGTCGTCATCGGCTACGTCGCCGAGGGCACCTCCACCATCCGCGTGGGCGCCGGCGGCATCATGCTCCCCAACCACTCGCCGCTGGTCATCGCCGAGCAGTTCGGCACGCTGGAGGCGCTCTTCCCCGGCCGCATCGACCTGGGCCTGGGGCGCGCGCCGGGCACGGACCCGCGCACCGCCATGGCGCTGCGCCGGGACCTCGCGGGCAGCTCGGACTCCTTCCCGCAGGATGTCATGGAGCTGCTGGGCTACTTCGAGCCCGTCACGCCGGGCCAGGCCGTCCGCGCGGTGCCGGGTGCGGGCCTGGAGGTGCCCGTCTGGCTGCTGGGCTCCAGCACCTTCAGCGCGCAGCTCGCGGCGGCGCTCGGCCTGCCGTTCGCCTTTGCCTCACACTTCGCGCCCGACCAATTGATGACGGCGCTGCGCGTCTACCGGAGCCAGTTCCGGCCGTCGCGCTACCTCGAGCGGCCCTACGCCATGGCCGGCCTCAACGTCTTCGCGGCGGACACGGAGGAGGAGGCCCGCCGCATGGCCACCTCCATTCAGCAGCAGTTCGTCGCCCTGCGGCGCGGCACCCCGGGGCCCCTCCTGCCCCCCGTGGACAGCATGGAGGGGCGCTGGTCGGAGCTGGAGCGCGCGGGCACCGAGCATGCCCTGGCCTACACGGTCGTCGGCACGCCCGACACCGTGCGCCACGGCGTGAAGGCCTTCCTCCAGCAGACCGGTGTGGACGAGCTGATGGTGACGGCGCAGGCCTACGACCACACCGCGCGCCTGCACTCGTTCGAAATCGTGGCCCACGTCCGGGACGCGCTCGCCGCGGACCCGACGCTCGGTGGCACCGCGCCCACCGAAGAGGCGCGCTGACCAGCCGTCAGAAGGAGCGGGGCCGCATGCTCTCGGGCACGCGCTGGTCCGTGGGGGACAGCGCATCCCCTCTGGAGCACTGGCACGTCTCGCAGCCGCGCTCGCGGTCCACGGTGCAGTCCGTGCCGGCGACACAGGTGAGGTTGCGGGACTCGGGGCAGCGCGTGTCGCCCGCCTTCTCCTCGTCCTTCTTGCTGCCGTGGCTACAGCCCGCCACGGTCATCAGCACCGCCGCCACCAGCCACCGCCGCCCACCGCTCCGCATCGTCTCGCGCATCATGGCCCTACCTCGCCAATCGTCAGGGTCACCGCCACGGCCGCGGTGACCTCCCAGGCACTTCATACCCAGGGACACGCGAGCGGGCCAGGGCCCGGAGCCTCTACGCCTCCGGCGCCGGCGTCTCCAGGGCCCGGAGCCTCTACGCCTCCGGCGCGGGCTCCTCGGCCTGCTCCGGCTCCACGCCGTGCCGGCGCCGCCAGCGCTCCACCATCAGCAGCAGCGCCGGGAAGCCCAGCAGCACGATGACCAGGTTGATGCCGAAGCCCAGGTTGGCCAGGTCGCCAATCGAGTTGAGGCCGGGGTGCTTCGCCAGGATGAGCGCCACGAAGCCGATGGCGCTCGTCAGCAGGCCGCCCGTAATCGCCCGGCCCGTCTCCCCATACACGGAGATGAAGTCCGCGCCCGGCTCGCCCAGCCGCTGCACCAGGTGCACGCCCGCGTCCACCGTGGTGCCGATGAGCACCGGCAGCACCATGATGTTCAGGTAGTTGAACTGCAGGCCCAGAATCGACATCAGGCCCACCAGGCCGACGACGGACAGCAGCGTGGGCACCATGCAGATGAGCGCCGTGCGCAGCCTGCCCAGCGTCAGCCACATCGCCGCCAGCACGCTGAGCACCGCCGCCACGAGGATGCGCGGGCCCTCGCGGGACACCATGTCCAGGATGTCCGCCAGGATGAGCGCCTCACCCGCCGCGGACACCTGACTGCCGTCCGACATCTGCAGGCCGCGCACCTCCTTCGCGAAGCGCCGCGTGCCCTCGCCGTCCGACAGGCTCACCCCGCCGCCCGCGTACACCAGCACCACGCCGCCCGTGCTCCCATCCAGGCTCTCGAACTGGTGCCGCACGTTGGTGGGCAGGTCCTCCTGCGTGAAGGGCTTCGCCTTCGTCAGGCTCAGCGCGCGCGTCAGCGAGGCGCGCGTGTCCTCCGGCAGCCGCTCCGGGTCCAGCTTCGAGAGCTTCGTCCCAATCGCCTGGAGGATGGCCTGCTTCTCCTCCTGCTGCCGGGGCACCAGGTCCTCCAGCGCGCTCACGAAGTCGATGGTGGACTCCTTGCCACGCGCCGCCTTGCGCGCCTCCAGCTGGCGCACCACCTCGCGCTCCGCCTCCTGCGAGTCCGTCAGCACCACCACCGGCGTCTGCGAGTAGCCCAGGATGTTGTTCACCTTCTGGTCCAGCACCGCCGACGCCTGCTTGTAGTCCTCCAGCGTGCGCGAGTCGTAGTTGAAGGACACGCGATACGCCTGGGACACCAGCGCCAGCACGCCCACGCCCACCACCAGCCCCACGCCCCGGTACGAGCGCGGCAGCCACCGCGCCAGCAGGCCCAGCGGCCCGGACGAGCCCTGGTGCACCCGCGGCGTCCAGTTGAAGCGCGACGCCAGCCCCAGCATCGCCGGCAGCAGCAGCAGGTACGCGCCGATGCTCACCAGCATGCCCACCGCCGCGATGATGCCGAACTCTCGGAACGCCCTGAACTCCGACATGGCCAGGCTGAGGAAGGTGAGCGCCGCCACCATGGCCGCGATGAGCGCGGAGAAGCCCGTGTGACGGAAGGACTCCGCCACCGCGTCCTCGCTCTTCATCCCCTCCGAGCGCAGCGTGCCGTAGCGCCCCAAGAGGTGGATGCCGTGCTCCACGCCCAGGCCGCCCAGCACCGCCGCCAGGAAGCCCGTCAGCAGATTCACCTGCCCGTAGGCCAGCCCCACGAAGCCGTACGTCCAGCCCAGGCCCGCCAGCACCGGCACCATGGTGAAGCCCACCGACAGCGCGCTGCGGAAGTGGAACGCCAGGTACGCAATCAGCAGCACCATGGCCAGCGTGGACGCGCTCGCCAGGTCCCCGATGATGACGCGCTGCTGGTCTATCTTCTTCTTGAAGGTCCCCGTCACCGCCGTCTTGAAGCCCGGCCCGTACTTCGACAGGTCCTGCGTGGCCAGGAAGTCCTCCACCTGGCCCACCACCTTCTTGGAGTAGTTCAGGTCCGCCGCGCTGCCCCGCGGCTTCGCCATCAGCACCACCATCCGCTCCGTCGGGTCCAGGTAGTACAGGTCTCCCGTGCCGGAGAGGCGCTGGTTGGCGCCGCCGGTGTACTTCGACTCGATGTCGGAGAAGTCCACGGACGGCGCGGGCGCGTCGTCCAGGCGGACGAAGAGCGGGTTGGCCTGCTCCTTCTCCCAGGCGATGCGCGCGTCGATGCGCTGCTGGATGAGCTTCAGGTCCGGCACGTCCACGTAGTACAGCGAGTGCTCTTCGAAGAAGGCACGGGGACGCTGGTGGGAGACGTAGCGAATCTCGGAGAGCGTCCCGAGCTTCGGCGCCAGGTCATCCGCGAAGCGCTTGAGGGCCTCGGGCTCCGCGCCCATGCCCACCACCACCACGTTGCCCTGGCCACCGAAGCGCTTTCGCAGCTTGTCGATGTCCTGGACGCTCGGGAAGTTCTTCGGCAGCAGGCCGACGAAGTCCGCGTTCAGCGTGAGCGTCCTGGCGAAGTAGCCGCCCAGCAAGGTCAGCAGCAGCGCCACGAGCAGCGCCTGGAAGGGCCGCCGATGGTTCCTCGCGGCCAGGCGCCCCATCGCCCCCTCGAACCGCTCCGACCAACGCTTCTCACCCATGTTGCGACACCTGCTGTGTTGACTGGCGGAATCGCCCGCCACCTTGGGCACGCGCAAACCGTCGAGTCAACGCGTTTATGCCGGAAGGCGGAAAGTAAGGCTGCGAATGACCTGTCCTGATTAACGGGGCCGCCACGCCATTGCCCGCCTGTCTGCATGGCCCACTTCACGGGCGGAGCGAGCCCCCGTGAGACCCGCGTATCGCGTCCATCAGCCGGGCCCGTACCGCCCTCCCGGTGGGCAGACGGGCAGGCGGCGCGGACTGCAACGCCCCCCTGGAGTGGGCACGTTGCCCCGCGACAAGGAGCCTGCGCCAGCGGGCACCCGAGGGAGGGCAGGCCGCTCCACCCTCCGCACCACCGGACGGGCCGGTGGCTCCGGAAGGCGGTCCGCGCGGCGAGCGATGGAACCCACGGCGAAGACACCGGCGCACGCGGAGCGGAAGTGGATGGTGCGTGTGGAGCGCACCCTGGGCGCCGTGGCTGCCCACAACCACCGCCGGCCCGCGCGGGCCCTGCTGCTGGCGGTGGTGCTGGCGGCGGTGGGAGGCCTGCTCGCCCGCGGCCTGTCGCTCAACGCCAACCTGGTGGACCTGCTGCCGGAGTCCTTCCAGAGCGTCCAGGACGTGCGGGAGATGGAGCGCCGCTTCGGGGCGCTCGGCTGGGTGGTGGTGGTGGGCGAGGGTGGGGACGCCGAGTCGCTGCAGCGCTTCGCGGACGACCTGACGCCGCGGTTGGAGGCGCTGCCCGGCATCCGCTACGTGGAGTCGAAGCGGCCCAGCGCCTTCTTCCGCGACAGGGCGCTCTACTTCCTGTCGGAGGAGGACCTGAAGGAGGTGCACCGCCGGCTGGAGGCGCGCCTCGCATGGGAGCGGCGGCAGGCCAACCCGCTCTACGTGGACCTGCTGGAGGAGGAGCCGCCGTCGCTGGACTTCTCCGACCTGGAGGCGAAGTACGGCACCAGCGCGGGGCAGCGGCTGTCCTCCAATGAGAGCGACTACTACCTGGACCCGGCCGCGCGCCGCGTGGTGCTGCTGGCCAAGCCGGAGACGTCCTCGGCGGACCTCGCCTTCTCGCGCCGCATCATCGACGAGGTGCAGGGGCTGCTCGCCGCGCAGGACCTGTCGCAGTACGGGCCCGGCTTCCGGACGGAAATCACCGGCACCTTCCAGAAGAAGCTGGACCAGCAGGGGCAGATTGCGCGCGACATCGCGGTGTCCTCGGCGGTGGCGCTGGCGCTGATGCTCCTCTACCTGGTGCTGCACTTCCGCGGCGTGCTGGCGGTGGGGCTGGTGCTGACGCCGGTGGGCGCGGGCCTCGCGTGGACGTACGGGCTGGTGGCCGTGCTGTACGGGCAGGTGAATCTGCTGACAGGCTTTTTGGGCGCCATCCTCGGCGGCCTCGGCATCGAGCACGGCATCCACCTCTTGGGACGCTACCTGCACCTGCGCGGCCAGGGTGAGTCGTCGGAGGCGGCCACGCGCGAGTCCTTCACACACACGGGCGGCGCGGCGCTGGTGTCCGCGCTGGTGGCGGCGCTGACGTTCTTCGTGCTGGGCACGTCGCGCTTCAGGGCGTTCCGCGAGTTCGGCGTCATCGCCGGCCTCGGCATGCTGGTGCTCATCGTCTCGTACGTGCTGGTGCTGCCGGCGCTGCTGGGGCTGGCGTCGCGCTGGGGCTGGAAGCCGGGACGCGGGGCCGTCGTCACCCCGGAGGCGCCCATGGGCCGCCTGCTGGTGCGGCGCCGCGGCGTGCTCACCGCCGCGTCGGCGGCCCTGCTCTTCGCGCTGCTGACGCAGCTGCCCGGGCTGCGCTTCGACTACGACTTCGGCGCGCTCGAGGACCAGGGCCTGCGCTCCTTCGTCCTGGACCGGGAGGTCAACCGCATCATCGGCTACTCGCAGTCGCCGGTGGTGATGCTGACGGACACGCCCGAGGAGGAGCAGGCGGTGGTGCGCGAGCTCCAGGCCCGCCAGCGCGCCCGGGGAGACGCATCCACCATCGACTTCGTGGCCTCGCTGTCGTCGCTCGTCCCGGAGCGGCAGCGCGAGAAGCAGGCCCTGCTCCAGGAGCTGTCGCGGTTGGTGGCGGACGTGCCGGAGGAGCGGCTGTCACCCGAGCAGCGCGCGGACCTGGTGGAGCTGCGCCGGCAGGCGGAGGCCGCGCCTTACGCGGCCACGGACCTTCCGCCCAGCGTGCGCCAGCAGTTCCAGGGCGTGGGCAACGGGCAGAGCGGCTTCGTGCTGGTGTACCCAGCGGTGAGCCTCGCGGACGGCGCGGCCATCCGCTCGCTGGCGCGCGAGGTGCGCGGCGTGCAGCTGCCCGGCGGCGAGCGCCTGTCCGCAGCGGGCGAGCCCATGGTGCTGGCGGACATCCTGGAGATGGTGACGCACGAGGCGCCGCTCATCCTGGGCGGTGCGACGCTGGCGGTGCTGCTGGCCATGTGGGCCACGCTGGGCGGGCTGCGGCTGGCGCTCCTGTGCCTGACGCCCACGGTGGTGTCGCTGCTGGCCCTGCTGGGGCTGATGCCGCTGATGGGGCTGGAGTTCAACTACCTCAACATCCTCGTCATCCCGGTGCTCATCGGCACCACGGTGGACGCGGGCGTCCATCTCCTGACGCGCCTGGCGTCGCCGGGCAGTGACTTCGTGGCGGTGTACTCGGAGACGGGCCGGGCGATTACCGGCGGCCTGCTGACGAGCGCGGTGGGCTTCGGCGCGCTCTTCCTCGCGGACCACCCGGGCCTCAACTCCATTGGCGCGCTGGCCAACCTGGGCTTCGGCACCAACCTGCTCATCATGCTGGTGGCCTTCCCCGCCCTGCTGCTCGTGCTGTCCGAGCGCCGCCTGCGCCGCCACCGCGCGCGGCTGGCCCGGCGGCCGACACCGGAGGGGCCCGAGCACGCCACGCATGCGAGCTGACGCACTGAAGCAGTGAACGACTGAAGGACGAACACCCAACAAAAGGGAGGCAACGATGGCGAAGCACACGAAGGCGGGTTGGCTGTGGGCGGGTGCGCTGGTGGGCACCCTGGCGCTGGGCTCGGCCTGCAGCGCGACGGAGGCACCGGTGCAGCTGGCACAGGCGACTCCCAGCACGGGTCAGCCCGGGACGGGAGGCGCCGGCACCTCGACGGGCACCACGACGACGGCGCCCGGCACCACGACGACGGCGCCGGGCACCACGACGACGGCGCCGGGCACCACGACGGCTCCGGGCACCACGACGGCTCCGGGCACCTCGACGGGCACCACCGCGTCACCGGGTACGGTCACCACGTCGCCCGGGTACACCACGCCGCCGGGCACCACCACGGCGCCGGGGACGGGCCTGGGCGGCTCCGGCACGGGCACCGGCTCCACGGGGCTGTCCGGCGCGGACGCGGGCGTGGGCATGGGCGGCTCGGGCCTGAATCCGAACCCCAGCGGCTCGTCCAGCACGTTCCAGCCGCCCAGCGGCGGCGCCGTGCTCGACGGCGGCACCGGCTTCTAGCCGATGGCGTGACAGGGATGGGGAGCCGCCTCGCCGGTGGCTCCCTGTCTGTCTGCGCGGGTCTCCATCAGGCAGGGCCCGTGAAGCTGTGCCCTCCGTGCGCCGCTGGACACCGGGCCCCGTGCCTGCTTTGTCCGGCGGGCGATGGATGCCACCACGCCCCACCTTCTCTCGCTGCACGTGGGCCTGCCCCGTGAGCTCGGCACGCCCGGTGCCACCGAGCCCCTGGAGCGGCCCTGGACGAGCGGCATCTTCAAGCAGCCGGTGGACGGCCCGGTGTGGCTGTCGCGCACGGGGCTGGCCGGAGACGGCCAGGCCGACGTGAAGGTGCACGGCGGCCCGGAGAAGGCCGTGCTCGCCTACGCGGAGGCGCACTACGCCTTCTGGCGCGAGCGGCTGGAGCGCCCCGACGTGGGCCCCGGGGCCTTCGGAGAGAACTTCGTGCTCTCCGGCGGCGCGGAGGACAGCGCCTGCATCGGTGACGTGCTGCGCGTGGGCGGCGCGCGCGTGCAGGTGTCGCAGCCGCGCCAGCCGTGCTGGAAGCCCGCCCGCCGCTGGGGCCGCAAGGAGCTGTCCCTGCTGCTCCAGCAGACGGGCCGCACCGGCTGGTACCTCCGCGTGCTGGAAGAGGGCCCCGTGCGCCAGGGCGACGTCCTGGAGCTGCTCGAGCGCCCCTTCCCCGCCTTCACCGTCGCCTTCGCCAACCACGCCATGCACGGGCACGCACCCGACGCGGCGGCCGCGCTGGCGGAGTGCCCCCTGCTGACGCCGGGCTGGCGCGATTCGCTGCGCCGCCGTGCCCAGGGCACCCGCGGGGATGACCGCCCCAGGCTCGTGGGCCCCAACTCCGCTGACTGAGCGACACCCACTACCTGGCAAGTGGGCCCCCAGGTCTTGTTCCCAGTGACGGCCGAAGAGCAGGCAGCCAGAGGAGCGGCCCCTGCACGCCGGAATCTGGCTGCTCAGGTTCCCGACCAGCAGCAGCCAGCAGCAGCCAGACCCTCACTGGGAGAATCCACATGAAGAAGTTCCTCAAGACCAAGGTCGTTCTCGCGTCCCTGTCCGCCGGCTTCCTCGTCTTCGGTACCGCCTGTAAGTCGGACTCGGGCGCCACGAAGGAAGAGCCCACGACGGGGACGACGACAGGCGGAGACACGACGGGCACCGGCACCATGGGGGGTGACACCTCCGGCACGGGAACGGGAACCGACCCGGCGGGCACGGGCACCGGCACCACCACGGACCCGGGCACGGGCGGCACGGGCATGGATGACCCGACGATGAGCCCCGAGACGGGCGGCAGCATGGACCCGGGCACGGGCGGCACGGGCACCGGCACGGGCATGGAGGACGACCCGTCCATGGACCCGGCCCCTGACACGGGCACCATGGACCCGGGCACGGGCGGCGCGGGCACGGGCACGGGCACCGGCAGCGACATGGGCACGGACACCAGCGACGACACCACGCTGGACCCGGGCACGGGCGGCAGCGGCACGGGCATGACGGAGCCGGAGAAGTCCGACACGGGCAGCGGCGCCTCCGTCCCGGAGACCGGCGGCCAGAAGAACTAGCCGTCCCCCTGACCTGACCCCATGAAGCAGTGGACGGTGCCCGCGCGGCCTGCCGCGTGGGCATCGCCATTACAGGCTGCGACTGAACTCCGAAAGACCCACTTCGAGGGACGGAGGCCGATTCGGGGGCACGGAGCCTCTCGCCGCATCATTCGAGAAGCGCTCGGCGGCAGGCCAGCAGTCGCTCTCGCGGCCACTATATTTGGGGTACTCCGTGCCTTCGTCGACAGGTCCCCCCTCCAAATAGAAGCGAATCCACGTTTCGATGTTCCGCTTCGGCACGAGGTGGGAAATCCGCTCATTGCCGCCGCGGAGGGGCATGCCTTCATCGCGCAGCGCCTGCTCCAGGTAGCTCATCCTCGCGGCCACTGTGTTCGCTGGGTCCGCGTCCATGTGGACGATGAGTGCGGCCTGCGTACGCGATGCGCGGCTCCGATGCGCCTCCACCTGCTTCGGGTAGTGTCTGGCAACATATGCATCCCCCGCGCCCCCTTCCAACGAAGGCAAGGCAACGAGCTGGATGCGCCGGGAATCAACTCCATGCCGGATGAGCGCCCTTCGGATGAAGACCTGGGACTGCAAATCCTCGCAAAGGACGACGTACTGGACGCCGTTACCCATCAGCCCACTCGCGCTCGATGGTTTCCGCGGGAGTCAATCCAGGAACCCCCTTGAATGGCTCGAGGCGAACGGGGCCGTCCTCATGCCGGAAGAGCCGCATGCCGTACGACGGCGCCAGGCGGTTCAGCAACTCGGGATGGTGGCTGACGAACCAGACCTGAGGACCGTCGGACGACAGCGTGACGTCGATGACTTCCATCAGCCACGGCTGGATTTCCCTCAGCGCGACATAGTTGTCCGGCTCATCGAAGATGACCAGACGCCCTGGCTTGAGAATCGCATGGCGGAGGACGTAGAGCGCAATCAACGCACGCTGACCGTCTGAGAGCTCTCTGAAGTCGACGGCGTAGGACGCACCCTTTCCCGTCTTGAACCGGGCTTGCAGCTTCGGGCGGACCTTGTCGACTCCCAGGGTTTCAAAGCCGGGAAAGACATGGGCGAGCGAATCCCTGACCCGGAACGCGACCTCAAGGTCCTGAGCGATGCTCCGCGGGTACCACGACGAGAAGTTCCCGAGGTCGGGCACCAGCACATCAGCGCCCTCATCGGTTCTTTCCTTCATGGCCCGTGGGTCTGGCTTGAAGAACCAGACGTCTTCATCCAACCAGCGCTTGAAGGCCATCAGCTTCTTGTTGCTCCTGCTCGCCGCGACGGCACCGAGCCCGGAACGACTCCTATGAGCCGGGAAGGCCGGCCCCGCGCGTCCATCATCGTCGTGGAGTTGCAGCACCCCCTCATCGAAGGTCATCAGCGACGTACCCGCACAACGAAGTGCCTCGCGCTTGACCTGGGCACGCTGCGGCTCGTCGGAATCGTGCTCCACGACGAGCTCGTACTGGTAGATGCCCTCCGGAAGGCGGACATCCAGCTCGATCCGCTGCTCCAGGCGTTGGTCCCATCGGGTCAGCGAGCCACCGGAAAACCACTGGCGCACTTCGACCTCATTGACCACGAGCGACCGTACGAACCATAGCAGTCGGCCGAGTGTCGACTTCCCCGAGCCATTCTCGCCGAGCAGCAGCGCGAGCCGGCCAGGCCTCCACTCGAAGTTGACGAAGCATCGGAAATTGTCGACAAAGATTCGCTCGAGCATTCAGCCCTCCAGGCCCCGTGGAATCACCATCGGCGCCTGCGCGGCTGCTTATACCCCCGTTCCCGCCCACGAGGACACGCATCGCGCGGGCGGGACGAGGCTTCGCTCAGCTCACGCTGACGCCCGGGTAGGAACGCGGCGTCCCCACGGGCTCGATGATGTGCGAGTCACCGCCAGAACCCGGGTTGTTGCCAGGCCCGCCATCCGGTTGCAGTGGCGGAGGGCCGTGGTGGTGCGGGTGCTCTTCGGTGTCCGCGCTCCGGTCGGGCGCGGTGGGGAAGGCCTCCGGTGGAATGTGCAGCACGTCCTTCTTGCTCATGGCTACCTCCTTCCCTCAAAGCTGGGTGCCCTCCAGTCCCCGGGCACCCGCCGCGCCAACGCCTGCTTGAACGGCCGCTCGGGGCTTGGCAGGGTCCGCGGGATGAAGCTCCCCTCCCGACTCCTCCTCGCGCTGAAGTTCCTGCTGGCCTGCGGCTTGCTCCACATCCCGCCCGCGCTCGCACGGCAGCCCTCGCAGCGGAAGGCCTCGCCCACGCAGGTGAAGGGCACCCGCGTCTCGCTCACCCCGCCCGAGGGCTTCACGGAGGCCACGCGCTTCAGCGGCTTCCAGCAGGAGGAGACGGGCGCCTCCCTCATGGTGACGGAGCTGCCCGGCCCGTACACGGAGGTCACCACCGGCTTCACCGCCGAGGGCCTCACCTCGCGTGGCATGAAGCTGCTCTCGAAGAAGCAGGTGAAGGTGAACGGCCACAAGGGGCTGCTGCTCCACGTGGCGCAGTCCGCCTCCGGCGTCGACTTCCTCAAGTGGCTGGTGGTGCTCGGTGACGCGTCCGCCACGCTGGTGGTCACCGCCACGTACCGCGAGGAGGACACGAAGGCGCTGGGCCGGCCCATGCAGGCCGCCGTGCTCTCCACGCGCTGGGACCGCGACGCCGCCCCCACCGCCGCGCCCGCCCTCTTCACGCTGAAGGAGACCCCCGGGCTGAAGGAAGCCCAGCGCCTGCAGGGCGCCATCATCTACACCCGCGATGGCACCCTGCCGGGGAAGCCGGGCGACGAGCCGTTCCTCATCGTCGCCCCGTCCCTGGGCGCCACGGCCGCGAGCGAGGACGTGGAGGCCTTCTCCCTCGCGAGGCTGAAGCAGACCGCGGCCGCGGAGGCCCTCACCGTCGAGTCCGGCGCGCCGCTCACGGTGGACGGCCTGACGGGGCACGAGCTGGTGGCCTCCGCGAAGGACCCCGCCACCGGCCGGGACTTCACCCTCTACCAGGTGATGCTGGTGGACGCGCAGGGCTACTACCTGCTCCAGGGCCGCGTGGGAGGCGCTGACCGCGCCACGTACCTGGGGCACTTCAAGACGGCCGCCAGGGCCTTCCAGCGCACCCCCAGGCCGTGAGCCCCAGCCTCCGCGCGTGCCTGTGAGCACCCGGGCGGGCAGGCGCACGCCACCTCGCCCGCATCGCCCGGCGACATCGCCGCCACTGTGCGTGGGTGGCACCTTGCAGGTGAGACACGCTATCGAGAGAGGGGAACCGCAGCGTGAACACGGGTGGGGCGGAATGAGTGTGAAGCTACTGCTGGCCGGCCGGCGTGGAGTGGGCGGACACCTCTTCTCTCCCTTCGAGGAGTCCCAGGACTGGCTGGAGCAGGTCGAGGCCTGGGTCCAGGAGCACGCCGGCGAGCTGCTGGAGAGCGCCCGCCCCGGCATCGGACCTCAAGGTGCGCCCCTGCTCCGGCTGCGCCTGCACCCCGCCGCCGGAGAGGTCTCCATCCTGGCCGCCACGGGCTCGCGCCTGGTCATCTCCGCCGAGACGTCCGCGGTGGGCCCCGGCTACCACGTCTTCCTCTGCGACATGCTGAAGGCCCTGGGTGACACACTCGGCATCACCTGGGCGCCCGAGGACGAGGCCGCCGGCGTCGGCGACCCGACGGGCTACTTCCACACGGGTGACGCGGGGCCGGTGGAGGTCTACATGCTGGCCTCGCTCCAGGAGTCCGTGGCGCAGGTGCTGCGCATGCGCCGGCTGGGCGAGTCCGGCTTCGGCCTGTCCATGCGCTTCGGCCACACCTTCGAGCACCCGGGCGCGCTGCTGACGCCGCTGGGGCCTCGCGACGAGCGGTGGCTGCGCGACGCGTACGAGGACCCGCGCCGGGGCATGGACGTGTTCCCCTGGTGGAAGCCGGGCCTGCAGGCGCGCACGCGGCTGAGCCGCGCGCTGTGCCGCATGTGGACGGACGTGGTGTGGCGCCCGCCCCTGCTGGAGGAGGAGCGGCGCCTGTTCCGCGACGTGGCCCGCCTGCTGGAGCTGGCCTGGCGCGAGGACCCCACGCTGCCCTACCCCTGGCGCGAGTGGCAGGAGGTGCTCGGCTACCTGGGCATCGGCGGCACGCTGGCGGAGGAGGTCCACCGCCACGCGGCCGGGGCCTCGCGAGGGCCGTCCATCGGCTACCGGCGCGGCGCGGTGCAGGTGGCGCTGCCGGAGGGCTGGGAGATTCGCATCCCCGGCTCGCTCGCGGAGGCGCACCTGCAGGACGGCACCTGGGTGGCCAGAGACCACCGCCGCAGCGTGCGCTTCGTCCCCCTGGAGGACGGCGCGGAGGAGAGCCTGGCCCCCACCACCGCCGAGCGCCGCGCCATGGAGCTGGAGCACCGGGGCGAGCGCGTCACCGGCCGGGCTTCACTCCATGTGGAGCCGGGCGAGTGCCGGCTGACGGCCCTGTGCAGCTCCGGCAGGCGGCGGGCCCTCTGCGTGGTGAGCTTCGACGACCCGGACGAGCAGGACTGGGCGCTGGGGACCTGGCGCTCACTGGACCACGCTGCCGCCGCATGACGCTTGCCGGCCCGTGAGGGCACTCCCACATTCAGCGGGCATTTTCCCTTAGAGGAATCGAGAGCCTGTATGAGCAGGGAGGTCTGGCCGGGCAAGCCCTGGCCGCGTGGCGCCACGTTCGATGGCACGGGAGTGAACTTCGCCGTCTACTCCTCGGTGGCCACGCGCATCGAGGTCTGCATCTTCGACCCCGCCAATCCAACGAAGGAAATCGAACGGTTCGACCTGCCGGAGTCGACGGACCTGGTCCGCCACGGCTACGTGCCGGGCCTGGAGCCGGGAACCCTCTACGGCCTGCGCGTACACGGCCCCTACGAGCCCACACAGGGCCACCGCTGCAACCCCCACAAGCTGCTGGTGGACCCGTACGCCAAGGCGCTCTACGGCGACGTGGACTGGCGCCAGCCCGTCTTCGGCTACCCGCTGGGCAACCCGCAGCAAGACCTGGCGCGCGACGAGCGGGACAGCGCGGCCGGCATGCCCAAGTGCGTGGTGGTGAGCGACTTCTTCGACTGGGGCAATGACCGGCGCCCGGACGTGCCCTGGCGCAAGACGGTCATCTACGAGGCCCACGTGCGCGGCCTCACCATGCGCCACCCCGGCGTGCCCGAGCACCTGCGCGGCACCTACGCCGGCCTGGGCACCCCCGCCGTCATCGACCACCTGAAGGCGCTGGGCGTCACCACCGTGGAGCTGCTCCCGGTGCACGCCTTCGCGGACGACTCGTTCCTCAACGACAAGAAGCTGTCGAACTTCTGGGGCTACAACACCCTGGGCTACTTCGCGCCGGAGCAGTACTACGCCAGCCGCAAGACGCCCGGCGCCGCCGTGGCCGAGTTCAAGGCCATGGTGAGGGACCTGCACGCGGCCGGCATCGAGGTCATCCTCGACGTCGTCTACAACCACACCTGCGAGGGCAACCACCTGGGGCCCACGCTGTCGCTCAAGGGCATCGACAACGCGAGCTACTACTGGCTCATGCCGGAGAAGCGTCACTACCTGGACTTCACCGGGTGCGGCAACAGCGTCAACGCGTCCAACCCGCAGGCGGCGCGGCTCATCGTCGACAGCCTGCGCTACTGGGTGAACGAGATGCACGTGGACGGGTTCCGCTTCGACCTGGCCACGGTGCTCGGGCGCACCGGTGAGGGCGGCTTCGAGCAGCAGGCGGCGCTCTTCCAGATCATCCACCAGGACCCGGTGCTGGCGCGCACGAAGCTGATTGCGGAGCCGTGGGACGTGGGGCTCGGCGGCTACCAGGTGGGTGGCTTCCCCGCGCCGTGGCGCGAGTGGAACGGCAAGTACCGGGACGCGCTGCGCCGGTACTGGAAGGGGGATGAGAACCTCGCGAGCGAGATGGGCTACCGCCTGACGGGCAACGCGGACCTGTACGCGGAGGCGCGGCGCAAGCCGCAGGCGAGCATCAACTTCGTCACCGCGCACGACGGCTTCACGCTGCACGACCTGGTGACGTACAGCCAGAAGCACAACGAGGCGAACGGCGAGCACAACCGCGACGGCGCGGACGACAACCAGTCCTGGAACTGCGGCGTCGAGGGTGAGACGGACAACGCGGAAATCATCGCCCTGCGCGAGCGGCAGAAGCGCAACCTCCTGGCGTCGCTCTTCCTGTCCACCGGCATCCCGATGATTGTCGGCGGCGACGAGATGGGCCGCACACAGGGGGGCAACAACAACGCGTACTGCCAGGACAACGAGCTGTCCTGGGTGGACTGGAACCTGGACGAGCGGCGGCAGAAGCTGCTGGCCTTCACGCGCAAGCTCATCCAGCTCCGGCACCAGCAGCCGGTGCTGCAGCGGCGCCGCTTCTTCAAGGGCGCGCACCTGTGGGACTCGCAGCACAAGGACCTGACCTGGTTCCAGCCGGATGGCGCGGAGATGCGGGCGGAGGACTGGCAGAAGCCCTTCGTGCGCTCGCTGGCGTTCCTGCTGGGAGGCGACGCCATCCCCACGCCGGACGAGCGCGGGCAGCGCATCATCGGCGACGCGCTGCTCATCCTGCTCAACGCGCACCACGAGCCGGTGTCCTTCAAGGTGCCGCCCGCGGCGGCGGGACACCACTGGGAGCTGGCGCTCTACACGGCGGATGACGACCGGGAGGAAGAGCCGGTGCCGGCGAGCGGGAAGTTCGAGCTCATCGGCCGCTCGCTGGCGGTGTTCCGCCAGGTGGAGGGCTGAGCGAAGGGGCACGGCCGCCGGGTGAGACACACGGTGGGCCGTGTTAACATGCCGCGTGTTGCCAAGGGGGCACACGCGGCATGTCGATGATTCAGTTCACCCGGAACTACACGGACCGCTCGAACGACTACGGCTTCCAGTTCGAGTTCTTCTGCGACAAGTGCGGCAACGGGCACATGTCGCCGTTCATCGCCAGCAAGGTGGGCGTGGCCACGGGGCTGCTGCGCGCGGCGGGCTCGTTCTTCGGCGGGACGATTGGCCGGGCGGCCCATGCGGGCACGCACCTGAAGGACGCGCTGCGCGGCCAGGGCTGGGACGACGCGTACGCGGAGGCGGTGGACGCGGGGAAGCAGCACTTCAAGAACTGCACCCGGTGCGGCAAGTGGGTGTGTCCCAGGTCCTGCTGGAACGAGACGCGCGGGCTGTGTGAGGCCTGCGCGCCGGACCTCGCGGAGGAGGCGGCCTCCATCCAGGCGCACGTGGCGGTGGAGCAGGCGCGCGAGAAGGTGCGCCAGGTGGACCAGGTGGCGTCGCTCGACGTGAAGGCGACGCGGATGGCGGCCTGTCCACACTGCAGCGCGAAGGTGGAGGGCGGGAAGTTCTGCGGGGAGTGCGGCAAGCCGCTGACGGCGCAGAAGGTGGGCTGCGGCAAGTGCGGCACGGAGATTCCGGAGCGCGCGAAGTTCTGCCCGGAGTGCGGCACGCCCCGGAGCGGCTGAGCGCGCGCCCATGTCCCGGGACGCGCAGGAAGACGGAGTGCGGCGGGTCTACGGTGAAATCGCGCCGGCCTACGAGGCGCTCTTCCCCGCGCTGCATCGCTACGAGGACCGGGTGGAGCGCTTCCTCGCGGAGGCCGTGACGCCCGGCTGCCGCGTCCTCGACGTGGGCTGCGGCCCCGGCCTGCACACGCGAGGCCTGGATGCCTCCGTGGACGTCACCGGGACGGACCTGTCAGCGGAGATGCTCGCCCTGGCCCGGCAGGCCCGGCCCCACGGCCACTGGCACCCGCACAGCTACCACCAGCCGCTTCCTCCCGAGTGGGGCCGCTTCCACGTCGCGCTGGCCATCGGCTGCCTGGACTTCTGCGAGGACCTGCCGCGCGTACTGGGCCACCTCGCCGCGGCGCTGGAGCCCGGCGGCCGGCTGCTCTTCACCGTGCTGGAGCGGCGCCCCGGGCTCGAAGGCCACGAGGCGCCCATGCGCGAAGTCCAGACGGCGGGCCCGGCGGTGACGCTGCACCTCTACTCCTTCGAGGAGACCGCCCGGGCGGTGACGGGCGCGGGCCTCTTGCCCCGCGCCTACGTCCACGCGCCCGGCTGGGTCCACCTCACGGAGCAGCGGACCATGTGGTTCGGCTGGTGGGACGTGGAGCGCCAGCCTGTCTCCAATCCCTGACATGAATCATCTGCAGCAACCCTGAATCACTTTCATTGTAATTACATGAACCCGGTCGCCCCCACGGAGGGACGAGCTGACCAGACATGCGTCCGAGCGCCGAGTTGGAAGCCACTCACCACGGGTCCGTTTCGGCTCATGTCACACCCGCCCCAGACGCCTTGCGCGACCAGGCAAGGACAGACGGTTGGTTTGCAATTCCTCATTCGCTTTGAGATACGTCGCGTCCGGTTTGTGACACTCCCTCACGCGCCTGGCCGTCCCCCTCGCGGATGCACTCGCACCCGCGCGGCCGCGGCGTCGTGTCCGGAGCTCCGTAGCGCCCCTGCCCGCCGCGTATGACCTCGCACCTGAAGAGCAGTCCCGTGGAAGCTCGCGCCCCGGGGCCCCGGCACGGGGTGACGCCCCTCTCTCCCACCCAGGTCCGCCCATGAGCTCGGGTCCACCGCCGGGACTCGGCACGGAGTGGCAGCAGGTGCTCGGCATCTTCGCCGACGAGGCGGAGGAGCTGCTCTGCGCCATGGAGCAGGCGCTCATCGCGCTGGAGGCGGACCCCGGCGACGAGCGGCTCCAGGCCCTCTTCCGGGTGGCCCACACCCTCAAGGGCAGCGCGAGCTCGCTGGGCTTCCAGGCCCTGACGGACTACGTCCACGGCGCCGAGGACCTGCTGCAGGCCCTGCGAGAGCGGCGGCTTTCCGTGAGCGAGCCGCTCGTCTCCCTGCTGCTGGGCTCGGTGGACCACCTGCGCGAGCTGACTCGCGCGGCGCTGGCCGGCGTGGACCAGCTCGGCCCGGCCCACCTGGCCCAGCTCGAGAAGCTGCGCGCGTTCGGCGCCACGGGGCAAGCCCCGGGTGCCCCGGCATCCCGCCCCGACTTCCCGCTCGCCCTGGACTCCGCGGAGGAGCTGCCCCGGCTGGAGGTCCGCGCCTCGACGCGGGGCCGCTCCGTGCGCATGGACGTGGAGCGGCTGGACCGCATCGTCACCCTCACCGCCGAGCTGTCCATCGCCCGGGGCCGCATGACGCGCTTCCTCATGGAGGCCGAGTCCTCCGGCGCGAGCTGGGAGGACGCCGTCGCCCAGCAGCGCGAGATGGACCAGCTCTTCCTGGACCTGCAGGACCAGGTCATGAAGGTGCGGATGGTCCCCGTGGGGCCGCTGTTCCGGCACCACCTGCGCACCGTCCGGGACCTCGCCCGCTCCCAGGGCAAGCTCGCCCTGCTGGAGCTGGAGGGCGAGGACGTGGAGATGGACACCGCGGTCCTGGAGGCGGTGCGCGAGCCGCTGCTCCACCTGCTGCGCAACGCGCTGGACCACGGCATCGAGACGCCCGAGGAGCGGCGGGCCGCCGGCAAGGACGGCTGCGGCCACCTGCGCCTGCGCGCCTTCCACGACGGGGGCAACGTCGTCGTCGAGCTGTCCGACGACGGCCGCGGCATCCAGCGCGAGCGGGTGCGCGAGCGGGCGAGGGAGTACGGCCTGGTGGCCGCCCCGGAGCGCCTGCGGGACGAGGAGGTGGACCAGCTGCTCTTCGAGCCCGGCTTCTCCACCGCGCACGCGGTGACGGAGCTGTCCGGCCGCGGCGTGGGCATGGACGTCGTCCGCCGCGACATCGAGGCCCTTCGAGGCACCGTGGCGCTGTGCAGCCAGGAAGGCCGCGGCACCACGGTGACGCTGCGCCTGCCGCTCACCCTCGCCGTCATCCAGGGTTTCGCCATGGGCGTGGGTGACCAGGTCTACGTGGTCCCCATCGAGCTGGTGCAGGAGTGCATCGAGCTGCCCCCGGGCGCCAGTGCCGGCGAAGAGGCCGGGGTGATGTCCCTGCGGGGCCAGGCGCTGCCCTACCTGCGCCTGCGCCACGTGCTGGGGCTGGGCGGCACCGCGCCCGCCCGGGAGAACGTGGTGGTCCTCCGCCACCCCGACGGCGTCGTGGGCCTCGCGGTGGACGAGCTCCAGGGTGAAGGCCAGCGTGTCATCCGCCCGCTGGGCCGGCTCTTCCAGGACACCCCGGGCATCTCCGGGTCCACCATCCTCGGGGACGGCCGCGTGGGCCTCATCCTGGACACCCCCACGCTGGTGCGCCGGGCCGTCCGCCGGGCCGCCGAGGCGCCCGGGTACATCACCCCCCTGGAGTCGCCGGTGGAGCCAGCGGCCTCCCGGTATCAGGAACAACGCAGGACGGAGTGAGCATGTTCGAGAACCTGAGCATCACACGCAAGCTGCTACTGGCCTTCGGCACCATGGTGGCCATCATCATCGGCCTCGTGGTGTCGGCCTACTCGACCCTGAACCGGGTCGGCGTGGCGAGCATCGCGGACACCGAGAGCCACCAGGTGATGATTGCCGTGCGCACCCTCGAGGGAGACATGGCCGACCTGGAGACGGGCCAGCGCGGCTTCGTCATCACCGGCGACGAGAAGTTCCTCGAGCCCTACGCTTCGGCCCGCGTCAGCTTCGTCCAGAACCTCAACCAGCTCCGCGAGCTGACCACCGAGAGCCGCCAGCAGCAGGAGCGGCTCCAGGAGGCGAGGGACTTGCTCCAGCAGTGGCTGAGCCAGCACCTGGAGCCCCTCATCGCCCAGCGGCGCGACGTCAACTCGGGCCGCGGGGAGCTCGCCCAGCTCATCGCGGTGGAGCAGACCGCTCGCGGCAAGCAGGCGGCGGACCGCATCCGCGCGGTGCTCAACGAGGTGGCGAACGAGGAGTCCAAGCTCCTCACCCAGCGCCTCAAGGACACCGACGCGATGACCGAGTCGCTCTACCAGACGCTCATCGGCGGAGGCATCCTCGGAGCGGTGCTGGCGGCGCTGCTGTCGTTCCTCCTCACCCGCAGCATCGTCCGCCCGCTGGGCGAGGCCGTGCAGGTGACGGGCCAGCTCACCGCCGGTGACCTCACCGCCGTCATCACCACCCGGGGCAAGGACGAGACGGGGCAGATGCTCACCGGCATGCGGGACATGATTCAGCGCCTGTCCGGCGTCATCAGCGAGGTGCGCGGCGCGGCGGGCTCGCTGTCCTCCGCCTCCACCCAGGTGGCCTCCGCCGCCCAGGGGCTGTCCCAGGGCACCAGCACCCAGGCGGCCTCCGTGGAGGAGACCACCGCCAGCCTGGAGCAGCTCAACACCACCATCAGCCAGAACGCCGAGCACAGCCGGGAGATGGAGCAGATGGCCCTCAAGGGCGCCCGCGACGCCGAGGAGAGCGGGCGCGCGGTGAAGGAGACCGTCTCCGCGATGAACGCCATCGCCGAGCGCATCTCCATCGTCGAGGAGATTGCCTACCAGACGAACCTGCTCGCGCTGAACGCGGCCGTGGAGGCCGCGCGCGCCGGGGAGCACGGCCGGGGCTTCTCCGTGGTCGCCACCGAGGTGCGCAAGCTGGCCGAGCGCAGCCAGAAGGCCGCGAAGGAGATTGGCGGCCTGGCCACCTCCAGCGTGCGCGTGGCGGAGCGCAGCGGGCAGCTGCTCACGGACCTGGTGCCCTCCATCCACCGGACGGCGTCGCTGGTGCAGCAGGTGACCACCGTGTCCAAGGAGCAGGCCATCGGCGTGTCGCAGATGAACCGGGCGATGATGCAGGTGGACCAGGTCACCCAGCGCAACGCCTCCGCGGCGGAGGAGCTGTCGTCCACGGCCGAGGAGATGGCGTCCCAGGCCGAGTCGCTCCTGCAGATGATGACCTTCTTCCGGCTCGGGGACGGCGGCGAGTACGGCACCCCCGGCCCCCGGCCCCGGGCAGCGGCGCACCGTCCGCTCCCCTCCCCCATGCGCGCGCTGCACGCGGCGGCCCAGGTCCCGCTGCCCGGCCCGGCGAAGGCTGGAGTGCCGGAGGCCCCCGGCTCCAGCCAGGACTTCCAGCGCTTCTAGGACGAGGTCCGCCCCCATGAGCGCCCCCAACGAGAAGGCCGCACGCTCCAGCTACCTCAGCTTCGTCATCGCGGGCGAGGAGTACGCCGTGGGCATCCTGCGCGTGCGCGAAATCATCGAGCACTGCCCCATCACCCGCGTCCCCGGCATGCCTCCCGCCGTGCAGGGCGTCATCAACCTGCGCGGCAGCGTGGTGCCGGTGGTGGACCTGGCCGTGAAGTTCGGCCTGCCCCCCCGGCCGGTGACGCGCTGGTCCTGCTTCGTCATCGTCGAGGCGTCGCTCGACGGCCAGCAGACCGCCATCGGATTGCTGACGGACTCGGTGAGCGAGGTGCTGGAGCTGGGGGTGGACGACATCGAGGCGCCCCCCGCCTTCGGCACCCGCGTGCGGCTGGACTTCCTGCTGGGCATGGGCCGGCAGAACGACAAGTTCATCATGCTGCTGGACCTGGACCGGCTGCTGTCGGTGGCGGAGCTGCTCAGCCTGGCGACGGTCGCCGCCGAGTCCTCCGCCCTGGAGCTGCCCGCCACGCCTCCCGCCGAGCCCGCGGCGGAGGCGCCGATGAAAGGCTGAGCAGGAGTGCTGGCCATGACGTCCCCCCCGGCACCTCGGCTCTCCCAGCGGGAGCTGGCGCTGTTCCAGGCCCTGGTGGAGAAGGAGACCGGAATCCATCTCTCCGCCGCCAAGGACGCGCTGGTGGCCAACCGGCTCACTCGCCGCCTGCGGGAGCTGGGGCTGCCCTCTTTCGGCGCCTACTATCACTACGTCACCGAGCGGGGGCACGAGGCGGAGAAGGTGCGGATGCTCGACAGCCTCTGCACGCACGAGACGTCCTTCTTCCGCGAGCCCCAGCACTTCGAGCTGCTGCGGCAGCGCATCCTCCCGGAGTGGGCCGCCGAGGGCGCCGCCGGCCGGAGGCCCCGGACGCTGCGCGTCTGGAGCGCGGCCTGCTCCACCGGCGAGGAGCCCTACTCACTCGCCATGTGCCTGCTGGAGGCGTTCCCCAAGGGCTCCGGCTGGAGCCTGGAAATCGTCGCCACGGACCTGTCCACCTGGGCGGTGCAGCGCTGCGAGCAGGGCCTGTGGAGCCTGGACCGCGCCGCCACCATCCCCCCGCCGCTGCTCAAGGCCTTCATGCTCAAGGGCGTGCGCAGCCAGGAGGGGCTGATGAAGGCCGGACCGGAGCTGCGCGGGATGATGCGCTTCGCCCGCGTCAACCTGAACTCCCCGGGCGAGTGGCCCCAGGGCCCCTTCGACCTCGTCTTCTGCCGCAACGTGCTCATCTACTTCGGCGCGGAGGCCCGCAGCCGCGTCATCTCCGGGATGTTCCAGCGCCTGCCGGCGACGGGCTACTTCTTCCTCGGCCACGCGGAGAGCCTGATTGGCGTCGACGCCGACGTGAGACCCGTGAGCGCGAACGTGTACACGCCACGGGCCTCCAGCACCTCCCGGCGGGGCGCCTGACGCCGCTCACGGCTCGAGCAGCGTGAGGCGGACGTCGAGCTCGTCGTCCTCGTACTCGGAGACGAGCGCCTCCGTGCTCATCTTCCAGTCCACCTCCACCACCCCGCCCGCGGGCGGCACCTGGCGCTCCAGCTCCAGCCGGAAGGTGCCCTCACAGCTCCGGATGTCCTTGTCACAGGCACTGAAGATGCCATGGTCATAGGTGGCCGGGGCCGTCTCCGCGCCGAGCAGCACCACGGTCTCCTCCTGGATGCTGCCGTCACGCTCGTCCACGAGCCGGAACCGGAACCAGGGCGGTGCGGCCGCCGTCTCTCCCTCCGGCGCCTGCCACCGGAGCGCCTCCATCCTGCACCACCCGCTCACCGGGCCGAACTCCACCTTCTCGCCCTTCTTCGGGTGGACGCTCAGCTGGAAGCGCTGCTCGAACCGAGGCGCCTCCGCGGTGAGGCGGGCGGTCTGGATGTCGAGCTCGGCCTGGGCGAAGACGTTCCCACCGCAGGCGGTCAGCAGCGCGAGACTTCCCAGCAACCAGGCGTGCCTCATGGCTCGGCGACCTCCACCCGGAAGCCCTTCGGCATGTCGCTGGTGCCCTCGATGAACACATTAGCCACGACCTTCCACTCCACGTCGACGGTGCCCTCACCGACTCCCGGCTGCAGCTCGAAGTCGACCGTCATGTTCCATCCACACGACTTCGCGCCCCCGGGCAGGCATTCGTCCAGACTGGCATTGATCCGCCTCATGACGGACGACGCCCCGCCCGGCTCGAGGACGACCTGCTCGGCGGCACCGGAGCGCTCCGAATCGCCAATCCGCCCCTGCAGCCAGGGCCGCTCCGTGCGGGTGGGGTCCGTGGGCGTCCAGCGCGCGGTGGCTTCCAGCGTCACCCAGCCGAGCACGGGCTCCTCCGGGTCCTCCGACATCAAGGCCCGGACCACGAGCTGGCGTGTCACCTTCCGGGTCCCCGTCGTCACCTGCACGGGCGCGCCCGTGAACTCGGCCACGACCTCATCGGTGCGGGGCTGGGACGTGGCCACGGTGCCCAGACAGGCCACCACGAGCACGAGCTGGGCGGCCCGGGCGCGGAGTCTCGGGAACCTCTGCAACGGCGTTGCGGGTGCAGCCATGAGTCGATTCCTCACCTGGAACGAACATTCCTTCCAGGCGCCCTCTGGCCACGCCCGGAGTCCGGCCGCCCCCAAGGCAAGCCATGTGCCAGTAAAGCTCCAGAGCCAGAGGGGCACAAACGAGCCGTAAACCGCGACTTCCGTGTCAGCGCGAGACAAGGCGCAGGACCTGGGAGTCAGGGTGCGGCCGTCGGAGCGGCGGTAAGGCCGCCAGGGGAGCAGACGTGCACGGGCCGAGCGCCCTGTATCCAGGCACGGCGTGGTCCTCGACGGAGAGGCTTCCTACTTTTTCAAAGCGTTGGGCGCCCCGGGCCCGGGCAGGCGTCATGGGAGCAGCCCCGACGCCCCGAGCGTGAGGAAGGGAGCACCCATGGCGAGGCATCCGGCATCACGTGTGGCACGCACGCTGGGACTGGCGGCGGGAGCGGGACTGCTCCTGTCGGCCGCGGCGCGGCGGGCCCGGCGCATCGACCTGAAGGGGCGCGTGGTGGTGGTGACGGGGGGCGCCCGGGGGCTGGGGTTCGCCATTGCCCGCGCGTTCCTCCAGCGGGGCTGCAGGCTGGCCATCTGCGGCCGTGACGGGGGCTCGGTGGAACGGGCGGTGGAAGCGCTCCGGAGCGAGGGGGCCGACGTGTTCGGCGCGCCCTGTGACGCCACCGACGCGCAGCAGGTCCGCGCCTTCGTCGAGCAGGTCCTCGCGCGCTTCGGCACCATCGACGTGCTGGTGAACAACGCCGGCCAGTGCTTCGCGGGGCCCGCGTCCCAGCTGGAGGCCGAGACTGTCGAGAAGGCCCTGCGCGGCATCTTCTGGGTGCAGTTCCACCCGACGATGGCCGTCCTGCCGCACATGCGCTCACGCCGCTTCGGGCGCATCGTCAACATCACCTCCATCGCCGGCAAGCTGCCCGTGGCGCACCAGGCGGCGTACACCGCCGGCAAGCACGCGCTGACGGGCTGGTCGGAGACGCTCGCCATCGAGCTGGAGCGTGAAGGCATCCGGGTCAGCACCCTCACGCCTCCTCCGCTGCGCAACGGCGCGCCGCTGAACGTCCACTTCAACGGGTCCGCGGAAGAGGAGTTCCTCTGGTTCACCCGGGTGCTGACCTCCCGGCTGGCGACGACGACCGCAGACCGCACGGCGCGCGCCGTCGTGGACGCCGCCGAGCACGGGGACCGGGAGCGGACCATCTCCGCCATCTCCTGGCTCGGGGCGCGGGTGCAGGGGGTGTCGCCGAACCTCATGACGGGCTTCATGGCCCTGCTGGAGCGCTGGCAGCCGCCCCAGGGCGCCCTCGGCGAGACATCGAAGATGCGCCCGGGCCACGAGGTGGTGGCAACCAGCCAGGACGCGCGGGTCCACACGCTGGCGGCCGCGGCGCGCGAGGACGAGCGGCGCTACCTGCCTTCCCAGGCCTGAAGGCTCCCAGCGAGGGATGCGCCATTGATGCCTGCTTCATGATGAGCCCATGAAGATGCGTGAGCATCGCGCTGGATAGCTTGGCGCCATGCTCCTCCTCGGACTCGGACTGGTGGCGTCGAGCGTCCTGCACGCCACCGCTGATGCGCCCATCACCGCTGTGACGGTCTACAGCGACAGGGCCCGCGTGGTGCGGACCGCCACCCTCACCCTCTCCGGCACCCAGCGGGTGGAGCTGCCCCGGCTGCCGGACCTCGTGGACCCGGAGTCCATCCGCGTCGAAGCGCAGGGCGCGGAGGTCTCCTCCGTGGACGTGCGGCCCGCCAGCGCGCCGCCCTTCCCTCGGCAGGAGGCGACGAAGCTGCTCGCCACGCTGGACGGGCTGGATGACACCATCGCCCGCGTGGAGGCCGAGCGCGCGGCCCTCGCGCTGCAGCTCGCCGCGCTCCGCCGGGTCCAGCCGGTGCCGCCAGATGTCAGCAACGGCACGGATGCGAGGACGTCCTCCGTGGCCCCGGCCACCTGGGGTGCCTCGGCCTCCTTCCTCGTCGACACCGCCGCGAAGCTGGAGGCGCGGATGCTCGAGCTGGAGGACCGGGTCCTCGCGATGAAGGACGAGCGCACGCGTCGGCTCGACGACGCCGCCCGCCTGGGCGAGCTGCCGCGCAAGCCCGGCATCGAGGTGGCCGTCTCCCTGACCGGCACCGGGCCGACGACGGTGCGGCTCTCGTACCTCATTGCCCAGCGCGTCCGCTGGTACCCGCGCTACGAGCTCCAGCTCCAGCCGGAGCAGCAGCGCGTGCAGGTGGCCTTCTCCGGCCGCGTCAGCCAGGACACGGGCGAGGACTGGGAGCGCGCGAAGCTCACGCTGAGCACCGCCCTGCCGTCCAACGCCACCGAGCTGCCCAGGCTCGCCACCTGGAAGCTCGGCACCACCGAGCGCTTCATCCCGGAGCCGCGGCGCCAGGAGGAGCTCACCAGCCCGCCCCCGCCGCTGCCCCCGCGCACGCCCGCGCCGGACCTGGAGTTCGAGCTGCGCAAGCAGCTCCTGGCCCGCGCCGGCAAGCCCGCGCAGCAACCGGAGCCGGGGCCGGAACAGCAGCCGGTGGCCGCCAGGCCGTCCGCGCCGCAGTCCGCGAACGCCCAGGCGCAGCCTTCTTCCTCCGCCCAGAGCCGGGGCGGCACCATCGGGAGCCGCGACGGCACCCTCCTGGGCACCGTCATCGATGCCCAGAGCCGGCAGCCGGTGCCTGACGTCGTCATCACCGCGACCTCTCCGTCGATAGCGGGGGAGGAGACCGTGGTGTCGGACGCCCAGGGCCACTACCGCGTCCCGTTCTTGTCCGCCGGAATCTATACGCTGCGGTTCGAGAAGGAGCAGTTCAAGCCCTACGCCCGCTCCGACATCCAGCTCCGAGCGCGCCGCACCGTCCGCGTGAACGTGGAGCTGCTGCCGGAGAGCCTCGGCGAGGTGGTGGAGATTTCCGGCGCGCCGCCCTCCATCGACGTGGGGAGCAGCTCCACGGAGACGAGCATCTCGCTCCATGGCTCGTCGGGCGGGTACGGCGGCTACTCCGAGCCGCCCGAGCCCGTCGTGGACAGCTACGTGGGGCTCTCGCCGCCGCCGGCCTGGCAGCCGCCGGTGCTGGACGCGGACCTGCCGGCCTCGCTCGCGGGCGGCTACGACCTGGCCTTCACCGCGCCGCGCCTGGAGACGGTGCGCAGCGGCGAGTCCGAGCGCGTGGTGCCCCTGCTCATCGAGTCCTGGCCCGTGCAGGTGGAGCGCCACGTCTTCCCGGCCCTCGCCACGGATGCGTTCCTCGTGGCCCAGCTCAAGAGCCCGTCGCGCGGCGTGCTGCCCGGCGGTGAGGCCTCGCTCTTCGTCGGCGCGGACCCGGCCGGCACCGCCCTGCTCAAGCTCGTCGTCCCGGGCGAGCCCTTCACGCTGCCGCTCGGCGTGGACCCCGCCGTGCGCACCGCGCGCAACGTCCGCATCGTCCAGTCCAAGGAGGGCTTCATCTCCAAGGACGACCTCAACACCTACGAAGTCACGCTGGAGGTGCCCAATCCGTACTCCTTCCCCATGCAGGTGCGCGTGGTGGACCAGTGGCCGCTGAGCCAGGACGGCAAGGTGGAGGTGAAGCTGGTGCGCACGGCGCCCGCCGCCCGCCAGGACGAGAAGACCGGCGAGCTGCAGTGGGACCTGGTGGTGCCGCCGTCCAGCAAGAAGACCGTCTCCTTCGAGTACTCCCTGCGCCGCCCGCAGCACTGGCAGCTGACCCAGAGCCCGTGAGGACCCCGCCATGACCCTGTTGCCTTTGACTCTCGTCGCGCTCGCCACCACGTCCCAGGTCTCCTCTGTCGTCATCTATCCGGACCGCGCGCAGGTGACTCGCGCGCAGTCGGTGACGTGCGGCGGCGCCACCACCGCCGTCTTCGACCACCTGCCCCAGGCGGCCTCCCGGGACAGCTTCCGCGCCCGCGCCACCGGGGCCACCCTGGAGGGGCTCACCGCGGAGCCGCGGACGCTGGCCGAGACGCTGGAGCCCGAGCGAAAGAAGTGGGAGGACCGCGGCCTGGAGCTGGACCGCGAGCAGGTGGTGCTGGATGCCGCCGCCCGGCAGGCGAAGGAGCTGGAGCGGCTGTCCCAGGGCTTCACGGAGGTGGCCGTGGCCCGCATCACCGGCGAGCTCACCGGGCCGAAGCAGGACACGCGGCCCTGGGCCTCGGCCTTCGACTCGGCGACGGCGGTGCGCCTGCGCGCGGTGAAGGAGGAGCGGGACGTGGCGGAGAAGCAGCGCGCGCTCCAGCAGCGGCAGGCGGAGGTGGACGCGGAGCTGACGCGCCTGAAGACGCTGGGAGAGCGCAGCGAGCAGCGCGTGGAGGTGCGCCTGTCCTGCCCCGAGGGCGCGCAGGTCCGCGTGGAGCTGACGTACCTGGTGGGCGGCACGTCGTGGACGCCGCTCTACGAGGCGCGGGCGGAGGAAGGCGCGGGCATCGTGGAGCTGACGTCCCTGGCCACGGTGCGCCAGGCGACGGGCGAGGACTGGGCGGGCGCGAAGCTCTTCCTGTCCACCGCGCTGCCGCGCCAGGACGCGACGCCGCCGGAGGTCGCGCCGCTGTACGTCTCCGCGTGGAAGAGGCCGAAGGAGCGCAAGGTGCTGGTGCGGCGGGACGAGCAGCAGCAGCACGCGGAAGGAGGCGTGGAAGGCCCCGAGGCCGAGGGCCAGGGCCTGCGCGTCGCGTCCCAGGGGCTGTCGGTGCAGTGGGAGGCGCAGGAGGCGACGCGGGTGCCCGGCGACGGCACGGCGGTGCGGGTGCGCCTGGGCCGGCACCGGCTGAAGGCGGACTTCTCCTGGCGCACGGTGCCCAAGCTGCACCCGGTGGTCTTCCGCGTGGCGCGCCTGGGCAACACCACGCCCTTCCCGCTGCTGCCCGGCCCGCTCAGCGTCTTCCGGAACACGGGCTTCCTGGGCCACCAGCGGCTGGCACGGGTGGCGAAGGGCGCGCCCTTCGAGCTGACGTTCGGCCTGGAGGAGGGCCTGCGCGTGAAGCGCACGGTGGTGGAGGAGGTGCAGCGCCCCAAGGGCCTCTTCGGCGGCAAGCAGCGCTTCCGCTACGTCTACCGCTTCCAGCTCGACAACCTCCGCGGACGCAAGGAGACGGTGGAGCTGTCCGAGCACATCCCCGTGTCCGAGCTGAGCGACGTGAAGGTGGAGCTGGGGCCGGAGTCCACGGCCGGCTACACGCTCGCGGCGGCGGACGGCATCGTCACGTGGAAGGTGGCGCTGGCCCCGGGTGAGCAGCGCCAGGTGGACCTCGTCTTCCACGTGGACGCGCCCTCCAGCTACGACACCGGGAGGCTGTAGGGGGAGTGGGGGCGCGCATGTGGCTTGCATTCGGGCGCGTTCCCCATGAGACGCGGGCGTGCGTCTCTCTTTCCCGAGGTCCCCGATGATGACTCCCCTCCCCCGACTCCTCCTCTGCGCCGTGCTCGTCTTCAGCGGTGCGTGTGCCTCCACACCGGACCGTGCTGCTGTCGCCGGGGCCAGCGAGTACACGGTGGCTGAAGACATCCAGGTCCGCCGGCTCGCGCCCGGCGTGTGGCTGCACACGACGCTGTCGGGGGAGGACTTCGGGCGCTACCCGGCGAACGGGCTGGTCATTGAGGACGGTGAGGGGACGGTCCTCGTGGACATGGGCTGGAATGCGCGGCAGGGCGAGCAGCTGGTGGCGTGGGCCCGGGACACCCTGCGGCGTCCGGTCCGCGCGGCCGTGGTGACACACTTCCACCTGGACCGGACGGGCGGCGTGCCCGCGCTCCTGGCCGGGGGAATTCCGGTGTACGCGCTGGCGGAGACGGTGAAGCTCGCGGCGGAGACGGGAAAGCCCGTGCCATCACACACGGTGTCCCAGGAAGGAACTGTCGGGCCCGTGGAGGTCTTCTTCCCCGGTGCGGGGCATGCGGGGGACAACGTGGTGGTGTGGCACCGCGAGAGCGGGGTGCTGTTCGGCGGCTGCTTCGTGAAGGACGGCGAGGCGAAGGACCTGGGCAACCTGTCGCACGCGGACGTGGCGGCGTGGCCGGCGAGCCTGGACCGCACGCGCCAGCGCTTCCCCGAGGCGAGGGTGGTGGTGCCCGGGCACGGGGCGCCTGGAGGGCTGGAGCTGCTGACGCATACGCAGTCACTGCTGCGCTGAACTCCTCCACAAGTTCCCAACACCGGCCTTCGGGTCTCCGCGCATGGAAGCGGAGGCCCCTGGGAGCGGAAGCAGCGGCGTCGGGAAGGGCAACCAGGCAGCCATGAACGTTGGGCAGCGCACGCGAGGTGGGTCACTCCATGCTCGCCTGCCTGCCGGTGTTCGTCTGTCCATGGACATCGCGGGTGGGCGGTGGGGGCGTCGTGAATGGGCGGGCGATCTGACCGTCCCTACCCTGCGCGGAGTCAGCGCGGGCCGGCGGGTTGGGGATGGAGGGGGCATGAAACGGGTGGCGGCGGTGGCGGTGCTTGCGATGGCTTTGGGCGGGTGCACGGCGTCGAAGATGGAGCAGCGGCATGGCTGCTGGGTCCGTCAGGTGCGCACGTTCCCCTCGACGGTGAAGGAGGAGATTGGGCCCTGTGCACGGCCGACGCCGGTGTGGTCGGAGGACCGGCTGACGCGGCTGGTGCAGGAGTGCGTGATGCACGCGGACTACCGCTGGCAGAGCAGCGCGCTGGTGGCCTGGAACCGGGGTGAGCCGCTGCCCGAGCGCGAGCCGGAAGAGAAGGTGCTCGGGGCGTGCATGGCCCGAGCGGAGACGGTGCTGAACGCCGAGAAGAGCTCGGTGGAGCAGCAGCTGAGCGAGGTCTCGAAGGAGCGGGACGCGCTGAAGGCCAGCGCGGAGAAGGAGCGCGAGGAGTACCTGGCGAGCCTGGCGAAGGAGCGCGACCAGTACCAGACGAGCATCGAGAAGGTCCGCACGCAGCACGACGCCAGCATGGAGCGGGCGCGGGACCAGATGCACGAGAGCAACAACCGGCTGGCGGAGGTGCTGGGCGAGGCGGCGAAGAAGCCAGCGCCCTCGGCGATAGCGACGGCGACGTCCACGTCGACCAGCGAGGGCAAAGCGAACACGCAGAGTGACTCGCTGGCGCAGGGGGACTCGCGGTCGCGAGGGGACTCGACGTCACGGGGTGACTCGGCGACGCAGGGGACACCGGCATCGCGAGGGCCGAAGGTCGCGAAGCCGACGTCCGGTGCGCCGCTGCCGATGTGTCCGCTGCCCTCGCAGGCGAAGCGGGTCCACGCGAGCACGGCGGGCAAGCAGGACGCGACTGGGACGCCAGAGACCGCGGCGTGCAGCTCCCCGGAGCCTGGCGAGTCCACTCCTGCTGTGCAGTCCGTCCTGGCGACTCCGCTGCCGCAGACCGCGAAGGCGCCCACGCCGCCCGGCACCGAAGCGCCCGCAGCGGCGGAGTAGGCACGGTCGCTTCAGGCTTAGCACAGCCCTCCTCACCAGGAATGGTGAGGAGGGAGCTCAGACGAAGTGGGCCACCTCCAGCACGTAGCCCTTGGCGTTCATCCCCGCTAGCACGTCGCGGAGCTTGGGGGAGATGAGCAAGCGGGGCTCGGGGCGCAGTTCGCCACGCCTGACGCCGAACAGCTTGTCGGTGATGCACAGGTCGCCGCCGTCATGGCTGGCGCGCTTCACGTACAGCTCGGAGATCTGGTTGAGCCCTGCGACGTGCCCCTTCGGGCAGCGGTGCTCGTCGCGCGCATCGAGGTCGAACGGGTTGTTGCCTGCCACTGTCTTCGCATCCAGCTTCAGGGGCTTCGAGGTGAAGACGGGCTGGTACCACTCTGAGGGCCGCGTTGCATTGCGCCCCCGATGCAGCACGGGGCGGAACTCCGCGCCACGCAGGCCATGCTCCTGGAACGCGGCGACGAACCGGGAGGACACAATCACCTCTCCCGCGATGGTCTGTGCGATGTCCTTGTTCTTGGAGACGCGCGTCGTGTTCAGGATGAGAGGGCCCGTCTGACGGGCACCCGCGCCACAGTGCTTGCACGCGACGGACTCATCGTACTCGGTGCCGCACATGGAGCCCGTTGGCTCGAAGTACGTGCGGACGACGAGGTCCAAGAGCTCCGCTGACTCGAGTTCCTCCTCCGTGTATTTGCGGTGGATGTGCCAGTAGGTAAAAAAGCAGTCGTCCTTCTTGCGATAGTCGCTATCAAGCTGCGCGATTCGCTGCACCTGCCCATCGTTGATGGGCAGCACGATCTTGCGGAGGCTGTCTCCCAGCGGCATTCCCAGGTCTGGAGGAAGGTGCCGCCGAGCGTCTTCCTCTCCAATCCTGAACTCGATGGTCTGTCGCATGGTCAAGGAGTGATGCCAATGAGTTGGGGAATCGGGTACTGCGAATAGACACGGACCAGAATCTTCTGGAGCCTCTCAGGAGACGGCCGCTCAGCTTGACCGTATTCCATCTCTCGGCGGAACGCCTGCGTCACGGCCTTGTGGTACGCCGTGGGCAGTCGGTAGGTCTGTCCGTTCTTCGTTCCGCCCAGATACATGGGGATGAAGTGGTGGTTCTCGTATCCCGCGCTGTTGGGGTACTTCGCCTGCGCCTCCTTGAGCCGCTGGTAATAGGTCTGCCTGGCCTGGAGCACCACCGCCTGATTCGCGGCCCGCTGCGCGCGGAGCTGGGACTGCATCGGCGTGGGCCGTGCCGGAGCGAGGAGCGGAGCCTGACGCACGGGCCTCGCGCCTCCTCCGCGCCTCGGCGGCCGCGTGGCAACGGCGCCTTCGAGCGGGTCTGCGCCGGCACCCCACACGAGGTGCTCCCAGTGCTCCGGCAGAAATGCACCGTGGAGGCTGTCATCACCCTCCACGAAGGTGCTGGCCTCTTCACCGGAACGCTCCTCCCGCACGGCCTCCGGTCCGCCCGCGCACGCGAGCAGGCACAGGAGCGAAACCACCCAGACTCGAGAACGCATCGGCACCGCTCCTCCCAGGGAGTGACCTGAGCTGCCCCGGCGCTCGCGCTCCAACTCCGGTCCCGATGCAGTGCGCCGGCCCGCGCATTCCAGCACGCCTCCAGCCCCCGCGAGCAAGAGCGTGAGCCGGAACCTCCACCGTGTCAGGCCCTCCGCCACCGCCGCGTCCCTGCGAACCGACGGAATCCAGAGGTGTCACGGGGCTGTCCCCGGGCTCCCGGGTCCGGGCGTGGGCGCGCTGCGCTTGCGCACCGGGCAGGGTGTCCCCGGGTCCATTGCCCGCGGTGGCTCCCTCACATCGGGCCGTCCGGCCGGGTCGCCGCGAGGCCCAATGAGAGACTCCACGTCTGGGTCATCTCAGAACTAGCTCAATGGAAGAGCACAAGACACTGAATCTTGGGGTTGGGGGTTCGACTCCCCCGTTCTGAACCGATTCGCCAAATCGGCCATCCAAAGGGAGCCCTGCTCGCAAGCTGACGTGAGCGCTGGCCCACCACCTCCACCCTCCCCGCCATGACGCCCGGCCGTCCGCCAGGGCGACAGGCCCACCCCGCGCCGTCAGCGGGAGCGCCTGCCGCCGTCCGTGGACATGCCCGGCCCATCCGCGCGGAGCGGCCGGAAGCGGCACCGGGCACGCAGTCGGCGCTTCACGTCCGCGAAGGGCGGGGCTCTCACTTTTCAGCCGTACCCGGGACTCGCGCGGCAACGCGCACTCACCCGTCCCGGTCTCAATGCTCCCCCAGCGGGGGAAGGGAGGTGCGCGATGAGCATCATGCGTGTGGATGTCGGGCAGAACGAGCGGGCGTTCGTCCTCGTGGACGAGCTGCCGACGCGCTACCTCGTGCCCGGCCGTTACTGGCTCGTGTACCCCTTCCGCAAGGTGCGGCTGGTGCGCGTGAGCACCGAGCAGCCCATCGTCAACCTCGACACGTCCCTGCTGGCCCTCGTGCCGGAGACGGACCTCCAGCTGGTGGAGCTCGGCGCCGACGAGCGCGCCGTCCTCTTCCACAAGGGCCGCCCCGTGCGGTGGCTCGGCCGCGGCCAGCACCAGGTGTGGACGGTGGAGCGCATCCCCGGCCGCGCCCTCGTGCCCGCGACGCCCTCCGTGCGCGTGGAGCGCGTGGACACGTCCGGCGTCGTCACCGCCCCGCTGCGCGACGACGTGCGCGCCCTGGTGCCCGCCAGCGACTACGTGGAGGCCACCGCCGCCGAGGGCAGCGTCGTGCTGCGCTACGTCGACGGCACGCTGGACGCCGTGCTCCCCGCGGGCCGCCACGCGGCCTGGACGGTGGCACGCAAGGTCCAGCTCGCCGTCATCGACCTGCGCGAGCGCCTGCTCCACGTCACCGGCCAGGAGGTGATGACCAAGGACCGCGTCACCCTGCGCCTCAACCTCTCCGCGGCCTTCCGCGTGGCGGACGCGCGCAGGCTCGCCGTGGTGGCCCGCTCGCCGGATGACGTCCTCTACCTCGCCATGCAGCTGGCGGCGCGCGAGGCCGTCTCCGTGCGCACGCTGGACGAGCTGCTCGCCTCGCGCGACGAGGTGGCGGGCAGCCTCTTCACCGACGTGAAGGACCGCGCCGACACCGTCGGCCTGGAGCTGCTGCGCTTCGGCATCAAGGACGTCGTCCTGCCGGGCGACATGAAGGAGCTGCTCAACCGCGTCATCCAGGCGCAGAAGGAGGCGGAGGCCAACGTCATCCTCCGCCGCGAGGAGACCGCCGCCACGCGCTCCATGGCACAGACGGCGAAGGTGCTGGCGGAGAACCCGCTGCTGGTGCGCCTCAAGGAGCTGGAGGCCTACAAGGACCTGGCGTCCAAGGTCGGCCAGGTGCACCTGGTGCTCGGCGAGGGCGCGGTGCCCACGCTGCAGCTCAAGGGCTCCTGAGGCCCTCGAGGCCGGAGCTTCAAAGACACACACGGAGGGCCTCCGGGGGCAAGCCCCGGAGGCCCTTCGTGCTTCTCGCGTCAGCGCACCAGGACACTGACGCGGCTCAAGGGTCCAGGCGAGCCTGGAAGTCAATCCAGTTGCCCCAGAAGGGCCGGTACGTGCAGCTCGTCGGCTTGGAGGCCCACGACAGGATGACGCGCATCCGGATGGTGCGGCCGCTGCCCCACGCACACGTGGTCGGCGTGTTGCCCGCCACCGCGTTGACCGAGTGGTACCAGGACGGCCCCTGCGGCGAGATGTTGTTCGTCACGTGGACAGAGCCCGCCGTGTTGTACTCGAAGACGCCGTTGAGGTCGCAGTCGAAGCAGAACAGCGCGTTCTCGGTGCTGCCCCCGGGGAAGGGGCCGTAGCCGAAGTTCTGGCGGATCTCCACGTCACACGCCGCCCGCCGCTGCTGGGGGTGCAGCCCGCAGCTGTTCATCCGCTCGTAGAAGATGTTGAAGTTGGTGCTGGTCGCGACCACGCCCTGCGTCACCGGGCCGCGACAGTGCCCGAACTGCGCCTCCAGTGCAGACTCCGAGGCCCCGGCATTCACCGCGTTCTGGAATGCGGCACGCGTGTTTTCGTCACAGGTCTGCGCGGCGGCGGTCATCGGAAACCCCGCGCACACCGCGGCCAGCAACGCCAGCGAACGGAAGACGGACACGACAGGACGACGAGTCATGAGTGGCCCCTTTTCGGGCTCGGACTTCGAGCCTCATCAAACCACCAAGGATGGCGGTTTTTGAAGGCTAAGCTTGTTTAACAGTTATTTCCATGACTATTCACTACGAGTGAACCCGTAGCCCGGAGGCGACTGACTCGCGAATCAACCTCGGCTAGCTTCGGCGCTCCATGACCTCCTCGAGCCACTACGTCCCCAACCTGCGCGACATCGAGTTCAACCTCTTCGAGTTCCTCGACATCGGACGGACGTCACTGGGCCGGGCGCCCTTCGGCGACCTGGACGAGACGGCCGCCCGGCAGATGCTGCAGACGTTCGCCCAGCTGTGTACGAGCGAGCTGGCCTCGGCCTTCGACGAGGCGGAGCACCACCCGCCGAAGCTGGAGAACGGCGAGGTGAAGCTGCCGCCGGGCCTGAAGAAGGCCATGGACTCCTTCTTCGAGGCGGGCATGCATCTGCTGGAGCAGCCGCCGCACCTGGGCGGCCTGGGCGCGCCGCCGTCGCTGGGCTGGGCGGCCTTCGAGCTGCTGGCGGGCGCCAACGCGGCGCTGGCCTTCTACACGCTGGGGAATCTGCTGGCGCGCATCATCGACCGGCTGGGGACGGACGCGCAGAAGCGCCGCTTCCTGCCGCACATGCTGGAGCGCCGCTGGCAGGGCACCATGGTGCTCACCGAGCCGGACGCCGGCAGCGACGTGGGCGCCGCGCGCACCAAGGCGCGCCCCGTGGGCAACGGCCTCTGGGAAATCGAGGGCGTGAAGCGCTTCATCACCAACGGCGACTCGGACATGTCCGAGAACATCATCCACATGGTGCTGGCGCGGCCGGAGGGTGGCCCCCCGGGCACCAAGGGCCTGTCGCTGTTCGTGGTGCCCAAGTACTGGGTGGAGGAGGACGGCAGCCTGGGTGCGCACAACGGCGTGGTGTGCACCAAGCTGGAGAAGAAGATGGGGCTGAAGGGCTCCGTCACCTGCGAGCTGACGTTCGGCGACGGCAAGCCCGCCCGCGGCCTGCTGCTGGGCGAGGTGCACGACGGCATGCGGCAGATGTTCTACATCATCGAGCAGGCGCGCATGGCGGTGGGCGTGAAGTCCATGGCCACGCTGTCCGCGGGCTATGAGCGCGCGCTGGCCTTCTCGAAGGACCGCCTGCAGGGCGCGGACCTGATGCAGGCGCGGGACAAGACGGCGCCGCGCGTGCCCGTCTTCCGCCACCCGGACGTGCGCCGCATGCTGATGTCCCAGAAGGCGCACGCGGAGGGCATGCGCGCGCTGTGCCTCTTCACCGCCTCCGTGCAGGACGGCGTGGAGCTGAAGGGCGGGCACCGCGCCACCGAGGCCGGCGAGCTGGACGCGCTCAACGACATGCTGCTGCCGCTGGTGAAGGGCTACTGCTCGGAGAAGGTGTACGAGCAGCTCGCGCTGTCACTCCAGGTGCACGGCGGCTCGGGCTACCTGACGGACTACCCGGTGGAGCAGTACATCCGGGACCAGAAAATCGACACGCTCTACGAGGGCACCACGCACATCCAGGCGCTGGATTTGCTGATGCGCAAGGTGGCGCGCGACGGCGGGGCGACGCTCCAGGGGCTGCTGGCCCAGGTGCGGGAGACGGCGGAGGGCACGGGCGGCGGGAAGGAGCTGGAGCCCGAGCGCGCCGCGCTGGGCCGGGCGCTGGGCGACGTGGAGACGATGCTCGGCACGCTGATGGGGAAGCTGGGCGAGTCCATCTACCACGTGGGCCTGCAGGGCAACCGCGTGCTGGCGGCGGTGGCGGAGCTCGTCATCGGCTGGCTGCTCGTGCGCCACGCGCAGGTGGCGCTGGAGCGGATGAAGAGCAACCCCGGTGACAGGGCCTTCTACGTGGGCAAGCTCGCCAGCGCCCGCTGGTACTGCCACGAGGTGCTCCCCGGCCTCGCCCACGCCGCGCGCATGGTGGAGCAGGGCACCCTGGACCTGATGGACGTGCCGGAAGAGTCGTTCTGAGCCGGTAGCTGCCCTGCTGCCCCTCGGCCGCAACCGTGGCCGGGGGAGGACGGTGAAGGCAGGGCAGGCCCCGTATCTTCGCGTTCTTCCAGTGCCTGGGGCGCTGGCCCGGGGTTCGCAATGGGGTGGAGACATCATGCTCTCCGCCCTCACCATCGCCGCCGCCGTCGCCCTCTCCTCTCCCGCCACGCACGACGGGGCCGTGTACGGCCTGGCGCCCTTCGCGGGCTACGTGGCGGCCTGCACCGAGCAGGGCCTGGAGGTGCTCACCTCCGATGGCCGGCCGGTCCGGGTGCTGGGCACGGAGGACGCGCTGCCGGGCACCTCCTGCCTCGCGGTGGAGGTCGCGGGCGAGCGCCTCTTCGTCGCCACCGACGCGGGCATCGTCTCGTTGGACTCCACCTTCCAGGTGGAGCCCGTGCTGGACGTGAGCTGGCACGCGCTGCCGGACGCAGAGGACGCCAGCACCGCCGAGTACGTGGAGCGCCTGGACCTGCTCACGCAGACGCTCCCCGCGGACGCCACGTACACGGTGCTGACCTCGCGCTACGCGGGCACGGCGGACGGCCGCGTGCTGGAACTGGGCACGGGGCGAGTGTGGAGCGTGGCCGGGCCCGTGCGCTCCATCACCGAGCAGCCGCGCGGCGTGCAGGTCGCCTCGTCAGAAGGCGCTTACCTCATCGACACCCAGGGCCGGCTGGCTTCGCTTTGAGCCCTGGGCAGACGCCACCTACAGCGGATGCTCCCCGAGCCCACTCGACAAGCCTTCCGCCTTCACCGTGGATGAAGGCGTTGTTCCACGCGCGTCGAAGGCAAGGCCCAGCTGCCCCTCTTCTTTGAGAGTCTCAGCATTCGCCGACGCCTCGCTGCTGGGCGATGGAGGCGCTGCCGGCGCGTGCTCCTTGAGGAAGAAACGATGGGGTACAGGCTTGCGCCTCGGCACGACCGCCCCTTGCCCTTCCAGGTCCGAGAGATACCGTCGCACCAACTTGTCCGAGCAGCCCGAGGCCTGCTCCAGCTCCTTGACGCTACAGCCCGAGGCTCCCGCGTTTCGCAGGGCAAGCATGAGGCTGTCGAAGACCTGTGTCTTGTCGCGTTTCCCCAAGCCGGCGACGGTGCGGTCCTGCCGCCCGGCGGTCGCCTCGGCCTGCTCAGTCGTACTTGTGGGGTGGGCGGCCTCCGTCTCCTCCTTCTGGCTGCCATCCGAGGCCTCGAGCTGAGCGAGCATCGGGTCTACAGACACACTGCTCGCTCCCAACGTTGGAGCAGGCTCGGCCGCGGCCATGCCTGAAGGCGCCTCGGTCGACAACGCGTACTCCCTGGACCAGGCTTCCCGGACGGCGCTCACGACGTCATCGAGTGTCGCGCGGCTGGAGCCCTCGACATGAACGACCAGCCGCTCCTGCTGCAGGCGGATGTCACATCGGATTCCCGCGGTCCGCGGTCTGACGCCGAGCAACTCGGGTAACTGCACGGGGCCCTCGTCCCAATGGAGGGCCGTGACACCCGTACCCTGGACCAGCTCCGCGACGAGCGCGCCCTCACCGCGTCCACGCCGCATGAACACGGGAAGCCCCAGGGAGCGCGTCACCTCCACCTGGTCCGTGGTCCCACCCGGTGCGACGCAGTCCGCGACGACGAGCGCACGACTGAAACCCGCGATGGTCTTGTTGCGAGCCATGGCCCGCCCCACGGCCCACTTGTCGTTCGGGGCGAACTCGCTGACGACGACCAGTCTCCCCGCCTCCACCTCGGGTCTCCTGCGGGCACTGCTATGCAGGATTCCCTCGGGCGCCACGCCAATCACCCGCCCGCCGGCTTCCAGTGCGCCCTCGAGCGCCTCCCTGTCGCAGCCACGGGCCAGACCGGACACCAGGACGAAGCCCGCCTCCGCAATCGAGCGCCCCATCGCACGAGCGAAGGCGAGCCCCTCCGCCCCCGCATCCCGGCTGCCACTCACCGCCACGCCCTGCTCCCGGAGCAGCGCCACATCACCCGCCACGGACAGCAGCGTTGGCGCCTTGTCCGGCCCCAGCGTGCGCGCCAGGTGGGCGGGGTAGTTGCCGCGGGTGATGGGCACCAGGTCGATGCCCTCCTCCATCAGCCGATCCACGACAAAGGCCTGAGCGGAGACCTTTCCATCGGCCTCCAGCAGGTGCTGGTGAACATCCGCATAGCGCTGCAACGGCGTGGGAAGCTCCTCCGGCTCCAGCTTCACCAGCGCGGACAGGCCCACCTTCAGGCGGCGGTCCGCTGTCAGGACGAGCCCGTTGATGGCGCGGCGAGGCTCCCGCTCCAGTTTGAAGGCCAGCGTCAACCAGTAGGCTGACTCGCGTCTGAGAGGTGCGGCGCTCATGGGTCGTCGATGTGCCGGGTACGGGCCATGGTCAGGACGTGAACTCGCGCGGGGCGCAGGACCCCAGCGGCCTCCAACATCGACGCTCCACTGTCCCAGACATCATCCACCAGCAGCACATGACCGAGCGGCCTCGTCCCCTCGGGCAGGCGAAAAGCGCCACGGACATTCTGCTGTTTACAGTAGCGCGAACGGTAGTTTTTCTGCGCCTCCGTCTGGCGGGTCTTCTCCAGGACAATCGAGGGAATACCGAGCCGCCTGCCCAGCGCGAACGCGAAGCCGGATACGAAGTTGCCCGACCTCGTCGAAGGCAGGCACACCACGGCATCGAACCGAAGGCCGGAGTAAGGCCCCTGCGCATCCTGGAGAACCTCCAAGGCCCGATTCAGCACGCTGACTGGCGCGGGCGCCCCCGAGTACTTCGCACTGCGAATGGCCGCGCCGAGAGCCCCCATGCCGTAGAAGGCCAGGGCCTGCCCACCTTCATGCAGAATGGAGGAGCCCCTCCTTCCCTTCTTGAGGACAGGGGTAAAGGAGTCCAGGTAATCCCGTGCGAGAACCGCCTCGTGCGAGAAGTTCGGGAGCGGCTCGCGGGCACACCTGTCGCAGATACCGCAAGGAGCGGGAAGCACCGCGTCTCCCATGGCTCCAGCCAGAACGACGGCTCGGCATCCAGGAGCCTCGGGATAGGCGAGGGCGCCTTCGAGGAAGCCACGGCGGACCTCGATAGCCCTGACGGCATTCTCGGGAACAGGAGAACGCCGCCCTCCACACCAGGTGTACTCAGCGGGTTCACCGTCCCGCTCACACAGCTTCGCGGAGACCAGGTCGTCCAGGATGCGCTGGGCCATTGTTTCTGGCAGGTCCAACTCCTCGATGAGCTGCGTCCGCTTGTGCGGCCCCTTTCGCAACTCCGCTGCGACACGCTCGTATTCCTGGGGGTCCGGCTGGCTGGAATGGAGCAGGCCCTCGTAGACGTTCTCGCATTCCGGGTCATGAACAGAGATGACTCTGGCGTGCTCGCCGTCACGGCCTGCCCGGCCAATCTCCTGGACATACCGGATCAAGCTGTCTGGAAGTCCCAGATGGGAAACCCAGCGCACGTCGTGGCGATCCACGCCCATCCCCAAAGCGGACGTCGCACAAACCACGGCAACCTCTCCGTCCCGCCAGCAGCGCAGGCGCTCGGAGCGCTCCTGGGGGTCGAGCTGGCCATGGTAGGCAACGGCGGGGATGTCCTGCCTGCAGAGGAAGTCCGCGGCCATCTCGGTTTCCGTCGTGGTCAGCAGGTACGCAATGCCCGGCATCGTCGGCTGCTGACGCGCGATGTGAAGGAGCGCGGCGAGCCTCTCGGCCAGCCCCGTCACCTGCCAGACAGAGCAAGCGAGGTTGCCACGGTGGGACGGCATCCGGATGACCCGGACTTCGTGTTCCTCCGAGGCAATCTGCGCCCCGATGTCCTCCACCACATGCGCGGGAGCGGTCGCAGTCACGGCGAGCACCGGCGTTCGATGCCCAAGCCCCATGATGGTCCCGACGAGCCTGCGGTACCAGGGACGGAAATCGTGTCCCCACTGGCTGATGCAATGGGCCTCGTCGATGACGACGCCCTTGATCTCCATCTCCGCGACGTGCTCGAGCCACAGGTGGTTGCCCTGCCGCTCGGGGGACAAGAACAGGATGTCGAGCTTGCCGTCCGCAGCGGACCGGAGCACCTCGTCCTGTTCATCGGGTTCCTGCTGGCTGTTCACGACCGCCGCTCTCAGTCCCTGAGCCTTCGCCCGCTCGACCTGCTCCTGCATCAACGCAATCAGCGGCTGGAAGACGAGCACCACCCCTTTCTTCAAAGGGTGGGCCGCCAGCCCTTGGTAGCAGAGCGACTTCCCATGTCCGGTCGGAGCCACGAACAGCACGCGATTCCCTTCGAGCAGAGCCTGGACGACCTCCGCCTGATGTGGACGCAATCTCTTGAGGGAGAAACGCTTCTCCAGCCACCGTGCCGTTTCCCCCACTGCCGTCGGACGCTGCCTCATCGTGCCCCCCCACCCCTTTGCGTACAGCATCGGGACCCTATTCGAGGAGCGTGTCCTACGGCTCTGACACACACTACCGCAAAACTGAACATCCGAACAGTCCTGCGGACTGGATTGTCCGCAGGACCTGCCGGGTCGTACGGCAGGCCCATTCGCTGCACCCCGGGGCCCGCTGGCTGCACCGGCTCGGAGGCCGCCCCGGGGCGGGCGTAGACTCCGGGGGCCGTGGAAACCACCTCGCCCGCCATGCGTCCCGCCCTGTCGTCTCCCGCCGTGACACGGCCGGAGACGACGGGGTCCGTGCTGTCCCTGCTCCGCGGGCTCGCGCGACAGGTCCTCCCGCTCGTGCTGCTGTGGGCGGTGCCGGGCCTCATCTCCTCCATCCAGACGTACTTCTACGCCCAGCCCAAGGACCCCACGTACCCGCTCAGCCGGGCGCTGCTGATGCAGATGCCCCACTGGGAGTACTGGGCGCTCACCACGCCGCTCGTCCTCGCGCTCGGCCGGCGCTTCCGGCTGGAGCGCGGCACCTGGCCCCGCTCCCTCGCCGTGCACCTGCCCGCCCTGGTCGCGGTGATGGTGCCCCACGTCATCGTCATCTACTTCGCCTCCCGCGCCGCCGGAGAGCAGTGGTACCTCGACAACGCGCTGGGGCAGATATTTCCCCGGATGATGGGCAAGTTCATCGTCATCGACTCGCTCGTCTACGGCGGCATCCTCGCCGTTGGCCTCGCCATCGAGTACCACCGCCGCTACCGCGAGGGAGAGCTGACCCAGTCCCAGCTCGAGACGCGCCTGGCCCATGCGCAGCTGGAGGCCCTGCGCGCCCAGCTCCACCCGCACTTCCTCTTCAACACGCTCAACGCCATCTCCGTCCTCGTGCGCAAGCAGGACACCGCCGGCTCCATCCGCATGCTCACCGGCGTCAGCGAGCTGTTGCGCATGGCCCTCAACAACACCGGCCGCCAGCGCGTCCCCCTGCACGAGGACCTCGACTTCCTCGAGCGCTACCTCGACATCGAGCAGACCCGCTTCCAGGACCGGCTCCAGGTGACGCGGAGCATCGACCCCGTCACGCTCGGCGCGCTCGTGCCCAACCTCATCCTCCAGCCCCTGGTGGAGAACGCCATCAAGCACGGCCTCGCCCGCTCCGGCGCCGGCCATGTGGAGCTGCGCGCGTCGCGGCAGGGAGACAGGCTGGTCATGGAGGTCCTCGACGACGGCCCCGGGCTGTCCCCGGGCTGGAACACCGCCAACGGCTGCATCGGCGTGGCCAACGTGCGCGCCCGGCTGGACCAGCTCTACGGCGGCCGCCACGTCTTCACGCTGGAGAACCGCCCCACCGGAGGCGTGCGCGCCCTCCTGGAGCTGCCCTTCCAGCCCGCCTCCTCGGAGGAGCCCACGCCATGAACGCGCCCGCCTGCATCCGCACGCTCGTCGTGGATGACGAGCCGCTGGCGCGCGAGGGCCTGCGCCTGCTGCTCGCCGCGGACCCGGAGGTCCGCGTGGTGGGCGAGGCCGGCAACGGCCTGGAGGCCGTGCGCCTCATCCGCGAGCAGCGGCCCGACCTGGTGCTCCTCGACGTGCAGATGCCGGAGTTCAACGGCTTCGAGGTGCTCGCCCGCCTGGCCCCCGGCGAGGTGCCCGCCGTCATCTTCGTCACCGCGTATGACCGCTACGCCCTGCGCGCCTTCGACATCCACGCGCTCGACTACCTCCTCAAGCCCTTCCGGGACGAGCGCCTGCACGACGCCATCGGCCGCGCCAAGGCCCAGCTGAAGCTGGCCCGCATGTCCGACCTCAGCCAGCGCCTGCTGTCCGTGCTCACCACCTATGGCGAGCGCGACGGCGTGCCCGTGCCCACCTCACCCGCGCCCGCCGCCTCCCCGGCCGAGCCGTGGGTCACCCGGCTCGCCATCCGCGACACCGGGCGCGTGGTGTTCCTGGACGTGGACGAAATCGAGTACATCGAGGCGGCCGACTACTACGTGCAGATTCACGCGGGCGGGAAGGCGTACCTCCACCGCGAGACGATGCAGAGCCTGGAGGCGCGGCTGGACCCGGAGCGCTTCATGCGCATCCACCGCTCGGCCATCGTCAACTCGCGCCGCATCCGTGAGCTGCGCAGCGAGGGCCGCAGGGACCTCGTCGTGGTGCTCACCGGCGGCGCCGAGCTGCGCGTGGCCCGCAGCCACCGCGAGAAGTTCCAGCACCTGCGCTGAGGCCCGTTCGCCGCGCGCCGGGGCCCGTTCGCCGCACGCCCGTCCCCACCGGCTGAACACTCCGCACGCGCGCCCCGCAACGTGGGCACTGTGTCTCCCGCAACCCCACGCCACCGGAGGCCTCCCATGCTGCGCAAGTCCGTCGTCTCGTCGTTCCTCGCCCTGAGCCTGACGCTCGCCCCCACCCTCGCCGCCGCTGGCGAGGGCCAGGAATGCACCCAGGGCAAGCTGACCGCCCAGGCCGTCGTCGACAAGCACGTCAAGGCCCTGGGCGGCCGCGAGCGGCTCAAGGCGGTGAAGACGTTCCAGCTCACCACCGTCATCAAGGAGGGCGACACCGTCAGCACCTCCACCCTGCGGCGCGTGCGCCCCAACCTGTTCCGCTATGACCTGGACAAGAACGGCGTGAAGACCACCAAGGCCTTCGACGGCACGCAGGGCTGGACGGTCGAGGGCTCCGCGGCCCCGCAGCGGCTGGACAAGGACAAGAACGCGATGCTGGCCGACCACGCCCTCTTCGATGAGGCCCTGCTGGACCCGAAGGCCCGGGGCGTGACGCTGGCGCTGGACGGCACCGAGGACGTGAATGGCGCGCCCGCCTTCAAGCTGGTCCTCACGCGCGGCGCCGACAAGGAGGTCCGCTACATCGACCAGCAGTCCCACCTGGAGGTGAAGCGCATCTACGCCGGCACCCACGAGGGCAAGGCGTTCACCAAGACGATTGCCTTCTCCGACTACCGCAGCGTGGACGGCATCATGGTGAGCCACCAGGCGAGCTGGGACGCGGACGGCAAGAAGGGCGAGAAGACCGTCCAGAGCGCCCGCTACGACGCCCCCGTCGACGCCGCGGTCTTCAAGCTCCAGACGCCGCGCAGCTGAGCGCCTCGCGGGTACGGACGCTCCGGTGGGAGTACCGCCGGAGCCCCCATCCGCCCCGATTTCGTGGCGGGCCTGCCAGGAACCCGGGCTCGCTCCGTATGTGCCTCTGGGGACGACGGGGCCGGTCCGTCTCCCGGGCACCCCGGAGCGGACGAGCGATGAGCGGATGGCGGACAGCGCTGGCTGTGATGTGGGTGGGGCTGGTCGCGTGTAGTGAGAACGAGAAGGGCAGCAACGCGAGCACCACCGTGGACCGGGAGGACTTCAACGCGGAGGCTGCCCAGGCCGTCTGCGAGCGGTACGAGCGCTGCGGCCTCATCGACGACGTGGAGCGCTGCCAGGAGCAGCAGCTGTCCTGGGGCTTCGCGAGGCAGGTCGGGCTGGGGACGCGGTACGACGCGGCGTTCGAGTCGGGCCACATTCGCTACGACGCGGAGGCGGCTGCCCGGTGCGTGGAGCTCCTGAGGGAGGGCGCCTGCGACGAGTCGCCCTACTCGCTCGCGATGACCCAGCGGGGCATCGAGTACGACGCCCGGTGCCGCTTCCTCCTGGGGCAGGTCCAGGAAGGTGGAGCCTGTCAGTGGAGCACCGAGTGTGGTGATGGCACGTACTGCGACGCGCTGCCCTGGACGTGCGGCGGCGTGTGCAAGGCGGGCACCGTGGCGGAGCCCGTCATCGCGCTGGACGCGTGCGCACCCGGCACCGTCCTCATCGGCGGCAGGTGCCTGACGCCCGGGGCGGCCGGGGCGCGCTGCGGGGCGGAGAACGGGAAGGCCCTGGGCGTCTGCGGCGCGGGCACGTACTGCGACCAGGCGCAGGGAACCCACGGGACGTGCCAGCGCGTCGCCTCCGAGGGGGCGGCCTGCCACGACTACGACGGGCCCCAGTGCGGCTGGTCCCTGTTCTGCCGCGACGGCCGCTGCCAGCGGGCACGGGACGAGGGTGAGCCCTGCAAGGCCCCCGGCACCGGCCGCTTCGGCACCCTGGAGTGCCGCGACGAGCTCTTCTGCGATGGCGACAACGGCCACCCTGGCACCTGCCAGCCGAAGCGCGAGGCGGGTGCGGCCTGCCGCAATGCCTTCGAGTGCGGAGAGGGCCTGAACTGCTCCGGCGCGGTGCCCCTGGCGGGCGTGTGGGGTGCATGCCAGCCCGCACCGCGACAGGGTGAGCCCTGCGCCGGGCAGCTCTGCGCCGTGGGCCAGGTGTGTTCGTCCATCTCGAACACCTGCGTGGAGACCGTGCGCGTGGGCGAGCCGTGCACGGACCCCGACCAGTGCTACCTCTCCGGCACCTGCGTGGGCGGCATCTGCCGCCCCATCGGCGCGGAGTCCTGCGGCTGAACCCCTGGAACGAACGTTCCTTCCGGGAGCCCGTGCTCCCGGGGGCATGGGGACGGACGCTTCCAGCCCGTCTCCCGGTGACCGGTACGCTTCACGCCATCCACTGCGGGGTACGAACACCCCCTCGACCTTCACGAAGAGGAAACATGCGGAACTGGCGGACAGTCATGGGGATTCTCGCAGCGGGGCTGGCCGCGTGTGGGGGTGGAGTGGAGCAGGAGGACTTCGGCTCGCGGGCGGTGGAAGCGCTCTGCGAGCGCGAGGCGCGGTGCGGGGTGTACTCCAGCGAGGACGCCTGTGAGCAGGAGCTGCGCCGGTGGAGCTGGGACACGTGGCTGGGGCTGGGGACGCGGCACGACGCGGCCCTGGAGTCCGGCCGGCTGAGCTACGACGAGGACGCGGCCGAGCGCTGTCTGGACGCCCTTCGCGAGGGCGACTGCCGCCTCCCGGCGCTGACGCCTGCGACGCATGGCCCGGGCATCGAGTACGAGCCGGCATGCCGGCTGCTCCGCGCCGATAAATCTGGAGGCGACTGCCAGTCCCACCTCGAGTGCGGTGAGGACGCCTACTGCGCCTACGCCCAGGAAGCCACCTGCCAGGGCACGTGCAAGCCCCTGGGCCCGGAGGGCCACCCCGCGTCGGCGCAGCACCAGTGCGCGCCCGGGCTGTTCATCGGCGAGGGCCTTCAAGCCTGCGAGCGTCCCGCGAAGCAGGCAGAGCCCTGCTACGAGGCCAGGGAGGGCGGAGCCCGCGAGCGCCCGTGCGCTCCCGGACTGTGGTGTGACAGGGAGGGGAGCGGGAAGTGCGAGTGGACCGGCGCGGTGGGAGACGCCTGCGGGAGCCCGTCCGACGCCAGGTGTGGAACGGCCTTCGTCTGCAAGGACGGGCGCTGTGCGCGGCGGGGCCGCGAGGGTGCGTCCTGCAGGGCGCCCGGCGCGGGCAACCTCGTCAGCACCGCATGTCAGCAGGACCTCTTCTGTGACGGGGAGCCGCAGGAGTCCGGCACCTGCCGCAAGCGCCGCGCAGAAGGGACCCCCTGCCGCAACCATCGCGAGTGCGCCGGCGACCTGGGCTGCATGGGCGCCGCCCCGGACTCCGGCGTGTGGGGCACCTGCGGAAAGAGGCCCGCGCTCGGCGAGGCCTGCGCGCCGGAAGGAGACCTCAACATCTGCGGCGGACGGCTCGGCTGCGCCTCTGGGAAGTGCCTGCCCTTCGTCCACCCGAGAGAGCGCTGCGGCCCCGACGTGCTGTGCATCCTCGGCAGCTGCCTGGAGGAAGGCATCTGCGTTCCCGCCGAGGCCATTGCCTGCTGGTGAGGCCCTGACCGCATGTGCCCGCCTCAAGCCCCCCTGGGGGCGGTGCCCCGCGCCGCCAGCTCGCGCTCCACGTAGAGCCGCAGGATGTGCATGAAGTCCTGCGCGTTCGTCACCACCCCGAAGGCCTGATGCGTGCCGCGGTCCTTCAGCTTGCTCACCACGAACTCGGACGAGTCCACGCAGATGGTGGGCAGCTCGCGCAGGGAGCCGTCCTTCTCCGTGACGAAGGCCGGCAGCATGTTGCCGGTGGCGATGGCGTGCAGCGCGGTGGCGACCATCACCGCCATGGTGGCCTTCACCGCGTGACGGCGCATGGCGTCCTGCGCGGCCAGGTTGTCCGTCACCACGTCCGGCAGCGGCCCGTCGTCGCGGATGGAGCCCGTCAGCACGAAGGGAATCTCGTGCAAGACGCACGCGTGCATGATGCCGTTGGTAATCACGCCCGACTCCACCGCCTTCGCGATGGAGCCCGCCGCGCGCACCTTGTTGATGGCGCGCATGTGCAGGCCGTGGCCGCCGGACGTGGCCTCGCCGGAGCCGCTCATCCCCAGCGTGGTGCCGAAGATGGACGCCTCGATGTCGTGGACGGCGACGGCGTTGCCCGCCAGCAGCGCGCCCACGAAGCCCTGGGTGATGAACCACGTCATGTCCGCGCGTGCGCGCGAGTGCACCAGCGCCGGCCCCGTCACCCAGATGGGGTAGCCGCCGCGCTCGCGCTCCTCCACCAGCATGCGCGCCATCTGCGAGTAGTCGATGGGCTTCTCGCGCGACACCTCGCTCGTCATGAACTTGAACTCACCCTCCCCGCCCGAGTGCAGGTAGGCCGAGTTCACGTACACGCCCTGGGTGCCGTCCTCCGCGTGGCCCATGACGACACGCTCGCCCGCGCGCACGCGCCGGCCCTCGCGCACCCACAGCTCACCCTGGGCGTCCAGCACCAGCGCGCCGTCCATGCGCGGCTCGCGGGGCATCCGCCAGGCGCCGCCCACGCGCACGTAGGTGGGCAGGTTGGTGGTGGTGAAGAAGCCCTCCGGCAGGACACCGTCCGCGGGAGCGGGCTCGAAGCGCGCGTCCGGGCACTGGGTGAACCGGGCAACCGTGAAGTCGGGATGGGGAATGGTGCTCACCCCGCCACCATGTGCGGACCCGCCCGTCCGGTTCAAGCCTCTTGGCGGCGGCGTGACGTTTCGAATGTCCGGCGGGACGCTGTCCGCCGTCAGGGACACGTGGACGCAGTGCTTCACGCGCCGTGACGCGGCGCACGCACGGTGGCGCGCTGGTGACGTGAGCGCTCCACCGGCAGGAAACACCCGGAGACCTGGATGAGGAACCGAATGCGTGGATGGCGTGCAGTCATGGCAGTGCTGGCGGTGGGGCTGGCGGCGTGCGGGGGTGATGACGAGGGCGTGGAGGTGAAGAAGGAGGAGTTCGGAGCGCGCGTGGTTCAGGCGTTCTGTGCTCGCGAAGCGCGGTGTGGGGTGTACGCGAGCGCGGACGCGTGCGAGCAGGACCGGCTCGCCTGGGGATGGGACAGGAGTTGGGGACTGGGGACGCGCTACGACGAAGCGCTGGAGGACGGCCGGCTGAGCTACGACGCGGAAGCCGCCGGGCGCTGTGTGGCCGCGCTCCGCGACGGCGACTGCCGGGTCGCGCCCCTGTCGCAGACCGCGCTGATGTACGGGCTGGAGTACGACCCGGCGTGCCAGGTGCTCCGCACCGAGGAGCCCGCCGAGGCCTGTGCGTACGACCTGGAGTGCGGTGAGCAGGGCCAGTGCCGCTACCGTCAGGACAATGCCTGCGCCGGTGCCTGCGAGCCCCGCCCGAAGGAAGGAGAGCCCGCCTTCACCGCGCAGTGCGTGCCGGGGCTCATCAGGAGCGGCTTCAACGGCGTGTGCCGGCGCCCCATCCAGGAGGGTGGCAGCTGCGTCGAGACACAGGGCGGCTTCACCCTGCCGCTCCCGTGCGAGGAGGGGCTGTGGTGTGACGCCGACGGCAGCGGGAAATGCCAGCGCACCGGCTCCGAGGGGGACGCCTGCGAGGACCTGCGCTTCGGTTCCACCTGCGGCGCGGCCTTCTTCTGCAAGGACGGACGCTGCAGCCGGCGCGCCCGCCAGGGCGAGGCGTGCAGCGTTCCCGGTCCGACCACCCTGCTCTGGGAGGAGCAGTGCCAGGGTGAGCTCTTCTGCGACGCGGCCCCTGGCGCCTCCGGGACCTGCCAGGCGCGGGGCGCGGAGGGAGCCTCCTGCCGGGAGACCGTCGAATGCGCCGTGGGGCTGACCTGCCTGGGCGTCGGCAATGAGCAGGCCCCCGGCGTGCAGGGCACCTGCGGAACGCCGCGCGGCCCGGGGGAGCGCTGCGAGCGGTACGAGAACGGGTTCTCCAACTGCGCCGCGAGCCACGGCTGCTCCGACGTCAGCGGGACGTGCGTGCCCTTCGTCAACGTGGGAGAGCGCTGCGGTTCCGAGGGGCTGTGCGTGAACGGCATGTGCTCGGACGAAGGCCGGTGCGTCCCCATCGAGGCGTTCGTCTGCCGGTGAGCCTCAGGAGCGCGCGGGACGTGCCCTGACGAAGGCCGGTTCATCTCGCGCGGGGCTCCGTACCCCCGCCTCCGGCCCTCAGTCGTCGGTGCCTGGAGGCGGCGGCGTGCGCAGGTGGCTGTAGGCGATGGCGGTCAGCTCCTCGAACACGGGCACCTTCCACGTCAGCCCCTTCCGCGCGCGCCACCCCTCCGTCCACGCCATGAACGTCCGGAGCTGCTCGGGGCTGGGCGACACCTGCCAGCGCTGCCGCTTGGCGAGGGTCAGCGCCTCCAGCGGCGGGTGCCCCAGCGCCACCATGCAGCACAGCGCCAGCAGCGCGCTGCGCCCCACGCCGTGCTCGCAGTGGATGTACACCTTGTGGCCCTGCTCCAGTTGCTGCGTCACCCACGCGACGCCGTCGTCAATCATGTCGCCGCGGATGGCGCGCATGTCCTCCGTCGGCAGGTGCAGCAGGGTGATGCCGTGCTCGCGCAGCACGTGCTCGTCGTCACGCTCCTCCACCCGCACGTCCACCACGTAGCGGATGCCCAGCTTCCGGGCCAGGTGCTCGGCCGCCTCCACCGGGAAGCGGCCTCCCACCGCCAGCGAGGGCAGCACCCAGTCCAGGTTCAACCTCCGGAATGGCTCGCTCATGTCCCTCACGGTAGCGACGCCCCCTCAACACCGGGAGCGGCCCTGCCCCGCACGGATGCTTTGCGACACACAGGCCGTCCGGTCCTCCACGCCCCGTGTGTCCTGGGGCCACCAATGGGCACGCCCCGGTGAGCGGCCTACACCGTGGGTAAAAGGCACAGGGACGCCGCAACTGCGGGTCTCAACCTCCGAGAATACGTGCACGTTCCAATTCAGCTCGATGAGCTACCCCATCATGTCCATCCACCAGCACCGCTGAGCTTCCGCGAGCCGGTGAGGCAGTGCCTACGGGGCTTCGGGTCCGTCCTTCCAGGACGGGCGCGAGGCCCCGCTGGCGTTTCTACGGCCGGGGCGCGAGCGCCAGCGCGGCCTGGAGCAGCGGGCTGCGTCCGGCCGTCTTCCGCCATGCCGCATGGATGGCGCCAGTGGGAGCACCGGGCAGCGGCCGGGCCACCACGCCCGCCTCGCGAGGCCCGCCGGGCAGCAGCGACGCCAGCAGCGAGTAACCCAGCCCCGCCGCCACGAAGCCGAGGATGGTCTCCGACGAGTCCGCCGCGTGCAGCCGCTTCGGCTTCACGCCCGCGCGCGCAAGCTCCCCCAGTTGCAGCTCGCGCAGGTGCCTGTCCGTGCTGTAGGCGATGAAGGCGTCGTCCTTCAGCTCCGCCAGCCGCACCTGCCGGCTCTTCGCCTGGGGGTGGTGCGAGGGCAGCACCAGGAACGGGTACGTGCGCGCCACCTCGCGTGCCTCCACGTCGTCGGGCACGTCCGGCAGGTGGTCCACCACCAGGTCCGTGTCGCCGGAGCGCAGGATGTCGAGCGCGGGCGTCTTGGACTCGAACAGGGCCACCTCGATGTCGGGCCGCTTCGTCTGGAGCTTCCGCAGCCAGGCGGGCAGCAGGTGCCGCAGCACGTGGCCGGAGGCGTGGACGCGCAGCGTGCCGCCCACCTCGCCCTTGCGCAGGGACTGCACCACGGAGTCCAGCGCCTCCAGGAAGGGCGCCACGTGCGCGTACAGCGCGCGGCCCTCGGGCGTGAGCACCACGCGGTCCTTGCCCACGCGCTCGAAGAGGGGCACGCCCACCTCGTCCTCCAGCCGTTTCACCTGCTGGTGCACCCCGGGCTGCGTTATCGGGTATGGGAATGAGCGTGCCGCGCGGGCGTATCCCTCGGCGCGTGCGACGCGGTAGAAGCCCTCGAGCCGCTGGAGCTGAATCATCCACTCCAGGTTATCAATGGTGCATGGACTAGTTCCATGCGGTTTACGAGGAACGGGTGCATGTTTCCTCCTGTCAGCGAGCACGACTCGCCCCGAGGAGGAAGTCCGCATGTCCCGCGCCACGCCGAAGGTCGTCGTCCCCCACAGCACCGCCTGGGTTGCCCAGACCTGGCTGTCCTTCGTCCTGTCCGTCGGAGTCACAGCGGTGGGCATCTGGAACCTGCCCGTGGACATCTGGGTGAAGGCGTTCCTGGGCATGGGGTTGCTGTTCACGGTGGGCTCCACCTTCAGCCTGTCGAAGACGGTGCGCGACCAGCACGAGATGGAGCAGCTCGGCACGCGCATCGACGAGGCCCGCGTGGCCCGGCTCCTCTCCGAGCACGACCCGGTGGCGCCGCCGAAGCTGTGAGCCGCCTCGGCAGCCGGCTCGGGCTCACGGCGCGCCGCGACCGCTCCGCAGGCAGTCCAGCGCCTCTTCCAGCAGCGGCAGCGCCGCCTCCGTCCACCCCTTCAGCTTCGCGCGCGCCGGCAGGGGCACGGAGAGCGGGATGAGCCCCGCGAGCGCCGCGTCCTCGATGAGCTGCGCCTGCTGCTCGGGGTTGAGCTGGTGCCAGCGCAGCGCCTGCCCCACCGCCTTGCGCCAGTCGTAGCCGTCGCCCACCCACTGCGCCGCCAGCGCGGCGCTGAGGTACGCGGTGCCTCCATGCTGGTGCTGCCACACGTGCGTCAGCTCGTGCACCAGCAGCCCGAAGTCCACCGCGCCCTTCGCGGGCACGAAGACCGTGTTGCCATGGGCGAAGGCCCGGCCGGACACGCCCAGCAACCCCAGCCGGCCCTCCTTCAACCGCACCGCCGCGTAGTCCAGGCTGTCGCCGAAGATGGGCCGCAGCCGTGTCACCTCGGCGTCCGTGAGTCGGCGGCCCGGCGGCTCCAGCCCCGTCACCACCTGCATCGCGCTCACCATGCGCCCGGCCAGCATCAACACCAGGTCCGCCGGCACCTGCGCCACGCGCGTCAGCCCCTGCCCCATCTTCGGCAGTCCCTCGCCAGGATGCCCCAGCGCGCACCGCGCCACGCCTCCACCCAGCGACGCCAGCGCCACGCCCGCGCTGCGCACCACGCCGACGGACGCGCTCGCCACGCCCGTCAGCAGGCCGTGCCCCGCATCCACCAGCCGCTCCGGAAACGAAGGGGCGCGGCTCACCGCGAACTCCTCAGAAGCCGCCCATCGCCGCGCGCGGGCTGGCCACACCCAGCACCGACTCCATCAGCGTGCGCAGCGAGCCCGGACGCCACGGCCGCGCCAGGGCGAAGTGCGTGAGGCACGACTCGCTGTACGCCGCCGCCAGCTCCGGCCGCAGGTGCGCCGACACGAGGATGCGCGGCCCCGCGAAGCCCCGCTCCACCAGCCGCACCAGGAACGCCGGCACCGCGGAGCGCTCCGCCGAGTCCAGGTCCATCACCAGCGCATCCGGCAGCACGCCCGCATCCAGCCGCCGGTCCGCCGACGCCGTGCCCAGCGCGTGGCTCAGCGCGAAGCCCCCCGTCAGCTCCCGGCCAATCGCCAGCCGGAGTAAGGGTGCTTCGGACACCAACATCACCCGGGGGCCCCGTGCGAGCTGCGCGACACGACGCGTCAGGATGGGCGCGTCTCCGGCGCCCCGCGTCAGCCGCAGCACGCCAGCCTCCTTCACGCTGCGAGCGGGGAGGGATTCCGGAAGGCTGGAAAGGGGCTCGATAGCGGAAGGCACACATGAAGAGTACCCAGTTATATTGGAAATATCAAGTCTAGCTTCAATTCACGTAAATGCAGTCACGCGGACCCCAGTGGGTGGAAGTCGGCCACGTGGCTCGTACTCCCGTTTGATGAACCTCCGTTCAGTGTGTCGGCCATGACTCCTAAACATCCGCCCTGGAGTACGACCGACCCACCCCCCTCGCCCCGGGGTGGAATGGACTACAGCGGATCATTCTCCTCGGGCTCCAGGTGCTCGGTGAATGGCCCCAGCTCGGGCAGGTCCGTGGAGCCCCCGGTGTCCAGCGCCCGCGTGGGCTCACTCGAACTCGAGCGCGCGCTGGAAGTCGGCCGGGTTGCTGGCCGCGCCCTGCGCAATCTCGAGGGTGATGACGCCCTCGCGGTACAGCTGCGTCAGGTGCTGGTCGAAGGACTGCATGCCGAACATGTCGCGGCCCTTCTCGATGACGTCCTTCAGCTCGTTGGCGCGGTCCTCGCGGATGTACTGCTCCACGGACTTCGTCTGCGTCATGATTTCGAGCGCCACCGTGCGGCCCTTGCCGGACGCGCGGGGCAACAGCCGCTGGGAGATGGTGGCCTTGAGGCAGTCCGCCAGGCGCATGCGGACCATGACCTGCTCCTCGGCGGGGAACACCGACACGAGCCGGCCGATGGTGCGCGACGCGTCCGTGGTGTGCACGGTGGACAGCACCAGGTGGCCCGTCTCCGCCGCCTTGAGCGCGATGTCGATGGTCTCCGTGTCGCGCATCTCGCCCACCAGAATCACATCCGGGTCCTGCCGCAGCGCCGAGCGCAGCGCGCGGGCGAAGCTCTCCGTGTCCGGGCCAATCTCCCGCTGGGAGATGGAGGACTTGATGTTCTTGTAGATGAACTCGATGGGGTCCTCGATGGTGAGGACGTGCAGGCTCTCATTGCGATTGATGTGGTCAATCATCGCCGCGAGCGTGGAGCTCTTGCCCGAGCCCGTGGCCCCCGTCACCAGCACCAGCCCGCGGTCATTGCTGGCAATCTTCTTGAGGACCTGCGGCAGCCCCAGCGTGTCGATGTTGGGAATCTCGTCCGGGATGATGCGCAGGATGCACGCCAGCGAGCCCCGCTGCCGGTAGATGTTCACCCGGAAGCGCGCCACGCCCGGCACGCTGTAGGACGTGTCGTGCTCCTGCAGCGAGTCGATTTGCGCCTTCACCAGCTGGTCGTTGATGACATGCAGGGCCACCTGCTTCGTGTGGTCCGGGACCAGCTTCTCCATCTTCAGCGGTCGCAGCACGCCGTTGACGCGGTAGATGGGCGGGTCTCCCGGCCGGAAGTGGATGTCCGAGGCGCCATTCTGCACACCCACCGAGAGCAGCTTGTTCAACGTCGTCTGGTCCACCGGTTCCCCTCGCCAGCAACAATGGCCCCGGATACTAGGTGAAAGCGCGGCGGGAACCAGGGACGTGGAGCGAGGCCGGTGCTCCGGGGCCTGGCCTCGGGGACTTGAGAAAAGGCAGGCATCCGGCCGAGCGCCCGGCGTACCCCATGGGCATACAGGCCCGGCCAAAGCCTCACACCGCGAGCACCAGCGTCAGCTCGGCGATTTCGGGCGCGGGGCCCAGGCGCAGCGGCGGGCCCCAGTAGCCGGTGCCCCGGTGGGTGTAGACGCGGACGCCAGCGATGGTGGCCAGCCCGCTCACCACGGGCTGCTGCAGCTTCACGAAGAACATGAAGGGAAACACCTGTCCGCCATGGGTGTGCCCTGACAGCTGGAGGTCCACTTCCACCCCGGCCCTCGCCACGTGCAGCGCCGAGCGGGGCTGGTGGGCGAGCAGCAGGCGGGGCACACCGGCAGGCGCACCGGCGAGCGCCACGTCCGGACGGCTGGCATGCGCGGGGTGGATGTGCCCGGCGTCATGGTCCGTCACACCTGCCACGGTGAGGCGCGAGCCATTGCGTTCCACCACGCGGTGCTCGTTCTGCAGGACGGTGAGGCCCAGCCGGGCGACCTCGGCGGCCCAGGCGGGGCCTCCGTGGTAGTACTCGTGGTTGCCCGTCACGTAGAAGACGCCCAGCGAGGCGCGCAGCTCCGCGAGCGGCTTCACCTCGTCGCGCAGCACGTCCACGGTGCCGTCCACCAGGTCACCCGTCACCGCTATGACGTCTGGCTTCAGCGCGTTCACCTGCTCCACCACGCGCCGCAGCCAACGCGCATCCAGCGTGGGACCCACGTGGATGTCGGAAATCTGCACCACCTTCAGGCCATGCAGCCCCGGCCCCAGCCCGGCCACCGGCACCGTCACCCGCTCCACCGTCGCCCGGCCGCGCGCGGTGAAGAACGCGTACACCACCGCCGGCAGGCCCACGCCCACCACGGCCAGCGCCTTGCCTCGCGCCAGGGCCAATGGGTCGTCCACCACGCCCGTCCACCCCAGCACCAGACCGACGAGGTCCGCGGCCACCACCGCGCTGAGCAAGACGCCGAAGGTGCCCAACCAGATGAAGGCCACCCACTGGAGCGCGCGCGTCCACGCGGTGGGCTCGCGCCGGGACACGGCCATGCCCGCGAACAGCGACAGGAAGAACACCCCCACCGCGGCCACTCCAACGGCGGGCCATGGCGAGGGCAGGCCGGGGCTCACGAACAGCCGCACGGCGATGTACGCGTGCAGGCCGCCGAACACCCCGAGGATGGCCCCCAGCGACACCAGCCACCGCAGCACCAGGCCCGGAGCGACCCGGGGCCGCTCCTTGCGCTCCACGCCTTCGGACAGCTCCGCCACGGACGATGACCTCGTTCAGGGATGACTCGTGCGAGTCGAGGCGGCGGAGCATAACGGCGGCTTGCGAGCTCCGCCCGGCAACCCGCCTGCACGCCCTCCGGACTGAGGACCCGCTTCCCGGCAGTCCCACGACAGGTGCGGATTGCCGAGATGCCGCTCGGTGGCCAGCTCTCGAACTTCAAGGTGAGCCCCTCAGAGGAGGCGCAGCTCGCGGAACTCCACTTCCTCGAAGCGGAGCCTCCACGCCGTCTCCACGAACCGTTCTGTAGCGACGATGACGGTCGTGAAGTTGGCGAGCCGGAAGAGGTCACGGTCATCTGGGAGGGATGCGGCCTCCAGAATGGGTTCCTTCGGAAGAGTGAACGACTGCCGGCCGCACGTCACGCATGGGGCAGGCAGGCCCCGCGGAAGGCAGGCCGGGTGTAGCAACCCACGTGGCTCTATCTGGAGCTCCAGCAGCTCAGGTGCATCCTTGCCTCGGAGACGCAGCTCCGTGGGGCAGCCCATCAACCCGCGCACGCCCTCGGCCTGGAGTTGTTCCAGCGCTTCCCGGCGAATGGCCAGCTGCGCGGGGGCGGGAAACAGGAGTTCCGGAAAGTGACCTCGCCCTGTTCCGACAAGCGGCCCCAATGTCGCTCCAGTCCTGAGCGGCACACCTTCTGGCACGAGGGGCCGTACCAGTTCTCTGAGTCGGTTGAACTCCGCGAAGTCCTCCTCCACTCGAGGCCTGAGCTTCTTGCTGTCTGGCAATGAGGACAGGTCTACCGAGGGATACCCCTCTCCGGTACTGCTCCAGACTGCATCGCAGGTGAGGCAATGGATGCCGGGGAGGCACCATTTGGAGCTCGCCCGGAGAGTCCACGAGAAGCGCGGTGGGTATACCCAGCCGAGATGGAACAACCGCATGGTCAGTAGATGTCCTCTTCAACCACGGGGAACAGGGGAATGGGCTTCTTGCTGTAGTACGGAACGACGGGCCCGGACAGCTCGAAGCGGAAGATCAGCTGCACCGCGAAGAGATGGATGGCCTGCCGAGGCGCATCGATGTTGTTGAGGATGTAGTGATTCCACTCCGCATTCCAAGGACCACCCGCCTCTCCTCGGTGGATGTTCTGGTGGACCTGCTTGTCGAGAACCAGCGTCCACTCATGGATGTTGATACCCCTGGAGTTGAACCACGCCTTGAACGCCCGGGGGAACACGTGGTGCTTCACCCAGGTTCGCTTGGGTGAGTCCTCCAGCTCCTTCCTGAGCCGCGCCTCGTACTCCTCGCTCGTCTCGTTCCAGGGGATGATGAAGATGGGCTCCGCGCCTTCCGGGAGCCCGTGCATGCTGCCCCGGTAGCGCTGGGGATTGACGGGGACTGGGAGCGGGCGCGCGGCCTGCCTCGGTGGCGGCCTCGCGGGTGGCCGTACGGGCGCCAGGGCTTGCGCGCGAACGATGCGACTCGGGTCCACGTCCTCGCAGAAATAGAGGGCACACGCCTCCACCCCACAGAGGAACAGGGTGCAGCGGTCCGCGCCGGGGGCGTCACACTCCCCTGTCTCCGCCTCCGCCGCTTGCCAGCGTTGCAGGGTGGGGTTCGTGGAGGCGCAACCCGCCACCAGCAGACCGCACAGCAGCAGTGTCCAGGCTTTCATGATGGGCCTCGCTTGCCCGGACTCTAGACATGTCCGGCCCATCTGGCGGGTTGAGCCACGCGACGGGGCGGTTATGGTGCGCCGTCCCTTTACGACGGAGCGTGTCCATGGCGCAGATGCACGAGGTGGACTTCCACATCTACGGCGAAGACCTGCAGTTCGTCGAGGTGGAGCTGGACCCGAACGAGGCGGCGGTGGCCGAGGCCGGCACCCTCATGTACATGGAGGACGGCATCGAGATGGAGACCATCTTCGGTGACGGCTCGGAGAAGAAGAGCGGCTTCCTCGGCTCGCTGCTCGGCGCGGGCAAGCGGCTGCTCACCGGCGAGTCCCTCTTCACCACCGTCTTCCTCAACCGCGGCGGCGGCAAGCGCAAGGTGGCCTTCGCCGCGCCCTACCCCGGAAAAATCATCCCGGTGAACCTGTCCCAGCTCGGCGGCGAGCTCATCGCCCAGAAGGACAGCTTCCTCGCCGCGGCCAAGGGCGTGTCGCTGGGCATCGCCTTCCAGAAGAAGCTGGGCACCGGCCTGTTCGGCGGCGAGGGCTTCATCATGCAGCGCCTGCAGGGTGACGGCCTCGCCTTCATCCACGCGGGCGGCACGCTCCACGAGCGGACGCTCGGCCCCGGCGAGATGCTGCGCGTGGACACCGGCTGCATCGTCGCCTTCCAGCCCACCGTCGACTACGACATCCAGATGGTCAGCGGCATCAAGACGGCCTTCTTCGGCGGCGAGGGCCTCTTCTTCGCCACGCTGCGCGGGCCCGGCAAGGTGTGGCTCCAGTCCCTGCCCTTCAGCCGGCTCGCGGGCCGCATCCTCTCCGCGGCCCGCCCCGGCGGCGCGCGCGACGAGGGCAGCGTCCTCGGCGGAGTCGGCCTCGGCTCCCTCCTCGGCGGCGACGAGTAGCCCGCTCGCCACGCCTCACGGGCCGGCCGCGTCACCCCGGCCGGCCCCTCGCACCTGCCCGCCAGCGCCACTCCCGCGGGCAGGGCGCGAAGAGAGCGTGGCTGCTTCGCCAACGCGCCGGTGACGGCCTACCGCCGCCGTCTCCGCCCGGCGGCGGCCAGCCCGGCCAGCAGGGCCCACGCCCCCACCACGCCAGCGGGAGACGCCCCGCAGCCGCAGCCCACGTCGAGCGCCGCGGGGCCGCGAACCTCGAAGCCCGTGGCTGGAGACTTCGGCCCCGCGCTGGCACTGAGGACCGCATGCGCCGTGACGCTGTGCGCGCCCATCGGCAGGGCCTGCTCCGAAGTCACGACGTGACGGAAGGCCCCCGTCGTGTCCGCCGTCACCCGCGCCACCTCGGCGCCGTCCACCTCGATGGCCACGGACGCACCAGGTCCAGCCACTCCGGCGAACAGCGGCGTGGGGTCCACCACCTCGCCCTCCCCCGGCAGCACCAGCACGGGCACCTCCCGCGTCCCCTGCGTGCCCGCGTCGTCGCTCCCGGCATCCGGCCCCGGCGTGCCCGAGTCCTGCGTCCCCGCGTCCGCCACCTGCGTCTCGAAGCGCGTCTGCTGCGAGTACGGGCCCGTCTCTCCCGCCTCGTTGTGCGCGTGGAGCGTGACGAAGTGCGCCCCCGGCGGCAGCGGGTTGTCCAACGGCCACTGGTAGCGGAAGCGGCCGGACGCATCCACGGGGATGGTGACCTCCGGCCCGTTGTCCACCTCCACGCCCACGCTCACGCCATTGGGCGCCACCCCGGCGAACAGCGGCGTGGAGCCCACCACCTCTCCCTCCGCGGGCACCACCAGGATGGGCGCCACCACCACGCCACCGTCCTCCAGGGACACGGCCGAGTTGAACACCACCTCCGTCGAGCGCGCGCTGTAGGCCCCCAGCGACTCCGCCACCGCGGACAGCGTGTGCTCCCCTGCCGCCAGCGACTCCCGCGCCCCCGGATAGTTGGCGAGGAACTGTCCGTCGTCTCCGACGCTGACCTGCGTCAGCTCGACACCATCGACATACAGGAAGATGCGCACGCCGCGCTCGCCCACGCCCGCGATGCGAGGCCGGGACGTCACGCCCACCTCGCCGGACTTGGGGCTGCTGATGGCGGGCACCTCCGGCGTGCGGAAGCCACCCGCAATCAGGATGCTGGAACCCGGGCCGCCCGGGCCGGCCCCGTACGTGCCGGCATCCGCCGTCACCACCGTCCCGGGGGCACCGCCGACCGTGTTGGCCGGACAGGTGGTGGACGTCCCCTGCATCAACACGACGCCGCCGCTGCCTCCGCCACCCGGCCCCAGGGTGAACGTGGCGTCCGTCACCGAGCCGCCGTTGCCACCTCGCGCCTGCGCCGACGCGCACGCCAGCGCCCCCACGGTGCGCAGCATGACAGCGCCGCCCGCGCCTCCGCCCCCCGCACCATCGTCCGCCAGCGTGGGCGCCACGGACTCGCCGTTCGCGGAGAAGACGCCCGCTCCCGTCACCGCATTCGCCCGGACGAACACCACGCCGCCCCCCATGCCGCCCCCCGAGCCCACGTCGTTGTTCCCCTCTCCCGCGCCACCACCTCCGCCGAACACGAGCTGCTCGTAGACGGAGTACCTCACGGCAATGCCTCCCAGCCCGCCCTCCTCCCGCCCGTTGTCCCGGTTCGACGTGCGCCCGCCCATGCCGCCCGTGCCGACGTGCCCGCCGCCGCCACCGCCCGAGTTGTGGCAGTTGCCTCCGCCTCCACCGTTGACCAGGTTGCCGCGCCCGGCGGCCACGCCGTAGCGGTCCACCACCACCCCCTCGCCCTTGTAGGCCCCGCCCTGCTCGGGCGGCACGTCCAGCCCCGTGCACCCGTTGCGCTCCTCGTGGCTGGCGAAGACACCGCCCCGGAAGCCCGCGCCGTCCGCGCTGATGCGGCCATTGTTCGTCACGGTGCCCGTGGCCAGGAACGCGACGATGCCGCCGCTGCTCCCATCCCACGGGGGCGCGAGCAGCGAGGTTCCCGAGGAGACTGTCACGCTGGTGTACTCGCGCACGCCCACCACCTGCGCGCCCGGCACGGTGTAGCTGTTCATCAGCGGCGCGGTGAGCTGCAGCACCGGGGGCTCCGAGCCCACCGCCTGCACCCGGGCCAGCTCCCAACGTCCCACCGCGCCCAGGTTCACCCCGCCCGTGCCGCCGGAGGGCGTGTTGGCCGGAAGTCCGCTGCTCTGATGCACGAGCACCAGCTGGCCGTTCACGTAGCCACCGGGCCTCACCAGGCGCAGTGTGGTGCTTCCGGCCGGCGCGGCCTCCGCCAGCGGCGCGTAGAGGTTGATGACCTCGCTCCCCGAGGTGAGGGAGAGGGGGCCATCACGGCCCGTGCCCAGGACGAAGGAGTCCGGCTCGGCCAGCGCGGGGGTCGCCGTGAGCAGTGCGAGCGCGAAGAGGGGGACGAAGCGCATGGAGCCCATGGTGCCCCAGAACCCCCACGCGGGGCGAGGGAGGCCCCGTCCCACGCCTCAGCCGAGCAGGCTCACCTCGAGCTCACACGTCAGCGCGCCCGCGTGCATGCACCGGCGCTCGCGCACCTCCACCGTCTGTCCCAGGTGCCGGGCCAGCCCGCGGATGGTGCCGATGCCCAGGCGGCACAGCTTCCGGGGCGACGAATAGGACACCTGCACCACGTCCCGCCGCATGCGCCGGCACACCAGGCTGGGAGGGCGGGTCTGCCCGTCCCGGCGCACCTGCGCGTGCAGGCGCTCCATGTGCTCCACCATGTCCAGCACCGTCCAGCCCGGCTCGACGAGCACCCCGTAGGTGCGCAGCAAGCTCGGGCCCAGGCGCTCCCCCAGCTCCTCCAGCACCTGGAGCCTGGGCTGGCCCGTCAGCTTCGAGGCCGCGTCCACCAGCGCCGCCACCTCTGCGTCCGGGTAGTCCTTGAACGCCAGGTAGATGCGACGGGGGAGCCCCGCTGCCAGCTGCAGCGACTCCCAACCCTGCGCGCCCAGCCGGGACTCCGCGTAGCCCCGCAGCTCGTGGAAGATGACACCTTGCATGCCCCGCCCCTTCGGTGGACGCAGAGCGTTTCCACCGTGCCTGCAATGTTACACAGAGCAGATAGCATGACTCTCGTCCTCCAGGGCAATTGTCCTGGCGGCCGGGTCCGCCGCTGAACATCACCGCTTCGCGTCGGGGCGCGTCAATGCGGCGGCATTCCGGGGAGCGAAGAAGGGCTGGCGCACCAGGCGCGGCAGGGTGCGCTTGTCCACGCACCAGAGCTGGAGGGCGTCCTCCCACTCCCCCAGCTCGGCCACGGCGCGCACGTCGGAGGCGTCGCGGTAGAGGCTGTTGAGGTTGTGGACGAGCGCGGACAGGTCCTCCACCTCCCAGCGCTCGGAGACGTCGCCCGCGAGGACGTCCAGCTCCAGCACCGGGCGCTCGCGCACGTCCACCACCTTGAAGCGGCGGGCGGCGCCGCCCATGGCGGTGGTGAGGGGGCCCACCAGCTCGTCGGGGCGCACGCCGTACGCCACGGCGAGGCCGCCCTCCAGCAGTCCGGCGTCACACAGGCGCAGCAGGGAGACGTGGGGCGGCTCACCGGGGCGCACGCGTTCGGCGGCGGCGTCGCGGTCCTTGAGGAGTCGCTCCTGGGTGAGCACGTCGAGCAGGGAGGCCATACGGCCGCCGAGCCTATCGCTCCTCACCGCTCCTGGAGTCCACCTCCGCGCAGCGGGGCAGCGTGGTGGACATATCGACAACCCCATCCAGTCGAGTCGAGACTCGGCTTCCGGGAGGCGCGTGGGACATGAGCAGGAGCAAGGGCGGTCACTCTCCATCTCGAATCGACGCTCAACGTGAGGAGGAGCTGGTGCCCGCGGCGGAGGCGGCGGCGCTGCTGGGGGTGAAGCGGGCGACGCTCTACACGTACGTGAGCCGGGGGCTCGTGCGCTGCGTGCCGGAGCGGGGGACGAAGGAGCACCGCTACGTGCGCTCGGACCTGGAGCGGCTGAAGGCGCGGCACGATGCCCGGGCGGGACATGCGGCGGTGGCCTCGGGAGCGCTGCGGTGGGGCGAGCCGGTCATCGACTCCTCGGTGTCGCGCGTGGGTGCGGAGGGGCTGGCGTACCGGGGGCACTCGGCGGTGGGGCTGGTGGCGGAGGGGCGCGGCTTCGAGGACGTGGCGGAGCTGCTGTGGACGGGGGCGCTGCCCGCGCGGGACACGCGGTGGCCGGCGCCGGAGCTGCCCTTCCCTCCATCGGAGCTGGCGAGGCTGCTGCCGCGAGGCACACGTCCGGTGGCGGCGCTGGCGGCGCTGGTGCCGCTGCTGGGCGTGAGAGACCCCGTGCGCTTCGCGGCTCCCGCCGAGGGAGAGAAGGCCCGGGCCCGCCGGCTGCTGCGGCACCTGGCGGCATGGGCGTGCGTGGCATCGGCACCGGGGCGGGTGGCGCGAGCGCTGAAGGAGGAGACGGTGGCGGCGTCGCTGGCGTACGGGTGGGGCATGGAGGTGAAGCGCGCGCCGGAGATGCTGAACCAGGCGCTCGTGCTGTGCGCGGACCACGAGCTCAACGTGTCGACGTTCGCGGCGCGGGTGACGGCGTCGTCGGGAGCGGACCTCTATGCGTGTGTGAGCGCGGCGCTCGCGGCGCTCTCCGGGCCGAAGCACGGCGGGGCCTGCGACAGGGTGGAGGCGCTGCTGGCGGAGGTGGGGCGGCCGGAGCGCGCGGCGGAGGTGGTGTACGAGCGGCTGAGGCGGGGTGAGGCGGTGATGGGCTTCGGCCACCCGCTGTACCCGGAGGGGGACCCGAGGACTCCGCCACTGATGGAGGCGGCGCGGGCGGTGCGGCCGGAGGCGACGGGGGTGAAGGTGGCGCGAGCGGTGCTGGAGGTGATGCGGGACGCGGGGCACCCGCCGCCGACGGTGGACTTCGGGCTCGTCATGCTGGCGCAGGCGCTGGGGTTGCCGCCGGGAGCCGGAGCCACGCTGTTCGCCGTGGGACGCGCGGCGGGCTGGGTGGCGCACGTGCTGGAGCAGCGCGAGCAGGGCCACCTGCTGCGCCCCCGGGCCCGCTACGTCGAGCGCTCACTTCCCGTAGGATGAGGCGTCTGCGCGCCCGGTGTGGAGCACGACTGCGTGCCGTGAGGGATTCGTGTCGAGGCGTTCACCGGTGGCTGACTTCCTTTGGCGCCTGGGGGCGCTGACGCTTGCGTTGGCGCCCATGCTGGCGCACGCAACGCCTCCTCCCGCCATGGACGGAGGCACCCAGGCTCGCGAGGAACCGAGGGTGAAGGCCATGGGGTCGGCCAGCGAGCAGGACGCGGCCACGATGCAGGCCTGGCTCACCGCCACCCAGTGGAGAACCTTCCATCGCAGCATCTACCGCACCGAGGTCCGGCTCATCTTCACTCCCGAGGGCCTGTATCGCCGGACCACATTCAGTGACATGGGACGGGACACGGTGGGGCGATGGCGCCTCGTCCTGCACACGCCTCTCTCCGGGCGGCTCTGGCTTGACGAGGACAACCTCACCTTCACGCGAATGGACACGGAGCTTCAGCTCGCGCACAACCGCTTGCACCCTGCCGGCGCGCGGACCGAAGCAGACGACCCCAAGCGCCCCAACGCCCAGTCCCTCTATCCGGACGCCTTCCAGCGACTGAGCGCCCAGCCCTGGTACAGGACAGACAGCTGCAAGCCGGACGTCATGCCCGAGTCACTGCTCTTCACACCGGATGGACGGTTCAGCGCGAGCTACTCACATCCTGCCTGCATCCACCGCGGCACCGTGGACCTGTACGTCTCGGCAGGGGTCATCAGCCTGCAGCACGGCTCCACGACCTGCCCCAAGACGCACAGAGGCTGGACGTCCGAGGCCCACACTGTCGAGTTCCGCTTCGACACCGACGGCCGGCTTCACCTGGGCCTGCTGGGCTCCTACCAGCCCATGAAGCCCGCCCCGCCGGCTCCCGGCAAGCAACCCGCGCCCTGCCCGTAGCACGCGCACCGGGCCTGCCCCTCAGCGCGCGACGCGTTCCAGCGAAAAGCCCCACCCGGATGGCACCTGCCACCCGAGCGGGGCCTGGAAGCAGCCTCACCGGAGGGCCTGGGCCACCCGGTGAGGCTGTGACACCTGTCCGCTACCGCGCCGCCGTCTTCTGGAGCGCCGCGTCGGAGGCAATCTCCAGGCGGCCCACGGTGAAGCCGCTGCTGCCGACGACGTCGTCACCCAGCTTGTTGCGCAGCAGGCCCTTGAAGCCGCTGCCCGCGTTGGCGCCGTCGAACACCACGCCCGGCTCCGCGCCCGGCGCCAGCTCGAGGACGAGCTGGTACAGGACGCTGCCCGCGGTGATGACGGTATCGGTCTGCACCGCACCCGAGCCCGCCGCCTTCTGGCTGATGCCGCTCGTCAGCACCCCGGCCATCGGACCGGCCGTGGGCAGCGCCACCGCCACCGCCGGCACCGAGGAGCCCGTCGAGAGGATGGCGCCCGCGGTGATGGCGTTCTGTGCCGCCAGCCGGACCTTCGACGCGTCCACCGGCAGGTTGAAGCCCACGCCGTAGCCGGTCAGCTCCTCGGCGGCCACCACGTCCAGCACCACCCGCGTGTCCGTGGAAGCCGCGTTGCGCAGCACCCGGATGCGCCCCGTCGTCGGGTCCGTGTACGCCAGCGTCGCGCCGTACACGTCGAACGCGTTGGACTCGGCGCCCGTCAGCGTGCCGGACGTCGCCTGCAGCGAGTAGTCCTCACCGAGCCGGTCCACCGTCAGGCCCGCGAAGCTCGCCACGCCGCCCCGCGCCGCCACCGTCAGCGTGCCACCGAGCACCGCGCCGGACGCATTGCCCAGCGCCAGTGTGACTTCGCTCGTCGACGTGGCCGTGTTGCCGAACGCGTCCACCAGCCGCACCGCCACCTCGTTCAGCGGCAGGCCGCTGGGGGTGGAGCGCGGCTGCGTCTGGAACGCCACGCGCGTGGCCTCGGCGCCCACGACGGTGAAGGGGTTGCTCGTCACCGGCGTCATGCCCGTGAGGCTCGCCTTCAGCGTGTAGCCCGCCGCGGCCTTCTGCAGCACCAGGTCCGCGAAGGTCGCCACGCCGCCCGTCACCGCCGCCGTCAGCGTGCCCCGCAGCGTGTCCCCGCCCGGGTTGGCCGCCAGCGCCAGCGTCACGTTGCCGCTGCCGTTGCCCGTCGCGTTGCCGAAGCGGTCCGTCACCGCCACCTGCACCGCCGGCCCCAGCGCCGAGCCCGCCTGCGCCTGCTCCGGCACCTGCCGGAAGGCAATCGCCGCGGGCGCCGCCGGCGTCACGTTGACGGGCCGCGAGTAGCCGAGGATGAACGGGCTGGTGCAGACGAACACGAACTGCGTCGCCCCCGCCTTGTCCAGGGCCAGCCCCGTGAAGGTGGCCACGCCATTCACCGGCGTCGCCTGGCGCGTGCCCGCCACCACCGAGGCGCCATTCGGGTTCTCATCGTAGTCGACGCCCGCCCGGACGATGGCCGAGAACGTCGGCACCCGGTTCTCGAACGCATCCCGCGCCTCCACGACAATCGTGCCCGTGGACTCGCCGGCCACCACCGTCTCCACCGGCTGCGTCGTCACCGTGAAGTGGTGGATCGCCGCGTTCGCGACGTTGAACGCGGCGCTGGCCACCACCGGCAGCGTGCCGGAGACGGCCTCCACCGTGTAGCCCGTGCCCGCCCGCTGCACCGTCAGGCCGGGGAACTCCGCCAGGCCGTTCACCGCGGTGGCCGACGCGGTGCCCACCAGCGAGGCGCCCGCCGGGTTGCTGGCCAGCCGCAGCGTCACCGTGGCCCGCGAGGCCGTGCGGTTGCCGCTCGCATCGCGGAGCTCCACCGCCACCACCGGGGTGAACGCGACGCCCGCCGTGATGTTGCCCGGCGCCGCCACGAAGGCCAGGGCCACCGCGGCCGGGGCCACGTTGAAGGCGTTGCTCGCCGCCGACGTCACCGTGCCGAAGGACGCGGACAGCGTGAAGCCCGTGCCCCCCGCGCTCACCGACACGCCAGGGAAGGTGGCCTCACCGTTGACGAGCGCCACCTGCGTCGCTCCGGTCAGCGTGGCCGTGCCGGGGTTGTTCCCCAGCGCCAGGCTCACGTTGCCCGTGGCCGTCGTGACGCGGTTGCCGAACGCGTCGTTCACCGCGACCCGCACCACCGGGGTGATGGGCTCACCCGCGGCGATGTTCGTCGGCTGCTCGAGGAAGACCACCGCGGCCGGCGTCCCGTGCGCCACGTTGAACGCGCCGCTCGTCACCGTGTCCAGCCCGTCGGACGAGGCCGCCAGCGTGTAGCCCGTGCCCACCGCGTCCACCGTCAGGTCGCTGAACGTCGCCAGGCCCGCCACCGCGGCCACGGACAGCGTGCCGCCCAGCGTCGCCTGGCCCGGGTTGGCCGCGAGCGCCACCGTCACCGTCGCGGTGGAGCCCGGCCGGTTGCCGTACGCGTCCAGCAGCTCCACCTGCACCGCCGGGGTGATGGCCGAGTGCACCGTGGCCGCGCCGGGCGCCACGACGTACGCCAGCCGCGCCGCCGCCGCCGCCGTAATCGCGAAGGAGGTGGAGTCCACCGTCGTCAGCGTGCCGAAGCCGGCGCGCAGCGTGTAGCCCGTGCCCGCCTTCTCGACGCTCAGCGTGTTGAACGTCGCCACGCCGTTGACCACCGCCACCGAGCCCGTGCCCTTGAGTACGGCGCCGTTGGCGGCCACCAGCTCCACGGACACGTTGCCCGTGGCCCGCTTCGCCACCTTGCCGCGTGCGTCCAGCACGGACACCGTCACCGGCGTCAGGGTGGCGCCCGCCACCGTGGACGCCGCCGGCTGCGCGGTGAAGCTGAGGCTCGTCGGCACGCCGGGGCGCACCTTGAACGCGGCGGACCGCGCCTCCGTCAGCCCCTCACCGGAGAAGACCAGCACGTAGTCGTCACCGTCCTCGTCCACCGCCAGCTCCGTGAAGGTGGCGGTGCCATTCACGGTCTGCGCGGTGGTGTTGCCGGACAGGGTGGCCGCGGGGTTGCCGCCCGCGAGCGACACCTTCACCGCGACCGCCTCCTCGGGCGTGTTGCCGTAGGCGTCCTGCAGCGCCACGGTGAGCGGGGGCAGCGTTCCGCCCACGTCCACGTCCGTGGGGCCGCTGGTGAGCGCCAGGCGGGAGGCGGGGGCCGCGCGCACGGCGAACGCCTCGCTGGTCGCCGCGTACGTGTTGAGGGACGCCCGCAGCTTCATGCCCGTGGCGGACGCCGTCACCGTCAGGTCGGTGAACCGGGCCACGCCGGAGGTGAGCTGCGCGCGGGTGGTGCCGCCGAGCTGGGTGCCCGCGGGGGCGCCCTCCAGCGTCAGCTGCACCGAGCCGCCTCGCTCGGTGAGCACGGCGCCGCTGGCGTCGACGAAGGCCACCTCCACGGTTCCCAGCCGCTCACCGGCGCGGACCGACTGCGGCTGCGCGCGGAAGGCCAGGGTCGCTTCGGTCGGCTTGGGGGGCGGGTCCTCGCCGCAGGCGGTGAGGAACAGCGCCGCGAGCAGCGTGAGGCCGACGGCAATGCGCTGAGTCACGATGTTGCGCTCCATCAGGAACGAAGGGGGGGAAGAGGGTGCGCGCATGTTCACGGCCGCCCTCCGTAACGGTTCAGGAGCTGCGTCAGGTCCGCCTCGTCCACCGTGTTCGCGGTGCCGACGACGTCCTGGTTCCAGTCATAGAAGGGCCGGGACTCGGTCGCCGGGGTGGTGCCCAGGCGGTTCGCCGTGGACAGCAGGTCCACGAAGTCGAGCTGGCCGTTGCGGTCGTAGTCACCGTTGCCGGCCACGCCGCGCTCGGCGGTGGCGGACGGGTAGATTTCCCACATGCCGCGGCCGAAGGTGGAGATGCGCAGCAGCCCACCCGTGAGGCCCACGAACATGTCCGTGACGCGCACCAGCGGCAGGCCCACGCCGTAGCGCTCCCACGTGGCGCCGCCGTTGGTCGTCCGGTACACGCCCAGGTGGGTGCCGGCGAACAGCGTCTGGTTGGTGTCGTCCGACAGGTCGTACCGCACCACGTTGACCGGCACGTCCGGCAGGTTGCCGGTGATGTTCTGCCACGTCTGGCCCCGGTCCGTCGTGCGGTACACGCGGCCGGTGCCCGCCGGGACGACGGACGTCACGCTGGAGCCGACGAACACGTTGCCCGGGGTGATGCCCGTGTGGTTGCCCGGGAAGTCGACGCTGCTGGTGTTCTGCGGGCTCTCCGCCAGGTCGATGGTGCCGTTGCCATTGAGGTCCACGCCCATGCGGTTGGTGACCGTCCAGGTGCAGCTCGCCGCCGGCGTGTCCAGCGTGCAGCCGGACATGATGCGGAAGCGCCCGCCCGTGGCGGCGACGCCATACAGGCCGTCCACCTTCGCCGCCGCCCCCAGGGCGCGCACCCCGTTGACGATGTCGCAGGCCCCCAGGTGCTGCCACTGACGAGAGTCGGAGCTGGTCGGCGTCCCCACCAGGCGGAAGACACCGGCCACGGTGCCGGTGATGGCCGCGGGCCGGTTGCCCGAGCGCACCGCAATCACCTTGGAAAGGAACGTCATGCCGTCACCGTCACAGCCGCCAGCGGCCGCGCCGAAGGGCGGCAGGAGTGGCGTCCAGGTGCTGCCCACGCCCTGGTTGCAGCCGTCGTTGCCGGCGGTGTCGGGGTCGCACCAGCGGGTGGAGCTGTTCTGCACCGTGCCCCAGTACATCGAGTCCTCGCCCACGCGGGACACCGCCACGCCGATGCCGTCGCCGCCGATGACCTGGTTGAAGGTGGTGGGGGCTCCGTCGGTGTCGCGGAAGCGCGTGCCGTTGTCCTGCAGGCCGGACATGGCGATGAACTGGTTGCCCGTGGCCGGGTCACCCGACGCGATGTTGTACATCAGGTGCGTCACCAGCCCGCGGTTGGGGTAGCGCCACTGCACCGTGTCCTGGTTGACGGGGCCGGGCCTGAAGACGTTGGTGGACGTGAAGAGGCCACCATCGCCGCCGACGAGCACCATGTAGCCGGTGCCGGTGCGGATGACGAGCGAGCGATGCCAGTCCGCGTGGACGTACGGCAGGACGCCGTCGTCCGTCGTCGCGTTGTTGGTGGAGGTCGGAAGCCAGTGCGACACCAGCTCCCACGTCGGCTGGCCGTTCAGGCCATTCAGCGTGCGCAGGCCGCAGTACGTGCCGCCGAGGATGACGCGGTTGTCGTCGCCCGGGTCCACCGCGATGGTGGAGTTGTACCAGGCCTGCGCGTCGTGCACGTTGACGGTGGGGCACGCGCTGGAGGAGCTGGACAGATAGGTCCAGGTCCGTGGCCGGCCGTTGCCCGTCACGTCCGTCCACGTGTTGCCCGCGTCGAGCGAGCGCCAGATGCCGCCGCCCGCCGTGGTGACGGTGCGCCGGGTCGCGAAGCCGTAGAGCACCGTCCGGGTCGGGTCTTCCGGAGGCGTGCCCGCCGCGATGGAAAGCCGGCTGACATCCGCGATGGTGGAGGCAGTGGGGTCGTTGTCCGGCAGCCCGTTGGCGGACAGCCGCGAAGACCAGCTCTGGCCCGCATCGGTGCTGACCCAGACGTCACCCTGCACGGGGCTGGAGGCCGTCGGCGGCACCGACGTGGGGCTCGCGAAGCCGGTACCACTCAGGGCCCAGCGGCTCACGCCTCCCACCTGCCCGGTATAGGCGATGGTCCAGATGGCGTCGGGCGTCTGCGTGCCCAGGTTGGGCAGGTCCACCAGCTGGAAGGACGCGCCCGCGTTGGTGGAGCGGAACAGGCCCACCTCCGTGCCCACCAGGACGATGTTCGGCGCGTTCGGGTCCACCTTGATGGCGCGCACGCGCAGCGCGCTGTGCGTCACCCCGCCGCTGCCGGGGGGATAGGTCCCGGTGAGCACCATGGGCGCGGACCAGATGCCTCCGCCGTCCGTCGTCTTCAGGAGCTGGCCGCCGGGAAGCGCGTCGCTCGCGAAGTCTCCCAGGCCGATGTAGAGCGTGTCCGGCGCGGTGGGGTCCATCTCCATCATGCCCACGGCCAGGTTGCCGATGAGCTCGGTGACGGGGTGCCAGACGGGGTCTGGCGAGAACAGGTCGAACGTCTTCCACACGCCACCGCCCGTCGTGGAGAGGTAGGCGATGTTCTGCTCCCGGGGATGGACGGCGATGCCGCTGATGCGGCCGGAGTCCACCTGGAGGTAGCGGGTGCCGTTGAACTGGAAGCGCGCGTCGGTAGGCCCCAGGCTCACCCAGGACTGGGCCGTCTGTCCCAGCGGGGCCAGCTTGTCCTTCGCGCTGCGCGGCGGCGCGCCGGGCATCAGGTGCGCCCAGCGCTGGGCCTCGGCGCGGGCCTCGTCCAGCAGCTTCACCGAGCCTTCCGGCGTGGGGATGCCCCAGTGCGCCTTGTGCGCCATCATCCGGCCGAACGCGTCGTCCATGTCCTCCGGGCTGTTGTCCGCTTCGAACAGCTCTTTCTCGACGTGGGGCTTGAGCTGAGGGGGGGCGTCCTCGCCGGGACGCTGCATGTAGTCCTCGAAGCGCAGGCGGCGCTGATTCTCTTCCCATGTGCGGTACGCACGCACGGTGAAGGGAGCCACCAACGTGAGGACACCAGCACCAACAGCCAGGGAGACGGCAACTCGTCTTCGCAGGTGCAAGCGTGATTCTCCAGAAGCCAGGGAACAGGGGGAATGCGTGGGGGGAGCGGCACGAACGGTAACGGCAAGCCCACCCTGATAGTCAAATCGTGAAAAATCTGCTCGCCCTGTAAGCCGGGTGGATGACGACCTGGCGCGTCACGGCGCGAAACGGCTTGACAGGGGGTGCTGTCCTCTGGCGCGCACCGCGCGCACTCCGTCGTTGGAGGCCTGGCGCGCGCCGGGGAGACTGCCGCGCCGTGGACTCTCGACGCACGTACCCCCGCCTCGCCCTGGTGTCCCTGCTGGGCAACCTCTCCCTCGTCGCCTCCTGGGCGGTGCTGCTGACGCGCCCCGCGGGCTGGAAGGTGGTGGGGCCGGTGCTGCTGCTGGCCTTCCTGGTGCTGCGCGTGGGCGGCGCCTGGTACTACGTCGCGCGCGGGAAGGCGGACCCCAGCCTCACGCGGCGCACCGCCATCTTCACCACCGTGCTCGCGGTGCTGGCCGTGGGCCTGTGGCTCTTCACGCTGCTGCGCGGGCCCACGGGCACGCTGTCCCTCTGAGGCCCTCGAAACGACTCGCGGGCGCCTCCCCGGAAATGGGAAGCACCCGCGAGGGCACATCACGACGGCAGCGGCGTGGCTACACGTTGAAGCGGAAGTGCATGCAGTCGCCGTCCTGGACGACGTACTCCTTGCCCTCCACGCGCAGCAGGCCCTTCTCCTTCACGGCGGCCTCGCTGCCCAGCTTCACCAGGTCCTCCCAGCGCATGACCTCGGCCTTGATGAAGCCGCGCTCGAAGTCCGAGTGGATGACGCCGGCCGCCTGCGGGGCCTTGTAGCCCTTGTGGATGGTCCACGCGCGGCACTCCTGCTCGCCCACGGTGAAGTACGTCCACAGGCCCAAGAGCTTGTAGCCCTCGCGCGCCACCTTGTGCAGGCCCGGCTCCTTCAGGCCCGCGCTCTCCAGGAAGCCCGCGCGCTCCTCCTCGGGCAGCTGCTGGATTTCGGACTCCATGGCGGCGGCGAGCACCACCACCTCGAAGCCCTCCTTCGCGGCCATCTCCCGCACGGCCTTCACGTGGCGGTTGGAGTCCTCCTTGCCAATCTCCGACTCGCCGATGTTGGCCACGTACAGCACGGGCTTGTCGGTGAGCAGGAAGAGGTCGCTGATGACGGCGCGCTCCTCTTCGGTGAGCTTCTGGGCGCGCACGGTGACGCCCGCGTCCAGGCTGGCCTTGATGCGGTCCAGCAGCACCAGCTCCGCCTTGGCCTCGTCGCCGACCTTGCCGCCCACCTTGGTGTTCTTCTGGGTGCGCTCGCGGCGCTTCTCCACCGTCTCCATGTCCTTGAGACACAGCTCGGTGTCGACGACGTCCCGGTCCCTCACCGGGTCCACCCCGCCCTCCACGTGGGTGACGTTGTCGTCCTCGAAGCAGCGCAGCACGTGCAGCACCGCGTTGACCTGCCGGATGTTGCCCAGGAACTGGTTGCCCAGGCCCTCGCCCTTGGAGGCACCGCGCACCAGGCCGGCGATGTCCACGAACTCCAGCGAGGTGGGGACCTTCTTGAGCGGCTTGATGAGCGCGGTCAGCTGGTCCAGCCGCGCATCCGGCACGGGCACCACGCCCACGTTGGGCTCGATGGTGCAGAACGGGTAGTTGGCCGCCTGCGCGCCCGCGGCCGACAGCGCGTTGAACAGGGTGGACTTGCCGACGTTGGGCAGCCCGACGATTCCGATGGATAGACCCATGGTGATTCCCTGGAACACGCGCGCCGGGGGGCGCGCTTCCCGAAGCGCGCGCGCAGCGAAGCGCGAGAGCCCGAACTAGGCGTTGGGGCGAACGGAGGTGGTGCCGGCCGCCGGCAGGCCCTTGACGAACTGCTCGGCCAGCGCGCGCTGCTTGCTGTCGTCCATCCGCTCACCGATGAGCTTGCCCGCCACTTCCATGGCCAGGTCCACGGCCATGCCGCGCACCTCGGCGATGGCCTTGGACTTCTGCTCGTCGATTTCGCGGCGCGCGCTGAGCTTCAGCTCCTCGGCCTCCTTGCGGCTCTTGGCCATCAGCTCGTCGCGGAACTTCTCCATCTCCTGCTGGTTGCGGCGCATCATGTCCGCGGCCTCGCGGCGGGCCTCGGCGATGGCCGTCTTCTGGTCGGCCAGCAGCTTCTCCGCCTCGGCGCGCTCACGCTTGGCGCTCTCGATGGCGTTGGCAATCTGCTTCTCGCGCTCCTCCACCAGCGACAGGATGGGTCCCCACGCCTTCCAGCGCAGGACGATCATGACGAGCACGAAGGTGACGATGGTCCAGAAGATGAGGCCCGGGCGGACACTCACGAAGGAGCTGGCGGCGAGGACGGAGGGCAGGAACATGGCGAGTCCCGTACGTGAAGGTGAGAGGGCGAAGAGGACTGCGGGGTACGACGGTGCCGCCGGGAAGCCGGCGCCCGCGGAAGTCCGCGAGCGCCGACGTCCGGCCGCGTGTTGCGGCCTGCCTACTCCTTGACGGCGAGCAGAACGCAGACGACCAGCGCGAACAGCGTGGCGCCTTCGATGAGGGCCGCGGCGATGATCATGGTGGTGCGGATGTCACCACCGGCGGCCGGCTGACGGCCCGTGGCGTCCATGGCGGCGGCGGCGAGCTTACCGATGCCGAGCGCGGCACCGATGATGGAGAGGCCGGCGCCGATACCGGCGGCGAGGAAGGCAAGAGCGAGGTTCGTCATGGGAGCACTTCTTCTTTCGTAGGCGATGACCCGCTTGTGGGGGGGTCGGTTTCATCCCTTTGGGGCTACCTCCGGCGACCTTTCGAATCGCCGGGTCTTCAACCGGGGCGCCTGGCTGCCGCGCGCCCCGTCAACTCGAGGTGCAAGCCGTCGGACTCAGACGTGGTGGGCCCGGCCGTGGTCGTGGCTGGGGCCCGTCTCCGCGTGGCCGTGGCCGTGGTCGTCACCGTGGCCGTGGTGGCCCATGGCGACGCCCATGCCGATGAACAGCGCCGACAGCATGGTGAACACGTACGCCTGCACGAAGGCCACGAACAGCTCCAGCAGGTAGATGCCGAAGGCGAACGGCACGCTGATGAGCGCCACCGCCGGGTGCTGGAGGATGAAGATGAGGCCGAGCAGGAAGAAGATGACGATGTGGCCCGCCAGCATGTTGGCGAAGAGACGGACCGTGAGCGCGAAGGGCTTGGTGAACAGGCCCAGGAACTCCACCGGAATCATGATGAACCACAGCGCGGGGTGCACGCCGCCCGTCAGGTGCGCCAGGTAGCCGCCGAAGCCCGCCGCGCGGATGCCCGCGGCCTGCGTGACGACGAAGGTGCAGATGGCCAGGCCGCAGGTGACGGCGAGGTTGCCCGTGGCGCTCGCCATCCAGGGGAACAGGCCCAGCAGGTTCATGAAGAGGATGAAGAAGAACGCGGTGAGCAGGAAGGGCACGTAGCGCGGGCCCTCCTCCTTGCCGATGTTCTTGATGGCCAGCTCGTCCCGCACGAAGAGGATGAGCATCTCGAAGAGGTTGGCCCCGGTGCCGCGCGGCACCAGCTTCGTCTTGTCGCGGTTGCTCCAGATGAGCACGAAGGTGATGAGCAGGAACGCCGCCAGCCACATGAACACCGTGTGCTTGGTGATGGAGAGGTCCACGCAGCCACCGAGCAGGCTCGGCGTCACCGGGCCGTGGTCCGTCATCCGCGGCGCGCAGGCGCCCTCGCTCAACGGGATGAGGATCTTGGGCAGGTGGAGCTTGATGTGGTCGTGGCTGAGCGGGACTTCAATCTCCAGCTCGTCGGCGTCGGAGACGTGGTGGAGGATGTAGCCCGCCACGCTCTCCTCGCCCTCGGCCGAGGAAGAAGCCCACGCCACCGAAGCGAACAGACTGGCGAACAGCACCATTGCCTTGCGCATCACTCGTCTCCGCCCGCCGCGCCCTTGGACGCGGCCATCACGTAGCTCACTTCAATCCACTGCAGCGCGAAGTAGACGCCGAAGAAACCGGCGATGAATGGCACCGCCGCCAGTCCCCGCGACACCACGCCCAGCAACCCCACCAGCACGGCCACCGCCCGGAGCGCGAACACCACGCCCACCATCTTCAGCGCGGCGTTGAGGTCCTGCTTCACCGCCCGCCGCTTCAGCACCAACGCCACCGCGCCCGTCACCGCCGCCAGCCCCACACCCCACAGCGCCGACAACCGCGTTTCCGGCACCCGCGGCAGCAGCGCCGCGATGACCATCCCCACCGCCACCACTCCCGCCGCCAGGGCCGCGTGCGACGGGAAGGGGTCCTTCGCCTCGCCCTTCCCCGTCACTTCCGCTTCCCCAGCCGGCTCATGTCCCGGAGGAAGCCGTAGAAGCCCACGCTGATACCCGTCAGGCTCAGCCCCACCAGCAGCCACGGCCCCGTGCCCAGCCACCGGTCCAGCCAGTAGCCGCCCAGCACGCCCACCACCGCCCCGCCCACCAGCTTCCACACCGCCGAGATGTAGGGCTCCGCGGCCCTCATCTGTCGCGCCGCCGGCCCCAGCTCTTCGCTGTCCGGACTTCCTGGCTCCCGGGGCTCCTTCACTGCCATTCGGACGCCTCCCCAAACCCCGGGAAAACCTCGGGTTTCCAGCACCACCCGACCACCGTCCCCTGTACGCGCGGGCGCCGCTTAGCACCGAATACGCGGCCCACGCAACCGCTACCATCCGAGCGCCTCAGCGGCTCACAGCGGGGGTTGAGGCACCTGCAAGCGCAGCTATCGCGATCTGCCCAGGATGGGGAGAAAACCCGCGTTGCGCCCCGGCTCTCCCAGGGGGAGACAGGACATGGAGGGCCCGCTCCCCGGGCCGGCCGGCGAGGTCGTTTGAGGCCCTTGCATGGGGACCGGGCGGCCGCCCGATGGCAGCAGTGCCCGGCCCGGGGGCTCCGGGCGGTGCGGCGGTTGCTCCTCCGCTCCTCGTCGCGCGGGGGCAGGCGTTCCCAGCTTGGCCAGAGGACCCGGAAACCCATCTCGGAGGACTCCATGCCGAAGCCCCTGGTGCTCACGTCCGCCCGCTTCAAGGACGGAGACCTCATCCCCATCGCCTACACGGGCGAGGGCGAGGACCTGTCCCCGCCCCTGCAGTGGTCGAACCTGCCGGCCGGAACGAAGAGCCTGGCGCTCATCGTGGAGGACCCGGACGCCCCGGACCCGAAGAACCCGCAGATGACCTGGTCGCACTGGGTGCTCTACAACATCCCCGTCAGCGCGCAGAGCCTGACGGAGGGCGCCAACGCGGACACCCTCCCGCCCGGCACGAAGCAGGGGGTGAACGACTTCAAGCGCCAGGGCTACGGCGGCCCCATGCCGCCGGTGGGCACGCACCGCTACTTCTTCCGGCTGTACGCGCTGGACACCGTGCTGCCGGACCTGGACCGGCCCACGCGCCTCGACCTGCTGGACGCCATGGACGGCCACATCCTCGGTGAGGCGGAGCTCATCGGCCTGTACCACAAGGTCCACCACCGCAGCGCCGATTGGAGCGCGGGCGGCATGCCCCGCTGACCCGCGCCCGGGCGCCGCGGGCTCACACGGCCGGGGCCCAAGCGGCGCGCCACCCGGGCGCCGGGGGCGGCGGTGCCCACGCCCGGCGTCCGCCTCCCCGGCGTCTGGCCGGAGGGCGCTGGCATACCGTCGGCCAGTGGGCAGTCCAGCCCGGGGGTCCGACTTCGGGGTGTGGCCGCACGCGCCCCCGAGGCGTGCGCGCCGCCGCCCGGAGACGGCGGCCGCGGTGCACCCGGGTGACAGGAGTGTCACGAGACGCGAGTCGGCGCCTGCCGGACACTGCCCCGCCCCTGCCGTCGTAGTGGGAACCCCCAAGACAGCCTGGTGACGTGTGGGCTGGTGGGCGAAGCGCGGAGGGCGCCACTTCCGCGCGGGTTGCGTCCGGTGGAAGAGTGGGGTTGCCGTGAAACCTGCCGCCGAGCCTGGGGACTCCTACGGCCCCTTCGATGCGATGTCCGTGGGTGTCTGCGTCATCCGCGACCGCTGCTTCGTGTACGTGAACGAGGCCCTGGTGACGTTGCTGGGACACTCTCGCGAGCAGCTGGTGGGCCAGCAGTTCACCTGGGCCCTGGACGAGCCCAGCGCGGTGGAGCTGGCCGGACGACACTCGCGACGCATCCGGGGTGAGCCGGTCCCCGCCACCTATGAAGCGACGGTGCGCACGAGCACGGGTGGGAAGAGGACGGAGATGACCGTCATCCCCAACGGGGAGGACTGGGTGGTGCTGGTGCGCGACGTGACGGCGCGGGGCCTGCGCCGCGCGGTGCTGCAGCGGCTGGCGGAGCTGGGCGCGGGGCTGCCGTCGCTGCGCACCGAGGGCGAGGTGCTGCGCAAGGTCTTCACCGGCCTGGAGGAGCTGGGGCTGGCGTTCGCGTGGCTGTCCCCCGAGGGTGACGGGGTGCGGCTGGGGCAGACCTTCGTGCCGCCCGCCATGGTGCCGCACGACGCCCGGGCGCTGAGCGGCAGGTGGCAGCGGGACGTGGTGGGCCGGTGGCCGCCCCTGCTGGCGCGGGCCTGGCGTGAAGGAGGCGCCTACGCGAACGAGCTGCCCCAGGAGGCCGCACGCTTCCTCGAGGGCATGGCGCACGGCCTGGCGGACACGGTGCGCCACGGCCTCCAGCAGGCCGGTCAGCCCCATGCCATCGCGGTGCGCATCGACGTGGAGGGCCAGCCGCGCGCGCTGCTCGGGCTGGCGGGGGACTGGCTGCGTGAAGAGGAGCTGCCGTCGGTGCGGCTGTTCGGCGCGCAGGTGTCCGCGGCGCTCGACGCGGCGCTGACCATCTCTCGCCTCTCCGCGCAGAACACGGCGCTGGCGGCGCTCAACCGGCTGGCGTCGGTGACGGCGTCGGCCCCGCACCCGCGCGCGCTCTTCGGCCCCGGCACGGACGAAATCGTGGGCCTGCTGGGCTGCGACGCCATGGCGCTGCTGCTGCCCACGAACACCGCGCACGACATCGAGCTGGCGTACGCGCGCGGGCTGGAGGAAGGCACCGCGGAGCGCTTCGCCCAGGTCTGGCGGGTGAGCCGCCTCTGCAGCCAGGCGCAGGCGGAGAGCGTGCCCCTGGAGCGCGCCGTGGAGGAGTGCCCCCAGGGCCTGCGCGACGAGCTGTGGCGGCAGGGCTTCCACACCGCGGTGGCCGTCCCGCTGCGCGTGCGCTCGCGGGGCGTGGGCACCCTGGCCGTGCTGTTCCGCGAGCGGCGGCCGCTCACCCCGCTGGAGCGCGAGACGCTGCAGGCCATGGGCAGCCACTTCGCCGCGGCCATCGAGTCCCACCGGCTGCTGGACGAGCTGCGCGGCCGCGCGGAGGACATGGCCCTGCTGCACGAGGTCGCCAAGGCCCTGGCGACGACGCTGGAGCTGGACAAGCTGCTGACCACGGGCGTCACCAGCCTGGCGCGCATCGTGGACACGCCGGATGCCTATGCGCTGCTGCCGGATGCCTCGGGCGAGCGGCTGGAGATCCGCTCCGTGACGGGCAACCACCCGCAGCTGCTGGGGCGCACGATGCCCCTGCTGCCGGCCTACTCCTCGCTGGCGGCGCTCGCGTTCCACTCGCGCGAGGTGGTGATGGTGGAGGACGCAGGCTCGGACCTGCGCGTCAACCAGCAGATGAGGGAGGACTCGGGCTCGAAGGCCTGCCTCGTCCTCCCGCTGGTGGTGCACGAGCGCCCGGTGGGCGTCATCATGGCGGTGGAGACGCGGTGGCCGCGCCGCTTCACCCCCGCGGAGGTGGAGCGGGCGAGCGCCATCGCCAACCAGCTCGCGCTGGCCCGGGAGGGCGCGCGGCTGGTGGAGGACCTGAAGGCCAGCTACGTGGAGCTGGCGCGGACGCAGGCGCAGCTGGTGCGCCGCGAGCGGCTGGCGGCGCTGGGCGAGCTGTCCGCGGTGGTGGCCCACGAGGTGCGCAACCCGCTGGGCGCCATCTTCAACTCGGTGGCCTCCATCCGCCGCATCGTCGGGCCGGAGAGCCCGGCGGTGCCGCTGGTGGACATCGTCGGCGAGGAGGCGGACCGGCTCAACCGCATCGTCGCGGACCTGCTCACCTTCGCCCGGCCCCCCGCGCCCCACCCCTACGCGGTGCCGCTGTCGCCGCTGGTGGAGGACGCGGTGCGCGGCGCGCTGGCGGAGGCGGCCGGCAAGGTGGGCGTGGAGCTGCGCCTGGATGACGACGTGCCGGCGGTGACGGTGGACGAGCGGATGATGCGCCAGGCCTTCCTCAACCTGGCCATCAACGCGGTGCAGGCCATGCCCCAGGGCGGCACGCTGCGCGCCAGCGTCCAGCGCGCGCAGGGGACTCGCGAGGTGGAGGTGCAGTTCTCCGACAGCGGGCCGGGCATCTCCCCCGAGGTGCGCGCGCGCATCTTCGAGCCCTTCTTCACCACCAAGGCCAAGGGCACCGGCCTGGGGCTCGCGGTGGTCAAGCGCATCATCGAGTCGCACCAGGGCCGGGTGGCGCTGGAGTCGCAGCCGGGCCGGGGCACCACGTTCCGCCTCTACCTGCCGCTGGACGCGCCCGCGTCCACGTCGATGGCGATGGGAGACGGCTGAGCGGCTACGGCGCGGCCAGCGCCCAGGCCACGCCCAGTCCGAGCGCGCAGGCGCTGACGAAGAGGCCCACGGCGAGCAGGGCGCGGCGTCCCGGCTTCCGGGCTCGGGGAGGGTTCGGCTCCACCGTGGTGGCTTCGTCCTCTCCGGTGATGGCGCGCACGAGCTCCAGCCGCCGGGCTTCCACCTCGGCCGAGTCCACCGACTGAGAGATGTCCACGCCGAAGCCCACACGCGTCTCGCGCGTCGCCCGGCGTGCCGGAGCCGGCTTCGCGGTGGTGGAGCGCTGGGCCATCACCGGTGTCACCGTGTCCTCGGTACCGGGGAACAGCGACGCATCCTTCGGCCCGCTGGCCCGTGAGGCCTCCGCGCGCGCGATGGCGCCCAGGACCTTCGAGGACTCCAGCGCCTCCGTGGCAGCGGTGTCCGCGCCTCGCGCTCGCGCCTGGACCTTCGAGGCCTCCAGCGCTTCGGTGACCTTCGAGGCCTCCAGTGCCTCGGTGGCGGAGGCGCCAGCACCCCGTGCGGCCGCGAGCACCATGGAAGACTCCAGCGCCTCGGTGGCGGAGGCGTCAGCCCCCCGTGCAGCTGCAAGCACCTTCGAGGACGTCAGCGCCTCGGTGACGGCGGAGTCGGCACCCCGGGCGGCTGCGAGCACCTTCGAGGACGGCAGCGCCTCGGTGGCGGCGGAGTCGGTCGTGCCCACCGCCGCCGTCCCGTAGAGCGCCGTCGCGCCCCGCCGGCCAGCGCCCTGCCCCGTCCCCTCGCGCGGCGCCTCGGGGGCGGGACTGGCAGCGGGGACGAAGTCCTCGGGGGCATCGATGCCGCCGTGCTCGAACGCGAGCGCGGTGGGCGGGGTGAGCACCGCGGCCAGCTCCTGCTCGGTGCGCTTGCGCGACGTGTCCTCGCTCAGCAGCTCCCGGAGCGCGTTCTCCTCCGACACCTTCTCTCGCGGGAAGGCGCTCTCCATCAGCCGCGCCACGTGCGCGTCCCCCGTGCCCGGGGCCAGCTTCGCCTTGAGCCGCGCCAGCTCCGCCGCCATCGCGCCCGCGTCCGGGAAGCGCTGGTCCGGCTCACCGGCGAGCGCGCGCAGCAGGAACGCATCCACGCTGGTCGGCACGCCCTGCCGGAAGCGCCCCGCGGGCTCCCACGTCGGATAGGCCGCGCGCCGCCACCGCTCCACCGGGTCACCCCGCTGCGCCAGCGGCCGCCAGGCGACGAGCTCCCACAGCAGCGCGCCCACCGCGTACACGTCCGCGCGCCGGTCCACGAAGCGCTTCCGCGCCTGCTCCGGCGCCATGTACGTCAGGTTGCCAATCACCACCCGGGGCGCCGTCTGCTGCTCCTTCAGCGTGGACTGTGCCGCGCCGAAGTCGATGACCTTCACCTCGCCCGCGTAGCTGAGGCACACGTTGGCCGGGGACAAGTCCCGGTGCACCAGGTGCAGCGGGTGGCCGTCCGCGTCCTTCGCGTCGTGCGCGTAGGCCAGCCCCTCGCACAGCCGCTGTCCCAGGTGCAGCAGGGGGCCCAGCGGTATCGTCCGGCCGAGCTGCCGCAGCCGGTACGCCAGGCGGCTGAGCGTCTTGCCCTGCACGTACTCCATGGCCAGGTAGAGCTGCCCCTCCACCTCGCCCATGGCGTAGACGCGGGCGATGTTCGGGTGGTCCAGCCGCACCACCACCCGGGCCTCGTCACGGAAGCGCCCCACGAAGCGCGGGTCCTCCATGAGCTGCGGCAGCACCTTCTTCACCACGCACGCGCGGCGCTGCGACTCCTCGCGCGCGAGGAACACCTCTCCCATCCCCCCGGCGCCGATGCGGCGCACGAGGGTATAGGGACCGAAGCGGACGGGCCCCTCGAGGGGCTCGGGCTCAACCGGTCTTGCCAAGCGAGCGGAAGGCCTTTCTCGCCGCGGCGAGCACGTGCGCCACCTCCGGCTCGCCAATGGCCAACGACACGAAGGCCGCCTCGAACTGGCTGGGCGGCAGGTACACGCCTTCGTTCAGCATCGCGTGGAAGAACTTGCCGAAGCGCGCCGTGTCCGCCTTCTTCGCAGTGGGGTAGTCGTAGACGGGCTCCGCCGTGAAGAACACGGTCAGCATGCTGCCCACGCGGTTGACGGTGACGGGCACCTCCGCGGCCTTCGCCTCGGCGATGAAGCCCTCCTCCAGCATGCGGCTCACCTCTTCCAGCCGCTTGTAGGTGCCGGGCGCCGCCAGCGCCTTCACGCACGCCATGCCCGCCGCCACCGCCACCGGGTTCCCCGACAGCGTACCGGACTGGTACACCGGCCCCGCGGGCGCCACCTTCTCCATGATGTCGCGCCGGCCGCCGTACGCGCCCAGCGGCATGCCGCCGCCCACCACCTTGGCCAGCGTCGTCAGGTCCGGCTTCAGGCCGTACAGCTCCTGCGCCCCGCCGCGCGCCAGCCGGAAGCCCGTCATCACCTCGTCCAGCACCAGCAGCACGCCGTGCTTCTGGCAGAGCGCCTGCAGGCCCTGGAGGTAGCCCGGCTTGGGCACCAGCACGCCCATGTTGCCCACCACGGGCTCGATGATGGCGCAGGCGATGTCCTTGCCCTTCTCCGCGAAGAGGCGCTCCACGGCGCCGAGGTCATTGAAGGGCGCGGTGAGCGTGAGCTTCGCCAGCGCCTGGGGCACGCCCGGCGAGTCCGGCAGGCCCAGCGTCTCCACGCCGCTGCCCGCCTTCACGAGGAACGGGTCGCCCGCGCCGTGGAAGCAGCCCTCGAACTTGAGGATGAAGTCGCGGCCGGTGAAGCCGCGCGCCACGCGGATGGCGGCCACGGTGGCCTCGGTGCCGCTGGAGACCAGCCGCACCATCTCCACCGCCGGCATGGTGGCGCAGATGAGCTCCGCGAACTCCACCTCGCCCGCGGTGGGCGCGCCGTACGACGTGCCGCGCTTCGCCGCGTCGACGATGGCGTCCACGATGGGCGGATACGCATGGCCGAGGATGAGCGGGCCCCAGCTCCCCACGAGGTCCACGTAGCGGTTGCCGTCCACATCCGTGAGCCAGGCGCCCGCGCCTTCACGGAAGAAGACGGGGTCGCCTCCCACGCCTCGGAAGGCGCGCACGGGAGAGTTCACCCCGCCGGGGATCCGCGCCTGTGCGCGGGCGAAGAGAGCCTGACTGTGAGCGTGGTTCATGACGCGTTCCATAACACGTGGCCCGGGCTCGCCCGCTCCCACTCGCGCTCGCTCCCATGCCCGCCGCTTCTCCGTGCTGTCGGCGCATGATTATGGACAGTCCCCGCCGGCACGGAAGAATGAGACTTCACTGCCAATCAGGCTAGACTGGATTGTTTCAACGGGCGGTGAACACGGGGTGACGGCTCGATGGGCAGGCGTGCGGTGGGTGGAGTGTTATTGCTCGTGCTGGCCGTCCTCCTTGTCGCAAGCACGGCCCGGGCGCAGCCGCGACGGATGCCCGCCCTCACCTGCCGCGCGGGCTACCTCGACTTCGAGGCGCTGCATGGGCTGGAGGGCGTGCGTGCCGCCATCCGCCAGGCGGCGGAGCAGAACGACCCGGCGGCGCTCACCTTCCTCACGGAGCGACTCTCGGAGGTCCTCGGCCAGGACGCGAACGCCGCGCTCCAGGTCTACACTTGGGCGGAGACCGCCGCGGAGCCGGAGCTGTCGGCGCTGCTGGGGGGGCTGCGCAACGCGGAGGCGGTGAAGAGCCCGCTCGTGGACGTGAGCCTCCTCTACCTGGCGGAGAAGCACGCGGACCCGGTCCACAAGGCGCGGGCCCTGGAGGCGCTGGAGACACAGGAGCGCTTCGACGAGATGGCGATGGAGCGGCTGGCCACGCTGGCGAAGCAGCGCAACCAGGCGCCAGGCGTGGCGATGCAGGCAGTGCGCACGCTGGGCCGGGTGATGCAGCGCGACTTCGAGGCCACGGGCACGGTGACGCCGTACATGACCTGGCTGCTGGACATCGCGCGCCGGGCGCGTGACAGCAACGTGCGCACGCTCGCGGTGGAGATGGGCACGTACCCGGGGGCGCGGCTGGATGCGGAGGTGGTGACGGAGCTGGCCCGGCTGCTGAAGGAGGACCCGAGCGCGGGGGTGCGGGAGATGGCCGCGCTGGCGCTGTCCAACGGACGAGACACGGACGCGGTGCTGACGCACTTCGCCGAGGCGTTCCGCGCGGAGAAGAGCCTGTGCGTGCGCTGGGCCATCCTGCGCTACACGCTGAGGGCCGGCGGCGCGGAGGCCCTGACTCAGGTGCGGGAGTACGCGAGACAGGACCGGCGCTTCGCGCAGGACGCCGCCGACTTCGAGGCGCTCTATCGCGCGGGCCACACGGACTTCGACCGCCTGTGGCCGGACAAGCGGGTGCGCCACCGGTGCCCGGACGAGACGGAGGACTGAGCGCCATGGCGAGCACGCGAAGGAACTCCGGATGGGTTGTCCTGATGGCGGTGCTGGTCATCGCAGCCCTGAGCTGGCTTCAGTGGGGCCGCGACCCCGGCACTGCATCGACGGAGCCGGCGCTGACAGAGCCGGACACCGGAACGACAGAGACCGATACCGGAGCAGTCCTCGACGTAGCGAGGGTCAAGCGCCGGACGGTGCCCGCGGACGCGAAGCCCCTGAAGATGGTGCCGTGCGAGCTGTCGACCCTGCTGGACGAGTACCGCGCGGGCAAGGCCTCACCGGCCTACCGGCGCTACGTGCGCGAGCAGCTGCGCGGCCTCGTGGAGTCCCTCCCCGAGGCGCCTCTCTGGTCCCGGCTGAAGTCCGAGCGGGACCCGGACCTGCTCGGGCTGGTGGCCGAGGCGTGGGTGCTGCGCTACGCGCTCGACGGCGAGCCCGCCGTGCTGGAGCGACTGGTGGAGCACCTGGGCCAGGAGCAGGACCCGGTGCTGCGCGCCACGCTGGTGCGCTCCCTGGCGCACACCGGAGAGCCTTCCACGCAGCTCCTCGGCATCAAGGTCCTGAAGGGCCGGGACGTGTACCGCGACTGGGTGAAGGACCCGGCGCCCCAGGTGCGCGCCGCCGTGGTGGAGAACTTCCGCGAGGAGGCCGCGCGCAACTTCGGCCGCTACCGCGATGTGGCGGAGCGGGCCATCTCGCTCGCCTCGGTGGCGGAGGACCCGACCACCGCGGCGGGACTGCTCACGTCCACCTCCATCGAAGCCGTAAGGAGCCCGGCCGTGGCACAGGTGCGCGGGCTGCTCCAGTCCTCGGAGCACGCGCGGGTGCGCGCCTCCGCTGCGAGGGCCCTGGCCACCTCGCCGGTGTCCGAGCTGTCCGCCAGCCTTGAGGCGCTCGCCGCGCGCTACACGCTGGAGACGGACCCCGGAGTGCGCACCGCGCTGCTGGAGTCCCTCTCCCGGCTGGGCCTGTCCCGCGCGGTGCCGGTGCTGCGGCGGCTGCGGGATGTGGACCCGGCGACACGCGCCGAGGTGGACGGCTGGCTCGCGCTGTTGGCGGAGCGACCGCAGACGCGGGAGTTGCTGGACAAGGCCCGCCGGGCGCGCGATGCCCGGACCGCACAGCACTGAGCACGGAGCGCTACGCATGACGCAGAAGACGCAGGAAGCCACCCGGCCCCTTGGAACGAGCGGCCTGAAGGTCTCGCCGCTGTGCCTGGGCGGCAACGTGTTTGGCTGGACGTGTGACGAGGCGACCTCGTTCGAGGTGCTCGACGCGTACCTCGAGGGCGGCGGCAACTTCATCGACACGGCCGACGGTTACTCGCGCTGGGTGCCGGGCAACAAGGGCGGCGAGTCCGAGACGATTCTGGGCAAGTGGATGAAGGCGCGCGGCGTGCGAGAGCGCGTCGTCATCGCGACGAAGGTGGGCGCCGAGACGGAGCTCGGCAAGGGCCTGGGACGCGACCACATCCAGCGCTCCGTCGAGGCCTCGCTGCGCCGGCTCCAGCTCGACACCATCGACCTGTACTACGCGCACTACGAGGACCTGAAGACGCCTCCCGAGGAGACGATGGCGGCCTTCGATGCCCTCGTGCGCGCCGGCAAGGTGCGCGCCCTGGGCGCCAGCAACCACTCGCCGCAGCGCCTCACGGAGTCGCTGGAGGTATCCAAGCGCGGCGGCCTGGCCCGGTACACGGTGCTCCAGCCGGAGTACAACCTCGTCGCACGGCAGACGTTCGAGGCCACGCTGCGCCCCATCTGCGAGCGTGAGGGCATCGCCACGGCGCCCTACTACGGGCTCGCGTCGGGCTTCCTCACCGGCAAGTACCGCCAGGGGCAGCCGACTCCGCCATCTCCTCGTGCGGGCGGGGTGCTGAAGAAGTATGGCAACGCGCGCGGCTGGGGTGTGCTGGAGGCCATGGATGGAGTGTCCAGGCGCCATGGCGCGCCGCTTGCGCACGTCGCGCTCGCGTGGCTCGTGGCCCAGCCCACCGTCGTCTCCCCCATCGCGAGCGCGACCTCCGCCGAGCAGGTCCGGGAGCTGCTCGGTGCGTTCAGGTTGAGCCTGGGGGAGGAAGACCTCCGCGCCCTGGACGTTGCTTCCTCGAAGGAGGCCTGAGGAGGGGCTGCGCCATGAGTGACACCCTGGACTTCAAGACCGCCGACCTCTGCGACGCGCACTCGGGCACCGCGCACTTCCAGGTCGCGGAGCCCGGCTTCCTCGACTACGGCGGCCACCGCTCCTTCGCCGGCCCCATCAGCACCGTGCGCGCACCCGAGGACAACTCGCTCGTGCGCAAGGCGCTGGAGGAGCCCGGCCAGGGCCGCGTGCTGGTGGTGGATGGTGGCGGCAGCCGCCGCTGTGCGCTCGTGGGTGACCAGCTCGCGGCGCTCGCGCAGAAGAACGGCTGGGCGGGCGTGGTGGTGAACGGCTGCATCCGTGACTCCGAGGACGTGGGCCGCACCGCCATCGGCGTGAAGGCGCTGGGCACCCATCCGCTCAAGAGCAGCAAGCGCAACGAGGGCCAGCGTGACGTGGAGGTGCGCTTCGCCGGCGTCACCTTCCAGCCGGGCCACCACCTCTATGCGGACGCGGATGGCATCGTCGTCTCGGCGGTGCCGCTGGGCTGAAGCAGGGGCGCTCCAGTCAGCGCCCCTGCTGCTCCCATGCGCTCCGGGGCCAGATGAGCGCCGTGGTGTCGTCACTTCCGGACGCCAGGAAGTCACCGTCCGCCGAGAAGGCCACAGCACCGACGCAGGCGCGGTGACCTTCGAGCACTCCGAGACGCTGCCCCTCCATGTTCCATACGGTGACCGCTCCGCGCCGGTCTCCCGTGGCAACGCGCTTCGAGTCCTCGGAGAACGCGACGGAGGAGACCCGCGCTCCCGGGTCCAGCCGGATGCGGCGCTCCGGACACGCGAGGTCCACGAGGATGGCCACGTCCCGCGCGTCCCGGTACACGAGCCACGCCTCGTCCGGCGAGAAGCCCACTTCGGGCGTGGAGAAACTGCTCGTCTGCGCGCCCTCCCAGATGGTCAGCACGCGGAAGGGTGGACCCCTCCGCGCCAGGTTCCAGACCCGCAGCTCCGTACGACACGGCTCCTGCTGCCGACATTCCTCCTGCGTCACGAGGAGGCGACCGGTCCTGGAAAGTGCCTGGACGACATCGCGATTCACGGCGATGGGCATGCGCCGCAGCCGCGCTCCCGTGCGCGTGTCATGCACGTGGACCGTCAGCTCGCCCTCGACACGGTGGTCGGCGAGGTCCGCCACCACCGCCAGGTCGTCGGACCAGAGGGTCGAGCGACCGCGCTTGAGCTTGATGTTGACCTCGGTGCCCGCGAGCAGGTCTCGGGTGAGATGGCCCGCACCGTAGTGGCTCTCCACCTCGAGCGCCCGTCCGCCCCCCAGGTGGATGCGGTCGATGCTCCGCCTCCACCAGTCCGGCGTCACACACTCCAGCTGCCGGCCGGAGCCACACGCCCAGGTCCGCAGCGTCCCATCCCAGGAGTGCGACAGGAGCTTCGCGCCATCCCGGGAGAAGGTGAGCCGCCTCACCGAGCCCCGGTGTGCACGCTCCGGCCGAACCTTCCGGGAGTGCAGGTCCAGCAGGACGACCGCGGCCGAGCCCCGCGCCAGGGTGGCCCACCGTCCGCCAGGCGCCACCACGGGCTCTGCCTTGTCGGTAGAGCTCGCGGGCAGCAGGTCGTTCACCCACCGCTCCGGCTCGCCAGCGCGGGAGATGACCAACCGTCCCATGACGATTCGAACCTCCGTGCCATCGGGCAGCGGCACCCACCTGCCTTCAAACCGGTGGGGGGCAATGTCCAGCAGGGCCCCCGTACGCGCGTCATACTCGTACAGCCCGGGACGCCAACCCGTCACGTAGCCGGGACGCCGCACCCGCTGCCCGTCGGCCGAGAACGCTGCCCACACGAACGGAAACTCCGTCGCGACTACTTCCGATGCCCACTGGAGGGACCACGTGGCCGCCTCGAAGACACATATCCGGAGGGACTCACCGAACCGCTCCAGGAGGAGGACCTGGGACCCATCGGGAGAGAAGGAGAGCGAGCTCGTGTACCCTTCGCTCCCCTCGGGTCGTATCCATTGGCGCAGCGTCCAGGTCGCCACGTCGAGCACCGCGAAGCCGGACGGGTCACAGAGCCCGACCAGGAGCGTGCGTCCGTCCGACGAGAGCGCAAGACGGCTGAAGCCCTGGCACTCCAGCCGCCACTGCCACAGCTCCGCGCCACTGTCCGCGTCCCAGAGTCGAACCGTGCGGTCGTCACCGGCCGTCACGATGCGCGTGGCGGAGAGGTAGAGCACGGCATTCACCTGGCTCCGGTGCCCGGAGAGCACCGCGAGCTCGCGGCCGTCCTCCAGGTCCCAGACACGCGCCGTTCTACCCGCGGCCGTGACGAGCCGGCGCGCGTCAGGAGAGAAGCAGGCCGCGCTCACCTCAGGAGGGACCCCATCGTCCCCTTCCGGCGGATGCCACAGGCGATGCGTCCCGCAGCGGCTGAGCGCTCCGCCGGGAAGAGGGTCACCGAAGACGTCGAAACGAGCGGAGTCGCGTTCAGTCATGCCGGGGCCGTGGCTCCGACGGCGGAGCCCGGCAACTCCTGACACGGTGACTCGCGCCCGGCCCTACTTGCGGTGGTACCACCGCCGCCGCGCCGCCCGCACGTCGGACCAGTCCACCAAGCTGTCCTGCACGTTCTCCTGCCCGCGCTGGTCATCGGGCATGTCGCCGGACTCCACCCGGGCAATCAGCTCCGGCAGCCGCGCATAGAAGGTGGGCGAGCGATACTGCGGATGCAGCGTCCACAGGCCCGGCGCCTCGCCCAGGAAGTCCAGCCGCCCCAGGCCCTTCCGCGCCAAGGTCCGGGTGACGAGGTTCTCCGGCTCGCGGTAGGGCGGATTGCCGGCACGCAGCGCGCGCAGCACGTGGATGGGAGGCGCCAGCCGCGCGCGCAGCGGGCCCACCCGGCGGACGAAGGCCTCCCGGTCCATGAAGAAGACGCGGCTGCTGAAGCGCCGGAAGCGGAAGCCGTGGCGCACGCTCGCGTCCGGTGCGAACCCGCGCGGGTCTCCCGCCACCGTTCCATCCGCCCGGGGCGGGCCCGACAGCGGGCTGCAGCTCACCAGGTCCTCGCGCGACGCGAGCTGGGCCTCCGCCTCCGCCACCCACGTGCGCGAGCCGCCCCCGATGAGCATGTCCGCGTCCAGGTGCAGCACGTGCCGGTGCGCCGCCGCCGCCAGCCCGAAGAAGTACGAGTGGTACGGGCCGCCGCGCGAGTCCTTCATCGGCAGCCGGGTGCCTCCGAAGAACTGCTCGGAGAGGGCACGCGTCGTGGCGGGCGAGTAGTCCACCTCCACCACCCGGATGCGCGGGTCCGCCGCGGACAGCTCCGACAGCAGCTGCTCCATCTTCGGCTTGCGCTCCACCCACGCCTCCGCGAAGCGCGCGCCCTGGCTGCGGTGCAGGTCCACCACCAGCAGTATCTCCTGCACGGACGGACCGAGCTGGCGGAGCTGGTGCGGCAGGATGAGGCGCGCGTGCGGAAAGTCGGTGGGCGCGAGGTTGACTTGCAGGGTGACCGGACTCACGGCGCAACCCTTGCCACACCCGAGAGGGGGGACACAACCTGAGTGCACGCCCCGGGGATCGAACCCGGCAGAGTCGGTGCGTCGGACCGATGCCGTCACCAGCTGGCTCGGCGTGCATGTGACATGTGGCCCTGGCAGGAATCGAACCTGCGACCTCTCGGTTCGCAACCGAGTGCTCTCATCCTCTGAGCTACAGGACCAAAGGTATTGCGAGTGCCCCGTACGGGAGTCGAACCCGTCTTTCCGCATTGAGAGTGCGGTGTCCTTCGCCAATAGACGAACGGGGCGGAAGGGGTGCTGCGGGAGAAGGGACCCGGAAATGAGAGAGGCCGGGTCCCCTCTGGGAGCCCGGCCTCCGCGAGCCGTGCCTCGTCAGGTGACGGGGCGCGGTCGGTCAGAGTCCGGGGCGACGACGGCTACGGAAGGAAGCGACTCCCTCCAGCCACTCGAGCTCGTCCTCGGGGACGGGGACGGGCTCGGTATGCGCGGTCAGGACGGCGACAGCGCGCACGATGTCGTTGCTACGCTTGGAGTTCATCAGGCTGTTCAGCGTCATCGGGGTCATGTCACCGCCTCCTTTCGAGGGAAATTGACGTCGCGAAACGGTGCGTCCTGACACGCGGGGCATTTCGTGCGCCGCCTGTCTGCCCTACGCTCCCCGCTCATGAGCACGCTCTCGCTTCCCACCGAGGCCCGGGTCATCGCGTATGACGCGAAGGACGGCCTCGGCACCCTGCGGACTCCGGAGGGCGTCGAGGTCCGCTTCGGCGCCTCGGCCTGCACCGACTTCACGCCCGAGCAGGGGATGACGGTGTGGCTGGTGGAGACGAAGCCGGACCCGCTCGGCCGGGGCGAGCGCGCCAAGGTGGTCAACCGCTCCGGACACGTGGAGCAGGACCGCCTCACGCAAATCTGGGACGAGCACGCCGCGGCGGATGCCCGCGTCGACCTGGAGACGGCACTGCTCGACCGGCTGGACCTCCCGGAGCAACCCGAGCCGTCCGAGTACGAGGCCCTCAGCCCCGAGGACCGCGTGAGGCTGGCCGCGGAGGTGATGGAGCTGCGCCGCACCTCGCACCTCTTCGAGGAGGCATTCATCGCGCTCGTGGAGCTGGACGCCTCGCTGCTCCATCCGTACCTCGGGGAGCTGTCGTATCTGCACGAGCCGGAGTCCCTCGCCTGGACGGACGCGCCGCTCGAGGCCGTCACTCCGCTGATGGCCGAGCTGCACCCCGGCTGGCACTCCCAACGGGAGCACCTCCCGGTGGGCACGGTGATGCCCCACGACGAGGCGCAGCGTCGGGAGCGCGAGCCCGGAGACCCGGTGGCCGCCGCGGCCCTGGCGCTCGCACGCTCGGGACATGACGACGTGCTGCGCGCGCTCGAGGGCTGGCTGCTGACGCTCGACGCGAAGCAGCAGGCGGAGGCCGTGGGGCTGCTGTCCTACGCGAACGTGGTGCGCCGCCCCTCGGGACTGCTCGTGCGCAACTTCACGCCCGCGTGCCTGGAGGTGTACCCGGAGTGGGAACCGGAGGAGGACGACGCCCCGGAGGACCTGGTGGCCCACGGTGCGCTGTGGAATCCCATCCCCGAGGCGACGTGCGCGCACTGCGGCAGCGAGCTGGTGGACGCGCTCCGGCTCGACGGAGACCGGGCGGCCCATGGCCTGCCGTGGCCCGCGCGCCTTCCCACCTGCTTCACCTGCATCTCTTCAGGCGAAGAGGTGTACGTGAAGGTCTCCGCGGATGGCGGCACGGTACGGAGCTTGAGCGTGGACCTGCACCCGCCCATCACCCAGCGCCCCGGGCTCCCCGAAGCGCAGCCCGTGGGCTTCAGGCGGGGACGCGCGTGGCGGAGCCTCATGATGAGCGACAGGGAGGAGCGCCACCGCCTGGGCGGCGCGCCGTCCTGGGTGGATGGCCCGGACGTGAAGCCGTGCCCCCGCTGCGCGGAGCCGATGCACGCGGTCGGTCAGGTCGCGGATACGGACGCGGACTTCTCCGACAACGGCATGCTGTACGGCGTGGCGTGCGAGCCGTGCGGAGTCCTCTGCACGTTCGCCTCGACTTGAGCCAGAGCGCCCCGACAGGGAATCGAACCCTGTTCACACGGTAGACGGCCGTGCTGCGATCCAATCGCATCCCGGAGCATTTGAGACACTTCGACTGCGGACTGCCATGCCGCGAGCGGGATTCGAACCCGCAACCTCTGCACTCTGAATGCAGCGCCTCTACCAGTTGGGCTACCGCGGCGTTTCGCTACGACTGCGACTGCGACTGCGACTGCTGAGTGGAGCCACCGGGATTCGAACCCGGGACCTCTCGGATGCGAACCGAGTGCTCTCCCGCTGAGCCATGACCCCATGTCTGTGATTGACTGCTAGAGCGGTCGACGGGATTTGAACCCGCGTTCACCTGGATGGCACTCAGGGGCCTCACCACTCGGCCACGACCGCATGTGCTGCGTGAAGCTGAATCGAGAGCAGTCGGCGGGACTCGAACCCGCATCCACCTGAGTGGCGCTCAGGGGCCTCACCTCTCGGCCACGACTGCATGTGCTGCGATGACCCGGAAAAAGCGAGAGGCCGGGTCCCCTCTGGGAGCCCGGCCTCTGGTCACCATGCCTCGTCGGATGACGGGACGTGGAGGGTCAGAGTCCGGGCGGACTGTCGCCAGCGCTACCTCCCAGCAGCGCGGCATCAAGAGCGGTGGCCAGAGCGCCGAGCGCGAGCGCGTCGATGCCGATGACAGTGTCGTTCAGGTGTTCGGGATTCATCGGGCTCGTCAGGTTCGTCGTCTTCATGGTCACCGCTCCTTTCAGCGAAGACAGACGCGGTGATAATTCATCCCTGACACGCGATGATTTCAGCGCTGGAAATCGCGGTGGTGGGCGGGCACGCTGTGCCCCATCAGCAGGGACGGGAGCGCGATGTCGGCCGGTGCGGGAGTGAAGGGCTACGAGGAGCTGGCGCCGCCCGCCGCCATGGCGGAGGCGGTGGACGCCTTCTGGCGCTACTCAGCCCCGCCGCGCGGCTCCGGCGCGGTGACGGAGCGCCACCGCATCATGCCGGACGGCTGCACCGACCTCATCCTCCACTACCGCGACGGAGGCCCGGGCACGTGGCTGGCCGACCCGCGGCTGGTCGTCGTCGGCCCCATGGAGCGCTACGTCCTCGTGGACATCGAGCCGGGCTCGGTGAGCCTGGGCGTCCGCTTCCGGCCCGGGTGGGCGCTGCCGCTGCTCGGCGTGAGCCCCCGCGAGCTGTGCGGCCTCAGCGTCCCCGTGGCGAGCTGCACGCCGGACCTCGCCCTGCTCCAGCGGCAGCTCGAGGCATGTGCCTCACCCGACGCGGCCTTGAGGCGCCTCCAGGACTTCGTCGCCGGACGGCTCGCGTCCTTCCACGCCACGCCCGGCCCTCGCGCCGCTCCGGCGCTGCGCTGGCTCCAGGCCTCGGGAGGCCAGGTGCGCGTGGCCACGCTGGCCCGGACGCTGGGCATGAGCGAGCGCACGCTGCACCGGGCTGTGCTGGACGAGGCGGGCGTGCCGCCGAAGCTGCTCGCCCGGGTGCTGCGCTTCCAGCGGGCGCTGTCGCTGCTGCGCTCCGGCGCGGAAGCGGACCTCAGCGCCGTGGCGCTGGCGTGCGGCTATGCGGACCAGGCCCACCTGTCACGCGAGGTCCGGGACCTGGCGGGCCTCACCCCCACCGCGCTCCTGGGCTAGCGCCCTGTCCGATTCCTTCAAGACAGGCCGGGCGCATCGTGAGAGCACCACCGTACGCTGTCCCACTCACTACCGGAGTCCGCCACCATGAAGCTCGGCTACGTCATCCTCTACGTCCCGGACGTGTCCACCACCGTCGCCTTCTACGAGAAGGCCTTCGGCCTGCAGCGCCGCTTCCTGCATGAGAGCGGCACCTACGCCGAGATGGAGACGGGCGCGACGGCGCTCGCCTTCGCGGCGGAGAGCCTGGCGAAGGACAACGGCCTCACCGTGCGCTTCCACCGGCCGAAGGAGGACGCAGCCGCGGTGGAGGTGGCGCTCGTCACACCGGACGTGCAGGCCGCCTACGAGCGCGCGATGAAGGCGGGCGCCGGGGCCGCCCAGCCCCCCAAGCAGAAGCCCTGGGGGCAGACGGTGGCCTACGTGCGAGACCTGGACGGAGTGCTCGTGGAGCTCTGCACGCCCATGTCCGCATGAGTCGAGTGGAACCACCGGGAGTTGAACCCGGACCTCCCGGACGCCAGCCGGGTGCTCTCCCGTTGAGCCATGGCCCCATGTGAAACAAACAAAGACAGGGTGTTTCGAGTCGGGACGACTGGATTCGAACCAGCGACCTCGCGCACCCCAAGCGCGCGCTCTTGTCCAAGCTGAGCTACGTCCCGTTCACTGCGGCGACAAAGCGGTCGGCGGAACTCGAACCCGCGTCAGGTGACGGGCGGAGGGTCAGAGTCCGGGCGGTGGACCGCCAGGGGCGGCGCTCGGCAGCGCGGGTCCAGGAGCGGTGGGGTTCATCGGGCTCGTCAGGTTCGCCGTCTTCATGGTCACCGCTCCTTTCAGCGAAAAGAGACGCGGCGATAAATCCATCCCTGACACGAGGGCAGGGACGCCATCCGCCAGCGGACATCCCATACCCGGGCGCACATACGTCCCGTGACACCGTGTGACACAGGGTCGCCCCGGGGCTGACCGGGAGGCCGGATTGGAGGTAAGAGAAGGGAGGAGCCCGCGCCGCACCCGCCCCCCAGGCCGAAGGGGTTCCGGAGGCGGCCTACCCCCCGATGAAGACCGCCCTCTGCCTCGCGCTGACAGCCCTGCTCGCCGTGTCCGGCTGCTCGGCGGACGACTCTGCCGACTCCCCCTGCGACGGCCTGCCGCCCTCTCCGGGTGGCTCGCCGCTCCCCAGACCGCCCTCCTTCCGGGTGGCTGTCCCCGCGTCGCTCCCCATCTCCGCCATCCAGCAGCTGGCCTGTGAAGGCTCCAGCGCGAACCAGGTGGCCCAGAGTGTCACCGCGGAGGTGTTCGACCCGGACAACCAGCCCGTCCCCTCCGAGGTGATGCTGGACCGCAGCGGGCTGTCCGCCACCGTCCAGTTCACGCCGAGGACGACGGGCCGTCACCACGTCCTCGTCGCCTTCGCCCCCGTGGGCAGCGTGCAGCAGCTCGGCATCTACGTGGTGGGAGACTGGACGGGCGCGAGCACCGCCACCACGCTCCCGCTCCCCCGGTGCACGCAGTTGGACCGCACCACGCGGGGCACCTGGGTGTGTGACGGGGTGGCGCTGCGCGAGCCCGGCGGGCGCCTGGTGCGCTACAGCACCTCCTCCACGGCCCCGGACGTGGCCATCGCGGGGAACGTCGTCTGGATGGTGGGCGAGGGCCGGGTGCGCCGCTACGTGGACACGGGCACCGAGCTCGAGCTGACCGGCTCGCTCCTGGTCAACACCTCGGTGAGGACCATCCAGAGCCGGCTCGCCACGGAGGACGAGCTGCTGGTGCTGGACGATGCGAACCTGCACCGCTTCACCTTCACGGACGCGGGGGTGCTCGCCGCCGCGGGCGCCACCTCCTGGCTCCAGGGGGCCAACGTGCCCTTCGGCGTGGACAGCGTGTCCGCCGTCCTCGTGCGCACCTCCGAGCGGCAGGTGCGGGTGGTGAAGATGGGGCCGGCCTCGGCCAGCCTCGCGTGCCCGTTCGAGCTCGGGCCGGATGGGAAGTTCGTCGCCACGGACGAGCCCTGCCTGCCCCTGCCGGGCACGCCGGTGGGCCTGGAGGACGGCATCCTGTGGACGCGCGTGGGCTCGCCCAACCAGGCGCCCTTCGCGCAGACGCTGCACCGGTGGGTGGCCTCGGACGGGACGCTCGAGGAGGAGGGCACCCTGGCGGTGGACTCACCGGTGGAGGAGGTGAGCTCTCCGCTCCGCCCGGGCTTCGTCGTCCCGGACATCCACCTGGGCTTCCACCCGGGCGCGTTCTCCGTGCTGCCGGTGGTGTCCCCGGAGTCGAAGGAGGGCCCCCTGGGCCTGGAGGTGCTGCCCATCAACGCGGCCATCCCCCGCGAGCTGCGAGGCGCGTCGCCCCGCTTCTACTGGGAGGGCGACAACCGGCAGACCACCGGCACCACGGTGGTGTACGAACGACTCCCCCGCTGACGTCCGGACGCCACTCCCGACTCGCCCCGCGCATCCCTACCCTCTTCCGCATGCCTCCGGGACGCGGACCGGGGCCGTTGGAGCTCACACGGAGGGTGTGGGGCCCGGGACAGGTGTCACGGGACGGCGAAAAAGCGCGGAAAGTCGCCTGCCTGCCTCTCGCGGTGCCCTCCGGGCGGGTGTAGAGAGGCCCGCGCGCCGCGTCAGCCCGCGCGCTCCACCCGCCGGAGGTGAGCCGATGATGGAAAGCCCCCAGAGCGCCTCACTCTCCGTGGAGGAGCTGCACGAGGTGTGGCCGGTGCTCTCCATCGACGAGCGCCTGGAGGGCTTCCGGCTGCTGCCTCCCGCGGTGGCGGACGACTTCTTCCTGGGCCTGTCCGCGCGCGAGCAGGCGGAGCTCATCCTCCATCTGCCGCAGGGTGAGCGCCGCCCCTGGGTGCGGGTGCTGCCGCCGGACGACCTGGCGGACCTGGTGCAGGCGGTGGAGCCCGAGCAGGCGGAGGCCATCCTCTCGCAGCTCGACGACGCCAGCCGCCGCGAGGTCAACGTCCTGCTGGCCTACGCGGAGGACGACGCCGGCGGTCTGATGAACCCGCGCTTCGCGCGCGTGCGGCCGGAGATGTCCATCGACGAGGCCATCGGCTACCTGCGCAAGCAGGCGCGCGAGAAGGTGGAGACCGTCTACTACGCCTACGCGCTGGACGCCGGGCAGCACCTGCTGGGCGTGCTCTCCCTGCGCCAACTCTTCCAGGCCGCGCCGGGCAAGAAGGTGGCGGACGTCATGCAGAGCGACGTCATCACCGTGGCGGAGAACACCGACCAGGAGGCGGTGAGCCGCCTGTTCAGCGAGCACGGCTTCATGGCGCTGCCGGTGCTCGACGAGCAGCAGCGGATGAAGGGCATCGTCACGGTGGACGACATCGTCGACGTCGTGCAGGAAGAGGCCACCGAGGACATCCAGAAGGTCGGCGGTATGGAGGCCCTCGAGGCGCCCTACTTCGAGGTGGGCTTCTTCGGCATGCTGAAGAAGCGCATCGGCTGGCTGCTGGTGCTCTTCCTCGGGCAGATGCTCACGGCCACGGCGATGAGCAGCTTCGAGGACGAAATCGCCGCCGCCGTCGTGCTGAGCCTCTTCGTGCCGCTCATCATCTCCTCGGGCGGAAACTCCGGCAGCCAGACGTCCACGCTCATCATCCGCGCGCTGGCGCTGGGGGAGATGCGGCTGAAGGACTGGTGGCGCGTGGCCAAGCGCGAGCTGCTGTCCGGGCTGGTGCTGGGCGTGGTGCTGGGCCTGGTGGGCCTGCTGCGCATCGTCATCTGGCACTCCATCTCCGACGCCTATGGCCAGCACTTCCTGCTTTTGGGGTGCGCGGTGGCGCTGTCGGTGCTGGGCGTGGTGACGTTCGGCACGCTGGCGGGCTCCATGCTGCCGCTGGTGCTGCGGCGCTTCGGCTTCGACCCCGCGAGCGCGTCCGCGCCCTTCGTGGCCACGCTGGTGGACGTCAGCGGCGTCGTCATCTACTTCACCGTCGCCAGCCTGCTGCTGCGCGGCACGCTGCTCTGACGCCGTCGCGGGCCCGCCCGCTGGAGGCACGGCCATGATTCGCACCACCTTGCGGCGCACCCTCACCCTGGAGGCTCCGGAAGCGCCCGGCCGCCTCGCGCACGTGTCCGCGGCCAGCGGGCTGGTGCGGGTGGGCGCGTGGCTCTACATCGTCGCGGACGACGCGCTGCACCTGGCCATCTTCCCCGCGACGGGCGACGTGCCGGGGCGCAGCGTGCGCCTGTTCGAGGGCGCGCTGCCGGACGAGGCGAAGGCGCGCAAGGCGGTGAAGCCGGACCTGGAGGTGCTCTGCCTCCTGGGGCCGCAGGCGGGCGCGCCGCACGGGGTGCTGCTGGCGCTGCCGTCGGGCTCCACGGAGGCGCGGCGGCGGGGCGCGGTGCTGCCGCTGGGCGCGGACGGCGCGCTGGCCGGGGACGCGCGGCCGGTGGACTGCACGGCGCTGTACGCGCAGCTGGCGCGCGAGCTGGGGCCGCTCAACATCGAGGGCGCGGCGCTGGTGGGCGGGCGGCTGCGGCTGCTCAACCGGGGCAACGGGGACGTGGGCGTGGACGCGCTGGTGGACCTGGACGGCGAGCGCGTGCAGCGCGGGCTGGAGACGGGGACGCTGGGCCCGGACACGGTGCGCACCACGCGGCGGTGGGAGCTGGGCCGCGCCGGTGGGGTGCGCCTGTCCTTCACGGACGCGTCGCCGCTGCCGGACGGGCGGCTGGTGTTCACCGCGGCGGCCGAGGACACCCGCGACGCGTACGCCGACGGGGCGGTGACTGGCTCGGCGGTGGGGGTGCTGGCGCCGGACGGCTCGCCGCTGTTCCTCGACGCGGTGGACGCGAAGGTGAAGCTGGAGGGCGTGGACGCGCGGGTGGAGCGCGGGCGCGTGCACCTGCTGCTGGTGGCGGACGCGGACGACCCGGCGGTGGCGGCACCGCTGATGGAGGCGGTGCTGGACGTGCCGGCGTAGCCGCTCAGTCGTGCTCGGTGGCGGCCTCTTCGGGCCTGCCGCCCACGGCCTCCAGCGAGCTGCGGGCCGGGCGGGCCCGGTCGAAGGCCACCTCGCGCTGGCCCACGCCGCCGGCGGTGGTGTTGGCGATGCGCTTGCGGGCGCGGGCGATGTAGTCCTGCACCAGCGTGGGGTCAGGGTGCGTCTTCAGCGTCTCCACCCAGGTCTCAATCGCCTTCTCGTTGTCCCCGGCGTCGGCGCGCAGCTTGCCCATCTCGAAGAGGGCGTGCGGGGACAGCTCGGAGTCCGGGAAGCGGGTGCGCAGGTCCGCGAAGGTGCGCGAGGCCTCCTGGCGCCGGCCCTCCATCATCCCGACGGCCTGGGCCTGGAGGAAGAGCGAGTCATCTACGAAGGCGCTGGTGGGGAAGCGCTCGATGAGGCGGCGCGTCTCCAGCTCGCACTGCTGATAGTCCCCCAGCTCGAAGTAGAGCTTGGCGACCTGGTAGTGGAGCTCCGCGCCCTGGGGCGGGTTGAGCTTGAGGGCGGCGGTGAGCTGGTCGATGGCGCCGCGAAGGTCGCGGTAGTGCACGCGCAGCAGCTCCGCGAGGATGATGCGGGCGTCGAGCGCCTCCGGGGAGTCGGGGCACTGCTGGATGAGCTCGCGGTAGACGCCCACGGCCTCCTTCACCTTGCGCTGCTCCAGCCAGTAGACGTCGGCGGCGCCCTTGAGGGCGCGGGCGCGCAGGACGCTCGCCTCGGTCGAGCTGTCCATGCGCAGGGCATCGAAGGCCTTGCGGTACTCGACGAGGGCCTCGTCGGGACGCTTCTCGAAGGTGGCGTCGCGGGCGCGCTGGAGGTGGTCCACGGGCTTGTCGCGGCAGCCGGCGCCCGCGAGGGCCAGCACGGCAAGCGCGAGCCGCAAGGGCCTCATCAGCACTTCTCCGGCGTCACGGTGACGCACTCCGAGTTCTCGCAGCTGACGCACTCGGCAATGGGGGACACGTCGGTGACGCACACATTCACGCGCGAGGTGCGCGGGCAGTCCTCGGAGGTGACGCAGCGATAGACCTCGCCGCTGTCACGGGTGATGGTCTTGGACGTGGAGCCACAGACCTCCAGGTCATTGCACCCGAGGAGCCCAGCCGCGATGGCGGCGACCGCTGCATACGCGTCGCGTCTCACGGCGGCGGTTCTAGCCGGATTCGTCCGCGCCGTCACGGAACGCAGTGCCCGCCTGCCTGCTACAGAACCCGGCGTGTAGCCTGTGATCCTGGAGGCCGTAAACGGGTAAGACGGGTGTGTCATGAAGAACCCGGTGGCACCTGGGACAGCCTCCCAGTCCGCTTTCGGGTCAGCAACCATGGTAGGCATGGCCGGTCAGGAACCGAGGTCGCCTGGATGCCATTTACGCTCCACGTCGAAAACTACCGAGCCCTCCGCAATGCGAAGTGGAGTCCGCAGGGTCTGTGCGTGCTCGTTGGCCCTAATGGCGCGGGTAAAAGCACGCTGTTGGATGCGCTCCAATTGCTGCGGCACACCTTCGAGCTGGGTCTGGCACGAGCAATCAACCAGCGAGGAGGAGCCACGAACCTCAGGCACTTTGACGCCGGCAAAGACGAGGAAGTCGGCTTCACGATTGAGGTAGGCGGTTCGCGATGGGCCGTCAACCTGGATAGCGGTTCATTCAAGAACCTGGATCATCATTGGGAAGCCCTTCAGCAGGCGGGCCGCACTTCGGGATTACGTGCGCGTAACCGGGTCCGATTCGGAGATGCCGACTTTCCGGCGGACGAACGCAGCCTTCTGCGTATCGCAGCTGATTCCCACCAGCTTTCCGATGATACCGCCAGGCTTCGTTCACTGGTTCAGTCCTACCGCTGCTATTCGGAGTATCACCTCGCCCACCTGCGCGAGAGCGGCTCGACCATCACCTCCGACAAGACACTCGACCTGCACGGACGCAACGTGTTCTCGCTCCTGCGCAACTGGCGGGATGCGCGCGCGGACCGGGCACGTTACGACTTCGTCCTGGACAACCTCCGGAAGCTCTTCCCGGATGTCTTCGCCGACTTCGATTTCGAAACCGCGGGAACGACGGTGACGGCGAGAGTGGTCACACCAAGGCCCGACACAAGCTACCCGATTACGTTCGCACCCAACGGCCTGCTCATCGCGCTCCTGCACCTCTGCGCGGCGGCCTCGGTGCCCACTGACGGCATCGTCGCCATCGACGAGGTGGAGAACTCGCTCCATCCCTTCGCCATCAAGCACCTCGTCGAAGCGTTCCGGACCTGGGCGGCCACGACGAACAGCACGGTACTCCTCGCGACTCACTCCCCCGTGGTGCTCGACCAGTTCCGCGAGTGCCCCGAACAGGTCTTCGTCATGGAGAAGGGCCAGGCGTCCAACCCCGTGCAACTGCCCAAGGTCCGTGACCCCGAGTACCTGTCGCACTTCTCGCTAGGTGATCTCTACGCGCACCTGGAGTTCGGCTCTCCCGTGGAGCCGCAACAGAGCTGATGAAACAGGTCGTCCTCATCACCACGGGCCGGTGCGAACAGCTCGCGCTGGGGGCATCGCTCAAGCGCTACTTCCCGGACGCGACGTTCATCACGCCGGAGCATCGCCACTCCTTCACCAGCACGCGCGTGCAGCTGACCCCGGCGCCACCGCCCCGTCCTGGCGGTCCAGAGCCGGTCGTCGACAGGCTCGCCAAGGCCATGGTGGCCATGACCGACCCGGGGCGGGATGGCGTGCCACCGGACCTGGTCATCGCCGTCGATGACGTTGAACTGGTGAACCTGAACCAGATCGAGGTCGTGACCTCGACGCTCCGAAATGCGGTGAAGCGGCATCTGGACACGTTCGCGTGGTCCAGCGCACGAAGGCGTGAGCAGGCCGCCGAGCGCGTCCGCGAGCACTGCTCCTTCCACCTGCTGTGCCCCATGCTGGAGGCGTACTTCTTCGGTGAGCCAGCGGCCCTGACGCGCGCAGGGGCGAAGCGTCCCTCCACTGTCGATGCCCAGACTCATGACCTCGAGGACTTCCTCACCGAGGAAGCTGAGTTCCTCGCGGCACCGACTGACTCGAAGCATTGGGCAAAGGCTGACCGGGCGAAACACCCGAAGCGCTACCTCCAGTACCTCATCGACCCGGAGGGCGCGGACGAGAAGTCGTATCGAGAGGCCGAGGGTGGCATGCGCGCCTTGCGCGACCTGGACTGGTCCCGAGTCCTCTCCGTCGAGGCGCACACCCAACTTGCCCGCTCGCTCTTTTCGGACCTCGCCGATGCGCTCGGCGTGGACAGCCCTTTTCTGGACCCCTGCCACCCGCTGACGTCAAACCGACGAGCCGACCGCGTCCTGCGCAACCTCTGATTCAGGGCGGGAGGACCGAATGAGCCGCTTCGAGACAGCGCAACTGGTGGAGGCCCAGGCGGGCACGAGCGCGGACCATGTGGCCGTGCTGCCTGTCGGTGACGCGGTGGTGCTCGTGGTGGCGGATGGCGCGGGGAACTCGCGGCGCGGAGTCGAGACCGCAGCGACCGTGGTCCGCGAGGTCCAGGCTGCCACTGCTGAGCGCTCGGAGCTGATGCGGCCCGAGACGTGGAGCCACGTGCTGGAGCAGTGCGACCGCCTGCTCGCCTCCACCGACAACGGAGGAGAGACCACCGCCGTCGTCGCCTGCATCACCGACAGTCGCATCATCGGCGCCAGTGTCGGGGACTCCGAGCTGTGGCTCATTCATGGCGACCGGCACTCCGCCCTCACCGAGCACCAGCGCCGCAAGCCGCTCCTGGGGCGAGGCGAGGCCACTCCGGTCTTCTTCGAGGCGCCGTGGACCGGAGGCACCGTGCTCGCGGGCACGGATGGCCTGTTCAAGTACGCGGACGCCTCCCGCATCCGAGCGGCGGCCTCGGGGCCCGACGTCACGGCCTCTGCTCGGGCCCTGGCGTCCCTCCCGAGGCTGACGTCAGGAGGACTCCAGGATGACGTCGGTCTCGTCCTGTGCCGTCATCCCGTCTCGCGATGACGCGCGAGGAGACTCCATGTCCGAAGTCATCCAGTTCTACAGCGTCACCGACGACTACGGCTGGTGCTCGAACTTCGCCCCCTACCCCATCAAGCTCCGAGGCAAGACCTGGCCCACGAGCGAGCACTACTTCCAGGCCCTGAAGTTCGAGGACGCCGACGACCAGGAGGAGGTGCGCCAGGCCCGGACGCCCATGCTCGCCGCGCGCATGGGGAGAGACCGCAAGCGCAAGCTGCGCCGGGACTGGGAGTCCTCCAAGGTCTCCGTCATGCGCGAGGCCGTGCGTGCCAAGTTCACCCAGCACGAGGACCTGGCCCGGCTCCTGCTCTACACCGGGGACGCGAAGCTCATCGAACACACGGACCAGGATGACTACTGGGGCGATGGCGGCGACGGCAGCGGAAGGAACATGCTGGGCCGCATCCTGATGGAGGTCCGCGAGGAGCTGCGGAAACCACGCCCATGAGCCTCCCCCCACGTCCCCGGGCCGTCGTCACCGGTGCAGGCAGCGGCCTCGGCCGTGCGCTCTGTGAAGCACTCGCGCGCAGGCAGGCCCGCGTGCTCGTCTCCGACCTCGACGCCACTTCCGCCGGGGAGACGGCACGCCTCGTCACCGCCGCGGGAGGCGAGGCCCACGTCCACGTGTGCGACGTCTCCAACGCCGAGCAGGTGGAGGCCCTGGCCGTTGCCGCCGAGCGCGCCTTCGGCGGCGTGGACCTGCTCATCAACAACGCCGGGGTGCTGAGCGCCGGGCGCGTGGGAGAGCTGCCGCTCGCGGACTGGAAGCACGTGCTGGACGTCAACCTGTGGGGCGTCATCCACGGCTGCCATGCCTTCGTGCCGCGCCTGCGCAGGCAGGGCTCCGGCCATGTCCTCAACATCGCCTCGGCCGCGGGGCTGCTGTATGCGCCGGACCTGGCGCCCTACAACGCGTCCAAGGCCGCAGTGGTGGCGCTCTCCGAGACGCTCGCCGCCGAGGTGCGTGCCTCCGGCATCGGCGTCACCGTCGCCTGCCCCACCTTCTTCCGCACCAACATCGCCACCAGCGGGCGCTACTCGGACGAGACGCTGCGCACGCTCGGAACGCGGATGGTCTCCACCGCTCGCGTGGGTCCGGACGTCGTCGCGAACAGGCTCCTCGACGCCGTGGACCGTGGCGCCCTCTACGTGCTCCCCATGGCCGATGCCCGCTGGGGCTGGCGCTTCCGGCGCCTGTCGCCCAGCCTCTTCCACCGCATGGTCGTCGCCTTCGACGGCTACATGCGCAAGAGGCTCATGCGCCAGGGCGATTCATGAACGCGGCCCCGAGCTTCCGCTCAGCTCACGGCACCGTCCCACAGAGCCCCAGCTCGGCGAGCCCCGGCGGCACCTTCCCGCCCTCCCCCGCCGCGCAGTAGGGCGCCACCAGGGTTCGCGCCTCCTCCGTGCGCTCCTGCTCCACCAGCACGCGCCCCAGCTCCGTGTGTAGGACGAGCGGAAGCTCCGTGCCCTCGAAGAAGTGCTCCAGGATGCGCTGCTCCGACAGCGCGGTGCGCAGCTCGCGCTCCGCTCCCGGCAGGTCCTGCGCGTCCATCATCACCATGGCCTGGAACAAGTGCGTCCGAGGGTCACGCGGGTAGCGCTCCATCAGCTCCTGCACCTGCTTCATCCCATCCTCATGGGTCTTCGGCAGGGCCTCGTTGGGAATCAGCTCCAGTTGCAGCCTGGAGTCCTGCCAGGAGTCGTGCGCGAACCCCACGCTCACAATCAACGCCACCGCCGACAGCACGCTCACCGCCCCCACCGGCCGCGTCGCGGGCGGAATCGCTTCACTCCGGGGCCACACGCGCGCGAGCAGCAGGCCCACCGCGCCGCCAGCCAGTGCTCCACCCAGGTGCGCCGCGAAGTCGATCTCCGCGCCCGTGCGGGACATCCCAATCGGAATCAGCGAGGGCACCAGCAGCTGCACCGACAGCATCTGCAGCTGCGTCCGCTCCGGCCCCGGAGGCACCCGCCGGCTCAGCGCCAGCAGCGCGCCCAGCAACCCCATCAGTACCCCCGACGCCCCCACCGACACCACCGTGTCGGCGTTGATGAGCATCGACAGCGCCCCACCGCCCAGCGCCCCCACCAGGAGCAGCAGCCCCGTCCACGCGCGCCCCACCATCCCCTCCACCGTCGCCATCACGAACCACAGCAAGAACCCGTTGAGCACCAGGTGGAACACGTCGCCGTGCAGCAGCGGCGCCATCAGCAGGCGCCACCACTGCCCCGCCTCCAACACCAGCCCCGAGTTCACCCCGCCCATCGCCACCAGCGTCCGCACGCCCGGCGCGAGCGGGCCGGCTCCGCCCTCGCCCACGGCGAAGACGTGCTCCGCCGCGAAGCCCAGCGCCACCGCCGCCAGCAGCAGGGACGTGAGCACCGGCTTGCGCTCCGGGGGCTCCACCAGCGGCTCCTCCTCCCGGATGACTCGCGGCTCCGACAGCACCCGCCGCACGTAACGGGCCGACACCTTCGCGCGTCGCCACGTATTGGCCCACACCTCGCCCGTGGCCACGTCCACGTGCATCGCGTGCAGGTGCACCTTGTGGAACACACCCAGGCGCAGCGACTCCAGCCGCTTGCGGTCCTCCTCCGTGGCGGGCGCCCGGCCCACCTCGAGGACCTGAAGCCCCAGCGGCAGCTTCGTCCCGGTCACCGAGCCCGTGTACTTCAGGCACGCCTTGCCGATGCGCTCCAGCGCCGCCACGTCCAGCCCGAAGCGCCGTGCCCCGTCGCGCTCGCGGTCCACCAGGCACACGATGACGGCCGACATCCCGTCCGAGTACGTGAGCACCGCGTCCGACGCTTCGAGCAGCTCGGCGGCCTCGGGAAACGTCCCCGGCGTGAAGCCCTGCTCGGCCTCCAGCCGCCGCGCGAGGTGGGCGGCGAAGGACTCTCCCTCCACAGGCACCTCGGGCGAGGGAGGCTCGGACGGCTGCGGCGTGGACATCGGCACTTCCCTCGGGATGGGCGACTTCCCGCGAAGCCTGCCCGAAGCCCGGAGGCCCACGCCAGCCACCCCACCCGCGCGCCACCCATCCCGACCATGGACCGCTCATGGAGTATCCACGGAGCCCGCGCTCCCGGTGCGTACCGTCCTCCCCGTACCCCTCTACCGGGAGCCGTCCATGACTCGCACACCCCTCCTCGCCTCGCTGGTCGTCCTTACCCTCCTCGCTGGCTGCGCCACCTCCTCCGGCGCGGCTGACACCGCCACCGCCACCGCCGCCGCCCCGGCCGCCTTCCGCGTGGAGCGCTCCGGCAAGGGGCGCCCGCTGGTGTTCATCCCCGGCCTCGCCTCCTCAGGCGAGGTGTGGCGCGAGACGGTGGAGCACCTGCGCGGCCAGTACGACTGCCACGTCCTGACGCTGGCCGGCTTCGCGGGCCAGCCCGCGGTCCCCGCGCCCTTCCTCGCCACCCAGCGCCGCGCCGTGGCGGACTACCTCCGAGCGCATGGCCTGGAGAAGCCCATCCTCGTCGGCCATAGCCTGGGCGGCGTGCTGGCGCTCGCGGTGGCCGCGGACGCGCCGGAGCTCGTGGGCGGCGTGGTGGTGGTGGACAGCCTCCCCTTCCTCCCCGCCGCCATGGACCCGGGCGCCACGCCCGACAGCATCCGCACCCGCGCGGAGGAGGTGCGCACGCTCATGCGCATGCAGACGGTGGAGCAGCGCAACCTCCAGTCCCGCATGGTGCTTCGCAGCTACATCTCGGATGAGTCCCGGGTGGACGTCGCGGCCCGGTGGGGCGCGGACTCCGACCCCGAGACGGTGAGCCTGGCCGTCTACGAGCTGATGACCACCGACCTGCGCCCCGAGCTGGCGCGCATCGCCGCGCCCACCCTCGTGCTCGGCTCCTGGGTGGCCATGAAGGGCCGCGTCCCCAAGGAGGCCGTGGAGGCCGTCTACAAGGGCCAGTACGCGGCGCTCCCCAAGGCCCGCGTCACCATGAATGACACCGCCCGGCACTTCATCATGTGGGACGACCCGGAGGGCTTCTACCGGGAGCTCGACGGCTTCCTCGGCACCCACGCGTCCGTCGCCCGGGTGGAGCCCCGCTGACGGGTGTGATGGACTCCCCCTCTTGCTGGAGCCATCTGCCATGAAGTCTTCGCGCGCCTGGGTGTACGCGGCCTGCCAGCTCGGTGGCTGGGGTCTCTACGCCGGCCTCAACACCGTGCTGGCATGGAAGGCCTGGTCGACTCCGCTCGGGTGGGTGCTCGTGTCCCTGTCCGCCCTGGCCCTCACCCACGTGGCGCGCGCGCAGCTGTCCCTCCGCGACTGGGCGCGGCTGCCCCTGCCCACCCTGAGCGTGCGCGTGCTGGCCACGGCCGTGATGCTCGGGGTGGTGCAGTGCGTGCCGGCCTTCCTGGTGGGCGTGTACGTGGCGCGCGTGTACACGCTCGAGCAGGCGAGGGTGCTCGGCTTCGTGATGAGCGCCTTCGTCTGGTCGCTGATGATGCTGCTGTGGCTGCTCATCTACTTCGTCGTCCACGCCGTGGAGCACGCGCGCCACGCGGAGCTGGAGCGCTGGAAGCTGGAGGCGGCGGTCCAGGCCGCAGAGCTGCGCTTCCTCAAGGCACAGCTCCAGCCGCACTTCCTCTTCAACTGCCTCAACAGCGTGCGCGCCCTCATCTCCGAGGACCCCGCCCGCGCGCAGGAGGTCGTCACGCGCCTGTCCTCGCTGCTGCGCTACGCGCTCGCCGCCCGGGAACCGGAGACGGTGCCCCTGGAGCGCGAGCTGCAGGTGGTGCGCGACTACCTGGGCCTCGAAGGCGTGCGCCTGGAGGAGCGGCTGCGCGTGCGCGAGGACGTGGAGCCCGCCGCCCTCTGCGTGCCCGTGCCAGCCATGCTGGTGCAGACGCTGGTGGAGAACGCCATCAAGCACGGCGTGGGGCTCACCCCCGAGGGCGGTGAGGTCGCCGTCTCCGCGCGGGTGCACGGCGGCACGCTCCTGCTCGAGGTCGCCAACACCGCCGCGCCCCTGCCCCACGCCACGCGCCCCGAAGGCAGCGGCGTGGGGCTCCACAACGCGAGCGAGCGGCTGCGCCTGTTGTGCGGCGCGGGCGCGTCCCTGCAGCTGGACCAGACCCAGGCCGCGCGGACCACCGCGCGCGTCCGCATCCCCCTGCCCTCATGAGAGTCCTCATCGCAGATGACGAGCGACTGGCCCGCGCCGAGCTGCGCCGGCTGCTGGCCGCCTTCCCCGACGTGGAAGTCGTGGGCGAGGCCACCCACGTGGACGAGACGTGCCGCCAGGTGGAGGCGCTGTCCCCGGACCTGTTGCTGCTCGACATCCAGATGCCGGGCGGGACGGGCTTCGACGTGCTGGAGCGCCTGGAGGAGCCGCCGGACGTCGTGTTCACCACCGCGTACGACGAGCACGCCGTGCGCGCCTTCAGCGTCAACGCGCTCGACTACCTCCTCAAGCCGATTGAGGCGCCGCGCCTCGCCGAGGCCCTGGAGCGCGTGCGCGTGCGGGGACAGGGGGCTCCGGCCTCCACGCCCGCGCAGCCCCCGGGCACACCGCTGGAGCGGGTGTTCGTGCGGGACGGCGAGCGCTGCTGGCTGGTGCAGCTGTCGCAGGTACCGCTCATCACCTCCGAGGGGAACTACGCGCGGCTGGAGCTGGAGGGCCATCAACCCCTGCTGCCGCGCTCGCTCAACTACCTGGAGGAGCGGCTGGACTCCGCGCGCTTCTTCCGCGCCAGCCGCCAGCACCTCGTCAACCTGGACTTCATCGAGGCGATGGAGCCCGGCCCGAGCGGCACGCTGGTGGTGCGCCTGCGCGGGGGCCGCGAGGTGGAGATGTCGCGCCGGCAGTCCCAGCGCTTCCGCGAGCGGATGAGCCTTTAGCCACTCAGTTGTTGCGATGGACGGGGCCGCCCTGGCCGGACGTGAGCACCGTGTCCACGGCGGCGACGCCATTGCGGCGGCGCTTCATCGAGCGCGCCTTCTCGTCCTGCTTCTCGTAGTGCTTCATCAGCGCCACGAGGTGGGCGTCCGCCGTCTGACAGTGCAGCTGCGTCACGTCCTGGTGCCGGCGCCCCATCTCCTGCCACGTCTGGAGCATGGCCTGGTTGCCCAGGAGCCGCTCCTCGACGGAGTCGAGCACCGTGTCCAGCTCCTCCGCCTCGGCCTCCAGCGCGGCCAGCCGGGCCTCGTCCTCCGGCGACTGGGAGGACATGCAACCCGTTCCCAGGGACAGCCCCACCGCCGCCACTGCCAGCCCGAGCCACATCCGCCGAATCCCCACGTCGCCTCCCATGTGTCTCGCGCCGTCAGCCGGCCGCTTGCGCGAGACCCAAACTAGGGAGCCCCCCCTGGAGCGACAACCCGAACAAGCACCCCGGGCCGTCACTTTTTCAGGAGCAAACGATTCTCAACAACCGATTCTCAGGTTGTTTGACGATGGCGGAGGATGAACTCACAAACCTCGCGGGCGGCGCCGAAGCCCGCGGGCTTCTGTGCGACGTAGTGCACCTGGGAGCGCACCTCGTCGGGGGACTCGGGCGGGGCGGCGGAGAAGCCCACGGCCTTGAGCAGCGGCAGGTCCACCACCTCGTCGCCCATGTAGCCACACCGGTCCGCGGACACGTTCAGCAGCGCGAGCAGCTTCTCGAAGTGCGCCACCTTGTCCTGGCTGCCGAAGTGCACGTGCTTGAGGCCCAGCGACTGCATCCGCATCTGCGCGGACAGGCTGTCGCCGCCGGAGATGGCGGCCACCTCGATGCCGACCTCCTGCAGGCGCTTGATGCCCATGCCGTCGCGCACGCTGTACATCTGCGTCCACCCGGAGTTGGGCACCCAGAAGATGCGGCCGTCGGTGAGCGTGCCGTCGATGTCGAAAATCATCACCGACAGGCGGCTGACCCGGGCCTTGAGCGAATCGATGTCCTGGTTCATCGCGGGGCGCCTACTTCGGCACGGCCTTGAGCGAGGCCTTGCCGTCTTTGATGACCACCTTGAACTCGACGGCCTTGGCGTTGTGCTGCTTGAGCAGCTCCGGCACCTGCTTGCGCAGCGTGGCCGCCACCGACTCGAAGGACAGCTTGGAGGTGTCCTCCGCGCAGCGGCGCTTCGCGGTGACGTACGCGTCGTAGACGGCGCGCAGCTTGTCGTCGGACATGCCGCCGGAGCCGCTCGCCACCGGAGGCCGGGGCGCGGCCGCACCGGGCGGCGTGCTGACGGGCCGGGCCGCCGCGGCACCGGGTGGCGTGGTGACGGGCCGGGCCGCGGCGCCGGGCGGAGGCGTGGTGGCGGGCCGGGCCGCCGCCATGCCCGGAGGCACCGACGCGGGAGCGCCGCGCGGAGGCGTGCCCGCCAGGGCCGGCGTCACCGTGGGCATCCCCCTGGGAGGCGTGCCCGCCAGGGGCGCCACCGAGGGGATGCCGGACACGGGCGCCACGGTGGGCGTGCCCCGGAAGGGCGTGGCCGAGGGGATGGGAGGCGTCAGCGGCGCGATGCCGGGCGCCACCGCCGGCACCCCGGACACGGGCGCCACGGTGGGCGTGCCCCGGAAGGGCGTGGCCCCCGCGACGGCGGCGGGCGCCACCTGCGGCTCGTTGGCGGGACGGGGGCGGAGAATCTCCTCCACCTCCTCGAACTCCATGTCGGAGATGTCCTCCGGCAGCTCCACCACGCCCTTCTGGGCGTCCTTGCCGGACGCGGGCGCCTTGCGGCTCTCCGCGCGGCGGCGGGCCTTGAAGAGGTCCCGCTTGTACGTGCCGGCCTCAATCTCCTGCAGCGTGCGCGTCCACAGCCGCTCGTACGTGAGGTACTTGTTGTGGACGCTCGCCACGCGGAACTTCGCGGCGGTGCTGCGGATGAAGGCCGTCTTCAGCTTGAGGATGCGCTTCTTGAAGTCCGCGTGGGCCAGCGTGGGCGCGTGGCGCTCGTTGCCCAGGAAGTACTGCTCGAAGGCGTTGCGCAGGGAGGCCAGCTCCCCCTCCAGCGCCTCGCACTCCTGGAGGACGTGCTCACTGGAGCTGGTGTCCACCGGACTCTTTCCAGAGAAGCTCTTCTGGCTGGAGGAGCTCTTCGAGACGGAGGACTGTCGGGCGTCGGGAGGCGGCATGACTCCTCAGAGTGTCCCCAAGAGGGGTTCGCGGATCAACCTCACGCCGCAGAAGGTGTCGGACCGAGGCCGCCCGCTTCCTCGGTCTCCCGGCGGCGGCCCTTCTGGTACAGCAGCACCGCGCCGAAGGTGAACATGCACAGCGAGATGAACTGGCTGGTGGACATGTTGTACCAGGCCTCCAGCGGCACCGACTCCGCCAGCCCCCGGGCCCCCAGCGACTGCAGCAGGCCATGCAGCGTGCCGCGCTCCACATCTCCACGGAACAATTCCACCGTGCTGCGAAGCACCGCGTAGGCCATCAGCCAGAGGGCGAAAATCTGCCCGTGGAACCGGCGGAAGCGCCGGGCGTACAGCAGCCCCACGAAGAGCACCAGCTGGCCCACGGACTCGAAGAGCTGGGTGGGATAGACGCCCAGGGTGTGGCCCTGCTGGACCACCCAGTCGGAGATGCGCACCGCGCCGGGCCCGGCCTGGTGGAGGATTTCGCCGGTGGCCTCCACCACGTAGCGGGTGTCCTCCGCCTGCGAGGAGAACGCCAGGCTGGAGGTGTTGCCCAGCCGGCCGAACAAGTCCTGAGCCGTGCCCGCCCCGGGGAAGTGCACCGCGGTGGACGCATGGGCGGGCGCCACGTCCCCCCAGCAGCAGCCCGCGCTGAAGCAGCCCAGGCGGCCCAGGCACTGGCCCAGCGACACGGTGGGGATGCACACGTCCGCCAGCCGCAGGAAGTCCATGCCGTGGGCGCGCGCGAAGACATAGGCCGCCACCGCCGCGCCGATGAGGCCTCCGTAGAACACGAGGCCGCCGCCCAGCGAGAAGACCTGCGTCCAGTCGCGCGCGTAGTCCTTCCAGTTCACCAGCACGAAGAGCAGCCGGCTGCCGCCGATGCCGCCCACCAGCAGCCAGAAGGTCATGTCCATGACCTGCTCGCGCTTCTTCGGGCCCTCCACGTCCACCCACTGGCCATTCACCAGCTCCACCTTGCGCCACTCGTCCTGGGCCAGCCGTCCCACCACCGACGCCGCGGTGATGAAGCCGGCGGCCAGCAGCACGCCGTAGGTGTGCAGGGGGATGCCCTCGCCCTTCGCGCCCGGGAAGGCGCCGGGCGGCAGCGCGTACTTCAGGCCGTACCAGGCCAGCACCGCGCCGACGCCACCGAAGGCCAGTGCGCGCAGCAGCTTGTCCGTGGTGGTGGGCTCGGCCCGCACGCCCGTCTTCACGTTCAGCTCGCCCACCGCGCCACGCCACCCGTTGAAGGCGATGTAGCCCACGACGCCCGCGGCGACCGCGTACAGCAGGAGCTGCGCCCAGAGACTGGTGAAGGTGAGGCGGAAGAGGACGGGGAGCATGGAGGACCTGATAAAAGGGGCGGTGCCGCGCGCAGGCTACCCTCCTGCGCTGGCGGGACAATGCGTGGGAGCGCTCCAGCGCCCGCCCGGCTGCTCCCCGGGCAGGAGAATGGAGGGGACTTTCCGCGCTACGGCTTGGACGCGGCGCCGGCCTTGGAGGGCGCGGAGTCGGGCTTCTCCTTGCGGACGAAGGCGTCCACCAGGAGCATGCCCACGCCGACGCAGATGGCCGCGTCGGCGATGTTGAAGGAGGGCCACGCGGCCTTGTCGAACCAGTGGGCCTCGAGGAAGTCGATGACGAAGCCCCGGGCCAGCCGGTCGATGTAGTTGCCCAGCGCGCCGCCCAGCACCAGCGGCAGGCCCCACAGCGCCCACTTCTCCTCGGGGTCCGAGCCGGACAGCTTCCGGAAGTAGTAGGTGATGAGGAGCACCGCGCCCAGGCTCACCACGTGGAAGAGCGGCGCGCGCGTCCCCGGCGACAGGTTGCGGAACAGGCCCCACGCCGCGCCCGGGTTCTCCGCGTAGCGCAGGCGGAAGAAGTTCTCCGACACCTCGATGTGGCGGCGCGGCCGGTAGTGCAGGCCGTCAAAGCCCTGCGGCGGCGGGGCGGAGAACATCGCCCCCAGGCGCTCCCCGAGGCTCTCCTTGCCCTGCATCTGGGCGGTGAGCTCGCGGACGACGAGGTACTTCGTCCACTGGTCCAGGACGATGACGCCGAAGGTGACGGCGAGGAGGATGACGTATTTGCGCGGCACGACAGGGGCTTACACCAGCAGGCCCCCACCCGTCACGGATTGGGGCTCTCCGTCAGGGGCGCCGCGACGGCCGCCGGACGGCGCACCCGCAGCGAGTCCAGCAGCATGAAGGCCACGCCCACGCAGATGGCGGCGTCCGCCACGTTGAACGTCGGCCACCGCATGCCGGGCTGGTTGCGCCAGTGCCAGTCGATGAAGTCGATGACGTAGCCGCGCAGCAGCCGGTCCACGAAGTTGCCCAGCGCGCCGCCCGAAATCAGCGCCAGCGCCAGCCGCACCAGCTTCTGGTCCAGCTCCGTGCGCCGGTACATGAGGAAGATGAAGGCCAGCGCCGCCAGGCTCACCACGTGGAAGAAGATGCGCCGCACGCCCTCCGGCAGGTTGCCGAACAGGCCCCAGGCCGCGCCCGGATTCTCCACGTAGCGGAAGTGCCAGTAGTCCTCGATGAAGCGGTGCGGCCGGGACACGCGGCGCCGCCCCTCCTCATCCGGCGGGTTGTTGTCGAGGTTCTGCTCGGACACGAAGCCCGTCACCCGCGACAGCCCTTCACGGCCGTCCAGCGCATTGGTGAGCCGGGACACGGCCAGGTATTTGGTCACCTGATCGACAGCGAGCACGGTGACGGCCACGAGGACGAGGAGGCGGAGGGAGGCTTTCATGATGCGTTCCCATCCTCTAACCCGCCCCGCCGAGCCCTGACAACCCGGAGAGCCCGCCCGCCGTCAGCCAGCCCGCCCGCTCTGTCTCCCGGGATGCGGCCATTTCGGGCATGGTTCGCCCATGGCGCCTGTTGAGCCGGACGTGAATCCTTCAGTCTCCGACACTCCCCCACCCGCGGAAGCGGGAGCCAAGCCCGAGAAGCCCACGCTGGCCGCTCGCATCAAGAACCTGATGCTCGAGTACGGACCGCTGGCGGCGGTGATGAACCTGGCCATCTTCGGCCTGGTGCTGGTGGGCTTCTACGCGGCCATCCAGTTCGGATTCCAACCGGAGAGCGCGGGCGCGCAGGCCGGCTCGTGGGCAGCGGCCTACGCGGCGTCTCAGGTGGTGAAGCCCGTGCGCTGGGCGGCGGTGTTCGTGCTCACGCCGCTGGTGGCCCGGATTCCTCCCGTGGCGCGCTTCATCGAGAAGAACAAGGACAAGTGGAGCTTCTGAGGCGGGCGGCGGCGGCACCGTGAGGCGGGCCGCCGCGCCCTGCACGTGCGGTCCTCAGAAGTTGGGGACGCGGAAGTCCTTGATGACGCCCATGTGCTGCATGCTGGGGGCGGCGCTGTCACTCGCGGTCGCCGGAGCAATCTCCGAGATGGGCGTGTAGACGCGGCTGTCGAGCACCAGCCCGTTGGCGAAGGTGCTGGAGCTGGTGGCGCCCCGGATGACGGTGGCCTGCTGGTACTGGCGCAGGTCCGCGTCCACCAGGACGTGGTCATAGGGCTTGGTGCGGCCGGCGTTGGTGCCGTCCTTGCCGTTCTTGTCCACCGGGTGCGGGCCGTACGTCGTCACCACACCGCCGAGGGTGGAGATGCAGCTCTCGCTGCGAGTGTCCGTGTTGAAGTCGCCGCCGATGGTCAGGTAGTCGCCCGCGGGGATGTTGTCCCTGATTCGGCCCACGAGGCTCGTGGCCTCGGCGTTGCGGTCGCCTCCGCTGGACGTGAGGAAGTGCACGCTCACCGCCCAGAGGTCACGCGGGCCGGGGATGTCGATGCGCGCCCAGGCGAAGTCCCGGTTGCCCACCTCGGGGTCGGTCCACTCGCCGGAGGCGATGATGGGCCAGCGGCTGATGATGCCGTTGGGGATCTGCGCCCCGCTCTCGCGGTAGTAATGGAAGCCCGTGCCAATCTGATTGACCATCGAGCGGAAGTCCGTGTCCGTGTTGGAGAGGTAGTTGAACTCCTGGATGAGGATGACGTCGGGCTTCACGCCCTGCATCAGCCGGATGCCGTGGCCCAGGTCGTAGTCCTGGCCGTTCCCGCTGGTGATGTTGGCCGCCATGATGCGGATGTCCGTGTAGCCGGTGCCCGCGTCCGTCCCGGCATCCGTGACGGTGCCGGCATCCGTGCCCGCGTCCATGACGGTGCCCGCGTCCGTGCCCGCATCGATGATGGTGCCGGCGTCCGTGCCCGCGTCCGTGACGACGGTGCCCGCATCCGTGCCCGCATCGACGACAGTCCCAGCGTCCGTGCCAGCATCGATGACGGTGCCCGCGTCAGTGCCAGCATCGACGACAGTCCCGGCGTCCGTGCCGGCATCGATGACGGTGCCCGCGTCGGTCCCCGCATCGATGACAGTGCCCGCGTCGGTGCCAGCGTCCGACCCCGCATCCGTGCCGCCCGCGTCGACCGGCTCAACGAATCCGGCATCCACGCGCCCGGCATCCTCCGTGCCCGCGTCCGTCCCCGCGTCGAGCTTCTCGCAGACCTCGGCCGGCAGGCAGTACCCCGCGGCGCCGCCATCTCCGGAGCCCGCGCAGCACGCCGACCCGGCAGCGCCACACCGACTGCCCGGATCACACTCCGGCACGCAGATGAACCGGGGGGACTGCTCCAGCTCGACGAAGAGACAGGTCTCCCCCTCGGCACACTGGCCCGCGGCGTCGCAGTCCCTCCACAGCACCCCGCCGTCCTCCAGCGGTAGCGGGACCTGCGGCGTTCCTTCGTCGCCACACGCCAGAGCCAGGGTCGTGAGCGACAATGCCGCACACAGGAGGGAGGTGAACGTCTTCTTCATGTGCGCAGACCCGATGTCGTACTTCCGAGGGGATGGAACGGCGCGTCAAAACGCGGGGGAGCGGCGGAAGTATAGGAGCTGACGAAGTGACAGTCTTGTGACTTACCGCTCGGCTACACGTTTACACTGGTGAATTCTGCGTAACAGCCACGGTAAGTCCGGATTACCCAGCGAGAAGACTCTCCAGGCGTGTCTGGGGCCACGGCGGATGGGGTAGGACAGCCCTCCGGACGGGAGGCAGGGAGCCCATGCAACAGCCGAAGCCGGCGGTGACGGTGCGCTTCTACGGGGCGCTGAACGACTTCCTGCCACCGGAGCGTCGCGGGCAGGACCTCACCCACGTGCCCCAGGGCAGTCCGTCGGTGAAGGACCTCATCGAGTCGCTCGGGCCACCGCACCCGGAGGTGGACGTGGTGCTGGTGGACGGCGAGGCGGTGGACTTCGCGCACCGGGTGGCGCCGGGCTCGCGGGTGGCGGCGTACCCGCCCTTCCACTCGCTGGACGTGGAGCCCCTCGTGCGGGTGGGGCCGCCGCTGCCCGAGGTCCCCCGCTTCGTGCTGGATGTGGGCCTGGGACGGCTGGTGGGCTTCCTGCGGATGCTCGGCTTCGACTCGCTGTGGCGCAACGACTACGCGGACGACGAGCTGGCGCGCGTGTCCCATGACGAGGACCGCATCCTGCTCTCCCGGGACATCGGCGTGCTCAAGCGCGGCGAGGTGGCGAGGGGCTACTTCCCCCGCTCCACGGACCCGGCGCACCAGCTGGTGGAGGTGGTGCGCCGCTTCGGGCTCACCTCCCGCATGCGGCCCTTCTCCCGGTGCCTGGCGTGCAACGGCCCGCTGACCTCGTCCGAGCCGCACGAGGTCCAGGACCGCATCCCCGAGCGCGTGGCGGAGCGGCACTCCCGGTTCCAGCAGTGCCAGGACTGCAGGCGCGTCTTCTGGGCCGGCACCCACCAGCAGCGCATGCAGGCGCTGGTGGACAAGCTGCGAGAGCTGGAAAACGCCGGGTAGCGAAGCCTTCACTTCGCATCCACGGACCCAGGGACCCAGGGGCTCCGTTGCCCGCACGTTGCAACCCCAACGGCCTCCCGCCACTCTGCGCTTCCGCCCCGCACGTCCAGTGCTACGCAATTTTTGCGAAGTCACAAAACACTTTTCGTCACCTGCCGAACGGACCCACCCTCCGGAATTCCGCGATGTTGAAATTTTCTACCTCCGGCACACCTCTTGCTCAGTACGCGCCACGTCCCTCCTCCCCCCAGGAGGGCGCCTGAGGAGTCGCGCGATGGTGGTTCGTCCCAGCAGCCGTCGAAGGAAGTCCGGAGGCTTCACGCTCCTGGTCGCGATGGGCGTCGTGACGCTGATGACGATGGCGGTGCTGCTCAGCTACGGCGTGGTGAGCCGTGAGGCGGGGACGCAGGGCGACAGCCGGCGGCGCAAGGAGGCCTTCTTCGCGGCCGAGGCCGGAATGGCCGAGGGGCGCGAGGCCATGCGCCTGCGGCTCGGGGACCGGCAGACCTACGGCAACGTGCTCACCACCCTGGGCGCCGCCGTCAACGAGCCGGGCCTGGCGGGCGCGAATCCCCCCTGGTTCGAGGTCCTGCCCGGCGCCGAGCCGGACGGCTGGAACTACCTGCGCCTGGTGCAGGAGAGCCTGACGGCCGCCGAGCTCTCCAGCGAGAGCGGCACCCCGTACGTCGAGTACCCCACGCAGGACAACGTGCGCTACCGCGTCTTCGTCCGGGACGACCTGGACGACACCAACCCCAACACCGACACCAATGGCCAGGTGTGGCTCATGGCCGTGGGCGAGGTGCTGAACACCGAGGGGCGCCCCACGCGCTCCATCGTGCAGGCGCTCATCACCAACGAGAACGCCCCGGCCGCTGGCGGCCCCGGCTGCGTCAACCGCGGCTGCGGCCCCGACAACACCTTCAACAACAGCCAGGACCCGCGCTCCCCCGACACCACGCTGGTCCGCTCCTTCCGCTAGCCCGCTCCCCCATCTCCGCTCCACCGGAGTCTTCATGATTCGCAGTCCCCTACTGGCGCTCCTGCTGCTGCCCTGCCTGGCAGCGGCGGAGGACGGCGGTGAGGCCGCCTTCGCCCAGGCCTGTGCGCGCTGCCACACGGCCGGCGCCACCACCCCGGCCCAGCCCTCCCCCGGCCCCCACCTGGACCCGCTGGTGCGCAGCCGCACCCCCGAGCAGCTCCGCGCCTGGCTCCGGGCCCCCCACCAGGTGCGCCCGGAGACCCGGTGCGACACGCGCCTGCTCGACGAAGGTGAGCGCGACTTGCTCCTCAGCTACCTGGCCACCGTGTCCCAGCCGCCCGCGCCGCCCCGTGAGGAGCTGCTGCGCCAGCAGCTCCAGCAGGAGCAGGCCGAGCGCCGCGCGCGCAAGCAGCGCCGCGCGGATGAGGCCCGCCTGCCGGTCCGGGTGAAGCCATGACGCGCGCCCTTCCCCGCATGCTCGCGGCGCTTGCGCTGCTGGCCGCTCCGCTCGCGCGGGCCCAGGCCCCCGCGCAGCTGTGCAAGGACAACCTCACGCAGGACCGGCAGCCCGACTTCAGCGACAGCTCGCTGGACCTCGACAACTCCACCCTCCTCGTCACCGACGAGCGGCCGCCGCGGCTCAAGCTCAACACCAACCTCACGGCGCTCAACGCCGAGCGCATCTTCTTCCCGTTCGACCAGCGCGTCACCATCAGCTACGTGTACGAGTCCGCCGGCGCCTCGCACGCGCTCGGGTACATGTACCTGGATGACGTGAAGGCCCGGGGCTACCTCACCCCCACCGGCGAGCTCGCGGATGCCAACGCCAACGGCATCTTCGACTTCCACGAGGACCTCTACAACCTCGCGCCCCCGAGCGGCGCCAAGACGCGGCCGTACATCGGCCTGAGCCGCCGCTGCGCGCGCACGTTCGTCTCCGGCGGCGAGACGTACAGCCAGCCCGACATCGCGATGAAGTCCGGCTGCGGCGCGGTGTTCGCCGCGAACCAGAGCGTCGCGGACGCCCGGCCAGGCAGGACGTTCGACCTCATCAGGGCGGACGTGGTGGGCACGCCGCTGCGCCTGAGGGACGAGGACACCAACAACGCGGCCAGCGGCGACTTCTCCGACCGGGGCCTGCACAACCGCATCCCCAACCTGCTCGAGCCGCCCGCGGACGCCAACGACAACAAGGGCCTGGGGAAGATGGTCTTCCTGCTCGCCGACGACGACGGCGACCAGGGCAACGGCGCGACGTACGGCAACCTCGCCCCCGTCACCGACGTCGACTTCATCGACGATGGCATCCCCGACTACGACGTCTCCGCCTACGACTCGCGCGGCCTGCCCCGCGCCTCCAACCCCAACCCCGGCGTCAGCGCGTACGACCGCACCGTGGACCTGGGGGAAATCCAGGGCGGCCGCGAGGTCGTCTTCTTCATCGTCGTCTTCTACGACTTCCGCCACGGCCCCAACGAGGGCACGGCCTACGGCTGCCTGAAGCAGGACACCGCCGGCAAGTGCCTGCTGCACCTGCGCTCGCCCATCAACGTCTTCTTCTCCAAGGCCGCGTGGAACCTGGACCAGAACTTCCTGAACGGCGCCGTGGCCGAGCGCAACATCGGCTGCTCGTACGACTCGCGCTGCAACCCCGAGTCCCCCAGTGACTTCTCCTGCCGCGTGGACGGTGGCGGCGGCGGCGACCGGCTGTGCGGCTGGCTGGACGGCCCGAAGGAGGATGTGGGCACCACGCTGCACCGCCTGAAGAACGACGCGGCCTACGGCAACCTGGACATGCCCATGGAGAAGGTGACGGTGCCCCGCCCCACGGGCACCCGCAACCCCATGCCGCACGTCATCGTGGGCGCACCCACCACGGACCCCTTCCGCTGGATTCTCGGCTTCGAGGACCTGAGCGGCGGCGGTGACCGCGACTTCAACGACGTGGTGTTCGTCATCAACAAGCAGAACGGCGGCGGCACGCGCTCGGCCACCGTGTCCGGCGACATCTCTCCGGACATCGCCGAGGACTTCGTCATCACCAAGGTGCGCTTCAAGCGCCAGGACGACGCCGCCCCCGCGCCCCGCACCTGCCCGGGCGGCGCGCCTTGCTGGACGGAGGAGGTCCCCGGCGCCTGCACGCCCCCGGGCGGCGCGCGGCCCTCCATCCGCTACTCGCTGGCGGTGGACTGCCGCGTCTGCAGCAACGGCACGTGCACCCACAACCCCACGCCCACCTGGTTCCCGGTGGAGTTCCCCAACACCACGCCCCCCACGCAGCAGGTGGAGGTGGACGTCCTCTCCATGGGCTTCACCGGCTCGCAGCTGTGCTGGAAGGTGGACATGAGCAGCCCCAACGAGCGCTGCCGGCCCATCATCGACAACATCGACGTGGGCTACCAGGCGGTGCGCGCCGGCAGCTACGCGCGCGCCTCACCGTCCACGCTGGGCAACGCCATCGTCTGGGGCGTCAACGAGACGCCCGGCAGCACCTGGGGCAAGAGCTGGCCCGGCACCGGCCTGCCCGCTCCCGCCACGCGCGCCTATGACGGCAAGAAGGACTACGCGCTGCGCGGCCGCCTCTACTTCCGCTCGCTCTATGACCCGGAGGCGACGAACACCACGAACCTCGTCGAGCGCTGGGAGACGGGCCGGGTGATGGCGCTGGCCTTCGGCAACGGCACGGACCCGCTCACCCGCAACCTCTTCACGCTCAGCTCCACCGGGGCGCGCACCACCATCACCGCGGAGATGGAGGACGCCGACAGCAGCAGCCCGCTGTTCCCCGACTCGCTCTGCGACCAGTTCGCCAACGACCGCTACACGTACGACCTGAACAACGATGGCAAGTGCGGCACGCCCTCCATCACCGCCGCCGACAAGCGGGTGACGGGCGTGACGAACGACCGCAACTTCCTGCGCGAGTGGCTGTACGGCTGGGAGGACCACTACGCGCCGGGCGCCGCCAACGTGAAGCGGCCCTGGGCCATGGGCGGCATCAACATGTCCACGGTGGCGCTCGCGGTGCCGCCCTACCTGGACACCTGGGCGCAGAACACGCGCGCCGAGGAGCGCGACGAGTACCGGAAGAACTTCATGGAGCCGCTCGCGGAGCGCGACACCGTGGCCTACGTGGGCACGATGAACGGCTTCCTGCACGCCTTCGACGCGGGCGCCTTCCGCCACGGCACGAAGGACGGGTGCGTGGCCCAGTCCCAGCTGCGCGGCTACTTCGCGCCGGTGGCCTCCTGCACGCCGCCCCTCACGTCGCGCGACTACGGCACCGGCCAGGAGAAGTTCGCCTACCTGCCGCGCCTGCTGCTGGAGCGCTACCGCAACCTGTACGTGCAGTTCCCCGGCTCCGGCAACCTGCCCAAGCCCCAGGTGGATGCGTCGCCCACCATCGCCAACGTGGACTTCGGCATCAGCGGCAAGCCCGCGTGGACGCGCGCCACCGCCTCGTCGAAGACGACGGGCGCCAAGACGGTGCTCGTCTCCGCGTCGGGCCGGAACAGCCCCGCCGTCTTCGCGCTCGACATCACCCACCCCGCCGACTCCTGGTACCCGCTGCCGCTGTGGGAGTTCAGCCTCAAGGACGCGTCCATCGACCTGGCCTTCCTCGGGGCGCAGCAGCGGGACTCGCGCGTGACGTTCCCCGACAACTCTGGCTCGCGCCATGCGCCCTCGGTGGCCCGGCTGGCCTGGGGCGCCAGCTCCACCGGCGTCTGGGCGGCCGTGGTGGGCACCGACTACGTGCCCTCCGCGCCGGCGCGCGCCGGCGCGCTCTACCTCATCGACATGAAGACGGGCCGTCCGCTCAACGCAGGCGCGAGCGCCGACGGCCAGCTGGCCGGCATCATCACCCTGGACGCGGGCTCCGGCGTGGCCGCGGAGAGCGCCCTGGTGGACCTGGACCGGGACGGCACCTACGACGTCATCTACGTCCCCACCACCGCGGGCGGCGTGTACCGCATCAACCTGACCCAGCTGAGCACCAGCGCGCGGCTGGGCCGCAAGGTCCAGACATGCAAGGTCGCCAGCGCGCCGCTGTCCCTGGCGGACCACCCCGACGCGGCGGCCCGGCAGGACTCCACGCACCAGCAGCTCTACTCCAACCTGGCGGTGAAGGTGATTCGCGACGCCGGCTCGCCGAAGGTGCAGTTCTTCTTCGGCACCGGTGACAACCCGGACGAGTTCTCCGACGGCCCAGCGAACAAGAACACCTACCGCTACCACCTGATGGCCTACGAGGACACGGACCCGGCCGGCGAAGAGGACTGCGAGCTGCTGGAGCCCCTGTGGGTGCAGCCGCTGGACCCGGGCCAGACGGTGTGGGGCGGCGTGACGCTCACCAAGGACAAGGTGTTCGCCACCACCGCCGTGGGCCGCGCCGCGGACATCTGCAACCTGAGCGACACGGACAGCGGCCGCTTCTACGAGACGGGCCAGCTGCCGGAGGACCGGGTGACGTCCAGCACGTCGCTCGGAGGCCATGGCGTCAACGCGCCGGTGGTGCACGACGAGCACCTGTTCGTGCTCACCGCGACGGGCGAGATGAAGATGGTGGGCAGCGACGACTGGAACAACGGCACCGCCAACTCCGGCGCGGCCCGCTCGCGCACCCTCATCTACGAGCCCATTCCGGACGGGAGGCTGCCCAAGTGAGCCACCAGCAGACACGTCGTCCCAGGCGACACGCCCGCGGCATCACCCTGGTGGAGGTGATGGGCACCATGGGCATCCTGCTGATGGGGGTGATGGCGGCCATGACGGTGGTGCAGCAGACGCGCCAGTCCAACCGCCAGACGCTCACCGCGCTGCAGGCGCAGCTCATCGCCGAGCAGGCCCTGGAGAACGTCACCGCCATGGGCTGCACCGTCAATCCCCCCTGCGGCAACATCGCCGCCCTGGACAACCGCCGCTACACCCTGTGGCAGACGGCCTCCGGTGAGGTGCAGGACACCGAGCCGCCCGAGGGCAGCGGCGCCCGGGCGTACGAGGTGGCGCTGGACGTGGACAGCGGGGTGATTCCCGGCTCGCTCGAGGGCGGCGCGGCGGGTGCGCCCGCGGTGAACCGGAACCTGGCGGGCGCCGCGGGCACCGCCGGCAACGTGGCCAACGTCCGCGTCTCCGTGAGCTGGCAGGAGCCGGAGCGCCGGGGCCGGCAGGTGGTCGTCATGCAGACGCGGGTGTCGCCATGAGCCGACCTTCGCTTCACCGGGGCTTCACGCTGCTGGAGGTGACGCTGTCGAGCGTCATCGGCTCCATCGTGCTGCTGGCGGCCATGGGCGTGGGCCTGCAGCTGCAGCGGCGGGCCCTCTTCGAGGAGCAGACGATGATGGCGCAGTCCACCGGGCGGGCGGTGAAGGACGCGCTCACGGTGGACCTGCAGCTGGCCGGGCTGGGCATGGGCAACGCGCCCATCGCCTTCGCCAACAACGACACCCGCTTCGCGCTCCAGGTGTGGACGGAGCCCGACCTGACGGCGGGCCTGCCGCCCGCGTTCGCGCCGGACGCGACGTTCGCCCTGCCTCCTTCCGGGTCTCCCTACGAGAACTTCCGCTCGGACGTGGTCCAGCTCTACTGGGGGGACACGCGGAACATGATTGTCATGGATGCCTGCAACGGGAAGACGGTCATCCGCCAGGGCAACTCCTTCACCTTCTGCACCGGGCCCAACCCGCCCACGGCCATGAACCCGCCCGGCGGGCAGCGCACGCCCGCCATCATCGTGAACCCGGCGGGGAACGTGGCCTGCCACCTGCAAATCACCAACGTCAATGCGAACTCCGAGACGCTCAACGCCAACCCGGGGAGCGCCATCGGCAACACGGGCAACCCGCCCTGCGGCGACCCGGATGACGGCATCTGGGAGGACACCGGCTGGCTGACGATGCGCACGGAGGGCTCGGCCTGGCGGGTGAACTGGGCCCGCGGCGCGCCGACGCTGGAGCACCTGCCGGCGGGCGCCGCCACGTGGGTGGCGGTGAGCCGGGACGTGGAGCGGCTGAAGGTCCGCCAGGCCGTCGTCGACCTGGCAAACCCCGCCGCCGGGCTCCGGTGGTACCCGGAGGCCTCCGCCGGCCGCCCCGCCCTCGACAGGTGCACGCGGGCCACCTGCACCGCCGACTCGGGGCCGCCGGGCAACGCGGCCTCGTCGGACAACGAGCTGCGCCGCATGCTCCAGCAGCGGGTGCGCGAGCTGGAGGTGACGCTGGTCATCCGCAGCCGGCGGGCGGACGTGACGGCCGTCACCCCGGGGGTGCCCATGCGCGTGGACGAAGAGGGCTTCCCGGAAGATGGCTTCAAGCGGCGGACGCTCACCTTCCGGGTGACGCCGCGCAACTTCGCGGCGGGCGGCCTCCAGCCCCAGGCGGGAGCGGGGACATGAGCACCAGACACGCACGCGGAATCACGCTGCTGGAGCTGATGGTGACGCTGGCGGTGGCCGGCGCCCTCATCACCCTGGCGCTGGTGAACTTCCAGCAGGCCATCGACCGCCAGCGGGAGACCGAGGCCACGCGCGAGCTGTGGTCCTCCGCGCTGCGCGCCCGGCAGCGCGCGCTGGCCACCAACCAGCCGGTGCGCTTCGTGGTGGAGGCCGTCGCGCGGCCGGGCGGGACACGCACGGTGGTCCGCTGGGAGCGGCTGCGGTGCGAGAACACCTGGGACAACGACAGCTGTCCGCGGCTGGCGTGTGTGAACACCACCTGCCGCGCCAACCCGGAGTGCTGCGACGAGGTGGGGCCGGAGCTCGTCCTGCCGCGCACCATGAACGCGGCCTCCGTGCATGGCCTCTGCTACCTGCCCGGCACCAGCCGCGCGGTGCGGCCGGGCAACCTGGGCTGCATGCGCGGCCAGGTCGACAACGCCGCCGCCCTCAACGCCGCGGCGCCGGGCAACCTCCGCCTCACCTTCACCTCGCCCCGCGCGCGCAGCCTGCTGAGGGTGGAGCCGCTGACGGGCCTGGCGAACCTGCTGGACTGCGACTCGGCGGAGGCCCTCCAGAGCCCCGTCGCCGAGTGCACGAGCGGCTGAAGCAGGCCCCCGGGGAGGGGCGGTGGCCGGACACCCAGTTCGCCGCCCGTCTGGGGTCACCCCACCCCGGATGATCCACCCCGCGAAGGCGTCAGCCGCGTTTCCTGCCCGCCAGCGGACGCCGGACGAGGCCCTGCCCCCGATGCAGGCACTGGGAAACAGGGGCCCTGGAGGCCCAGGCCCGGGGCGCCTCCCTGCCTGCCCTACTCCAGGGCGCCGGGCCTACAGTTAACTCCGCAACTCAGTGCATACCCGCAATGTTTGCGAGGTCAATCTGGACCCACCCAGCGCACGCCGTGTGTGGGCAGCCTCGTGTTTTCAGCAGGTTGGGGAGCAAACAAGTCGGCACGTCAATTGCTGACTGTGTTGCAGTTCGCCCCCCCGCTGCACGACGAGGAGTCTCCCAATGAAGTCACCCACCGCGACCCGACGGCGGAATGCCAGGGGCTTCACCCTGCTCGTGGGACTGGGCGTCGTGACGCTGGTGTCCCTGGCGGTGCTGCTCAGCTACGGCGTGGTGAGCCGCGAGGCGGAGACGCAGGGCGACGGGCGGAGGCGGAAGGAGGCCTTCTTCGCGGCCGAGGCGGGGCTGGCCGAGGGCCGCGAGGCCATGCGCCTGCGGCTGGCGGCGGAGGGGAACCTCGATACGTACAACCAGGTGATCCCCGACCTGGGCGCGCCCGTCAACGAGCCAGGGCTCGGAGGCGGCGGCACGCCCTGGTACGAGGTGCTGCCGGGCCCTGCCGCCACGGGTGGCTGGAACCAGCTGCGGCTGACGACGGAGGACATGGCCCCCACGGAGCTCGCCAGCGCGGGCGGCACCCCGTACGCCGAGTACCCCACGCAGGACAACGTGCGCTACCGCGTCTTCGTCCGGGACGACCTGGACGACGCCAACCCCAGCTCCGATACCAACGGCCAGGTGTGGCTCATCTCCGTCGGAGAGGTGATGACCGAGGGCGGCCGCCCTACACGCTCCATCGTCCAAGCGCTCATCATCAACGAGAATGCCTCCGCCGCGAGCGGCCCCGGCTGCGTCAACCGCGGCTGCGGCCCCGACAACACCTACAACAATACGCAGGACACGCAGGCGCCCGACACGACCAACGTGCGGACCCTCTAGTCAGACCTGTCACCCCCGAGCTCCCCATGCAACGCACGCATCTCCTGCAGCTCCTGTTATTGCTGTCACTGCCTGGCGTTGCAGCTGCCCAGGACGGTGGCAGGACCGCTTTCGACACTGCATGCGCCCGGTGCCACACCGCCGACACCGCCGAGCAGCACGTGCAGAAGTCCTCGCGGAGCGCGGCGAAGTCGCAGCGCGACGAGCCCGTCCGGGGGCCGCAGCTGAGCCAGCTGCTCCAGAAGCGCACGCCCGAGCAGCTGCGCGCGTGGATTGCGGCGCCCAACGCGGTCCGCAAGGACACCCGCTGTGACACGCGCCTGCTGGGCGCCGGAGACCTGGACCTGGTCCTGGGCTACCTGGCGACCAGCGCGCAGCCGCCGCCGCCGCCGCGGGACGAGCTGCTGCGGCAGCAGTTCAACAAGGAACTCGCCGAGCGCCGCGCCCAGAAGCAGCGCAAGGCCAACCACCCGTCCACCCTGCCCCAGGGGAGGAAGCGATGAGAACCCTCAACAAGACGCTCGCGGTGATGATGCTGCTGGCCGCGCCGCTCGCCTCCGCCCAGCCCGAGCAGCTGTGCCGGGACAACCTGACGCAGGACCGGCAGCCCAACTTCAGCGACAGCTCGCTGGACCGCGGCCCCAACGACACCATCCTCATCACCCCCGAGACGCCGCCGCGCCTCCAGCTCAACACCAACCTCACCGTCCTCAACGTCGAGAACATCACCTTCCCGTTCGACCAGCGCGTCACCATCAGCTACGTGTACGAGTCCGCCGGCGCCTCGCACGCGCTCGGCTACATGTACCTGGATGACCTGCAGAAGAAGCCGACGGACCCGGCGACGAAGGTGGAGTACGTCAACGCCGCGGGCAACCTCGTCGACAGCAACAACAACGGCATCTTCGACCTGCACGAGGACATCTACAATCTCGCGCCCCCCAGTGGCCCCAAGGCCCGGCCCTACGTCGGCGTGAGCCGCCGCTGCACCGAGACGTTCACCGACACGGCGGGCGAGACGTACAGCGAGCCCGACATCGCCCGGCGCAACTGCGGCAACACGTTCCAGCGCATCCTCACGACCCACCCGACGCTGGGCAACCGGATTGCGGACGCGCGCCCCGGCCAGACGTTCAACCTCATCGACGCGGACGTGGTGGGCAGCCTGCTGGGAGGCACCAACGCGAGCGCCACCCAGTTCTCCGACGGCGGCCTGTTCCCCCACATCCCCAACATCCTCGAGCCGCCCGCCATCGCCAACGGCAACAAGGGCGTCGGGAAGATGGTCTTCCTGCTCGCCGACGATGACGGCGACCAGGGCAATGGCGCGACCTTCGGCAACCTCGCGCCCGTCCCCGACTCCGACTTCGTCGACGACGGCGTCCCCGACTACGACGTTTCCGCCTACGACGCGCGCGGCCTGCCCCGCGCCACCAACCCGAACGCCGGCATCAGCGCGTTCGACCGCACCGTGGACCTGGGCATGGTCGAGGGCGGGAAGGAGATCATCTTCTTCCTCATCGTCTTCTACGACTCCAACCACCGCCCGAACGAGGGCACCGTCTTCCCCTGCCTGAAGCAGGACGCCGCCGGGAAGTGCCTGCTGCACCTGCGCACGCCCATCAACGTCTACTTCTCCAAGGCGGCGTGGAACATTGACCAGAACTCCGAAGCCAACCCCGTGGTGGCGGAGCGCAACATCGGCTGCTCGTACGACTCGACCTGCGACCGGGACAACCCCACGTCCAACTCCTGCCATATCGGCAATGGCGGCCCCCGGCTGTGCGGCTGGCTGGACGGCCCGAAGACCACGGTGGGCACCACGCTGCACCGCCTGAGGAACGACGCGGCCTACGGCTTCCTGGACATGCCCATGGAGCGCGTGACGGTGCCCCGGCCCGCGGGCACCCGCAACCCCATGCCGCACGTCATCGTGGGCGCGCCCAGCACGGACCCCTTCCGCTGGATTCTCGGCTTCGAGGACCTCCCCGGCGGCGGTGACCGCGACTTCAACGACGTGGTGTTCGTCATCAACAAGGAGAACGGCGGCAACATGCGCTCGGCCACCGTGTCGGGCGACATCTCCCCGAGCATCGCCGACGACTTCGTCATCACCAAGGTGCGCTTCAAGCGCCAGGACGACGCCGCCCCCGCGCCCCGCACCTGCACGGGCAGCGCGCCCTGCTGGACCGAGGAGACCCCCGGCGCCTGCACCCCGCCGAACGGCGCGCGGCCCTCCATCCGCTACTCGCTGGCGGTGGACTGCCGCGTCTGCAGCAACGGCACGTGCACGAAGAACGAGACTCCCACCTGGTTCCCCCTGGAGTTCCCCAACACCACGCCCCCCACGCAGCAGGTGGAGGTGGACATCCTCTCCCTGGGCTTCACCGGCTCGCAGCTGTGCTGGAAGGTGGACATCAGCAGCCCCAACGAGCGCTGCCGCCCCATCGTGGACAACATCGACGTGGGCTACCAGGCGGTGCGCGCGGGCAGCTACGCGCGCGCCTCGCCGTCCACGCTGGGCAACGCCATCGTCTGGGGCGTCAACGAGACGCCCGGCAGCGCGTGGGGTGACGACTGGCCCGGCACGGGCCTGCCCGCCGCCTCGACGCGCGCCTACGACGGCAAGAAGGACTTCTCGCTGCGCGGCCGCCTCTACTTCCGCTCGCTCTATGACCCTGAGACGCCGACCGCCACCAACGTGGTGCAGCGGTGGGACGCGGGCCAGGTGATGGCCATGGCCCTGCGCACCGGTGCGAATCCGACGGCGCGCACGCTCTACACGACGACGTCGCCCCCGGGCCCCACGAGCACGCGCGCCACCATCACCTCGGAGATGCAGGACACTGACAGCGCCAGCCCCCTGTTCCCCGACGCGCTCTGTGACGTGTACGCCAACGGGCGCTACACCTGGGACCTCAACAACGACGGCAAGTGCGGCACCCCGACCGGCCCCCCGGACAAGAACGTCACGGGGCCGACGAACGACCGCAACTTCTTCCGCGAGTGGCTGTACGGCTGGGAGGACCAGCATACCCCCGCCCCCTCCAACGTGAAGCGGCCCTGGCCCATGGGCGGCATCAACCTGTCCACCGTGGCCATGGCCGTGCCGCCCTACCTGGACACCTGGGCGCAGAACACGCGCCCGGAGGAGCGGGATGCGTACCGGAAGAACTTCCTGGAGCCGCTGGCGACGCGGGACACCGTGGCCTACGTGGGCACGATGAATGGCTTCCTGCACGCCTATGACGCGGGTGCGTTCCGCAACGCGACCGACGATGCGTGCACGACGGGCGCCCAGCTCCGCGGCTTCTTCGAGCCGTCGGGCTCCTGCGCCACCCCGACGCCGCGGGACTACGGCACCGGCGAGGAGAAGTTCGCCTACCTGCCGAACCTGATGCTGGAGCACTACCGCAACCTGTACGTGCAGGTCCCCAGTGCGGGCACCCCGCCGCCCAAGCCCCAGGTGGATGCGTCGCCCACCATCGCCAACGTGGACCTGGGCATCGCCGGGCAGCCCAAGTGGACGCCGTCGCCCGTGCTGTCGAAGACGACGGGCGCCAAGACGGTGCTCGTCTCGTCGACGGGCAAGGGCAGCCCCGCCGTCTTCGCGCTCGACATCACCAACCCCGCCGACGCCTGGTACCCGCTGCCGCTGTGGGAGTTCAACCTGCGGGACACGAACATCGACCTGGCCTTCACGCTGAACAGGCTCATCAACCCGTCGGTGCTCCACCCGGACAACACGGGCTCGCGCCACGCGCCCTCCGTGGCCCGGCTGGCCTGGGGCTCCGGCTCCACCACCGCCTGGACGGCCGTGGTGGGCAGTGACTACAAGCCCGTCGACACGGCACGCGCGGGTGCCGTCTACCTCATCGACATGAAGACGGGCCGCCCGCTGAACTACGGCTCGTCGCCGGGCGGCCAGCTGGCCGGCATCATCACCCTGGAGCAGGGCGTCGGCGTGGCGGCGGAGAGCGCGCTGGTGGACCTGAACCGGGACGGCAACTACGACATCATGTACGTGCCCACCACCAACGGCGGCGTGTACCGCGTCAACCTGGACCAGGTGAGCACCAGCGCGCCGCTGGGCCGCAAGGTGAAGACCTGCAAGATTGCCAGCGCACCGGCGTCCCTGACGGACCACCCCGACGCGGCGACGGGGCCGAACCAGGACCCGTTCTTCCAGCAGCTCTACTCCAACCTCGCGGTGAAGGTGGTGCGGGACACCACCAACCCGACCGTCCGCATCTACTTCGGCACCGGTGACAACCCGGACGAGTTCTCCGACGGCCCGGCGAACAAGAACACCTACCGCTACCACCTGCTGGCGTTCGAGGACACCGACCCGACCGGCGAAGAGTCCTGCGAGCTGCTGGAGCCCCTGTGGGTGCAGCAGCTGGACCCGGGCCAGACGGTGTGGGGCGGCGTGGCCCTCAGCAGCGACAGGGTGTTCGCCACCACCGCGGTGGGACGCTCCGCGGACGTCTGCGGCCTGAGCCAGGACGAGAGCGGCAAGTACTACGCGACGGGCCAGCTGCCGGACGAGGACGGCAGCGCGCCGGACATGAGCAGCGCGTCGCTGGACGGCCACGGCATCAACGCACCGGTGGTGCACGACCAGCACCTGTTCGTGCTCACCGCCACGGGGAAGATGAAGATGGTGGGCGACGACAACTGGAACACCGGCGCGGAGAGCAATGGCGCGGTGCGCTCGCGCATCCTCATCTACGACGCCATCCCGGACGGGAGGATGCCGCGGTGAGGTACCGGCATTCACGACAGCAGCGCGGCATCACCCTGCTGGAGGTCATGGCCACCATGGCGGTGATGCTGCTGGGCGTCTCCGCGGCGATGCTGGTGGTGAACCAGACCAGTCAGTCCAACCGCCGCACGCTCACCGCCACCCAGGCGCAGCTCATCGCCGAGCAGGAGCTGGAGAACATCGCCTCCCGGGGCTGCACGGTGGACCCGCCGTGCGCCAACCTGGCGGCCCTGGACAACACGAACTACCGCGTGTGGCAGACCAGCATGGGGGAGCTGCGGCGCGCCCCGCCTCCCGCGGCGCTGGAGGCCCGCGAGTACGAGGTCGTCATCGACGTGGACAGCCGCGTGCTGGCGACCTCCATCGAGGCGGGCTCGGTGGGCTCGCCCCCGGTGAGCCGGGACCTCATCCCCGGGACGGCGGGCAGCGGCGGCAACGTAGCCAACGTCCGCGTCTCCGTGAGCTGGGTGGAGCGCAACAGCACGGAGCGGCAGGTGGTGGTGCTCCAGACACGGATGGCGCCATGAGACGGCGTTCGCTTCACCGGGGCTTCACGCTGCTGGAGGTGATGATTGCCAGCGCGCTGGGCGTCGTCGTGCTGGTCGTGGGGCTGGCGGTGGGCCTGCAGATGCAGCGGCGGGTCCTCTTCGAGGAGCAGACGATGACGGCGCAGGTCACCGCGCGGGCGGTGAAGGACCTGCTCGCGACGGACCTGCAACGGGCGGGGACGGGCATGGGCAACGCGGCAATCACCTTCGCCAACGGCGACAGCCGCTTCGCCATCCAGGTGTGGAGTGACCTGGACCTGGCGGCCGGCCTGGCGCCCTTCTTCGCGCCGGACGCGGCGTTCTCCCCGCCGCCCGCGGGCGACTACGCGACCTTCACGTCGGACGTGCTGCAGCTGTACTGGGGTGACACCCGCGCCATGCTCATCCTGGACCGCTGCAGCGGCGGGAGCTCCGACCCCGTCCGCGTGGATGGCACCGACGACTACTGCACGCCGCTCAACCCGACCCTGGACCTGGCGCCCGTCGCTGGCGTGCCCACGCCCGCCATCCTGGTGAACGCGGCGGAACAAGTCGCCTGCCACGTGCAGGTCACGCAGCTGCGGCCCGCCGACAGGAGGCTCACCGCCACGCAGGGCAGCGCGCTGGGCGTAACCACGGACGCGCCGTGCGGCGTCCCGGACCACGCCATCTGGAAGCCGGGGGACAATGACCCGCTTTGGGTGGCGATGCGCACGCAGAGCGCGGCGTACCGGGTGAACTGGGCAAGCGGCATTCCCACGCTGGAGTACCAGCCGCCGGGCGGCACCTGGGTGACAGTGAGCCAGGACGTGGAGCGGATGAAGATTCGCCAGGCCGTCATCAGCCTGGCGGCGCCCAACGACCCGTACCGGTGGTTCCCGGATGTCACCACGGGGACGCCGGCCATCGACCGGTGCACCATGACCACCTGCACCGTGGACGCGGACCCACTGCCGGCGGGTGCACCCGGCAACGACGCGGAGCTGGTGCGCATGCTCCAGCAGCGGGTGCGCGAGCTGGAGGTGACGCTGGTCATCCGCACCCAGCGGCCGGACCGTGAGTCCACGCTGCCGGCGGGGCCGCTCAATGTCGAGGACGAGGGGTTTCCTCGGGACGGCTTCAAGCGGCGGACCCTCACCTTCCGGGTGACGCCGCGCAACTTCGGCGCGGCCGGGCGGCAGCCCATCCCGCCAGCGGGAGCAGGGCCATGAGCATGAAGCGTGACAGGGGCATGACGCTGATCGAGGTGATGGTGACGGTGGCCATCGCCGGCATCCTCATCGCCGCGGCGCTGGTGGGCATGCAGGCCCCCATCAACCGGCAGCGGGAGAGCGCGGCCACGCGCGAGCTGTGGTCCTCGGCGCTGCGCGCCCGGCAGCGGGCGGTGGCCAGCAACCAGCCGGTCCGCTTCGTGGTGGAGGTGGACGGGCAGCACGGCAACGGTGCGCCGCGCACGGTGGTGCGCTGGGAGCAGCTGGCGTGTGACAACGCGTGGAGCAACGACAGCTGTCCGCGACTGGCATGTGTGAACACCACCTGCCGCGCCGACCCGACGTGCTGCGACCAGGTGGGTGAGGACGTCATCATCCCGGAGACGATGAGCGCGGCGGAGATGCAGGGGCTGTGCTACCTGCCCGGCTCCGGCCGGCCGGTGCAGCCGAACAACCCGCCGCTGCTGGGCTGCATGCAGGGCCAGCTCGACAACACGGCGGCCCTCACCGCGGCGGCGCCGGGCAACCTGCGCTTCACCTTCACCTCGGAGCGGGCGCGCAGCCTGCTCATCGTGGAGCCGGTGACGGGCCTGTCGCGAATCCTGGACTGCGACTCCCAGGCGGCAATCGACCGCCCGGTGACGGAGTGCACGAACTGAGAAGGGGGCCGGGCACCTTGGATTGTCCGCAAGACCTGCTACGTTCGCAGGCGCATGCGGCCCTTCCTACCTGCCCGGTATGCCCTGCTGATCATGCTGCTCGCCTCCTCCGCTCCCGCCAGTGAGCTGGAGGCGGCCCGCATCCGCGATGTGTTGCTCTCGGAGCACCCAGCTCACGCCACCCATCGCGTGCAGGTGAAGGGGCAGGTCGTCACCACGCTCCGCTTCGAGCAGCCCATCGACCCGGCCAGGACGAAGCTGCTGGGCTGGGAAGGCCGGTTCGAGGCACTCGGGGTCGTCGGGCGAAAGGTCATCCTGGAGCCGCTCCGGGACCTGGACGCGGATGAAGGCCTCCCCCTGCTGGTAACTCTCGCGGATGGAACGGAGGTTCCATTCCTGCTGAGGCCTCCCAGGAGTGAACAGGCGCGGTGGGTCGACCAGCAGGTCAACGTGTTCAAGGACCGCGAGAGCTACGCGGCCATGTCCTCGGCCCTGGCGAGCGCGCTCAAGGAGAACAGGGCACTGAAGGATGAGAACAAGCGCTTCCGCAAGGAGGAGACCTCCGAGGACCACGCCCTTGCCTCTCTCCTCGCGGCAGGCGCCCTGGAGCAGACGCCGTTCAAGGTTGCTTCCTACTTCTCCGGCAAGGACGAGGAGATGGACGGCTTCGGCATCGTGTACAGAGGCAAGGGCAAGGTGGGGGTCGTGCTCAAGCTCAAGAACCTTGATGCGGAGCAGCCCTGGAGCATGAAGTCCGCCCGCCTGACGACGTTGAAGAGTGGCAGTGAGCGGTCTTTCGCCGTTCGCACCACCATCCCGTCCATCGCACCCGGCGAGTCCGGGGTGCTTGCATTCGTGGCGGACAAGAGCGCCTTCATGGACGGTGGAGAGCTGACGTCGCTCTTCCTCGAGGTCTACCGGCACGACGGGGCCCGGCAGGCGGTCGTTCAGCTGGAGCCGCAGCTTGGTGATAAGTAGCGCGGGAGGCATGTCCTCCAACACCTTCGCCCTCCTGTGCTGCGCAGCCCTGCTGGTGATGACCTCGGGTTGTGCCAGCTCCGCCACCGGCGGAGTGGCCCTTCGCCCTGACGGAGCTCCAGGCCCCCAGGACTGCCCGGAAAAGGCCCGGGAGGTGATGGGCTATCTGGGCCTGCATGTCGGAGATGCCGCGCTCGCGCAGCTCGACGCGAACCAGCCTCTCACTCCTCCCATCACGCTCTACGACGGTCCCATCGAGAGCGTGCTCGAGGACGACCTCGGCATCATCGAGGCACCGAGCCGGCTCTACGGCCAGGTCTGGACGAGCGGCCCCATCCTGGTCATCCGCTACTACGAAGCCCAGCGACTGGACGGCGGCAAGAGACTGCCCATCTGCGCCGTGGCCCGGCTCGGCTCCGGAGAGCTTCGCAAGCGGCCCGAGTCCAAGCCCGGCACCGCCATCATCGACTCGTCCCGCGCGGGCGTCTTCATCGTGGATGGGTTCAGGTAGGTGGGTCGGCGAAGCCCTGCCTGGCAGCCGCGCACTCAGGCCGCGGCTGAAGCCCGACGCGGCCTGACAAACCCTTTGCCATGCAATTGGGTTACGGGAATGCCCTCAGTCCCCTGGCAGAAGGTGCTTTAGTCCCAACGCCTGCCTTCCGCTCCTGACGGAGCGCAGGCGCAAGGAATTGACCTCGCACATCACCACGCGCGTCGCCCCCGGCCCGGGGCCGGAGGTGGTTCCCTGCTCACGACTCAGGCAAGGACCACCCCCCAGATGCAAACACAAAGCAGGAAGCAGTGGGCGCTGCTGTGCCTCATGGCCGCGGCGCTGTCGTCGTTCATGGGCTGCGGCACGCCCACCGAGGAGCCAGCCGCCACGGGCGCCGTCCAGTTCGCGGGCTCCATTCCCCAGGCGCTCGCGGGAGATGACGTCACCCGGGTCACCGTCACCCTCACCGCCACCGGCGTGCCGTCTGCCACCACCACGCTGGCGCTGTCCAATGGCACCTGGAGCGGCGCCCTCTACCAGCTCCCCGCCGGCAGCAACCGCAGCTTCACGGCGGAGGCCTTCAACGCCGAGGGCGCGCTGCGCTACCGGGGCCAGGCCACGGGCGTCGCCATCGTCTCGGGCGAGACGGCGGTGGTGGCCATCACCCTCCAGTCGCTCGACACCTCGCCCCCCTTCGACAACACCGTCCCCTGCATCGACTCGCTGGTGGCCTCCGCCAGCACGGTGCTTCCGGGCGGCACCATCGCCCTGCGGGGCACGGCGCATGACCCGGACGCGAGCGACACCCTCACCTACGCCTGGTCGACCACCGGCGGCACCTTCACCACCACCGGCACCGCGACGACGACGTGGACCGCGCCCCAGACGTCGGGCGCCTTCGTCCTCACGCTGACGGTGACGGACTCGCGCGGCGCGTCCGCCAGCATCAACGTCTCCAGCACCGTCATCTCCACCGACGGGGGCACCGCGGGCTCCGCCAGCGTCACCGTGTCCTTCAACACGTCGCCGTCCGTGCGGGGCATCACCGTGTCCCGCTCGCCGGTGCCCGTGGGCCAGAGCACCACCGTCACCGTGAACGCCGTGGACGGGGACGCCGACGCGCTGTCCTACCAGTGGACCGCCGCCTGCGCGGGGACGTGGGCCGGGGCCAACACGCCGAGCGCCACCTTCACCCCGAGCGCCGTGCCCGCCGGAGACCCGTGCGGCAACTGCGCCCTCACCGTCGCCGTGACGGACCCGAAGGGCGGCCGGAGCCAGGGCACGCTGCGCATCTGCGTGGGCCCGGGCACCGGGGCCAGCATCCCGCCCCGCATCATCCTGACGAACCAGTCGGCGACGTCCGTGGCCGGCGGCGGCAGCGCCACCCTGCGCGTGCTCGCCGAGGACGGCGACGGCAGCGCGCTCACCTTCGGCTGGTCGGCCAGCACCGGCACGGTGGGTACGCCGACGAACAGCTTCACCTCCAGCGAGGTCCGCTGGACGGCGCCGGTCTGCGTGCTCCCGGGCGCCGCGCCGACCATCACCGCCACCGTCACCAACGCGCGGGGCTTCTCCGCGTCGCATACGTTCAGCGTCAGCGTGCTCAACGGCACGGAGTGCGGCAGCGGCACCGCGGCGAAGTGGGACACCACCGGCAGCATGCTCACGCCCCGCTACGGGCACTCCGCCGTCCTGCTCACCACGGGCAAGGTGCTCATCTCGGGCGGCTACAACCCGGCCATGCTGGCCTCGGCGGAGCTCTACTCGCCGGACACGGGCACCTGGAGCGCGGCGGGCAGCATGGGCCGCGGGCGGTGGGGCCACACGCTGACGCTCCTGCCTTCCGGCAGGGTGCTGGCCATTGGCGGCAGCACCAACACCTCGGGCACCGACGAGGTCCGCAACGTCGACATCTACGACCCCGCGACGAACACCTGGACGGCCGCCGCGCCCCTGACCTTCGGGCGCGTGAAGCACACGGCCACCCTGCTGCCCTCGGGCAAGGTGCTGGTCGTCGGCGGGTACAATGCCGACAACAGCGTCGCCCGCATCCCCGAGCTCTATGACCCGGCGACCGACTCCTGGGTGCCCGTCACGAGCATGGCGGCCACGTGGCGCTACTCCCATGTGGCCGTCCTGTTGCCTTCGGGGAAGCTGCTGATCGCCGGAGGCTCGACCTACGGCGAGCTCTACGACGCGGCCATGGACTCGTGGACTCCGGCCACGGGCCTGACCGGGCTGAGCTGGACCCACGCCTACCTCCAGCCCTCCGGAAAGGTCCTGCTGACCGCCGGAACCACGCTCGGGCTGTACGACCCGGCGCTCAACACGCAGACGAGCCCGGGAGCGCTGCGCCACCCCCGGACCGACTCGACGCAGGTGCAGCTGGCCTCGGGCAGGCTGCTCATCACCGGAGGCACCCAGCCCATCAGCGCCATCACGGAGGTCTACGACCCGGCCACCGGCGCGACGGACTTCTCCGTGAGCATGCCGGCGCCCCGCTACGGCTTCCCGGCCGTCCTGCTCCCGTCGGGCAAGGTCCTCGCCTCCGGTGGCCACGGGGCAGGCAACTTCCTCAACACCGCCCTGCTCTACACGCCCTGAGCCAGGGCCTCCGGTAAAGACAGAGGCCCCGCGCCAGCACGTGCGCGGGGCCTCGGGTCCTTCGAGCAGCTATCGCGGGGCTACGCCGCCAGCGCGTCGCGGCACTTGAGGCACACCTCACCGCCCTGCCCCACCGCCTCCGAGTACGTCCAGCAGCGCGGGCACTTCTGGCCCTTCGCGGACTGCACCTCGGCCATGACGCGCACGCCCTCGCCGAACGCCTGCACCACGTCCAGCACCTGCGACTTCTCACCCGCCACGTCCGACAGCTCCACCTGGCTGGTGATGAACAGGCCGGGCAGCTCGTCCAGGTGCGCCTTGAGGAACTCGCGCGCCTTCGCGTCCACCGTCAGCACCACCCGCGCCTCCAGCGACGCGCCGATGAGCTTGTCGCGCCGCGCCGCCTCCAGCACGCCCTGCACCGCGCTGCGCACCGTGAACAGCTTCGCGTAGCGCTCCGCCAGCGCCGGGTCCAGCTTCGCGGCCGGCTCCGGGAAGCCCGCCAGGAACACGCTCTGGGCCGGCTTGCCCGGCAGGAAGCCCCAGGCCTCCTCCGCCGTGAAGCTCATCACCGGCGCCAGCAGGCGCAGCAGCACCGACGAGACTTCATACAGCACCGTCTGCGCGCTGCGCCGCGCCTTGCCGTCCGTGCGCCACGTGTAGAGCCGGTCCTTCAGGATGTCGAAGTAGACGGCCGACAAGTCACCGGCGACGAAGTCCAGCACCGTCGCGTAGACCATGTGGAACTCGTAGTCCTCGTACGCCTTGCGCACCCGCTCCACCACCTGCGCCAGCCGGCCGCGCGCCCACTGGTCCAGCGGCAGCAGCTCCTCGGCCGGCACCGTGTGCTTCGCCGGGTCGAAGTCGTACAGGTTGCTCAGCGCGTAGCGCACCGTGTTGCGGACCTTCCGGTAGCCCTCCGACAGGCCCTTGAGAATCTGGTCCGACAGGCGCACGTCGTTGCGGTAGTCGCTCGCCGCCACCCACAGGCGCAGCACCTCCGCGCCGTACTGGGTGATGATCTTCTCCGGGGCGACGGTGTTGCCCACGCTCTTGGACATCTTCTCGCCGTTGCCGTCCACCACGAAGCCGTGGGTGAGGCAGGCCTTGTACGGCGACCTCTCGCGCGTGCCCACCGCCACCAGCATGGACGAGTGGAACCAGCCGCGGTGCTGGTCGCTGCCCTCCAGGAAGAGGTCCGCCGGAATCCGCTGCCGCTTCTCCAGCACCGCGGAGAACATGCACGCCGAGTCGAACCACACGTCGAGGATGTCCGTCTCGCGGCGGAACTCGCCCTTGCCGCAGCGCGGGCACTTGAAGTCCGGCGGCAGGAACTCCTTCACCGGCGTGCGGTACCAGACGCCCACGCCCTCCTGCTCCACCTTGTCGGCCACCCGGTCCATCAGCTCGGGCGACACGACGGCTTCTTCACAGCCCTCGCAGTAGGCGATGCAGATGGGCACGCCCCAGGTGCGCTGGCGGCTGATGGTCCAGTCCGGCCGCGTCTCCAGCATGCCCCGGATGCGGCTGTGCCCCCACGAGGGCACCCACTGCACCTTGTCCACCTCCTCCAGCACCACCTGGCGGTACGTCTTGTCGCCGCGGAACGGCTTGTCCAGCGGGATGAACCACTGGTACGTCGCGCTCAGGATGATGGGGTTGTGGCAGCGCCAGCAGTGCGGGTACGCGTGCTCGACGGTGTCCTTCGCGTCATTGAGCAGCGCGCCCTTCTCCACCAGCGTGGCGATGATGAGCGGGTTGGCCTCGAAGACCTTCTTGCCGGTGAGCGCCGGGCCCACCGTGTCGTCGTAGCGGCCTTCCGGGCGCACCGGGTTGTAGATGTCCAGCCCGTACTTCAGGCCGACCTCGTAGTCCTCCTGGCCGTGCCCCGGCGCCGTGTGCACCAGGCCCGTACCGGCCTCCAGCGTCACGTGGTCGCCCAGGACGATGCGGCCCCGCCGCTCGTAGAAGGGGTGCTGGTACGTCAGGTGCTCCAGCTCCTCGCCGCGCACGTACGCGACGATGCGGGCCGGGTCCACCAGCGCCGCCGCGGAGACCTCACCGCCGGGCAGTTGCACGTGCTTCACCGCCAGCTCGTCCGCCTTCACCTCCGCCAGCACCTTGGGCAGCAGGTCCTTGGCCACGCAGATGACGCGCGCGCCGAGCTGGTAGAAGACGTACTCGAACTCCGGGTTGACGGCGATGGCCAGGTTGGCCGGCAGCGTCCAGGGCGTGGTGGTCCAGATGACGAAGGCGACGTCCTTGCCCTTCAGCGAGGGCACCTTGTCCGCCAGCTCCGGGCCAGCCTGGAAGGCGACGTAGACGGACGGGGACTTGTGGTTCTCGTACTCGACCTCGGCCTCGGCCAGCGCCGTCTGGTCGGTGAGGCACCAGTACACCGGCTTCTTGCGGCGGTAGAGCATGTCGCGGCGGGCGAAGTTCGCCAGCTCGCGGATCTCCTGCGCCTCATAGGGGAAATCGAGCGTCTTGTAGGGCTTGTCCCAGGACGCGAAGGTGCCCATGCGCTGGGCCTCGCCCTTCTGGATTTCGATGAACTCCAGCGCGTAGGCGCGGCACGCCTCCAGGAAGGCGTCGCGCGACAGGGTGCGCTTGTCGACCTTCTTGTCCTTGAGGCGCTTCTCCACCGCCTGTTCAATCGGCAGGCCGTGCGTGTCCCAGCCGGGGATGAAGTCGCACAGGCGGCCGGACATGTTCCGGTACTTGACGACCATGTCCTTGAGGATGCGGTTGAGCGCGTGGCCGGCGTGCAGGTGGCCGTTGGCGTACGGGGGGCCGTCGGGCAGCACGAAGGGCTCGGCCTTCGCGTTCTGCTCCAGAATCTTGCCCCACACCCCATGCTCCGCCCACCAGCCGAGAATCCTCGGCTCGAGCTGCGCCAGGTTTCCCTTCATGGGGAACTCGGTGCGGGGCAGGTTGACGGAGTCCTTGAAGTCCTTCTCCTTCGGGGGCGTGTCGCTCATATTGAGAGCGGCCGTAACACGCTCTCCGGGCGCCATCAATCGCTGGTGGGGCTCGCCGGCTCCGCGCCGGTGGTGCGGCGCAGCACCGCCACGGACAGCTTGCCGGGCTGGAGGGGCTTGAGTATCAGCTCCACCTCCTCCTGGCCGGCGCGGAAGCGGCGCGGCTCCGTGGGCTTGAAGCCGGCCTTGCCCAGCTCGGTCCGGTAGAAGGCCTCCACCTCGGCCTCCTTCGCGCTCACCGTGTAGTTGACCGAGCGCACCACCTCCAGGTCGCTCGTCATGACGCCCTCGGCGCCCGGGAACACCGGCGCCACCGAGGACATGGTGGCGGGCGGCTTCGACATGTCCGCCTCGCCCAGGTACACGGTGGTGGTGCCATCCGGGTTGGGCTGGAGGATGACCGTGTAGGTGATGAACCGCTCGGGGTCCAGGGCGGTGAGCATGGGCTCGCGCAGCAGCTGCGGCTGCTGCTCGGCGGGGGTGATGTAGAGGCCCCACTCCTCCCAGCGGTCCACCATGTGCTGGAGCAGCGGCTCGGGCTTCTCCGCGCTGCGCACCGCCTTCAGCCGCACCGGGACTCCGTCCGCGAGCATGACGCCCGGCACGTCCACGACGTCCAGCACCCTGGGCACGTCCCAGACGAAGGGCTGCCGGTAGATGGGAGGGACCTTCAGGCCGGGGGGCAGGGCGTCGCGGGGCGATGCAGGCTCGGCCTCCACGTCCCCGAGCAGGTCGGACAGACGCGTGGGCGCGGGGGGCGGCAGCGGAGGCAGGGACCCGGGCGGCTTGTCCTCCAAGGCCTTCGCCTTCGGCTCCGTGCCGGGTGCCTTCGCCTTCGGCTCCGTGCCGGGTGCCTTCGCGCCGGTGCCTGGGGCCTTCGCCTGCGGCGCTGTCTTGGGGGACTGCGCGCCCGCCTTCTTCGCGGACGGCGAGGGCACCGGCTCGGCGGGCGCGCCGACAGCGCTCGTGCCCAGCACCAGCCACATCACGGTCCACTTCATCGCCGGCCTCCGGTCCGCCGTCCGCGGTGCCCGCGCCGTCATGGCGAGTCCGGCAGGCTCGCTGCCTTCTCCTTCCCGCTGGGCCCATCCTTGGGACAGCGGCTGGAGCACGCCTTGAAGGTGGCCTCGTACTTCTGGGTGCAGCGCGTGGCACAGCTCTGGAAGCGGGCGCCGTCGCCGCCCTTGCTGGGGAGGGCCGGAGGCGGGCATTGATTCATGCAGGCCTGGAGGGTGTCACCGCCCTTGGCGGCACAGGTGCCCTCGCACGCGGCCCGGTCCGCGAGCGCTGACGGTGCGGCCAGCAGCGCGCACATGAGCCCTGCGCTGGCGAGCGTGGTGAGGAGCAAACGCGTCGTCTTCATGAGTGGGAGTCCGTCCTTTGCTGGAGCTAGTTGCAATCCCGGCCGAGGAAGCAGCCCTGGAAGGGCTTGCGCCTCACCCACGCATAGCCATACGTGGGCGTCGTCCCGCCGAGCGGGGAGCCGGGCGTCGTCGGAAACAGGCCGGAGCCCTTCAGCTGGTCCAGCTTGGGAATCTGGATGAACCCCACCTCCTCGCCCGGAGCGCTCATGAAGAAGTAGCGGGAGTTGATGGGCGAGGGGACGCCGAGGATGGGCATGGGCATCATGTCCGCCATCCACGGAATGACGATGGCCGTGGGCAGGTAGGTGCCGTACACCGCGCTGTAGAAGGGCAGGTTGGCGCAGGGGATGGGGGCGTAGATGGGCGGGCTGATTTCGTACGGGACCTGCCCCAGGGGCAGCTGGCACGTCAGCACCTCGCTGATGGGGCTGCCGCCGGCCAGGCCCCAGTCGTCCACCAGCATGGAGAAGCTGCCCGTGCACACCCCGCCCACCGGGCGGCCGGTGGAGCACACGCGCAGGTTGGTGAAGCGGGCGTCCGCGTGGGGCTGCTGGTACAGCCCGCCCTGCGCGTCGTTGTCCAGGAACGACGTGGGGAAGTTGACCAGGTCCAGGCTGGCCTCGGCGCCGCAGTTGACGGGGCCCTGGTCGCGGTAGACGACGCGGGTCAGCAGGGCGCCGTCCCAGTCCGGCCCGGGGCCGCGCTGGTCGCAGCGCACGGAGAGGTTGCGCCCGGTGGTGAAGGTCTGGGTGATGCCCGGAGGGCCGGCGACGGCGGACAGGCCGTTGAAGTCCGCGTAGCGGACCGTGGCGTCATCGGCCGCGCGCTCCATGGAGCGGTCCGCCGCTTCATAGTCGGCGGGGATGCTGTGCATCTGCCCGTGGGTGCCGTTCCACAGGGCGGAGATGGCGGCCTCCTGGACCTTCAGGGACAGGTAGCCCACCTCCGCGAAGTAGATGCCGAAGGCAATGATGGTCACCAGCAGCGTGGTGCCGAGCGCGGTCTCCACGAGCGCCGAGCCACGGGCCTGCCCGCGACGGAACGGGGAGCGGTGGTTCATTGAATCCCCTTGTAGCCCGCGGCACGGAGGGCATCGAAGGTGTCCCCCGCGACGCTGGACGCGCCGCGGAGGGTGTCGGAGGCGTGCTTCAGCCGGGGGTTGTCGGTGTCCGGCGCGACGAGCGTGGCGCGCCAGTAGGGGTTGAGGAGGTTGGGCGGCTCGGCCCAGTGGTTGATGCCCAGGCTGCGGCCCCGGTGGTAGTAGGCGATGCCGGTGGCCATGGCCGTCTGCACCGAGTTGGGCGTGCCGTCCGCCAGCGCCAGGCCCCGCGTGTCGTGCTCGGTGCCGGCGGTGCCGCGCTCGAAGCGGAAGCGCGTGAAGAAGTTCCACGGGTCCGCCGACGCGCGCTGGCTCATGTCCCGCTGCACCACCGCGAAGTTCTTGGGCTGGCCGTAGTTGTTGCCCTCGTTGGCGACCCCCATCGTGTTGTAGTCGATGAAGGTGGGCCAGATGCCGGGGCAGCTCGACGGGCCGCCCGTGCACGGCAAGAGGAAGTGGACGAAGGGCATCTGGTCACGCCCGCCGGTCCACGTGTGCCGGAACTGGACGCCCGACGCCACCACCTCCGCCTTCGCCTGCAACCGGGTCCCCGGCATGACCAGCGGGCAGGGTGCGCCGCCGCCGCTCTGCTGGTGCATGTAGAGGGTGAAAATGGTGCCCTCGTCCTGAGCGGTGACGGCGGAGCCGTAGGGGGGCAGCATGTTCATCACCGCGCCCATGCTGCCCAGGGCGGCGGGCTCCTTGAAGTACGAGGTGCCCTGCCCCGTCAGCACGACGAAGCTGGTCCGCCCCGTATTGGCCAGGGTCATCAGGATGCGCACCAGGTGCGGGATGTAGTGGTCGAAGGACCGGTGCGTGACGAAGCGGAAGCCCCGGCTGCCCATGGCGGCGTTGACCGCGTGGGCCACCGTCAGGGGGACGTCGCACGCGGCGCCATCCTTCGCGCACATGGCGCCTCCCTGCAGCTCCTTGCGGTTCGTCTCCACGCCCCCCGGGACGAGCCACTCGGAGCGGCCGGGCCCCGGCGCCGCCGCGTCCACGATGTCCCGGGCGAAGCCCTGGTCCTCCACCTTGTCCACCAGGTCGCCGAACGTGTCCCGCTGCGAGGCATAGATGCCGAGCTGCGCGGTCTGGTGGAGGAGCAGCTGGAGCGCGGCCCGCGTGTCCGCCCCCCGGAAGATGGGGTCGATGCGGTCGTCCTCGGTGCGCAGGGCGTTCTGCAGTGCACTCAGGTCGCCGACCCCCTTGTTGCCGCACCGGCACGCGCGCGCACAGGAGCTGCTGGTGGACGCGCAGGCACACAGCAGCCGCATGAGCTGATAGGGCCACTTGGCGCTGCCGAAGGAGGAGCGCCCGGCGTTGAGGTACGCCCGGTACAGCGTGGTCCACGAGATGATGCTCTGCGCGCCGGACTGGGCCACCGCGTGGGCAATCTGGGCGCGGTTGAGCACGGCGATGTTGTTGAAGGTGCGCGCGGTGGCCACGGCATTGGTGTAGGCGGACGCGTCGGCGACCGTCTGCAGCTCGATGCGCTCGCGCACCTTCATGGAGATGGACAGCGTGAGCGCCGCCATCAGCAGCACCAGCAGCGTGGCGAGCGCGAACAGCACCATCGTCTGGCCTCGGGAGGAGTGCGCACGCATCAGGTCACCGGGGGCAGTTCATGCTGGAGAAGAAGCGGGACTTCAGCGGCGTCAGCATCCGCATCGTGAAGGTCGTCTCGATGGGGAAGACGTACTGCTGGCGGCGGATGCGCTCGCGCATCTCCGAGCCGACCTCCGCGCTGAGCTGGAACGGGTCGGTGAACTCACGCCCGCTCCAGTTGGCGTTGCGCTCGGCCAGCAGCAGCGGGTTGGCGGCGGTGTAGTCCTCCAGGCCCAGCTGCGCCAGGTACATGCGCGACATGACCCAGTTGGCGAAGGGAATCCGCAGCGGGTACCAATAAATCATCCGCACCTCGAGCCGCCGCAGGTGGCCGGGCTCGTCGAAGTCCCGGTCCTGGGGGCGGGGGATGTCGCCGCCCACGACGCTCCGGTTGAGCCAGACGATGCTGCCGTCGTGGACGCCGTCCAGCCGGGGCCCCGCTCCGGCGCCCCCCGCGTAGCGGTTGTCCCGGCGCGCGCGGAAGGCCGCCGCCAGCTTCGCCGGAGCACCCCCGCCGCCCCCATGCTCCACGAGGTTCGTGGAGGAGGCGTTGCCCAGGAAGGAGTGGAACGTGGGCAGCAGCGCGAGGATGGCAGAGTGCGTCATCCGCTCGCAGTCACCGTGGTTCACCGAACCCGCCCGGGTGGCGCGGAAGACGGCGTAGTGCGCCATCACCCGCGCCTGCAGCATCAGGAAGAGCTGCAGCGCGCCCAGGATGAGGAACACCACCAGCGGAAGCGTCAGCGCCGCCTCCACCATCACCTGCCCGGACCGGCCCTTCTTCCTAGGACGCAGTGATTTCATGGCCCCCGCATATTCCGGGGAGTCCAGAAGTAACTGACATACGTCAACTTGACGTGCGTCCTTCAGTGCGGGGGCGACGACAGGGCCGCATGTCCAAAGGCAGACAGTGTGCGGGCAATGCCTGTCTGCCTGCCTGCTCTACAACCCCACACAGCGCTACCGCGACTTCATGCCTTTTGTGTCGAGCTGGTATTTCTTCACCAGTCTTTCAATCGACTTGCGGTGCAGGCCGCTCTCGCGGGCGGCGCGGGAGAGGTTGCCCTCGCAGCGGGTGAGGACGCTGGTGACGTACTCGCGCTCGAAGTTCTCCAGCAGCTGCTCCTTGGCGTCCTTGAAGGAGAGGTGCTCGTTGAAGGGCAGCGGTCCCTCGCGGGCCTGGCCGCGCACGCGGGGCGGCAGGTGGGTGGGGAGGATTTCCTCGCCCTCGCTGAAGGTCAGCACGTGCGACAGCACGTTCATCAGCTCGCGCACGTTGCCCGGCCACGCGTAGGCCATCAGCATGCCCAGGGCCTCCGCGGAGAAGCGCTTCTTGCCGTGCTTTCCCACCAGCTCCGGGTCCGCCAGCGCGCGCTTGAGGATGAGCGGGATGTCGTCCCGGCGCTGGCGCAGCGGCGGCAGCTGCACGGTAATCACCGAGAGGCGGAAGTAGAGGTCCTCGCGGAAGTTGCCCGCCTGAATCTCCTTCATCAAGTCGCGGTTGGTGGCGGCGATGACGCGGCAGTCCACCTCGATGACGTCGTTGCCGCCCACGCGCCGCACCTCGCGGTTCTCCAGCACGCGCAACAGCTTGGGCTGCAAGTCGAGCCGCAGCTCGCCCAGCTCGTCCAGGAAGATGGTGCCGCCGTTGGCGCGCTCGAAGGCGCCGGGGCGCTCGCTCACCGCGCCGGTGAAGGCGCCCTTCTCGTGGCCGAACAGCTCGCTCTCAATCAGGTTGGGCGGAATGGCGCCGCAGTCGAGGACCTCCATGGGCCCCCTGGTGCGGCCGGACAGCTCGTGGATGGCGCGGGCCACCAGCTCCTTCCCGGTGCCCGTCTCGCCCTGGATGATGACGGACACGTCCAGGGGGGCGATCTTCTTGATGAGGCCGAAAATCTGCCGCATCTTCATGCTCTGCCCCACCATGCCGCACAGCTCGCTGTCGCGGTCCGGCTCGATGGTGACCTCCTCGTCCAGCGGAGCGAAGGTCAACATCGAGGAGCCCGCGCGAATCTGCGAGCCGGGCGACAGGTAGGCGCGCTCAATCCGGCGGCCATCCAGGAAGGTGCCGTTGGTGGAGCCCAGGTCCACCAGGAGGTAGCCGCGCTCGGTGAACTGGATTTCGAAGTGGTGGCGGCTGGCGGTGCGGTCCTCCACGAGGACCAGGTCGTTGCCGGGGTGCGCGCCGCAGCGCAGGCGCTCCTTGTCGCTGACGACGGAGCGGCCGGTGTCCGGCCCGGAGGAGACGGACAGCCGACACTTGTGGAGCTTCACCGTGGTGCGGGGGTCCACCACGAGCGTCTCCCCCAGGAGGGGAGAGTGGGCCAGATCCTGCCCGACGTCGCCGGGACTGGTGTGGATGTCGTCGGGGTGCGGCTCATGAGCACTCATCTGGAGTAGAGGATACCAAACGGTGCCCACGGGGCCCGTCCCGTCCGGACGGTACGTGCTAGGCTCCCGCGCCCCGCCCATGTCCCCCCGCACAGTGAAGTCGAAGAAGGCCCCGGTCCTGCCTGGGTCCCAGGCGCCCGAGCGTCCGCCGCGGGCGCCCCGCCGCCGAGTGAAGAAGACGGTGGCCATCCTGTCCCGCAAGCGCTCTCTCTACTCCACCCGCCGGCTCGTCGAGGCCATCCGGGCGCGAGGCCACCGCCCGCTGGTGCTGGACACACTGCGTTGCTGCCTGCTGCTGGCGCAGGGCGCGCCGCGCATGACGTACCGCGGTGTGGAGATTCGCGGCGTGGACGTGGTGGTGCCGCGCATCGGCGCGTCGATTACGGCCTACGGGCTGGCGGTGGTGAACCACTTCGAGATGATGGGCGTGCCGGTGCTCAACCCGCCCACGTCCATTGCCCGGAGCCGGGACAAGCTGCGCGCGCTGCAGTTTTTGGCGAGCGCCGGGCTGGACATCCCCCGCACGGTGATGGCGCATGACCGCAGCAACGTGCGCCGGCTGGTGGAGGAGGTGGGCGGGCTGCCCGTCATCATCAAGCTCATCAAGGGCACCCAGGGCGTGGGCGTGATGATTGCCCACACGCTGCCGGAGGTGCAGACCATCCTCGATACCTTCTGGGACCTGGGGCAGGAAATCGTGCTCCAGGAGTTCGTCGCGGAAAGCGAGGGACGGGATGTGCGGGCCCTGGTGGTGGGGGACAAGGTGGTGGGCGCGATGCGTCGCAAGGCGAAGAAGGGCGAGTTCCGCTCCAACATCCACCGGGGCGGCGAGGGTCAGGCAATCGAGCTTCCGGCGTCGTACACGGAAGCAGCCGTGCGGGCGGCGCGCATCATCGGCCTGGAGGTGGCCGGGGTGGACATGCTGGAGGGCCACGCCGGGCCCAGGCTGATGGAAATCAACTCCAGCCCGGGGTTCGAAGGGCTGGAGGGGGCCACCAAGGGCCAGGTGGACGTGGCTGGAGCCATCATCGACCACGCGCTGGCCTACGCGAAGGCGAAGGCGGAAGCCGCGAAGGCCCGGGGCGGGTGAGTCAAACCCCCGGGGTGTGAGGCTGCCCGCATGCTTGGAAGCAAGCGGGCCTCCAGGGCAAGGCGCCTTGCATGCTCCTCAGGAACACAGGAATGCATTTGTCGCCGGAGTGTCCTGGGGAGTTGGCAGCGGCGTAGGGAGCCCTCTAATCTGGCGACCCTCCATGAAAACGCTGCACAAGCCGCTGCAGATAACCATCTACCAGGACGTGCTCTGCTCCTGGTGCTACCTCGCCGACCTCCGTCTGGACGTCCTCCGCCAGGAGTTTGGCGAGGCCCTCCGCTGGAGCGTCAGGCCGTATCCGCTGCGCCTCCAGGATGCCCTTCCCACGGAGCGCGAGAAGCGCGGCCTGGTGGAAGAGGTGCAGCGGGCTCAGCGAGAACCGGACCCCAACGCGAGCCTCCTCTCCACGGACCTGTGGCTCGGTGGAGATCCACCGCGCACCAGCGTGCCGGCACTGGCGGCGCTCGAAGCCGCGCGGCTCCAGGGCCCGCAGGCGCGCGCGTTCCTCGCGCGCTCCATGCAGCGCGCCGCGCTGGAGCAGGGCATCAACGTGTCGCGCACGGACGTGGTGTTCGAGCTCGCGTCGCGCGTGGGCCTGGCGATGAACGAGTTCTCCGCCGCGTTCCGCTCGGAAGAGACGCGGCGCCTCATCCTCGACGAGCACCGGGATGCGGCCAACCGCGGCGTGCGCGGCGTGCCCACGCTGGTCATCGGCGGCCGGTGGATGCTGTGCGGCCTGCGCGAGCTCAGCGAGTACCGCGAGCACATCCTCGCGTGCCTGGGCAAGCTGTCCGTGCCCCGCTCGGGCTCCCCCGAGCGGCTGGTGCACTAGACGCCCCCCGCGACCGGCGGGGGCGCCTTGGAGCCCGGGCCCGCGGCAGTCCCGCGGGCCCGAAGCGGCTCAGGCCTGGTCCGCGCCGTTGCTGAGCGTGAGGTAGAGCCCCGCCATCAGGACCTGCACGAGTCCGGCGGCGGGGAGGAAGCCCACGCAGCAGGCCATGAAGCCGGCGACGACGAAGAGGCCGCCCAGCAGCGTGGTGCCCAGCATGGACAGGCGCTGGCCGCGCGCGTAGGCGAAGCAGCGGCGCAGCGTCTCCATGGGGGTGGGGTTGTCCTGCTTCGCCAGCTCCGGCTGCACCAATACCAGCGGCATCATCAGCCACAGGCCCGGGAAGATGTAGAGCGCGGTGGCCACGAACACCATCGCCCCGAGGCTGGGGCCCAGCGCGGAGAGGCCCTCGAACGCCGCGTCCCCGGCCTCGGCGTCGCCCAGCGCCGTCCAGTCCACCCCCTGCAGGGCCTCGAGGCCGCCGGTGGCGGCGGCCACCGCCAGCGCGGCCCCGATGACGACGAAGGCGAACGGCAGCACCATGGCGATGGTGAGCAGCGAGGTGAGCAGGTACGGCACCGTCTTGTGGAACTGGGTGAACACCCGCGCCAGGTCCGCCTTCTGCCCGTTGAGCACGTCGAAGAGCATGCGGAAGAAGCCGATGGTCACCACGCCCTGAATCACCGTCGCCACGAGGTAGCCGACGACGGCGGCGACGAGGGTGACGGCCACGCTGTCCACCGCCCCGCCGATGAGGGAGATGATCTGCGAGGCAATCTGGCCGACGATGGACGCGCCGGCGACGATGAGCACGCCGACGGTAATCATCACCCACTCGCGCTTGAAGGCCTCCCAGCACGTCTCCACCAGCCCGCCGATGCTCCAGTTGTCGCGGCTGAGCGGGAAGGCCACCTCCTGGCCCGTGCGCTCCCGGCACGAGGGGCACGTAGCCTCACTGCCGCCGCGGCTGCAGGTGCGGCACATGAAGTTGCCGCAGCGCTCGCACGTGGCCACTGCCGCCAGTCCCTGGTGGCGCGGACAGCTCGCCCCGGTCTCCGGTCCGAAACCCATCTCCGACATCTTTCCCGCTCCCGGCGCCCCCGGCCCGCCGGCTCTCCCGGCAGCGGTCCGCGCACACCTTCCCACCTACACCAGAGGGGGCAGTGTCCACCAGAGGACAGGGGAGGGTATCCTGGCGGGCAGGCCGGCCGGCCAGCCAGGGGAGCGGCGCGCCGTCATGAATATCCGCTGACACCGCCCGTCAGTCCCCGTGTTGGTCGTGAAAGTGGATGCTGTGGCAGTCCACTCCGCCCAGGAGAGTCCTCACATGCGTCGCCTGCTCGCACTCGCCATCCCGCTCGCCCTGATGATGGGGACCGGATGTGTCGCCCACGTCCACAACCCGCACCGGCACGGCGGGCACGTCGAGGTCGTCGAGTACAGCTACTCGAACGACCACCCCGTTCCGGACGACCATGGCGGCGGCTGGTGCTCCTACAGCCACGTGCACGTGCACGAGTACCGGCCGTCCACGACGTACTACGTCTACACGGACAACGCGTACTACTACCGGGGCCCTTCGCTGGTCTGGTACTGGGACTACCACCCGCATGCGCACGGCGGAGACTGCCACCTGCGCGGGCGCCACTCGCACGACTACTACCCCACGTCGCGCCATGGCTACCGCTACGAGCGCAACCGTGGGTACGTGTGGGACCGGACGCACCGGGCCTCTCCCGTCTACGGCTACGTGCGCAACTCGCGCCCGGCGTCCCCGCCCACGCGGAACTACAGCAGCGATGACTCCGGCCAGGGCCGCCGCCCGCCGCCGTCCGGCACCGGGTACGGCTCCACGCCTCCGCGCGGCAGCTCCTCCAACGATGACCACGGCGGCGGCTGGGGCAATGGCGGCGGGTACAGCCGCGGCAACTCGTCCAGCGGCGGCAGCTCCAGCGGCGGTGGCTACAGCGGCACGCCCGGTGGCCGGGGCCGTGGCTCCAGCAACGACGACAAGGACGACGACAACAACTCCTCCGGCGGTCGCTGGGGTGGCAGCTCCGGCTCCGCGTCCTCGAACGACAACGACTCGTCCCCGGGCCAGGGCCGGACGCCCTCGGGGCGCGGCAACCGGGACAACGACAGCGGCAGCAGCGGCGGGAGCAGCAGTGGCAACAGCGGCAGCGGGCGCGGCTGGGGCAACAGCGACAGCGGGAGCAGCGGGAGCAGCGGCCGGAGCTCCAGCGGCAGCAGCGGTAGCAGTGGCAGCAGCGGCAGCGGGCGCGGCTGGGGCAACAGCGACAGCGGGCGCGGCAACTCGAGCGGCTCCTCGCGCTCGGGCTCCAGCGGCGGCTCCAGCTCTCCTCCGAGTGGCCGTGGGCGGTCGTCCAACAAGGACGGCGGTGGCGGCGGCTGGCGCTGAGGCAGGTGACGCCGCGCTCCCCTCGAGGCGCGCGGCGTGAGACTCACGGCGGTTGATGGATTTCCGACACCGGGCCGCGTCCCCTGTCCATGACGGACAGGTGGACCGCCCGGTGTCGCGCTTTCCGGCACCCTGCTCCGCCTGGCCGCGTCGAGCAGGGGACGGACGGCGATCGGGGTGGATTGCCGCCGCGAGGGGGCATGAAGATGTTCCCGGCCGATGAAGCGCCATCTGCTGATTGCCTCCTGTGTACTGCTCGGACTCACGTCGGGCTGTGGCTCCGACGGCTCCGCGCCGGACCCTGGCGTCCGGACCGAGGACGCCGAGGCCGTGGACATGGACAACCTCCGCATCCGCGTCAGCGGCCGTGCGGCGGTGCTGCCCGAGGCCGCGCGGCTCCTGGAGTCGCGGGGCCAGCCGGTGCCCTCGCTGGACGGCGTGCCCGTCACCATCGAGGAGCCGCTGCGCGTCGCCGTGAATGACGTCAACGCCACGTTCGGCTCCAGCGCGCTGTCCGCCAATGGGGACTTCAGCGTGGACGAGGTCGCCGTGCGCGAGGTGCACCTGAGCCTGGCGGCGGGCCTCTCCGCGCCGGGGTTCGTCCGCACGGCCACCGTCGTCTACGACACCGCCTTCAGCGGAGCGCGCCCGCGCACGGACCTCATCGACGCGCGCGTGTGGGCGCTGCCGGAGGCCTTCCACGACGCGCTGGGGGCCGCGGTGGGCGAGTCCCGCGTGCGCGGGCATACCGGGGACAAGGCGGCCACGCTGCGCGACGCGGGCTTCGTGCTGGGCCGCGTGGTGGATGCGAATGGCCGCCCGGTGGCGGGCGCGCGCGTGGCGCCCGACCGGAGCGAGCTGGCCGAGCGCATCTATTACCCGACCGCGGACTTCAGCGGCGTGGGCCAGGAGGGCACCGGCGCGGACGGCCTCTTCCTCTACGTCCACACCGGTGCGGATGCGGAGACGTTCCGCCTGAGCGTCGAGGGCGCGCAGGACTACGTGCCGCGCAACGCGGGTGCCGCGCCCGGCTGGGGCCTGATGCTCACCGTCTACCCCGGCAACCATCCGCCTCCGGAGCCCTGACGCCGCCGACCGCGGGTGCCTGCCCGCCATGAGCGGCGAGCTCGCCTGCCCAGGCCCGTCATGGGTGGCACGGCTCGCTCGTGCCTGCCCGCCATGAGCCGAGTGAGCTCGCCCGCTGGCGCATGACCTCCACGCACAGGACGAGCCCGCGCGCTCCGACAGCGCGACCTGCCTTCGTGCGCCACCCGACAGCACGGGCCCGCTCGAACGGGCCCTCCGGTGCATGCCCGCCGACGCCCTGCCCCACTGGCCGATGCGGCGGGCCCGCTCATGACGCATGCCTCCAAGGGGCGTCCTTGCGCGGCAGGCAGCGGGCGGGCCAACGCTTCGAGCGAATCCACCGCCCGGAGTGAGGGTTGGAAGTCCAGAGCGCGTTCGGGGGACGCCAAGATGAGCGGGAGCTGGAGGCTCCAGAGTCGAATCGCGACGGTGGTCCGCGCGCTGGCATGGCTCGCGGCGCTGGGCGCTCCCGCCCTGGGAGTGCTGAGCCTGGTCGGCTGGGCCCGGGGAGTCCCGGTGCTGAAGTCACTGGTGACGGGCTTCCCCGTGACGCCGCCGCCGAGCTGCCTGGCGCTGATTCTCGGAGGCCTGGCGCTGGGCCTGCGCCTGCCTCGCCGGCACTCTCGGCTGCGTGAGGTGCTGGCCGTGTCCTGCGCGGCGGGGATGATGGCCATTGGCGCAGGCAGCCTCTGGCTCGAAGTGACGGGCCAGGTGTCGCTGCTGGACGCGCTGTTCGCGGGGATGGCCCAGGCAGGCGAAGGGACGCAGAGCGCCCCTGCCCTCACGCTCTCCCCGCTGACCTCCGTCTGCCTGCTGCTGCTGGGCCCCGCGCTGCTGCTGGCGGGCGCCCGGGGCCACGTCGCCGCGAAGGACACGCTCGCGGTGCTGTCGCTGCTGGGCGCCATGCTGGGCTTCAACGGCCTGCTGTTCGGCCCGCTGGTAGCCTCCGGCACCCTGCCCTTCCTCGCCCAGCGCAGCATGGGCCTGCCCACCGCGCTGTCACTGCTGCTGCTGGGCATGGGGACGCTGTGCGCCAGGCCCGAGCAGGGGCTGATGGCCCGCGTCACCCGGGACACGCTCGGGGGCTTCCTCGCGCGCCGGCTCGTCCCGGTGACCCTGCTGGGCCCGCCGCTGCTGGGCCTGTCACTGGTGTTGCTGCACCTGGTGGGCGCCATCAACCCCGAGGCGAAGTTCCCCATCTTCGCCACCGTGGTGAGCACGGGCGGCGCGGCCCTGGTGCTGCTGGCGGCGCGGGCGCTGGACGTGCTCGAGGCACGGCGCGAGCAGGCCACCGCCGCGCTGGAGGCGTCCGAGGCCCGCTTCCGCGGGCTGCTGGAGACGACGCCGGCACCGCTGCTGACGGTGGACTCGCTCGGGCTCCTGCGCTTCGTCAACGCGGAGGCGGAGCGGGTGTTCGGCTACTCGCGCGAGGAGCTGCTGGGGCGGGAGGTGGAGGTGCTGGTGCCGGAGGGACTCTTCGGCGGGCACCGCGTGGGCTCAGACCTGTCGGAGCGCGCCCTGGACGGGCTGCGCAAGGACGGCAGCCGGGTGCCCCTGGAGGTCCGTCTGCGCCCGGTGTCCGGTGAGCAGGGGCCGAGCGTGCTCGCCGTCCTCCGCGACGTCACCGAGCGGGAGCTCCACCTCGCCAGCGTCCAGCGGGCCCGCGAGGAGGCGGAGATGCAGCGCAGCCGCCTGCAGGCGCTGCTGGACCATGCACCGGTGGGGGTCATCTTCCTGGACCTGGAGCACGGCGCCGTCATCGCCAACCCGGTGGCGGAGAACATGGTCGGGATGTCCCTGCCCTTCATCGGGAAGCGAGGCTACCTGGACCGGCTGCGGCACCCGGACGGCCGGCCCGTGCGGGAAGAGGAGCTGCCCTCCACGCTCGCGGCCCGGACGGGCAAGATGGTGGGCCCGGCCGAGTTCCGCATCGACTATCACGATGGACGCTCGCTGCCGGTACTGACCACGGCGGCGCCCGTGCTCGACGCCTCGGGGAGGGCGCGCGGCGTGGTCATCACCGCGCAGGACCTGACCACGCGCCACGAGCTGGAGCGGCTGCGCGAGGAGTACGTGAGCCTCATCTCGCACGACCTGCGCAGCCCGCTGCAGACCATCAACCTGAGGGCGAGCCTGCTCCGGCGGGGCCTTCGGGAGCGGCGGTTGTCACGCGAGGAAGAGCTGACGGAGGCCATCCTGCGCAGCGTGGCCTGGATGAACTCCATGATTGAGGAGCTGCTGGAGGGCTCGCGGCTGGAGGCGAAGCGGGACACGCTGCGCCGCGAGCCGAAGGACCTGGTGCGCTTCCTGGAGGAGGTGCTGGAGCGGGACGTGCCGCCGGACCTGCGCGAGCGCTTCCGGCTGGAGGTGGCGGGCCCGATGCCGCACGTCTGGGTGGACCCGGCACGGCTGGAGCGGGTGCTGGCCAACCTGCTGGGCAACGCCGCGAAGTACAGCCCGGCGGCGCTGCCCGTCGTCGTCCGCGCGCGGGCGCACGAGGCGCACGTGGTGGTGTCGGTGAGCGACCAGGGGCCGGGGCTGGCCCCCGAGGACGCGGTCCACATCTTCGAGAAGTACTACCGCACGCGGCAGGGCAGCGCGTCCGACACGAAGGGGCTGGGGCTGGGGCTGTACATCAGCCGCCTCATCATCGAGGCGCACGACGGGCGCATCTGGGTCGAGAGCCAGCCGGGCCGTGGCGCCTCCTTCTGCTTCAGCCTGCCGGTGGGGCCCCCGCGCCAGCAGCCCGCTTCCGCACCGGGAACCCCGGCCCACGAGCCGGGGCCCCCGGGCCGGGGGTGAAACCTCAGCGCCGGGCCACCCAGCGCGGCAGCCAGTCCGCGCCCCTGGCGGTGGTGAGCCGCGTCTGCCCCGTGCCGTCCGCGCGCATGAGGTAGACGTCCGTGTCGCCGCCACGCTCGGAGACGAAGGCCAGGTACTTCCCGTCCGGGCTCCACGCGGGCATGTCGTCGCGGTGCTTCCCGTCCGTGAGCGCCACCGGCGCGCCGCCCGCCACCTGTGCCACCCAGATGCGACTCAGGCCGTCCGGCAGGCGGCTCACGTACACCAGCTTCTGCCCGTCCGGGCTGAAGGCGGCCTCGCGCTCGTCGCCCGCGAAGGCCTCACCGGACACCGGCCGCAGGTCCGCGCCGTCCGGCTTCACCAGGAACAGCCGCTCGCGGCCCTCCCGGTCGCTGACGAAGACGAGCCACTTCCCGTCCGGACTCCACACGGGCGTGCGGTCCTCGCGGTGGAAGGCGGTGAGGCGCCGCTCCTGGGTGCCGTCCGCGCGCGCCACGTAGATTTCCGGGTCACCCTCGCGGCTGCACACGTAGGCCACCTCCGCGCCGTCCGGGGACACCGACGGCTCGAAGCAGCCCTGCTGCACCTGCGTCAGCGGCACCTCCGGCACGCCCTCGCGAGGCAGCAGCTTCACCACGTCGCTGAAGCCCTTCGCGTCCGACTCGGCCACCAGCCACGAGCCGTCCGGCGCCCAGCTCGCGTTGCGCGCGCGCGCCCGGGGCGCATGCAGCGGCACCGCCGCGCCACCGTCCAGGGGCAGCACGCGCAGCTGCTGGAAGTGGAGCCCGCCCTCCTCGCGCGCCGCGATGACCAGCAGGGACTTCCCATCCGGCGACGGCGGTCCGGGGTAGTCGTCCTCCTCACCGCGTGTGAGCTGCGTCTCCTTCCCGTCCGGCTCGACCCGCCACACATCCTTCTGCCCCGCCCGCTCCGACAGGAAGACCACCGCGCCCGGAATGGCGCGGACCTCTTCCCTCGACAGCGACCCGGTGCCAGACGCTCCGCCACACCGGCCGGAGCATCCGACACCGAGCACGGCGAGCGCGGCGAACAGCCGCGCCCGCCACGGCCAGGAACGCTTCATCCGTTCGAGGCCCCGCATCGTCATCTCAGCGGACCTGGATGGCGTCCGCCATGACGACGTAGCCGGCGCCCGTCCAGCGGCTCAGCTGCACGCGGTTCCAGCCGGCCGGGAAGCTCCAGGTGCCCAGCGTGTTCCACCGGCCGCCGTTGACCTGCTGGTTCACGTTCACCGTCACGTTGCCACCGGAGGTGGTGACGATGAAGGGCGCCGTCGGGGAGCGGTTGGTGCCGGCAACCCACCAGGCGTCGATGGTCTTCGTGGCCGCCGCGGGCAGGTAGAACTCGAACGTGGCCGGCGCGGAGACGGCCTCGGTGGCGGCGAAGTAGTAGCCGCTGCCGTAGTAGCCGGCGCTGGTGCCCTCGGACCAGGCGCCGCTCAGCGTGAAGCGCGCGTTGGCGGCGTTGTTGTTGGCGTTGTTGCTGTCGACGACGATGCCGCTCGTCGGCGTGCCACCGTCACCGCACAGCTCCTTGATGCGGGCGATGTACCGGCTCCACGGCCAGTTCGGGCCCGGGTCCGTGCGGGTGGCCGGCTGCAGGCGGCCGTGCGCGACGATGTGGTAGCTGTCGCGGGTGATGCCCTGGCCCTTGCTGATGTCGCAGGACAGCTTGGCCGAGGACTCAATCTGGCCGGCGGGGAACGACGCCTGGCTGGCGAAGCCGCCGTGCTCGATGCCGACGGAGAAGTGGTTCACCGACGTGCCGTTGAGGCCGCAGTCCACGCTGCCGTTGAGGCTGCAGCTGTAGCTGGCGCCCACGTGCCAGGCGCGGTCGGACTCGCGCACGAGCTGCGAAATCTCGCTGCCGCTCTCGTTCACCACGTAGTGCGCGCTCACGCCGGAGGCGGAGTTGGCCAGCCAGCCCCAGCAGCCCGCGTAGCCACCCTCACAGGTGTGGATGATGATCATCGACACGTTGGTGCCGGCGGGGCGCGCGTTGTAGTTGGGCGACGGCCGCCAGATGGAGGCCGCGTAGTCCGGGCCAGCCGCGAAGGCCTGCAGCTTCGGGAGGACGAACTTCGCCTCCACCTCGACGGGCTCCAGGGAGACGGCGACCTTGCCCTCGGGGGTGAAGGCGCCCGCGCCCTCGCGCAGCGCGGCGTACACGGTGTTGTGGATGTAGTGCGCCTGGATGTCCGGGTCGGAGATGTCCGTCAGGCGGACGGCCACCGGGGCCCACGCGCCCAGGTCCGCGCGGTCGATGCCCGCCTCGTCGGCGTACTTCGACAGCAGCGCGGCGCCCGCGCGCAGGTTCTGCAGCGGCGTGCCACGGACGTCATCCGCGGAGGCGCCAATCAGCGCGGCGCCCTGGTCGATGTGCGCGCCCCGCAGGCCCAGCAGGCCGTGCGCGGCGGGACGGCCGGCGAACTCCTCCTCACCCTTGACGTGCTCCCAGCGCGTCTCCGCGTAGGAGATGGCCTTGAGCAGGTTGACCGGGACGTTGAACTCACCGGCGGCCTGGGCGAACAGCGCGTCCAGCGGGTTGGGGGTGCGGCGGGCCGCGTCGGCCAGCGTGCCGGCCGCGTCCTGGGCGCCGGTGGCGGGCGTCTCCGAGGCCGGGGGCGCCTCGGGAGCCGGAGCCTCCGGCTGGGGGCCGCAGGAAGCCAGGGCCATGGCCGCGGCGGTCGCCGCGAACGTCTTACGGAAGAACGACATGGGAACTCCTTCGAGGGGGGACAGCAGCAGCTCCACGGTCCGCCCCCACCTTCGGGAGCGGCGCAGGGGCGGCCCTTGAGCAGCATGCGTGCCAACCCCGCGCTCCCTGGAAGACCCCGCAACCCAGGACAAAATGTGGAGCATGCATGCTCCACTCACGAGTCAAGAATTCCGCCGCCGTCCAGCCCCACCCCCCATGTCAAGCCACTGGAATCACAGCGCTTCGTGCCCGGAAGCGCCCCGCCTGGAGCGTGGCCGTGGCCAACCGGTGTCGCAGTGACGCATTTCGAGACACTCAAAACGTAAACTAAATTTACCTTAATTCTTGTGACTCCCGCTTTTTGGCGTAAGGCCGGACGGAAGCGTTGACTGCTGCGCCGGGGTGCATGCCGGGAGGCGCGGCGGTGCCGACAGGGGCGAGGGCTTCCGCTATGAGGAGGGACATGCGGCTCTTCGGGATTGGCGACACCCACCTGCCCTCCACGCGGCAGAAGGACATGCACCGCTTCGGGTGGAACGAGCACCCGCTCCCGCTGCAGCGGGCCTGGGACGAGAAGGTGCGGCCGGAGGACGTGGTCATCGTCGCGGGCGACATCTCCTGGGCCACTCGGGCGCACGAGGTGATGGAGGACCTGGCGTGGCTGGACGCGCGGCCGGGGCGCAAGGTGCTGGTGCGCGGCAACCACGACTACTGGTGGGGAGACTCGGCGTCCAAGCTGCGCAAGCTGCTGGAGCCGTTCCGCACGCTGGAGGGCTTCCTCCACAACAGCGCCGTCGTCATGGGGCCGTGGGTGATTGCCGGCAGCCGGCTGTGGACGGCGCCCGAGGCTCCGCCCATGCCCGGCGGGGAGATGGGCGACGAGCCCGCGGACCTGGGCTACGTGGAGCGCGAGACGCGCCGGCTGACGACGTCCATGGAGGACGCGAAGAAGAAGGAGGCGGCCAGCCCCACACCGCTGGTGCGGGTGGTGGCGGTGCACTTCCCGCCGGTGTACGCCAACCAGCGGGCCACCGCGTTCAGCGAGCCCATCGAAGCCTTCGCGCCGAAGGTGTGCGTGTACGGGCACCTGCACGCGGAGGGAATCGCCGCGGGCTTCACCGGAGAGCGCGCGGGCGTGCGCTATGTGCTGGCGTCGTGTGACGCGGCGAAGTTCGCACCGGTGCTGCTCGACGAGGTGTGAGGATTGGAGTCCCCGGCTAAGCTCGCGCTCCCCCGGGGGCCGCGGGCGGGAGCAGGAGTGGAGTCATGCCGTCCAACAAGGCCGAGCTGGCAACCCGCATCGCCGCCGCGCAGCCCGGCGACTGCGTGCGCGGGCTGTTCTTCAAGACGGTGTTCAACCTCGTCCAGAAGCACGGCGGCGCGGCCGCGCTGGAGGCGGTGCGCGTGGGCGAGCTGGCCGCGGACTTCTCGGACCTGCGCACCTACCCCGTGCAGCAGTTCCTGACGCTGCTGTACCGCGCGGCGGACGTGCTGGAGGACACGGTGGGGCCGGAGGACGCCGTGTACCACGCATGCGGCGAGACGGGCGTGACGCGCTACTCCACCGGCCCGGGCATGCTCATCTTCGGCATCATCTCCCGGGGAGATCCGCAGAAGCTCTTCGCGGGGGCGCAGATGGGCTACAGCGCGGCCGTCACGTACGGCAGCCGGGAGTACGTCACCACCGGCCCCAAGTCCGGCACGCTGCGCGTGCGCCGGGACATGCTGCCGCCCGCGTACCACGAGGGCATCCTCACCGGAGCGCTCAAGGTGCTGGGGCTCAAGGGCACCGCGAAGGCCCGCGCCCACGGCGTGGACCGCGTGGACTACGACATCCAGTGGGAGTGAGCGTCAGTCGACGCGGGTGAAGGTGACGTCGAGCTCCGCCACCACGCGCTCGCCCACCGAGGCCTGGCAGCTGAAGGTGTGCTCGTCGCCCTCGTGCGAGCGGCGCACGGCGCCGAACGTCACCGTCTGGCCGGCGAACGCGAGGCTGTCCGCGGACAGGCGCACATTCTTGGCGAGGCAGCGCGCCCAGGGCGCCCCCTCCAGCCGGCGCAGCAGCGTGGTGGCCACGCGCGTCATCCCGCTGGCGACAATGGCCACCGGCATCACCGGGTGCAGGGCGAAGTGGCCCTTGCACATCTCCGGCGTCACCGGCCCCAGCGTGGCGCTGAGGGAGTCGCCGTCCGGGCGCCAGTCCCGCAGGGCCAGCGGCTTGCTGTACGGGTTCTGCCGCAGCTTCGCCCACTCCTCGGGGGTGCGCTGCACGCCGTCGTCGCGGCGCGGCTCGCTGCGCATGTCCACCCGGGCCTCGCCGAACAGGCGCGTGAAGGCGGCGGCCGACAGCACGTTGTAGTCCACCTCCAGGCGGAACAGCGGCGTGCCGTCCTCCAGCGACAGCAGCGTCTGCGCGGTGGCGGTGCGCTTGCCGGTGAACTGCGCGCGGGCCAGGCCCCACATCAGCTCCGTGGAGCGCGCCATCGGCTCCTTGCGCAGCCACTGCCCGCGCGCGCCGCACGCCAGGTAGAAGTGCTGGCCGTCCTTCGGCGTCATCAGCGCGGACGCGCACGAGCCGAGGATGGCCAGGTGACGCCCCGACTCCGCCAGGCTGATGGGGCCGGCTTCCGCGTCCGGGTCCTGCTGCACCGGAATGCGCGCCACCACCTCGCCCTCCCCCATCACCGTCACGTCCTTCAGCGCGAAGTACGGATCGCGCACGCAGATGCGCGGGTACAGCTCCGCGGCCGTCAGCACCGTGTGCGGCGCCAGCCCCTGAAGCGACCGGAGGGGCTCCTGCGACTGCGACCAGGGGGCGGTGGCAGCGCCAGGGCCGATGAGCGAGGAGGCGGCGGTGTAGGACGGGGTGTCGAGCATGGGGCTGACCTCGAATCGGACAGAGGGTGTCGGGGGACACCTGCTCGCCTTCTACCCGAGCAGGCTTTCGTTGGGTACAGAAATTTTCTGTATCCCAGAAATATTCTCGGCCCGACGCCCCGATTGTTGCCTCTTCGCGGTAATTTTCCGTCTGCCACGCAATTTCAGCGTGAAATCCGGGTGGCGGAGGCAGCTCCGGGGACGCGGAGATGGACTCCACGACGCGGCAAGTCAAGCCGAGCCTGGGGCGAGGTCCACCCCGGGGGCTCCCAAGTGTCCGCGAGTGAATCCAGGTGTTTGGGCGTGTGTCGGCGGGAAAGCACACGAAGCCCCCGCCAGGGCCCGGGACCTACCAGGGCACCTCGCGGAAGTCCTCGAGGAAGCGGCCGTACACCGGACGTCCCTGGAGGCCCTGGAGGAGGGGCTCGCACACGCGGGCGGCGGCGTCCGCGCCGTCCAGCGGTGGGGAGAAGCCCTCCTCCTCCATGCGGCGGTGCCGGGCCTGAAGGGACTGCACGGCGGTGCGGTCCGCCTCACTGGTGGCGCGGCTGCGCTCCCGGCGCAGGCGCTTCTTCATGCCGCGCTGGACCTGGGTGGCGGCGTGCTCCACCGTGAGGCGCACCAGATGGTCATCCGGGAGCAGGGCCACCGCGCGCAGCACGTCCAGGCACCGGGCCACGTCGTCCGGCGTCGGCTCCGGCACTGGCTCGTCCTTCTTCATCCGCCATCCACCCGTCCGCGGAGCGTGTGAGCGAGGTGCCCGGACGGAGACCGGCGGGAGGCGAACCGGCGTCCTCCGCCCTGGCAGGGCGGCGCGACAACCGCTGCGCTACGGCTCCCACCCGAGCGCGGGCAGCGTCGCGTGCCCGTCCCGCGGGGCGCAAGCCGGAACTTTGAGTCACAGCCAGTGCTGGATGTCGGGGTACTTGTCCAGCACGGCAAGACACCGCGCGTCGATGACGCTTCCCGCGTCGGGACGCGTCGCATAGCGAAGGAACCAGACGAAGACGCTCGAGAAGGGATACCTGCGCACCCACTGCCTGACCCTTTCCGCGCGATTCACATCACCGCGCACACAGGCATCTTCGTAGGTAATCAGGAATGATTCGATAGCGCCCCAGGCGTCATATCGGCCCTGCTCCAGGACATCGCGATTCAGTTCGAAGACCTCGATGCTCTTCTGCCCTTTTGGTGTTCGCGAGGTGAACATCCCCGTGGTCGCGGACAGCGCGAGATGCTCTTGAGGCTCTTCCGCTGTCGGGTCGATGAGGAGAGGCCTGCCGGCATCATCCAGCGGGAACTGATCGCGCTTGAAGTTGCTGTTACAGCCGCTACACGCAAGGAGGTAGTTGAGCCAGGTGAAGGCCTTCTGTGGGTAGCTCGATTTCGGCCAGAAGTGCTCGATGTCCGTTCCCGCGTTGTCCTCGCAGTACATGCAGCGCTGACGGCCCGGGGCCATCGCGCCGAGAGTCGCGCGAATCTCGTCGAAGTCGCTGCCGCGCTGCTTCCACAGGCGCTGCGCTTCCGCGGCGCGGTCCTCTGCGGCGAGCACCTGCTGGGTCCGTCCTTCGAGGAACTTCCCAGCCGTCGTACTGAGCGGCTTACGCTCCAGCTTCCTCATTTATCGAGTCCGAGGCTCCGGACGGCACGGTCCACCAGAGAGCTTCCGGTGTCCGGAAGCTGAGCCGACAAGCGCTCGAATTCCGCACGTTCCTCCTGGGTGGCTTCGCCGTCCATGACGCGGACCTCGAGTTCTGCAACCCGCGTGCGCAGCTTCTCGGATTCTTCTGAGTGGACGTGCTCCAGGCCGAAGAGCTCCGTGAGCACGGCTTCGTCCACGGTGCCATTGACGACGGTGCGGAACAGCTCGCCGGACACGTGCCCGGCGGTGCGATTCTCGCTGGGAGCTGGCAGGCGGATGAGGCCCCTGGGGTCTGCGGCCTGGCAGACGAACGGACTGTGCGTGGTGACGATGAACTGGATGTTGGGGAAGTGCCGCTTGAGCCAGAAGCCGATGCGACGCTGCCAGGATACGTGCAGGTGCAGCTCGACCTCGTCGATGAGCACGACGCCCGGATAGGACACCTGCCATTTCAGTCCTGGCCGAGCTGGCTTGGCGGGCTCCAGCTTGAATTCCCGATAAGCCTCATGGAGATGCCGGGCCAGGTCCATGACGAGCGCGGCCACCGTTCGATAGCCGTCGCTCAAGTCCGAGAGGGGAAGTGTGCTTCCTCCCTGGGTCACCCACAGACCGTCCGCATCGAACCGGGAGATCTTCGTGGAGTCTGGCAAGAGCCCGTCATCGAGCAGGTCCAGGACGCTTTCCAGGAGTTCCTCGGCACCTTCACGCTTCTCCAGGCGTCGGAGATGGAGGTCCTTGAGCCATTGGATGCTTTCGATGAGCGAGGCGTCCTCACGAAACAGGCTGACGAGCCTCGCGAGTCTCGCGGGGCCCACCATCAGTCGCTGAGCATCGGTGGCATGTCCCGACAAGCGCCGGTGGGGTCCATAACCTGCCATGAACCAGCCCCGTGGGTTCAGGGACCATGGGCCCTCGTCTTGTTTCAGCACCCTGGCATGTTCAACGAGGTTCTTGAAGATGAGCCGGGGCTCGGGCCCATGCTCAGAACGGAGCAGGAAGAGGTTACTGCTGATTGCCTGGGGAGGGGTATCGGTCCCGTGACCTAAATCACATACGGGGTCTGCCACCAGAGCAGCCGCTATAAGAGCTGTCTTCGTATCAGCTCTCAACCACCCGACCATACTTTGTTGCAGTGACTGGCTTGTACCGGGCCCTGCCACAGCAAGAGCCATCGACTTGAGCAAAGATGACTTGCCAGAGCCATTCCGTCCAGCGAGCACGGTCCACCCGGCGAATCTCCCATCAGGTCTGCTCAAGTCGAGGTCGACCTTGAAGTCCCCCGAGCGGAAGCCCCGGATGTTCTCAATCTGGATCCTGCTCAGGTACATGCCGTGCGGCTCCGGCTGATATTGCGTCTCTCACCCAAGCCCTCCCCCGGAGGGAGAGGGCCACCACGTCACAGCTCGACCTGGCTGCCCAGCTCCACCACGCGGTTGGGCGGAATCCGGAAGTAGGCCGTGGCGCTGCGCGCGTTGCGGCTCATCCAGGCGAAGAGCGCCTCGCGCCACACCGCCATGCCCGGCTTCTTCGTCGGAATCAGCGTCTCCCGGCCCAGGAAGAAGCTCGTGCCCATCAGCTGGAACTGGAGCCCCTTCTCACGGCAGCGCTTCAAGATGTCCGGGATGCCCGGGTTCTCCATGAAGCCGTAGCGGGCCACCACGCGCACGAAGCCCTGCTCCAGCGGCTCCACCTCCACCCGCTCCTCGCCCGGCACGTGCGGCACCTCTTCCGGGACAATCGTCAGCAGCACCACCTGCTCGTGCAGCACCTTGTTGTGCTTCAGGTTGTGCAAGAGCGCCGGCGGCGTGCCCTCCGCGTTGCCCGTCATGAAGATGGCCGTGCCCGGCACCCGCACCGGCGGGTGGTCCCCGAAGCTGCCCAGCAGCTCCTTCAGCGGGATGCTCGCCGCGCGCAGCTTGGCCGCGAGGATTTCGCGCCCGCGCTTCCACGTCGTCATCAGGGTGAAAATCATGAGCGCCAGCAGCAGCGGCAGCCACCCGCCGTTGACGATCTTCACCGTGTTGGCCGAGAAGAACGACAGGTCCACCACCAGGAACAGCCCCGCCACCGGCAGCGCCACCGCCCGGCTCACGCCCCAGCGCTCGCGCGCCACCACGTAGGCCAGGATGGTGGTGATGGCCATGGTCGTCACCGCCGCGATGCCGTACGCCGACGCCAGCGCGCTGGACGAGCGGAAGCCCAGCACCAGCGCCACCACGCCCACCAGCAGCACCCAGTTGATGCCCGGCAGGTATATCTGCCCCATCTCCTCCGCCGACGTGTGCACCACCTCCATGCGCGGGCTGTAGCCCAGCTGCATGGCCTGGCGCGTAATGGAGAACGCCCCGGAGATGAGCGTCTGCGAGGCGATGATGCCCGCCGCCGTGGCCAGCGCCACCAGCGGGTAGAGCGCCCAGTCCGGCGCCAGCAGGTAGAAGGGATTGCGCGCCGCGCTCGGGTCCCTCAAGAGCAGCGCCCCCTGGCCCAGGTAGTTGAGCGTCAGCCCCGGCAGCACCAGCGCGAACCACGCGCGCTTGATGGGCGTCCACCCGAAGTGGCCCATGTCCGCGTAGAGCGCCTCGCCGCCCGTCACCACCAGGAACACCGCGCCCAGCACCAGGAAGCCATGGGTGCCATTGCGCAGGAAGAACTCCGCGCCGTGATGCGGCGACAGCGCCCACAGCACCGCCGGGTTGTGCAAGAGCTCCTTGAAGCCCAGCACGCCCAGGGTTGTGAACCACAGGCACATCACGGGGCCGAAGACCGCGGCGATGCCCGCCGTCCCGTGCCGCTGCACCAGGAAGATGATGAGGATGATGACCAGGGTGATGGGGACGACGTAGCGCTCGAAGACGGGGGTGGCCACGTTGAGGCCCTCCACCGCGCTGAGCACGGTGATGGCCGGGGTAATCATCCCGTCGCCGTACAGCAGCGCCGCCCCGAAGATGCCGAGCGTCATCAGGACGGGCCGCGCGTGGTGCGTCTGGCCCCGGGGCCGCTGCATGGCCAGCGCCATCAGCGCGAGGATGCCGCCCTCGCCCCGGTTGTCCGCCCGCATCACGAAGATGAGGTACTTCACCGAGACCACGATGATGAGCGACCAGAAGATGAGCGACAGCACGCCCAGCACGTTGGCCGGGGTGGGGCTGACCCCGTGGGGGCCGTTGAAGCACTCGCGCAGCGCGTAGAGAGGGCTCGTCCCGATGTCGCCGTAGACGATGCCCAGGGCCCCGAGGGCCAGCAGCGCCGTACGCTTGAAGCTGTCCGGGGCCGCGCGAGCCGCTTCGCCGCCCGGGACTCCCGTCGTGGTGGGTTTCACGCCCCCCGCTTTAGCCGAACGCCGGACGTGAGCAACTGATGCAACAGCCCGCTCCCGTTTTCCAACGTCCGGGCGCCCACATACACCTCCATGTACGCATCCACCCTCCCCACACGGCCCGTGCGCACCGGGGACTCCGCGGCCTGAAGGATTGTCCTCCAGGTGGCGGAGTCGGGGAATCGTCCGACGGTGCCATGCCCCCGCGGCCATGCTCCGCCGCCAAGAAGAGGGCGTGATGACCATGGCGGCGGTACCCGTCCGGAACAACGAAGCACCAGACCCGGGAGCGCTGCTTCCCGGAGTGGAGGAGCGACTGGCGCTGCTGGCCGAGGCGTCGCGCGTGCTGGCGGACGTCAGCCTGGAGCCTCCCATCGTCATGGAGCGGCTGTGCGGGCTGGTGGTACCCCTGCTGGGCTCGGCCTGTGCGCTGCGGCTGCTGTCCGAGGACGGCCAGTGGCTGCACACCGTGGCCACGGCCGAGGCCTCGCCGGAGGCCCGGCTCCGGGTGGAGTCCCTCGGCACACGGGAGGCGCGCACGGGCGAGGCCGGGGTGCCGCCGGAGGTTGGAGCGCGCGCGGCCCCCGCGCTCGTGCTGCCCCTGCACGTGCGGGGAGGTGAGCTGGGGACGCTCACCGTCTGGGAGCGGGTGGAGGGCCGTCCCCTCGACGCGGGCGAGCGGGTGCTGCTGCGCGAGCTGGCGGACCGCGCCGCGCTGACGCTGGACGTGGCGCGGGCGTACGCGGCGGAGCGGCGGGCCCGGCAGGCGGCGGAGGTGGCCGCAGACCGGCTGGCGCGGCTGCAGCGCGTGACGGCGGAGCTGTCCCAGGTGCTCTCCGAGGAGGACGCGGCGGAAGTCGTTGTCGACCGCGGGGTGGGGGCGCGGGGCGGCGGGCTGTGGCGGGTGGAGGCCGGGGACACGCATGCGCGGCTGCTGCGCAGCACGGGCTACGACGTCCGGAGCATGGCCGAGGCGTGCGGGAGCATGCCCCTGGACGCGCACACGCCCATCACCGAGGCCATCCGCGAGGCGCGGCCCGTGTGGCTGGAGACGCCGGACGCGCTGCCCACCCGCTTCCCGGTGGCCGCCGTGCTGCGCGGCCTCATGCCGGAGCGGCCGGCGCCCTCTTCGGTGTGGCTGCCCCTGCGGGTGGACGGGCAGGTGCTGGGGACGCTGATGTTCGCCTTCTCCGAGCCTCATGCCTTCGCCGCGGACGAGCGCGCCTTCCTCGAGCTGCTCGCCCACCACGCGGCCCAGGCGCTGGCGCGGGCGCGGCTGCTGGAGCAGGAGCAGCGCGCGAGGCTGGCGCTGGCGGAAGCCAACCAGCGGCTGGCGGCCATCATCCAGGCCTCGCCCGCGGCCATCATGCTGCTGGACCTGGATGGCACGGTGCGGCTGTGGAATCCCGCCGCCGAGCGGGTCTTCGGGTGGACGGCGGACGAGGTGCTCGGCCGGTTCCTGCCGGCGGTGCCCGAGGAGCGGCGGGCGGAGTTCCGCCGCAACCTGGAGGTGGTGGCGCGAGGCGACGGGCTGTCGGGCGTGGAGACGCAGCGGCAGCGGCGCGATGGCTCGGCCGTGCCGGTGGCGCTGTGGACGGCGCGGGTGCAGCCCCCGGGCGGTCCGGTGCAGTGCCTGAGCGTCGTCGTGGACATCTCCGCGCGCGTGCGCGGGGAGCGGGCCCAGCGCTTCCTGGCGGAGGCGGGGGAGGTGCTCGCCTCCAGCCTGGAGCAGGACGAGACGCTGGAGCGCGTGGCGCACCTGGCCGTGCCGGCCTACGCCGAGGCGTGTGGCGTGTTCCTGGCGGACGACGCGGACGGGCCGCGGTGCGTGGCCACGGCGTTCGCGGACGCGGGCTGCTGCCGCGCGCCGGGGAGTCCTCCGGCCCCGGGCCTGGCGGTGGTGGCGCGAGTCATGGCCTCCGGCCTGCCGGAGCTGCGCACGGGCGTGGGGCCGGACGCGCCCGAGTGCGTGCGCCCGGACGCGCGGGACGCGGTCTGCGCGTGGCTGTGCGTGCCGCTCCAGGTCCGGGGACAGACGCTGGGGGCGCTCACCTTCGTCTCCTCGCGGCGCCCGTATGACGCGGAGGACCTGGCGCTGGAGCTGGCCCGCCGGGCGGCGCTCGCCATCGACAACGCGCGGCTGTACCGGGAGGCGCGGCAGGCCATCCGCCTGCGCGAGGAGTTCCTCTCCATCGCCAGCCACGAGCTGAAGACGCCCATCACCACGCTGCAGCTCCAGGTGCAGAGCCTGCAGGCGGGGCTGGAGCGGCTGCCCGGGGGCGTGCCTCCGGAGCGGCTGCGCCGGGGCCTGGAGGTGGTGGGGCGCCAGGTGAAGCGGCAGGCGCAGCTCATCGACGAGCTGCTGGACGTGTCACGCATCAGCGCGGGGCGGCTGGAGCTGCGGCACGAGCCGCTGGATTTGAGCGCCCTGGTGCGCGAGGTGGCCGAGCGCTTCGAGCCGGAGCTGACGCGCACGGAGACGCCGCTGGCGCTGGTGCTGCCGCCAGAGGCCACGGGGCTGTGGGACCGGCCGCGGCTGGACCAGGTGCTCACCAACCTCCTGTCCAACGCGGTGAAGTACGGCCGCGGCAACCCCGTGCACGTGGAGCTGTCCTTCACGGACGAGCGCGTGCGGCTGGACGTGCGCGATGGGGGCATCGGCATCGCGGCGGAGCACCTGCCGCGCCTCTTCCACCGCTTCGAGCGCGCCGTGTCCGAGCGCAACTACGGCGGCTTCGGGCTGGGGCTGTGGATTGCCCGGCGGATTGTCGAGGCCATGGGGGGCCGCATCGTCGTGAGCAGCGAGCCCGGCGTGGGCTCCACCTTCACCGTGGAGCTGCCCCGCGCCCGGGGGTGAGGACGCGCTGGAGCCAGTCCTGGCTCTCCGCGTCCATGCTCACCAGCCCGTCGAAGCGTCCGGCCTCCAGCAGCCTCAGGAGGGCAGTGTCCTCCGCGACGAGGTCGGGGACCGCGAAGGGGAACGTCGCGCTGCTGTATTCGCCTGGGACGTATTCCGGTCGCTCCTCCAGCGTTTCAAGGAAGCGGGCATAGGTGCCGAAGAGGTGGTCGACACTGGAGGCGACGGGCACGATGCAGCGCTCATCGTGGTTGTCGATGTAGAGCACGGGTTGCACACCCCTGGCATCCGCCAGCGCCGGCACGGCTCCGAAGTAGTACGCGAAGCCAGGCACCTGCGCGAAGAGGACGCATGAGGGAAACGGTTCTCTTCCCCTTCGCCGCATCATCTCGTTCACCCTGAGAATTCCGTCCGGCTCCGTCCCCCTGCTGTAGACCATGAGGTCCGCCAGCGTGGCCTTCTCGAAGCGCGTCTGGAATGCCGCGAGCTCCAGGTCGAGCTGACCACCGAGCAGTTCCTCACCCACGGCCGGTGCCTGGGTGATGGCGGGCTCGAGCCGGGCGGGAAATCCGTGCTCACGACAGACCCGTATCAGGCGCTCGAGCCCCACGAGCTGGATGTCCACCTGCATCAAGCTTCCGCTCCTCCCGGCATGCGTGCCGGCTCACATTCCCAACAACCGTCTCACGTCCCGCAGCGCAAGCTGCTCCGCCGCCAGCAAGGCCCGGGAAGACTTGCTGGCGTCGTACACAGCATGGAACCACCGCCCGTAGTGCGTGTTGATGATGCCCACGACAGCCTCCGCCTGCCGGGCGGAGACGCCGCCGGGTGACTTTCTCACAAGCTCCCAGATGGCATTGACGCTCTCGTGCACTTCGTCCGCCATGCCTACGAGGTTCTCCGCGGCATTGATGTTCCGCTCCGGGAAGAGATGGGCGTATTCGAGCGGGTGGTGATGATGGACCTGGTACGTGCTCAACCGCTCCGGTCCAAGCTCCATCGCCAGCCCTGGACGATGCGTTTCGAAATACTCCCTACGCGCCCACTCGCGCAGCTTGTCCTTCACGTACTTCTCCCTCAATGGCGCTCGCAGGCGTGACTCGACCTTCCCCAGCAAGGACTGCAGCTCCGCCCTCTCCGCGTGACTGAGCGACGCGAGCCCCTGCACCTCCACCTTCGTCCATAGCCGCTGAAGCGCCTCCCGCTCCACCGCGGGCGTGCGCAGCAGCACCGTCCTGAACCACTGCACCGACTGCTTGCCGCCCTTCGACAGCACCGAGACCACCGTCGGCGCCGCGACTCCGAACAGCCGCAGCGCTCCCTTCACCACCAGCCCACCCACGAGCCAGTGCGCGAGCTGCTCGAAGCTCCAGGCGCCCGCCAGCTTCGCGCTGCCGACCACCTCCGTGCGCCAGTCCCGCAGGATGGACTCGTGCATTGCCCGGTACTCACGCGCGAAGTCCTCCACCGCCCTGGGTGGAGCGGGCGGCTCCAGCGTTCGGGCCTCCGTCACGCGCCAGCGCGCCCGCGGCTCGCCGTGCCGATGCGCGCCCTCCAGCTTCAGCGCCACCGTGCGTGTGCCCAGCCCGTGGGAGAAGGGCAGCAGCGCGTCCGCGACGTAAGCAACGGAGTCCTCCTCCGCGTCCACACGCGCCGCGCCTTCACGCCGGGTTCCTGTCCATCCAGCGAACTCGAGCCAGGTGAGCGCCACGCCCTCGTAGTGGGCTCGTGCCTCCAGGCTCCCCGCTCCGCCTGGCCCCCGTGGCGCCGTGCGCAGCAGCGTCCGCGCCTGATGCAGCGCCTGGGACCAGACCGGCTCAGGGGCTCGCGAGAGGACGACCGGCAGCGTTCGCGCCAGGGGGAGCACTTCCCCAGCATCCGCCTCCAGGTCGACATCCCAGTCGTGCGCCTCACGCTCCAGCGTGAAGATGACACGCTTGGGCTTCTCACCCAGCAGCGTGGGCAAGCCGCTCCCCAGCTTCCGCTCGAAGGCGCTCCACGTCGCATCCGGCGCGGCGTGACTGCGTCCCTCGGACAGGCGGCGGAAGGCCAGGAGCGTCAGCGCCCCGCCCTGGGACTGGTACTCGAACCGCCAGGCCTCTCCGGGCGTGGCCCGTGCAGCCGCGAGGTCCCAGAGCTCACGCACCACACGCTCGGCCTCGGCCCGACGTGCCTGTCCAAGCGCGGCCTCATCCCGCTCCAGTCGCTCCGGCCATCCGTCGCGCGTGAAGCCCAGGTCCGCGGCCTCGGCAGCGCCCTCATCACCCAGGGCCAAGGGCGCGGTGCGCTCTTCGGTCAGGGCCGGGTCCGCGGCGCACGCGCACACGAGGAGCATGCACAGGACCGCACCGGTCTTCGTGAGAGACGTGAGGCGCATCCGCCCCACGCTACGTCATATGGCAGAGGACTCCTCCCAGGATGAGGAGTCGAGGAGTCCTCCCGGGACGGCGACTACAGCGCGAGCAGCAGGATGACGGCCTTCTCCTCGGCGCTGGCGGCCTGGAACTCGTCCGGCAGCCACACCTCGGAGGGCGGCGTGGACGCCACGTCGCAGCTGCGCTTGCCCACGTAGAAGCGGCTGTCCTCCTGCGCCTTCAGCCGGTACGTGCAGTCGCGCACGTAGACCTTCAGCTCACCCGGGCTCAGCTTCAGGTCCACCGGGCGCCCGCCGAAGCCGCCCTTGGCGACCAGCGCGTCGCCTTCCTTCGTCACCTTCAGGTTCACCGACGCGCCACCCAGCGCGCCCGTCACCTCGCCGGGCTTCAGCGCCAGGTTGAAGCTGCCCAGGTACGTCCGGCCCCGCAGCTCGCCCGGCGCACGCGAGACCTGGAAGTCCGCTCCCGTGACGGCCTCCGGCGTCATCACCAGGTTGAACTGCTCGCGAGCAATCCGCAGGTTGATGGCGTCCTCCCGACGGGGTGCCGACACCGCGGCCCCGACCCCCAGCAACACCCCCGCCACCAGCACACCCCGGCGCAACGGCATCAGAAAGCGCTTCATACGAAGACCTCCACTCCCGGTTTTTGCAGCTCCGGGACTCATAACGTCAGTCTGCGCACCACATACCGGGACGACACCCGAAGGGCGCCAACCCCCGGGAATCACTCCTCCCGGGGTGCGCCATCCCACCCACGCCCGCCTGCCTGCCCCGGGGGGCGGCCAGCCGTTACTTCGAGCCCGACGCCCCACCGCCCTGCGGGCGCGGCGTGCCCAGGTGCTTCTCGAAGAACATCAGCGCCGTCATCTGCGCGTAGTCGCGGTTGTCCTTCTTCTGGAAGCCGTGGCCCTCGTCCGTGGCCAGCATGTACCAGACGTCCGGGGCCCGCTTGCGCACCGCCTGGACCACCTGCTCCGCCTCCGACTGCGGCACGCGCGGGTCATTGGCCCCCTGCTGCACGTAGAGCGCCGCGCGAATCTTCTCCACCGAGTTGAGCGGAGAGATGCGCTCCTGCACCTTGCGCACCTCCGCGTCGCGCTCGTCACCGTACTCCGCGCGGCGCAGGTCCCGCCGGTACGCCTGCGTATTCTGGAGGAACGTGGCCAGCGAGGAGATGCCCACCACGTCCACCGCCGCCTTGATGCGCTCCGGGAACAAGGCCGCCGCCGCCAGCGTCATGTAGCCGCCGTACGAGCCGCCATAGACGCCCACCCGCGACGCATCCAGGTCCGGCTGCGAGGCGATGAAGTCCAGCGACGCGCCGATGTCCGCCAGGCTCTGCTCGCGCTTCACTCCGTCATCCATTGCCCGGTACGCCTTGCCGTACCCATCCGAGCCCCGCACGTTGGGCACCAGCACCGCCATGCCCAGCTCCGTGACGAGGAACTGCGCGAAGTTGCTGAAGGTGGGCAGGCTCTGCGCCTCGGGCCCGCCGTGGAAGACGATGACCACGGGCACCTTCCCCGTGCGCCCCTTCGGCTTGAGCAGGAAGGCCGGTACCTTCACGCCGTCCGTGGACGGGTAGCGCACCAGCTCCGGCTCCGTGAAGAGGCTCGGGTCGATGCCGCCCACCTCCGAGCGCGTCCACCGCGTGGGCTTGCGGCTCTTGAGGTCCACCGTCCACACGTCCATGGGCGAGCGCGCGTCGCCCATCGCGAAGGCCAGCATGTCCGAGCGCTGGTGCGGGAACTCCATGCCGAACGCCACGCCCTTCGGGATGTCCAGCGGCGACAGCGCCTGCGTGCGCGTGTCCAGCAGCGACAGCCGCACATAGCCGTCCTCGTTGGTGGCCACCGCCAGCCGGCGGCCGTCCGCCGACAGCGCGACGTCCGTGACGTTCCACTTCACCGACTTCGTCAGCGACGGCGGCGCCGCGGTGTACGGCGCCTTCGCCAGCTCCAGCCGGTACAGCTCGGCGAAGTCGCTGTAGCGGTCCGTCACCAGATATACGCCCTGCCCGTCGTGCGTGAAGAGGGCGGCGTCGACGCTGCCCTTGCCCTCCTTGGGAGTGAGCTGGCGGCGCTCGCCCGTCTTCACGTCCACCACGTGCAGGTCCGCGTCGTCCGTCGCGCGGAACTGGCGCACCAGCAGCTTCGAGCCATCCCGCGAGAAGTCCACCGGATACCAGCTGCCCTCCGCCTCGGTGACGCGGCGGGCCTGGCGCGGGTCGCTGGTGGGCGCCACGTACACGTCCGTGTCCTTGCCGTTGCGCCCCGTGCCGCCGTACGTGAGCCAGCGGCCATCCTGGGACACGCGCAGATTCTCATGCCGGCTCTTTCCGTCCGTCAGCAGCTCCGAGCGGCCCGTGCGCCGGTCCAGCTTGAACACCTGGAAGAACTCACCGCCGCCCTTGTCCTGCAGGTAGTAGACGACCTGCGGGTTGCCGGGGTGGAACTTCGCCTGGTTGATGGGCTCGTCCGTGAAGGTGAGCTGCGTGCGCGCCCCCATGGGCATCTCCACCACGTGGAGCTGGTTGGTGTCCGCGAAGCGCGTGGAGATGAGCATCTGCTTGCCATCGCCACTCACGTCCGAAAGCGACGCGGAGCGGGCCTCCAGGTACTGGTCCAGCCGCTGGCGCAGCTCCGGCGGCACCGCCGGCACGTTGCTCACCCAGAGGTTCGGCTGGCCGGGCAGCGGCGCGATGCCAGCCACCTTCGAGGGCGCGGCCGTCGCGGCCGGCGGCGGAGCCCTGGCCGGAGCGGGTGCCTGCGCCGTGAGCAGTGACACGATGAGGGGAAGGGTTGCGAGGTTCATGGGCGCGCAAGCTAGCAGCGCGGCCAGCGCCAGACACACGCGTCCCGTCGCGGGCCACGGCAGGGGCGGGGTCCGCGGGCTCGCGCGTGCCGACTGCGCGACACTCCATGACCTACGCGCGAGCCCGGGAAACGTTTCCGGGGCCGGCGCGTACGGGAGCCGCGGAAGAAACGAAGCGGCCCATCAACCAGGTCCGGGGCCTCTTTTCGTAAGGGCGGGCGACGACGCGCCCCACCTCGCTCGGAGGTGGTGGCCTTCGACCATGGGAGAGGAACATGCCGAGGAGCTTCTGGAGGAATCGGGTCCTGGTGGCGGCGCTGGCCGCCTCGATGTCCACGCTGTCCGCGGGCTGCGGTGACGACGACGACGAGACGCCCATCGACCCGCCGGCCACCGACACCGCGAGGCTGCGCGTCATCCACGCATCGCCCGGTGCACCCGCGGTGGACATCTACGCCGAGGGCCAGGCGACGCCACTGTTCACCAACGTGAAGTACGGCGACACGACGAGCTACGCCTCCGTGCCCGCGGGCACCTACAACGTGCAGGTGCGCGCGGCCGGCGCGGCGGCGAGCTCGGCGCCCGTGTACTCCACCGGCCCGCTGACGCTGGGCGCCAATGCCAGCGTGAGCGCGCTGGCGGCGGGCCTGCTGGGCGCCACCGACAACGCGCAGTCCTTCCGCGTGCTGCCGCTGGCCGAGGGCTTCGGCGCTCCGGCGGACGGCCGGGCGCGCGTGCGCATCGTCCACGCGGGCGCGGATGCTCCCACCGTGGCGCTGGACGTGGGCGATGACGGCTCCTCCGAGGTGCCGGGCCTGCAGCGCTTCCAGGACACCGGCGCCGCCGGCGTGGACCTGCCCGCGGGCCAGTCCTTCCAGGTGGGCGTGCTCGCGGGCGGCAACAAGGTGACGGCCTTCACCATCCCCGCGCTGCCCTCGCGCGGCGAGGTGTTCGTCATCGCCACCGGCCAGCTCTCCGCGAAGCCCAGCGCGGCCAACGGCTTCGGCCTGCTCGCGGCCGGCGTGGGCCTCATCCGCCAGAACCCCGTCGTCTACGCGCTGCACGGCTCGCCGGACGCGCCCCCCGTGGACATCTTCGTGGGCACCTCCCAGCTGGTGGACGACCTGAGCTTCGGTGAGCTGTCCAAGCCCATCCAGGTGCCGCCGGGCACGTACACGCTCGACGTCTTCGCGCATGCGTCCGGCGCCACGCGTCCGGCCGGCAGCCCCGCCGGTACCGACGGGACGCCCGCGCTCGCGGCCGGAGAGCGCTACCTCGTCGTGGCCGCGGGCTTCCTGTCCCCCGCCGCGGGCGACCCGGCGACGTCCACCTTCGAGCTGCTGGCCTTCGCCGACGGCTTCGCGCAGGACAATGACAGCCTGAGGCTGCGCGTGGTGCACGCCTCGCCGGACGCACCCGAGGTGGACGTGGCGCCGCTGGACAACGGGCTGGTGCCGGCCAACGCGGCCTTCAACGACGTGCCCTACCGGCAGGCCTCCGCGGCCGAGGGGCTGGAGCTGCCGGCCGTGCAGGCCCAGGTGGGCGTGGCCGCGGCCGCCGCGAGCAACCGCGCGCCGGTGGCCCGCTTCGACCTCGACACCACGCCCTTCATCGGCAAGGGCCTCTTCGCGGTGGCCGCGGGCGCGCTGTCGCCCACGACGGGAGAGAACGAGGCGTCCTTCCGGCTGGTGGCGGTGGACACCAGCGTCTCGCCGTGGGCGGCCATCACCCTGCAGCCGGTGGCTCCGTAGCCTCTTCCCGCCGTCCCGAAGCGGGCGCCACGGTCTCCCTCCGCCGTGGCGCCCGCGGTCCTCGTCTCCGTGGAACCTGGAGCACTTCCGCATGAAGCGCCTTCCCTGGCACCTGCTCGTCCCGCTGCTGTGCTGTGCCTGTCTCGAGCCCATCCGCGGTGCCACGGACCTGGAGTGCTCACCCGGCGTGGCGGCCTCCGCGTGCGCCCCCTCCGAGCAGCGCGGGCTGGCGCGGAAGGTGACGGTGGGCAGCCAGCATGCATGTGCCCTGCTGGAGACGGGCGGCGTGCGCTGCTGGGGCGGCACCGGCCTGGTGGGCGATGGCACCCGCGCGCTGCGCCCCACCGCCGTCGACGCGCGCGGGCTGGGCTCGGGCGTGCTCGCGGTGAGCGCCGGAGACCAGCACACCTGCGCGGTGCTGGAGGGCGGCACGGTGCGCTGCTGGGGTGACAACTCGCGCGGCCAGCTCGGCACCGGGGACACGCTGCCCGCGCTGGAGCCGGTGGAGGTGCCCGGCCTCGGCGCCAACGTGGTGGCGGTGGCCACGGGGCAGGCCCACGCGTGCGCGCTGCACGCGGGAGGACAGGTGACGTGCTGGGGCGCGAACGACCGGCTGCAGCTCGGAGGCGGCACCGAGACACACAGCACGCGCGCCGTCCTCGTGCAGGGCCTGCCCGCCAACCTCACCGCCCTCACCGCCGGCGCCACCCATACCTGCGCGTCCACCGCCGCCGGCGAGGCCTGGTGCTGGGGCAGCAACACCTCCGGCGAGCTGGGGGACGGACAGCGCGGCGTGGGACTCTCCTCCGGCCCGGTGCGCGTGGACGGACTGACGGGGCCCGCACGGGCGCTCGCCTCGGGCGGCGGCCATACGTGCGCGCGCGTGGGCGACGGGGACGTGGCGTGCTGGGGCTCCAACGTGACGGGGGCGCTGGGCGACGACACCGCGCTGGACAGCGTCACGCCGGTGCGGCCCGTGGGCCTGCCCCCGGGCGTGCGGCAGGTGCGCGCGGGCTGGGCCTTCACCTGCGCGGTGGGGCCGGACGGCGGCGTGCGCTGCTGGGGGCAGAACCAGGCCGGGCAGCTCGGCGACGGGACGCGCCTGCACCGGGCCGCGCCCGTGCGCGTGGCGGGACTCGCGGACGAGGCCGTGGACGTGGCCGCCGGAATGACGAGCACCTGCGCCGTGCTGCGGGACGGCCGCGTGGCGTGCTGGGGCGGCAATGCCTCGGGACAGCTGGGGGACGGCTCGCAGACGGACCGCGCGTCGCCGGTGACGGTGGAGGGGCTCGAAGCACCCTAGAGGGAGGATGGGATGTCGCTGCTGCCGGATGACACGGTGCTGCTGGACGCGTTCCGCCGGGGAGAGCCCGCGGCACTGGCGCGCGTGTACCAGGGCTACTCCGCCCATGTGGCCCGCTTCCTGTCGCGCACCCATGTGGCGCGAGGGCCGGCGGGCTTCGCGCGCGTCGGGCCGCTCGACCTGGAGGCCGCGCACCAGGAGACCTTCGTGCGCGCGTTCCGCGAGCAGGCGCGCCGGGACTACGACGGCGTGCGACCGTATGAAGCCTGGCTCAACGCCATGGCCCGGCAGGCCGCCGTGGATGTGCTGCGCGCGGCGGGCCGCATCGCGCGTGAGGCCGTTCCGCTGGACGACGCGCCCCTGGTGGAGCGGCTGGCCACCGACGGCCCCAGCCCCGAGGACCGCGCCCTGGAGTCCGAGACGCGCGCGCTGGTGCGGCGGTTCCTCGACGGCCTCGACGACGCGGGCCGCCGCTTCGCGGACCTGAGATTCGTACAAGGGCTGTCCCAGGAGCGCTCGGGCGCGGCGCTGGGCCTGTCGCGGCAGGAGGCCCGGACGCGCGAGGCGAAGCTGCGGCGCGCGCTGCTCGACTTCCTGTCCGCCGAGGGCTGGCTGACCTCCGATGAGCCCGGCGCCCTTCCCTCCGAGGCCGTCATCGCGTCGGCGCTCGCCCTCCTCTTTCCCCACTTCGTGCCTTGAAGGGAGATGCCCATGCCCCTGTTCACCTCGCACGTCGACCGTCAGCTGGCCTCCCTCGCCGCTTCGGGCTCCCTGCCGTCAGGGCAGTGGAGCCGGGTGCTGCGCCACGCTCGCGGCTGCGCCCGGTGCGGCCCCCGCTACGAGCGCGTGGTGCACATGCGGCGCGTCCTCTCGCAGGACTCGCTGCTGGAGCCCACGGCCTCGGAGCTGGAGTCCGTCGCGGCGCTCGGCCTGACTCCCGCGCTGCTCGCGGCGGCAGGAGGCTTCGCGCCGGCACGGGGCGGGCTCCACGCCTGGCTGGCACGAGCCGGGGCCCCCTGCCGCGAGTGGCTTCGCCTGAGCCGCGGAGTGGACGCGCGGGGCATGGGAGGCTGGCTGACACGCGCCGGGGACCACTGCCGCGAGTGGCTTCGCATGAGCCGCGGAGTGGACGCGCGGGACTGGGAGGGCATGGGCCGGGCCTGGGCGCTGGTGGCCGTGGCGGGCTGCGCGCTGTTCCTGCTGGCCGTGCCCGGACAGGAGGCGCGGGTGGAGCCGCGTGGCGAGGGCGACACTCCCGCGCTGGCGCCTCCCCATGAAGCGGAGTGGATCGCTCCGCGTGGCGAGGGCAGCACCACCGCGGTGCTGCGACTGTTCTGCGTGCCCGAGGAGTCGGCACTCCGTGAGGTGAAGGGAGAGGGCGCCTGTCCGTCCGGCGCGGCGCTGGCCTTCGCCGCGGGAGCACGCCCGCCCCTCACGCATGCGGCGGTGGTGGTGCGCACGCCGGAAGGCACGCGCGTGGAAGGCCCCTTCGAGGTGAAGGGCCCACCGGGCGCGGAGGCCGCGCTGGACGTCACACCCCGCCTGCCCGCCTCCGGTGAGGTGGAGGTCACCACCGTCTTCGCCACCAGCGCGCAGGCGGCGCTCTCCGCCGCCCGGGGCGAACCCACGGAGGGCGCGGTCCGCGTCCAGCACCGCGTGCGCGTGGAGGCGGCACCGTGAGCTTCCGTCCTCACGGCCTGCCGTCCGTCCTCCTCCTCGGGCTGCTGTGCGGGCCCGTCCTCGCGGAGCCAGCGACGGGTGTGCCCGGAGTGCGGCGGGCGCTGGTGGTGGCCTACAACGGCAGCGATGCGCCCGGCATGCCTCCGCTGCGCTACGCGGACGATGACGGCGTGCGCTGGGCGGAGACGCTGCGGCGCCTGGGTGTGGACGTGGTGCTGCTCACCGTGCCGGACGCGGACACCGAGGAGCTGGAGCGCGAGCGGCTGAACGGCGTGCGTGCCCCCACCGTCGCCGCGCTGGACGAGGCGGTGTCCACCCTCTCCCGGCGCAACGCCGCGGACCGGGCGGCGGGACGCGCGGTGGACTTCCTCTTCGTCTACGTGGGCCATGGCCGCACGGGCGAGGCGGGCCGCGCGTACCTCACCCTCGCCGACGGCCAGCTGGACCAGGATGGGCTGTACACGCGCGTGGTGGAGCGGCTGGACGCCGACTACGTACACCTGCTCGTCGATGCCTGCCACGCGGCGGGCGTGGTGGGCAGCCGCGGAGGAGACCCGCTGGTGCTGCGCCGGCTGCGGCGTGCCCTGGAGCAGGAGCGGCTCGCCGGCCACCCGCGCGTGGGCGCCGTCTTCGCGGAGAGCGACGAGGGCGAGACGCACGAGTGGTCCCGCCTGCGCGCCGGAGTCTTCAGCCACGCGGCGCGCTCGGCGCTGCTCGGCGGCGCGGACGTCAACGCCGACGGGCGGGTGGAGTACAGCGAGCTGGACGCCTTCGTCGCCTCGGCCATCCGCGGCGTGAAGTCTCCCCGGGCCCGGCTGACCGTGCGCACCTTCCCACCCGCGCTCAGCCCCACGCGCGCGCTGGTGGGCCCCGCGCCCGAGGGGCCCCGCCTGAAGCTCCCCGCGAGCGGCGCGGGGGCGCGCATCTCCGTGGAGGACACGCTGGGCGTCCGGCTCGTGGACGCGCACCGCACGGCGGGCGAGCCGCTGGTGCTGGCCCTGCCCGAGCGCGACGCGTACTGGCTGCGCATGCCGGGCGGCGAGGCACGCGTGCGCCGCGCGGACCTGGAGGCCTCGCGGCTGCCAGAGCCCCGGCCTCCCGAGGTGGCTCGCCGGGGGGCCGCCGAGGAGAGCCTCCTCCAGGGCCTCTTCGCCCTGCCCTTCGGCCGCGACTTCTACGAAGGCTATGTCACCTCCGCGGGTGTGCCGGCCGTGGACTTCTCCGCGCCGCCGCCGGCCACCGAGCTTCCCGGCGTGGCACGCGCCCTCGGCCTGGACGTGGGCCTCACCCTGGGCGCCGCGCCGCTGGACGGACGCGGCGTTGCACGGGGGCTGGCGCTCTCCTGGCGTGCTCCGGGGCCCGTGGGCCCGTCACGTTGGGGCGTGCGAGCGAGCTACTCGCTGACCCCGGATGCGTGGGTGGACACGGCCACGCTCCAGCGCGTATCCGTGCTTGCGCTGGGCGGTGTGGGAGGCCGTGGCGCGCTGGCGCCGTTCGCGGAGGTGGGCGCGGGCTGGCTGCTGCTCGTGGTGAACAAGCCAGGTCGGCGAGAGGGCGACGCGGCCGGGCTCACCGCGCGGGCGGCGACGGGGCTGCGCTGGAAGGCGGGGGACTTCGCGCTGCGCGGGGCCGTGGGCCTCGATTTGGACGGCGTGCGCGTGGACGGACGCCGCCGGTGGACGTGGGCTCCCGGGGTGGAGGTGGGACTGGAGCGCTGACGTCCACGCCGTGGACTGCGCGCTGTGAACGGCGTTGACACCTGCACCCGCGTGCCCGCGCAAGCACGCGAAATCAGGCCCGTCCTCCGTTGGCAGGGCGCTTGCGATGGCCCCTCTCCGGAAGGAGCGGGGCATGGACACACGGTGGGGCGAGGCGAAGCTGGATGGGAGCAAGGTGCTGCGCTGGAGCCTGCTGCACCTGGGCGCGCTGGTGGGGGGCGCACTCTTCTTCTCGTGGAGCGGGGTGGCGGTGTTCGCCGTGCTGACGGGAGTGACGATGTGCCTGGGCGTGTCGGTGGGCATCCACCGCGGGCTCATCCACGGTGCCTTCCGCGCCCCGCTCGCGGTGGAGCGGACGCTGGCGCTCCTGGGTGCGCTCGCCGGCCTGGGCGGCGTCATCGGCATGAGCCGCATGCACCACCTGCGCGACTTCCACCAGAACCAGCCCGAGGCCGACTGCCCGCCGTACTTCGGCTACCGCGACGGCTTCGCGCGCGTCATGACGTACGCCCTCTTCTACACGTGGCACGCGCGCGACGAGGCCGTGTACCCGCCGGTGCCGCCGCGCGTGCTGGAGGACCCGTTCTTCCGCGCCCTGGAGCGCGCCGGGCTGTGGCTCCAGGTGCCGCTCGCGCTGGCGCTGTATGTCATTGGCGGCGTGGACTGGGTGGTCTGGGGCGTGCTGGTGCGGCTGGTGCTCACGCAGGACGGGTTCTGGGGCGTCCACTACGTGAGCCACGTTGAGGGCGACCAACCCTACGAGCTGCCTGGCTGCGCGGAGCAGGGCCGCAACGCGGGCTGGCTGGCGCTCGTGAGCATGGGCGAGGCGTGGCACAACAACCACCACGCGTACCCGGGCTCGGCGCAGATGGGGCGCGGCTGGCGGCAGCCGGACCCGGGCTGGTGGGCGGTGCGCGCGCTGGCCGCGCTGGGGCTGGTGACGGACGTGAAGGCGCTCGCGGACCTGCCGCTGCGTCCGGGGGCTCGCAGGCGGCACACGCCCCAGCGCCCCGCTCGGCGGCAGGGTGGCCGGAGGCCCCGGCTCCCCACGCGGCGCCACGGCGGCCCGCGCTACCTGCCCGTGTGACGGTGACGCGGCGGAAGAGCGCTCAGAAGGCCCAGCCCACGGACACGTCCATGCGCGGGCCCACGCTCCAGGACCGGTTCCGGGTCTCGACCTCGGACGACGCCCCTTCCGTCCCTCGGGACGGAAGGGTCAGGAGCGTACGCCGGTTGCGCTCGTGCACCGCGGCGAGGCCCACGCCCCCCTGGATGGCCAGCCCGCGTCCCACGATGGTGGTGTAGCCCACGAGCGCGGCCCCGCCGAAGCTCCACGCGCTCTCCGTCGACTCGAAATTCCAGGCCCCCTCCTCGCTGGCCTTGTAATCCACCCACTCGCGGGTGGCCTCCAGCCGCGGAGAAAGCCACAGCCCCTCCGGCGCGCTCCCGGTCAGGAAGAAACGGGCCGCCGGGGCGACGCCCAGCATGGTGCGGAGCTGGTCATTGTCCCCTCCGGCAAATTCACTGCTGGCCCGCACGCTCAGGCTGCTGAGCCCCGCCCGCAGCCCCAGCGCCACGGACACGCGCGGGCTCACGACGCGCTCCCCCTCCAGCGACAGCTCGCCGTACTGGAGCGCGGTGATGGACATCCCCAGGAGGGTCCGATGCGCCCTCGGCGGCTCGACGGGCGGAGGCCCGTACTCCTCGGCTGCACTGGCGGAAGTGAACAGCAGCGCAGCGGTCAGCAATGACGTGTGGAGGTGATTCATGGGTGAGAGCTCCCCCTGGAGCGAGAGTGAATGGACGCGGCCATCCAGATGCGCGCGGCCTCTCTGCAACCCGCGTGCACATCGCCGCTTCCGAGAGAGACATACGGCCCGTGCGGTCTGCGATTGCCACCGTGTCACAGTCGTACCGGGGCTGCCCTGCCACCTTGGCAGCTTTGAATAAGCGGGCCATCGGGCCGTCGGACTCCGTGGAAAGCCACATGACGCGCGGCGCAATCCCTCACATCCCCTTGCGCGGATGCGAGCCTTGAAGCGGGCGCGTCAACCCCATGGGCGAGGTCTTCGACAATGCTGCGTTCCCGTGTGCTGGCTGCCCTGTTGGTTTCCGCGCTCACTGCATGCGGTGGCAGCGAGGACAATGAGGGCCCCCCGAACAACGGCCGCCCGGGGGAGGACCTGCGCCCGAACGTGACCGGGAAGTATGACGTCACGGGCACCATGACCCTCGAGGCGGCCACGGAGACCTCCGAGGAGCCCATCGAGGACATGGTGCGAATCTCCAGCGACACGAACGCCAACAACAAGGCGCTGCGCCTGTCCTTCAGCTCGCTGGGCTGCGGTCCCCGCGCAACGATGACGGGCGAGACGTCCTTCCTCATCATCGAGACCGCCTGCCCTCTCCCTCCCGTGGAGGAGTGCACGTCCGAGCTGGTCTTCACCCAGGGCAACGGCCTCCGGGGTGATGCCGGGGCGCTCGAGCTGAGCGTCGCGGGAGCCATCGAGGTGACCTGTGATGGCAGGACGTCTGGCGTCGGCATCCGCTACGAGCTGAACGGCACGCGCACGGCCGCGTCCCTCCCCGGCACCCACGAGGCGGCGCTCACCGCCACCGGCACCAACAGCCTCCTGGAGCGAGCGCGCCAGGCCGCCCTGCGCTAGCGCGCCATGACAGCCCGCTCCACGGAGAGCACACCGTGGTGCGGGCCTGCTCCGTCACAGCTTCAGCACGGCGGCCTCACGCCGCAGCTGCAGCACGCGCACGTCCGGGTCCACCACCCACCGCTCGGGAGCGAAGCCCGCGCGCACCGTCACCTGTGTCTTCTCCCCGGGCCCGAGCACCACCTTCGCCCGCGCCTCGCGGTAGTCCGGTGACGGCTGGGCCGGCCCCTTCGCGGCCTCCTCCTCGCCTCGCTCCGGGAAGCGCTCGCCCTTCACCGCCGCCACCTCCACCGGCATGCGCCCGCTGCCCGCGTTCTCCACCGTCACGGTGGTCACCCACTCCTGGCCCTCCTGACTCACGCTCGCGGCGGACAGCCGGTACTCCGGCACGTGCACCTCGTGGAACCACTGCCGCACGAAGGCGTCGTAGGCGGCAGGGTCCTTCGCGAAGGGGCGCAGCGCGGCGGTGAAGTCCTGCAGCACCGGGTGGTCGGCGTCGTTCATGTACTGGCGCAGGAAGGCCTGGATGCCCGCGTGCATCGCCTCGCGGCCCAGCAGGTCCTCCATCATCCAGAACACCCAGCCGCCCTTGTCGTAGAGGACGGTGTTGTCGCCCTCGCGCGTGTTGTCCAGCTTCACCAGCGGCTGTTCCCCGTCCACGCGCCGGTTCTTGCCGTAGCGCTCCTCCAGCCGCTTCGCGATCTCCATCCGCACCGCGGGCCCTTCGAGCTGCTCAATCAGCTTCAACGACGCATAGTGCGACGTGCCCTCGGACAGCACCTCGCCGCCGGGCCCCTTGCCGGGGATGAGCAGGTTGCCCCACCACTGGTGCGCCGCCTCGTGCGCGGTAATCAGCAGCACCGCGTTCGCCTTCGGCGTGCTCTTCGTGAGGAAGCCGATGCTCTCCGAGAAGGTGATGTTGGTGGCGAAGCCCTGCGCGTACGTGTCCAGGCCGGGGAACTCGGACAGCCGCAGCTCCTTCCACGGATAGGGGTAGAACCACTCCGAGTAGTACCGGCGGGCCGCGTCCAGGCCGCGCCGCATCTGCTCCACGTTGTAGCCGTGCGCGGGGTGGTGGAAGACGGCGGTGCCCTCGCCCTTCAGCACCGCCCAGCGCCCCGCGACGATGTTGAACATGCTCACCGGGTGGTCGCTCTTCCACACACTCACGCGACGGCCGTCCTTCACCTCGTCGCGCTCCAGGACTCCCACCGAGTTGAGCGTGTACTCCGCCGGGCCCGTCACCCGGATGCGCGTGGTGAAGGGCGTGCCCGTGCCCCAGGCCGGCTCGGTGGGGCCCAGGTAGTAGTCGTCCGGGTACACCCTCGGCTCGTACTTGTTCTCCTTCTCGTCGATGCCGATGTCCTCCTGGTAGCCCATCACCGGCGCGAAGCTGGGGCCGAACGACGTCAGCACCACGCCCGAGGGCAGGATGAACTCCTCCACGTCCCCGCCGTCCTTCGTCGCGCCCCGGGGGAAGCGGCCGTGGAAGTCGAAGCCCACGCGCAGCACCGCTCCCGGCTGCAGCGGCGCGGGCGGCCGGAAGACATACAGCCGCGAGCGGTCCTCCGGCGTGGCCTCCTGTCCGTCCACCGTCCAGCGCACATCCTCCCAGTGGTCGCCACCCGTGAGGGCGAAGGCCATCAGCGGCTTCGCGTGCCGGTTCACCAGCGTGTACGTGCCCCGCGTGCGGAACGTCCCGCGCTCCGGCTCCAGCTCCACGTCCAGGTCCACGCCCTGAATCGCCGGCTGCGGCGCGTCCTTCCACGTGGCCAGGTTCTTCTGCCAGTACTCCTTCGCGCGCTTCTTCGCCGCGTCTCCCTGCCAGCCCTGCCCCACCTGCACCGCCGCGCCGATGAGCGCCACCGCCGGCACCACCGCCCACGGCGCCATCCGCCACGCCCCGCGCAGCAGCCCCGCGGGCTTTAGCCGCTCCAGCGTGCTCACCGAGTCCGGCGCCCGCCGTCCATCCAGCCGCACCGCCAGCGCGGCGAAGAAGGCGGCCAGGCCCAGCGCGCCCACCCGGTTGAGCACGAGCGCCGTCCGGTCCAGCTCCAGCGGCCCCAGGTCCGACCACTTCACCGAGCCCCACAGCGGCCAGTTCGTCGCCCAGGTGAGCTCACCGCGAATCGCCGCGAAGCCCGTGAGGCACAGCGCCGCCAGTCCCAGCCCGTACGCGCCGAACCGCCCGCCCGCCACCGCGCGCGCCGCCAGCACGAAGCACGTCCACAGCACGAAGGTGGGCAGCAGCAGCAGGCCCCAGACGATGAGGAAGGGCCCCAGCGCCAGCGGCACCTGCCCCTGCGCCAGCTGCACCAGCACCGCCGCCAGCCCCACCGCCGAGAGGATGGCCACACCCACCAGGCTGTTCGCGAGCGCCTTGCCCAGCAGCACCGACAGCGTGCGCACCGGCGTGGCGTCATGGATGGGCGCGAAGCCGAAGGCGCGCTCGCGCTCCAGGGACTCCACCGTGTAGAACATGAGCAGCAGGCAGACGAGCGTGGACACCTGCCCCATGCTCCGCACCGCGAAGTGTCCCGGCGAGGCCAGCAGCGGCGTCTCGAAGGCGCCCACCGCGTTGAGCGACTGCACCACCGTCTGCAGCAGGATGATGGGCACGAAGAGGTAGAGCCCCGGCTGTGACAGCAGCCCCCGGACCTCCACCCTCGCCACCTGCCACAGCCCGGTCAGCGGCCCCGGCGGACGCACGCCCATGCGCAGCGAGGCCAGCGGGGCCTCCTCGCGCACCGTCCCCAGGGGCGTGGCAGGGGGCGCGTCCGCCAGCGTCTTCCCCTTCGCGGCCCGCACCGGCGCGCCCCTCAGGCCGTTGGCCACGTGGCGCGCGCTGAGCGCGACGCCGCCCAGGCCCACCGCGATGAAGCCCAGCCGGCTGAGGACGAAGAGCGCGTCCAGCCCCACGCGGCCCGAGTTGTAGAAGTCCACGCCCCGGTCCACCTTCACCCACGTCTCGCTCAGCCAGCGCAGCCCCGCGGGCTCCAGCGCCATGAGGAGCCGGTTCACCTTCGGGTCCAGCCACCCAGGCGACCAGTCCCACAGGAAGAAGGCGCAGACGAACAGCATCACCACGGGCAGGAAGTAGACGAGCACCGGCCGCCGCGTCAGCTCGCCCACCGTGAAGGCCGTGCCCGCGGTGAAGACCAGCAGTGGCACGCCGAAGAAGAGCGCGGGCCGCATGTAGTTCAGCAGCGAGAAGGGGCCGCGGTACTCCGCGTTCTCCCCGGCCGGCACCACGTGGTGGAAGAACATCAGGAAGGCCACCAGCGCCACGAGCGCCAGGCCATACGCGGCCAGCACCGCCAGGAACTTGCCCCACACGTACTCGCGCGGCGTCAGCGGCGTGGTGTGGAGGATGGGGCCCACCCGGTGCTCGTCGTCGGCGATGACGCCCATGCCGGCGCCCACCGAGACGAAGAAGGAGAAGAGGAGGAAGGTGAGGAAGATGAGCGTCTGCGAGACGGCGAACTCGCTCGTCACCCAGGCCTTCTGCCCGCCCACCTGGCTGGCGCCGGACTCGATGGTGACGTTGCCCGAGGAGAGCCCCCAGACCACCAGGAAGGTGATGAGCAACAGGATGACGAACAGCGGGCGGCGCACCTGGTGCGCCAGCTCCGTGCGCACCACGGTGCCCAGCCGGCGGGCCTTCATCGCGCCACCTCGCGGAAGGACGCCTGGCCCTCCGCGGGGGCGGCCGTGTCCTTCATCAGCAGGAGGTAGGCGTCCTCCAGCGTGGGCGTCACCCGCTCGAAGCCCGGGGGCACGGCGCCGCCCGGCTCGTGGATGCGCACGCGGTTGCGGCCCTCGAAGAGGACGGCCTGGGTGACGCGGCGGGTGCGCTGCAGCTCGCCCAGCTCCTCCGTGGACGCGGTGCCCTCGAAGATGGTGCCGGCGATAGCGGCCTTGGCCTCGGTAGGGGACGTAATCGCCATCACCCGGCCCTGGCGGATGACGGCGAAGCGCGGGCACAGCATGGCCACGTCCTCGACGATGTGCGTGGACAGCAGCACGGTGCGCTCGTGGGCCACCTCGGCCAGCAGCCGGTAGAAGCGCAGGCGCTCCTCCGGGTCCAGGCCGGCGGTGGGCTCGTCCACGATGATGAGCTTCGGGTTGCCCGACAGCGCCTGGGCGATGCCGAGCCGCTGCCGCATGCCGCCCGAGTACTCCTTCACCTTCCGCTTCGCCGCGAAGGTGAGGTTGACGCGCTCCAGCAGCTCCGCGCACAGCTGCTTCAGCCCCTGCGGCGCGGTGACGCCCTTGAGCTTCAGGAGGTACAGCAGCATGGCCTCACCCGTGAGGTACGGATAGAAGCCAAACTCCTGCGGCAGGTAGCCCAGGTGGGGGCGCAGCGCCTCCGGGTGACGGACGATGTCCATGCCGTCCAGCGTCACGCTGCCGGACGTGGGCTCCAGCAGGCCCGCGAGAATCTTCATCAGCGTGGACTTGCCGGCGCCATTGGGGCCCAGCAGCCCGAACATTCCGCGAGGTACGTCCAGGTCCACGCCCCGGAGCGCGGAGACGGGGCCCGGGTACACCTTCACCAGATTGCGGAGGGAGAGCATGCCCCCATGTACGCATGGGCCCGGGGGGCCATTTCCCACAGGGTGCTCGACCTGCCGCGCCTCCATGCCGGCGCTGTGGCGGCAAGGGCACTGGAAGGGAGCGGGTGCTGCGCTGGAGTGACAGTCGCCAGCAGCCGGAATGCGGGCTGCTGGCGACCGGCTCAGCTCACGACTGACTAGGCGGAGAGGATGATGCCGCCGCCACAGCCGCGCCCACCACCACCAAGAACTGGACCACCACGGATACGGGTCTTGATCTTCATGGACTGCTCCTAGGGATTGAGACGTGGGTTCCAGTCCCACCAGCAGTGAAGACTGACGGACATGGAGTAATAATGAAACTCTGTTGCGTACTGGGAGTCAAGTCGCGGCCCGCTGCCTCCGCTTCCCCACACGCTCCAGCCACGTCCTGGTCAGATGCTGAAGAAGGTGCGGAGGGTGTCGTTCTGGAGGATTTCGTCGACCACCTTCGCGCGGCTGACCTGGAGCGGGTGCTCCAGGAAGACGCGCTGGTGGAGCTGCTCGACGGTGTCGATGACCTGTGACGACTCGCTGCGGGTGAGCGCCTCGATTCTGTCGACGTAGGCGGTGTTGAACACGAGGTGCTCCGGGTCCACCGCGCCGCTGCGCACATAGCTCCGGGTCTTCTTGTGGCACCGGCACGGGTTGGCCAGGTTGACGAGCCCGCAGCGCTGGTTCATCCAGCTGTACAGGTCCTTGCGCGCCCGGGAGAGCCGGACGCGGAAGTTGCCCGGAGAGATTTCCAGAATCTCCCCGCCGAGCTGATGGTCCACCCCGAACAGCTCTCCGAGCACGTAGGTGATTCGCTGCTCACGGTCCAGGCACATCAACATGCCCGTCGTGCAGCGGATGCGCAGCTCCTCGACCGTGCGGTTGGCGTCCCGCAGCTCGTGCGGGCTCAACGACTCGTCCGGGGCCGCCGCGATGGTGGCGAAGTAGGTCTCGAAGTCGTCCACCAGCACCTCCATCCCGCGCCGGCGGCTCTTCAAGAGATGGTTGACGGTGAGGCGGTACAGCCAGGTACGGAACGCACTCTCCGCCCGGAAGGTCTGCAGGGACGTGATGACCTTCACGAAGACCTCCTGGGTGAGGTCTTCCGCGTCCTCCGGCCGCCCGCACATCTTCAGCGACAGGTTGTAGACGAAGGGCTGGTGCCGCGCGACCAGCTCGCGCAGCGCGTCCTTGCTGCCGTCGACAGCGCGCGCCACCAGGCGGCTGTCGTCGGCGGTGTCGTACCCGGGGAGAAACGGATTGTCTTCGCGCGACGTCATACCTGGCGCAGGCCTCCATCGACCTCGAGCTCCGTGCCCGTGACATACGACGAATCGGGGGACGCGAGGAACAGCACCGCGCGGGCAAGCTCCTCGGCACGGCCCCAGCGCTTCAGCGGAATCTGGGCGGTGATGCTCGCCCCCGTGGCCTGGAGCTGCTCGGCGGGCAGGCCCAGCTTGCCCCACAGCGGCGTCTCGAAGGCGCCGGGGCACACCGCGTTGACGCGAATCCCCTTCGGAGCGAGCTCCGCGGCGGCCACCCGGACGAGCGAGCGCAGGGCCGCCTTCGTCATGCTCAGCACGCTCGAGCCCTCGAAGCCGATGCGATTGAGCCAGGACGTCGTCACCACCACCGACGCGCCGGCATTGAGGTGCGGGATGGCCAGCCGCAGCGTGTTGAACGTCCCCTTCAGGTTCACCGAGACGAGCTCGTCGAACAGCGCGTCGGAGGTGCCGGAGATCGGCGCCAGCTTCACCACCGCCGCGTTCGCGAACAGGACGTCGATTCCACCGAAGCGCTCGCGAGTCTCCTGGAACAGGCGCTCCAGGTCCGCCACACGCGTCACATCTCCACGCACTCCGTGTGCGTTCGGCCCGAGCGACTTCACGGCCTGGGCCAGGCCCTCCTCGGAGCGCGCGAAGACGACGACCTTCGCCCCTTCCTCCGCGAGCTGCTGCGCCGTGGCGAGTCCGATTCCGCTGGTGCCACCGGTGACGACCGCGACCTTCTGAGCGAACTTCTTCATGTGCCAACTCCCGTGTTCAGGTTGGGAGTTGGACCCACGGGCCGGCGGGGTGTTACAGGCGCACATTTTCCGGAGCGCGGAGAAGGGGCCGAGAGGGACTACCGCCCCCCCGGCCTCGCCTTCAGCGCTGGCTCACGGACAGAAGCAGGTGCCGGTACAGCGGTAGTCGCGCGTGCAGGACCTGCCGCAGGCCGCCGTGCAGTTCGCCTCGGTGCCGTACCACTGGCTGTAGTTGCACGTCCAAAGCTGCGAACAGATGGCCTGCTGCGTGACGCTGCCCTCGGGGAGCTGCGCCTCGGGGAGCTGCGCCTCGGCGGGGGCGGACTCGGTCACCGGCGCCTGCTCGGGCTCGTACGTACCGCCGCAACCCGACACCGAGACGACGAGACCCACGAAGGCAGCAACGAGGGGGAGAGGAATTCGCATGGGGGACACGCTCCTGGGTTCCACGGGTGGGACTTCGACACGCTCGGTCATGCTGCGACCGGGCGTGCAGGTCCTCACTGTGTCAGACCGTGGGCGTGGCGCCACATCCATTGCGACAGTCGCCAGCAGCCGGTACGGGGCCTGCTGGCGACCGGTTCAGCTCACGGCTGGCTAGGCGGAGAGGATGATGCCGCCGCCGCAGCCACGTCCACCACCAGCATCAATCGGACCACCGCGGATACGGGTCTTGATCTTCATGGGTTGCTCCTTGTGAGTGAGACGTGCTCTCCAGCTACACAGAACAGTGCAAACCTGTCGTACCTGGAGAAACCATCAAATCCCGCCACGCACTCTCCGTCAAGTCGAGCCGCCCCGCTCCGCTCTGGACGCCACGGTGTTGATGCCCAAAAGACATTCGGACCTCGAGTGAAGCCAGATGACAAAGGCAGCAGGCCTGCTCAACGCAGTGCGTGACGCAGCGCCGCCTCGAGCGCACTGACGACGAGGCGGACGCGAGGCACCTGGCGCAGGTCCTTGTGGAACACCAGGAACACCGGCATGGAAGGCATTGGCAGGTCGACGTCGAGCCGCACCAGCCCGGGCAGCGTGCGCCCCTGCGCGTCCGCCATCACCCAGATGCCCTCGCCCTGCTCCACGGCTTCCTCCAGCGCGAAGTCGGAGTTGGAGCGGAACGGGAAGCGGCGCGCCCCGTGCCGCATGAGCCAGGTCATCTGCGGTGAGCGCTCGAGCGCGCCCTCGTAGCCCACGAAGTCGTGCCGCTCGAAGTCCCCCGCCTCCAGGCGCCCGCCGCGCAGCCGCCGCTCGACGTAGCCCTGGGACGCATACAGCCCGAACTCCAGCCGCCCCACCGCGCGCTCCACCAGCACCGGCGATGACGACTTCGCCTTGCGCAACCCGATGTCGGCCTCCCGGCGCGACAGGTCGACGAGCCGAGCCTCCGAGATGACCTCCAGCAGCAGCGCCGGGTGCTTGCGGCGCAGCTCCGACAGCACCCGCGTCACCGGCCGCACGAAGCCCTCGCCCATGGAGACGCGCACGGTGCCCGAGCTCGGGCTCTCCCCCTCGTCACGGCGCACGGCCTGGAGGCCGAGCTCGAGCTGCTCCGCCAGGGAGACGAGCTCCAGCGCGTCCGGCTCCACCGAGGTGCCCCGGCTGCCCCGGTGCACCAGCGTGCGCCCCAGCGCGGCCTCCAGCGCCTCGATGCGCCGCGCCGCCGTGGACGTGGAGATGCCCAGCGCCCGGCCCGCCGCCAGGAAGCTGCGGTGCCGGTGGAGCGCGAGCAGCACGCGCAGGTCATCCCAGGTGGGCACGGTCGAGGTTTGCATGGATGGAAACCAGCTTGCCATGGATACCTGTTCCCGGAAACCCGCCCGGCTCGCATCCTGGGGCCATGAAAGACTTCGACTTCGCGGGCAAGACGGTGGTGGTGACAGGCGGCTCCATGGGCATCGGAGAGACCTTCGCGCGGGAGCTGAGCCAGCGCGGCGCGAAGCTGGTGCTGGTGGCCCGCGGCCGCGACAGGCTCCATTGGCTGGCCGACGCGCTCGGCGGCGCCCACGTCATCGCCGAGGACCTCACGAAGCCCGGCGCGGCGAAGCGCGTCTTCGACGCGGTGGTGGCGAAGGGGCTCGAGGTCGACGTGCTCATCAACAACGCCGGCTTCGCCAGCTACGGCCCCTTCACCGAGGTGCCGCTGGGCACGCAGCGCGAGCAGGTGGACCTCAACGTCGGCGCGCTCGTGGAGCTGACCCACCTGTTCCTGCCGATGCTGGAGCGGCGCCAGGGCGGGGTGATTCAGGTGGCTTCCACGGCGGCCTTCCAGCCGGTGCCGTACATGGCGGTGTACGCGGCGACCAAGGCCTTCGTGCTGTCCTTCAGCGAGGCGCTCTGGGAGGAGTACCGCTCCCGGGGCGTGCGCGTGCTGGCGCTGTGCCCCGGGGCCACCGACACGCCCTTCTTCGCGCGCGCGGGCGAGGCCGCGGCCCTGGGCGCCAAGGCGAAGCCGGAGGACGTGGTGCGGCTCGGCCTCCGGGCGTTCCGCGACAACCGCGCGTCGGTGGTGCAGGGCACGGGCAACACCTTCACCACGCTGCTCGCGCGCTTCTTCACGCGCGAGTTCGTCGCGAAGCTCTCCGGCCGCCTGATGCGCCCGAAGAAGCCGCTGGCGCTACAGGCCAGCTGAGCCGGCGGCCCGCCGTGCCGTGGCGGCTACCAGCGCTCAATCGACGTGAAGGTCAGCGGATACAGGGGACCGACGAAGTTGCCGTCCGACGTGCACGGCGGGATGACGCCCGTCTCCAGCGAGGCGGAGTAGAAGCCCCAGGTGGAGCCGTTGCCCTTCTCGTAGAACGTGTAGCCGTTGGGCATGATGACCCGCCAGACGAAGTCGACGTGCTGGTAGTTCCAGTGCGGCTCGGTGCGTCTGCCGGTGATGGCGCGCACCGTCGCGCTCCAGGTGTACGGCGCCGAGGCGGGCGCGGAGACGGTCTGCGTGTTGGCCCAGTCGAACGGGACGGAGTTCGACTGCCCGCCCCAGCCGTAGATGAGCTCCACCGAGGTGCCCCACGGCAGGGAGTAGTTCAGGTAGTTCAGCTGCACCTCCGCCTCGTAGGCGTGGGCATAGACACACTCGCGGAGCACCTTCCGCCCGTAGACCGTCGTCTCCGACGCCTGCGCGGAGGTGGACAGGAACAGGACGGCGAGAGCGAGCACGCTTCGGGAGAGAGCAGTCATGGGAGAGGCTCGGGGGTGAGGGTGGGACCCGCTCCGTCTACCACGGAGGCGGGAAAAAACCGCACTCCCTGTAAGCCTTTCATCCGCCACCGGACGGCTGCCGCGTCCGGGCCACAGGTGTGGCGTGGGTCGCCTCAGCCTCCCTGCACCATGCGCAGCGGCGCGCGCGCGGGTGCCAGGGACGCCAGCAGCTCCGGCGCGGGCCAGGCGTTGCTCGGCCGGCCCTCCGCGAGGAACTGCGCCGCCGGGGCCACCACCTCTGGCGCGTAGAGGATGCGGAAGTGGCCCAGCCCCTCCGTCCGGGTGAGCTTCGCGCGCGGCCAGGCGCGCGCCACCGCCTCGCCCGACACCAGCGGCACCTCGCCGTCGCCCACGTCGTGGAAGATGCGCAGCGGCACGTCCAGCAGCGGCGCGAAGTTCGGCAGCGCCAGATCCCTCAGCCGCATGTCGAAGCGCGCCTCGATTCGCGCCGCCATCCGCTGCCACACGCCCTCCGACAGCCCCACCGTGCTCGCGAAGGCCCGGATGCCGGCGCGAGGGTCCGCCGCCGGCGAGAGGAACACCGCGCGCTCCACCTTCAGCCCGTCCCGCATCGCCACCGCCGCCGCCGCCGCGCCGAACGAGTGCGCCACCACCGCGTACGGCCCGCCCGTCGCCCGCCCCACCGCCGCCACCAGCCTCGCCATCTCCGGCAGCGAGCTGGTCCGCCCCGACGACACCCCGTGCCCCTGCGCGTCGTACGCCACCACCGAGAAGCCCGCGTCCACCAGCGGCTGCACGAAGGCCGTCAGCTGCCCGCCGTAGCCACTCCACCCGTGCACCAGCAGCACGCGCGGGCCCTCGCCCCAGCTCCACACCGCGACCCTCTCGCCCTCCACCTTCAGCACCCGCTGCTGCCCCTTCGCCAGCACCGCCTCCGCCGTGCGCGAGCGCCGCGGCCGCCGGGGCGTCAGGAACAGCCGCTCCGCCCACGCCGCCGTCAGCCCCGGCGCCACCGCCCCCAGGCTCCGCGCCGTCGCCCTCACGCCCCACAGCGCCAGTTTCGTCCGAACGTTCGTGCTATTTTCCGCCATGATGAGGTCCTCCTCGAAGGACACTTGAGACAAAAAGCAGAGTCAGGAAGCGGGGTTGCGTGCGGCGGCGACAAGCGCGTCGAAGGCCCGGCGGGCGCGCGCCTCGGCCTGCGGGTCTCTCATCAGGCGCAGGGCATGGTGGAAGCCCAGCATCGCCGCGTACTCGTCATGGGCGAACTGCTCCACGTCCAAATCCTTGCGGAAGTGCCCCTCTGCCACGGCGATGCGCGCGGCCTGGGCCAGGCAGTCCAGCCAGTCCCGCTGCGTCTGCACCAGCTTGTCCCGCGCGGGCCCGGGCGCGTCGTCCAGCTCCGCCGCCGCCGCCACGAAGATGCAGCCCCCCTCCAGGTACTTGTCGCGGTCCCACGTCAGCCAGCCGTCGAAGAGCGCCCGCACGCGGGGCTCGCCGCGGGGCCTGCTCAGCGCCGGGTGGATGACGCGCTCGGTGAAGACGGCGGAGGCCGCCTCCAGCACCTGCACCTGGAGCTCCGTCTTGGACTTGAAGTGCGCGAACAGGCCGCTCTTGGAGAGGCTCAGCTCCTCCGCCAGCCCGCCGATGCTCAGCCCGTGCAGCCCCACCCGGCTGGCCAGCCGGACGGCCGTCTCCAGGATGGTCTGATGGGTGAGCTCGCCCTTGCGCATGACCTATCTATAGAACGGTCGTGCTTTTTCCGCAACCCCGTCTCAGCCCTCGGTGTTGCGGAGGAAGTCGGCCACCTGGGCGAAGCGTGCGTCGAGGAAGCGGCGCAGGCCGCCGGTGATGCCCCGGGCGTCCAGGGCCTTCTGCATGCTGCGCACCCACGCGTCGCGCATGGCGGTGTCCACCGGCAGGTGGCCGTGGCGCATGCGCAGCCGGGGGTGGCCGTGGCGCTCCATATAATGTTGCGGGCCCCCCAGCCACCCGACGAGGAAGAGGCCGAAGCGCTCGCGCGTGCCCGCATTCACCCGGCCCTGGGCGTCCAGCTCGTGCAGCTTCGCGAGCGCCGGCTCGTGGGCGTCCATGGCGTCATAGAAGGCGTAGGCGAGCGCACGCACGGCCTCGTCGCCTCCGAGCTTGTGGTACGGCGTCTCCTCCAGGGTGGGCACCCAGTCATCCGAGGGCGGCAGCTTCAGTTCAACGGGCATGGCTTCCTTCAACCGCAGGGGAAAGGAGTCCCCATCCTGTCGCGCTCCGGCCGGCGGCGCACGGGTATCCGTGGAACGGAAGTACAGCTGGCGAGGTGGCGTGCGGTGTACACCTTGCCTACCCGCGAATTGACCCCACGAAGAGGCGGTTGCTAAGGCGTGGACCTCCGGTGACCTCCCCCTCCAGCGTCACACCACTCGACACGCCACCCCTGCCTTCGGTCTGGGTGCTCGACGACAGCCCGGCTGAGACCGAGGCCATCCGTCGCGCCCTGGCACCGGCGTGCCAGGTCGTCGCGTTCGCGGATGGCCCGGCGCTGCTGGAGGCCATCGGCCAGGGGCCGGCGCCAGAGGTGCTGGTGCTGGACTGGTTCCTCCCCGGCATGACGGGCCTGGAGGTGTGCCGCTTCCTGCGCGCCAACCCGGCCACCGAGCACCTCCCGGTGCTGCTGCTCACCGCCAACACGCGCCCGGAGGACGTGGTGGAGGGGCTGACGGCGGGCGCCAACGAGTACGTCTTCAAGCCCTTCCGCGCGGCGGAGCTCTCCGCGCGGGTGCAGACGCTGGTCCGCTGGGAGCGCACGCGCCGCGTGGCGCTGGAGGCCGAGCGGGCGCGGCGCGTCCAGGTGGAGGGCACGCTGTCCGCGGTGCAGGCCGCCGAGGAGCGGGCGTGGCGCAGCGAGCTGCGCTTCCGCCTGGCGGCCCGTGCCACGCGGGACGCCGTCTGGGAGTGGGACCCGCGCACCGACGCCGTGGACTGGACGAGCGGCGTCAGCGAGGTGTTCGGCCATGCCCCCGCGGCCGTGCGGGACACCTTCGAGTGGTGGGAGCGGCACCTGCACCCGGAGGACCGCGCGCGCGTGGTGCGCAGCCTCCTGGCCACGGTGGACGGGCCCGAGCACGAGTGGCAGAGCACCTACCGCTTCATGCGGGGCAATGGCACCTGGGCGCACGTGGTGGACCGGTGCCACATCGTCCGGGACGGCCAGGAGCGCGCGGTGCAGGTGGTGGGGGCGATGCAGGACGTCACCGAGCGCCAGGAGGCGGAGGCCGAGCGCACCCGCCTGCTGGAGGCCGAGCGCCGGGCGCGCGAGGAGGCGGACCGGCAGCGCGCGCGGCTGGCCACCCTCTTCGAGCAGGTGCCCGCCGTCCTGGCCGTGCTGAGCGCGCCGGACCAGCGCTTCCTCGTGGCCAACGCCCAGATGCGCCAGCTCTACGGGCAGCGGCGGCTGGTGGGGCTCACCATGCGCGAGGCCAAGCCGGAGCTGGAGGGCCAGGGCTTCTTCGAGCTGCTGGACACGGTGTTCACCACCGGCGAGGCCTTCAGCGCCCGGGAGATGCCCGCCCGCATCGACCGGAAGAACGACGGGGAGCTGACGGAGGGCTACTTCGACTTCATGTACCAGCCCATGCTGGACGCCGAAGGGCGGGTGGACGCCGTCATCGTCTTCGCGGTGGAGGTGACGGCCAGCGTCCACGCGCGGCGCAAGGAGTCGGAGCTGGCGCGGGCGCTCCACGACAGCGAGCAGCGGCTGCGCTCGGCGCTGGCGGCGGCCAACGTGGGCACGTGGCAGGTGGACCTGGCCACGCGGACGGATGTGCGCGACGCCAACCTCAACCGCATCCTCGGGCTGGAGCCGCGCGAGGTGAGCCTCCCCATGGAGGACTGGCTGTCCCACATCCACCCGGAGGACCGGCCCGCCGTGGAGAAGGCCGTCGAGCGCGCCATCCGCGAGCGCGGCACCTTCGAGGCCGAGTACCGCATCCTCCGGCCGGACGGCACGGTGCGGTGGATTCGGGACCAGGGGCAGGTGCTGGTGGACACGCGGGGCGAGCCCCGGCACTTCACCGGCGCGCTGGCGGACATCACCGAGCCCAAGCGGCTGACGGCGGAGATGCGCGCGCGCGCGGACTTCGAGCGGCAGCTCATCGGCATCGTCAGCCACGACTTGCGCAACCCGCTGAGCGCGATAACGCTGGCGGTGTCGGTGCTGCTCAACCGCGACAAGCTGGAGCCGCGGCTGGAGCGGCACGTGCAGCGCATCCAGCGCTCGGCGGAGCGGGCGACGCGGATGATTCGCGACCTGCTCGACTTCACGCGGGCCCGGCAGGGCGCGGGCATTCCGGTGTACCCGCGCGAGGTGGACCTGCACGAGGTGGTGCACGCGGTGGCGGACGAGGTGCACGCCGCCTGGCCGGACCGGCGCATCCAGGTGGAGCAGCAGGGCATCGGCGCGGGGACGTGGGACCCGGACCGGCTGGCGCAGATGCTGGGCAACCTGCTGGGCAATGCGCTGCAGTACAGCCCTCCGGACACCCTGGTGCGGGTGATGTCGCGCGGCGGGGAGGACGGCGTGGTGCTGGAGGTCCACAACCAGGGCACGCCGATTGCGGCGGAGCAGCTCCCGCGCATCTTCGAGCCGCTGGAGCGGGGCGTGGAGAAGCCGGAGGACCGCGGCGGGCGGAGCATCGGCCTGGGGCTCTACATCGTCCGCAGCATCGCCCAGGCGCACGGCGGCACGGTGCAGGTCCGCTCCACCTTCGAGGAGGGCACCACCTTCACGGTGCGCCTGCCGCGCCACGCCCCCGCCTCCGCCCCGGCGAGGAGCGAAGCGGCGGGGTAGCGCCGCGCGGGCCTCACGCGGCCCAGCGCTTCGGGCGCTTCTTGAGCGTGGTGAGGCCCAGGCGGTCGCACATCGCCTCGAAGGGCCCGCGCGGCACGCCCTTCCACTCCAGGTCCTTCAGCGCCTTCGTGCCCGGCAGCGGCGCGTCCGTCACCAGCGTGGCCAGCTTGCGGTACAGCAGCGCGTCCTCGCGGTGCTCGCGCAGCGTGGCGGCCAGCTTCTCCGCGCCCCGGGGCCGCACCGTCCAAGCGGCCGCGTCCGCCGGAATCGCCTCCAGGTGGCCGTAGGCGCCCAGCAGCGCCGAGGCCCCCTTCTCGCCGAAGCCCTGCAGCCCGGGGATGCCGTCCGCGTCGTCGCCCATCAGCGCCAGCAGGTCCGGCACGCTGGCCGGCGCCACGCCCAGCTTCGCGCGCACCGCGTCCTCGTCCAGCTCCTTCTCCTGGCGCCGGTCCACCTGCACCACCTGCTTGCCGCGCACGCACTGGCCCAGGTCCTTGTCCGGCGTGAGCAGCCGCACCTGCTCCACCTCGCCCGCCCAGCGCGCCGCGGCCGTGGACAGCGCGTCGTCCGCCTCGTACTCCTTCATGGACCAGGCGACGACGCCGAGCGCGCGCACCGCCTCCTCCGCCAGGTCGAACTGGGCTTTCAGCTCCGGGGGCACGCCCTCGTCGCTCTTGTAGCCGGCGAACAAGTCATTGCGGAACGAGCGGATGGGGTTGTCGAAGGCCACCGCCACGTGCGTCACCGACTCCGCCGCGTCGTGCAGCAGCATGAGCAGCGAGGACATCAGGCCCACCGTGGCCTTCACGTCCTGCCCGCCCGGTGCCGTCTGGCCGGGCCGGGGCGAGAAGTGGGCTCGGTACAGCTCATAGGTGCCGTCCACCAGGTGCAGGCGCATGCCGCTCCCTCTATCGCTCCGGGTGCGCCACGGCCAGTTCCCTCCCACGCCGTGGCAAGGGCAGCTGCCCTCCGGGCGCAGAGCCTACACGCCTGCCTGCCCGCCCAGGAGGCGACCCGGCCCCGTTGGATTGCCGGCCTGCCCGCGCGGCCCCACCTCTGGGAGTGGGCGCGACGTCCCGCGCCCTGCCATGACGGCTGGAGGTGAACCGTGCGCCCGAAGCTGATTGCCGCGCTGCTGTGTCTGACTGTCGTCGGCTGCGCGGGGAAGCAGGTGATTCCCGCTCCCAATGAGTACCGCGTGGAGGCGGAGGCCTCACTGAAGGCCGCGGAGGGCGCTGGCGCCGCCCGCGTCCCCGAGGCGGCCCGACACCTGGAGTTCGCCCGGCAGCAGATTGCCGACGCGGAGCGGCTGATGGTGGAAGGTGAGCAGGAGGCCGCGGAGCTGCGCTTCCGGCAGGCCGAGGCGGACGCGGACCTGGCGCACGCGCTGGCCCGCTCCATTCCCATGGAGCGCGCGGCGCGGCAGGCCGAGTCCATGCGCCGCAGCGTGCAGTGAGCCGCCAACCCCGAGAGGAGAGCGTCATGTTCCGTTGGAAGCCTGGATGGAAGACCCTCGTCGGTGCCACGGCGCTGGTGGCGGTGGGCTGCGCGAGCGGGCCGCCGCCGCGCGAGCTGCTTGATGCGCGCGCCGCGTACCAGGAGCTGTCGACCAGCCCCGAGGGCCGCGAGCGGCCCACCGAGGTCGCCGAGGCCCGCGACGCGCTGCTGGAGGCGGAGCGCGAGTATGACCGCAGCAAGGACTCGCCGCGGGCGCGCTCGCTGGCGTACGTGGCGCTGCGCAAGGCGGAGACCGCGGACGCCCACGGCACCGCGGAGCTCGCCGCGCGCCGGCATGCCCAGGCGCAGGCGGAGCTCGCCCAGGCCCAGGCGCTCCAGCGGCAGCGCGTGGAGTCGGAGCTGGAGGCGGCGCGGCAGCAGCTCGCCCAGGCGGAGCGGGAGCGGCAGGAAGCGCTCGCGCAGCAGCAGCGGGCGTCGCAGATGGCGCAGTCGCAGCAGCAGGAAGCGGACCGCCTGAGGGCGGATGCGCAGCGGCGCCAGCAGGAGGCGGAGCGGCTGAGAGCCCAGGCCCAGCAGCGGCAGACGGAGGCGGAGCGGCTGGCCGAGGAGACGTCGCGGCGTCAGGCGGAGGAGCAGCGGCGGCTCCAGGCGGAGGCCGAGGCGCAGCGGCTGGCGCAGAAGAACCAGGAACTGCAGCAGCGAACGGCGCAGCTGGAAGCGGAGCAGCAGGCGCGGGTGCAGGCGGAGCAGCAGGCCGCGCAGCAACTGGAGGCGGAGCGCCAGGCGCGACTGGAGGCGGAGCGCAAGGCCACCGAGGCGCTGACCCGGCTGGACGAGACGGCGAAGGACCTGAAGGTGCGGGAGGAGGAGCGCGGCCTGGTGCTGACGCTGTCGGGCAGCGTGCTCTTCGCGTCGGGGGCGGTGGACCTGCTGCCCGCGGCGAGGGACCGGCTGACCGAAGTGGCGGACGTGCTGAAGGAGACGAAGAACCCGCTCCTCATCGAGGGCCACACGGACTCGCAGGGCAAGGACGCCTACAACGAAGACCTGTCCTACCGCCGTGCCGAGCGCGTCCGTGACTTCCTCACCGCGCGCGGCGTGCCCGCCGAGCGCATCAACGTGCGAGGCCTGGGCGAGTACCGGCCCGTCGCCAACAACGGCACGCCCGAGGGCCGGGCCAACAACCGGCGCGTCGAAATCGTCATCGAGCGGGATGACACGGCCGTGGGTGGCAGCGGGCAGCAGCAGGGCACGGGCGGGACGGGCTCGCAGCCCCAGCCCGTGCAGCCACAGCCCACGCCCCAGCAGGGGACGCCGGCACCCCAGCCGCAGCCCGCGCCCCAGCAGGGGACGCCGGCACCAGGTACGGGTGGAAGCGGCGCGGCGGGGCAGGACGTGGGCAGCGTGGGCACGGGCCGCTCACCGGCCCCGGGGCAGGCCCCGGACCAGAGCGGCATCGACGTGCAGGGCGGGCAGAGTGGCAGCGGCAACCTGGATACTGACATCCAGGAAGGCGTCACGCCGCCGCAGCCCGGCGCACAGCCCGGGCAGAGCGACACGCAGCCTCCTCGCTGAGCAATACGTGAGTGCGCTTCACGAGGCCCTGGAGCCGCACCCACCCTCTCTCCGCCCCCGGGACGCGATAGCCTCGGGGGCGGTCTTGCGCCATGGCCTCCGAAACGACACCCCTGCTCACCACCGAGCGCCTTCACCTGACGTTGCTCCCACCGGACGCGGCGTGGCGCGTGCTCGCCTATTACGAGGCCAACCGCTCCCACCTGGACCCGGTGTCGCCCGTGCGGCCCGCCAACTTCTTCTCCGTCACGTACTGGCGCACCCGCCTGGCGCAGGACCGCGAGGACTTCCGCAACGACCTCTCCCTGCGCGTCTTCATCCTCCCCCGGGATGAGCCCCTCGGCTCCGCGCCCATCCTCGGCAACGCGTCCCTCACCCACATCCGCCGGGGCCCCCTCCAGACCGCGGAGCTGGGCTACGCGCTGGACCACCGCCACGAGGGCCGGGGCCTGATGACCGAAGCCCTGCGCACCCTCTGCGACTACGCCTTCAGCGGCATGGGCCTGCACCGCCTCCAGGCCAACCACCTGCCGGAGAACCTCAAGAGCGCCGCCGTCCTCCGGCGCCTCGGCTTCGTCGTGGAGGGCTACGCCCGAGACTTCCTCCTCATCGACGGCCGCTGGAGGGACCACATCCTCACCGCCCGCGTCGCCCCGGATGACGCCGCCCGACAAGAGGACGCCCGCGAGTAGCAGCGCGCCACGCGACTACGGCCCGAGGAAGTCCTTCAGCTCGCGCACCACCCGCTCGGGGTGGCTCAGCCACAGGTAGTGCTCCGCGCCCTCCAGCCCCACCACCTTCGAGCCGGGCAGCTTCCGAAGCACCTCCTGCGGCTGGAACAGGAGCTCACGCAGCCGGGGGAAGACCGCGCGGACCTTCTCCTGGTCGGCTGGGGGCATTAGCTCGACGCCCGTGAAGGCCTCCTCTCCCTTCGAGCCCTCGTACGCCACGTACAGCGAGAGCACGGGCACGCGCAGCGCCGAGAAGTCGAGCGATGCCTCGCCCTCACGGAACTGCCGCATCGCCCCGGGCCACACGCGTGGGCCCAGGTATTGCCCGGTCGTCGCATCGAATACGTTGCCCTGCTCAATCTCCTCCTCGGGGAAGCGGCCGCCAACAGCGCGCGCGACGGCATCCGACACGGCCGCGCGCGACAGAGTCTCCTCGGGCTGGGGCTCCGGCGCAGGCGGAGACGGCAGGTCCTTCAGCAGCTCCTTCAGCTCGACGCGCGCATAGGCCGCGTCCAGGTAGATGAGCTTCTCGACGCGCTGGGGGGAGTGGAGGCCCACCCAGGTGAGCTCCGTCCCCGCGATGGAGTGGCCGGCGAGCGCCGCCTTCTCGATTCCCAGCGCGTCGAGCGCCCGGACGACATCCCTGCCCAGGGTGGCGGTGTCGTAGCCCTGCTCGGGCCAGCTCGAAGCGCCAAACCCTCTCCGGGTCAGGGCCCAGACGCGCCGGTGCGAGGTGAACCGGGGCGCGAGCTCGTCGAAGACATGGCCCGTGTTGCCCATCCCCGCCAGGAACACGAGCGCCGGCCCGTGCCCGCCAAAGTCGAGGACCTCGAGCTCCACGCCGTCTGCAACGGTGACCCGCCTCACCTGATGCACGGCACCGGAGGGAGCCGCGCCGGAGCCGGGTGTCTTTGCCGCACAGGCGGCCAGCAACAGGGCCCCGAGGAGCACGAGCGTGCGCATGGACATCGCTCGAGCCTACCCGAAGAGCCCTGTCCCTCCGGGAGACTAACGCCCCGGCGTCGCCACCTTCGGCCCGGGCAGGCTCGCGGGCTGCAGGTGCGCGTCGAACCACTCCACCGTGCGCATCAGCCGGTCCTTCGCATGGTCCAGCTTGCGCAGCGTGTGCCCCTCGTCCGCGTACACCACCAGCTGCGTCTTCACGCCCAGCGCCTTCAGCGCCTTGAAGAACTCGTAGCTCTGCGACGCCGGCACCTCCACGTCGCGCTCCCCGTGCAAGAGCAGCGTGGGCGTGCGCGCCAGCTTCACGAAGTTGATGGGCGAGCTGCGCGTGTACACGTCCGGCTCGTCGTACACGGACGCGCCGAAGTACGGCAGCATCCACGTGTCGATGTTGTTGGTGCCGTAGTAGCTCTGCCAGTTGGAGATGCCCGCGCCCGCCACCGCCGCCCGGAAGCGCTGCGTCTGCGTCACCGTCCACATCGTCATGTAGCCGCCGTAGCTCCACCCCGTGACGCCCAGCCGCGCCGGGTCCACCGGCTCTCGCGCCAGCACCGCGTCCACGCCCGCCAGGACGTCGCGCAAATCGCCGTACCCGAAGTCGCGCCGGTTGGCCTGCACGAAGTCCGCCCCCTGCCCGAAGCTGCCGCGCGCGTTGGGGAAGAAGACGTAGTAGCCCTGGCTCGTCAGCAGCAGCGCCTGCGGGTTGAACGAGGGCACCACCCCCGCCGCCGGCCCGCCGTGAATCATCGTCACCATGGGCGCCTTCGCGCTGCCCACCTGCGGCGTGGGCGGCGCCAGCAGCCAGCCCTGCACGTCCAGCCCCTCGCTCTTCCACACCACGCTGCGCACCGGCCCCGCCGGCAGTTGCGCCTCCGCGTTGTGCCGCGTCACCGGCTTCCACTCCCCCACCGGCCCCACCCACACGTCCGCCGCCCGCGTGAAGGACTCGCGCAGCACCGCGCTCGTCTCGCCGTCCCGCGACAGCGACGCCCCCACCCCGCCGCCCGCGCTGATGCGCTCCGCCCCCTTCCACAGCACCGTCACCCCGCCCTTCACCGGGTCCACCGTCGCCAGCGCCGACTCGCCCTGCACCTGCGCGCCGAACATCAGCTTCCCCGGCGCCACCCAGTCCAGGCTCGTGGCCGTGGCCTTCAGCCCGGGCGTCAGGTTGCGCGGCTTGCCGCCCGCCGCCTGCACCACGAACACGTCCCCACCGTTGGAGCCCTGGTCGCTCATCAGTCCCTCGAGGAAGGCGACGTGCTTCCCGTCGGGGCTCCAGGTGGGCTCGGCCAGCGCCCACTTCGGCGAGTACAGCAGCCGCGCGCGGCCGGACTCCACGTCCACCGTGTGCAGCTTCGCCACCCACCAGTTCGCATCTCCCGGCGGCGGCGCGGCGATGACGGCCAGGTGCTCGCTGTCCGGGCTCCACGCGTGCTCGTAGACGTAGAGGTTCTCCGGGGACACGAAGCGGTGCGCTCCGCCGCCCGCCGGCACGAGCGCCACGCGCCGCACGGGGTGCGACTCCTGCACCACGCCCGTCTCGCGCGCGGCCGGGCCCGTGGGGCCCTTGGCATGCTCGGCGCCCTTGCCCTCGATGACGAGCACCGCCACCGAGTCCCCATCCGGCGCCCACCGCGGCGCGGTGACGGGGCCCTTGAACGACGTCAGCTTGCGCACCGCGCCGCCGGACATGTCCGCCACGTAGAGCTGCACCGGCCCGCCCAGCCCCGCGTCGGAGAGGAACGCCAGCCGCCGCCCCTCCGGACTCCAGGCCAGGGAGCCTTCGCCGCACCCGCTCTGCCCCAGGCAGACGGTGACGCGCTCCGGCTTCGCCTCGGCGTTGGAGAGGTCCAGCACCTGGATGACGCTGCCATTCGCCAGCGGCCCGCTGCGCTCCGAGCCGGACTCCACCCATGCCAGGCGCTGGCCGTCGGGTGACACCGCCACCTGCCGGAAGCGCACGGTGCGCAGCAGCGCGTCATGGACAGCGTCCAGCGGAGGCCGGACGGCCTTCGCCACCGCACCCCGCAGGGCCACGTCCGCGCGGCGCACCTCGCCACCGGCGTCACCCTGCTGTGCGAGGACGGGACGCGCTCCCAACAGCACCGCGCCCAGCCAGACGATTCGCGCAACCGACCGCATCAGGTCCCCCAGGAGGTCAGGAAGAGGCGACCAGACTACCTGAGTGGGCAACGAAGCGTCCCGACTCCACTCACCTGAAGGGGACGCTCCACGAGGGACTTGACGTGGCCTGCCGGGCGCCGGACCGGCTCGCGCGGCACTTCACGGGCCGCGCGGTCAGGGCGCTCGGGAGCGGCCTAGCAGCCAGGGCCGTTGAGGCAGGGGGCCGTGGACTGGATGTACTTGTGGCATTCCTGGGGAACGGCGGCGCGCAGGTTGGTGCGTGCCGTGTTCTTCGCCGCGGTGCAGGAGTCATGGGAGCAGCCGGCGGCGCGGCCCGTGCGGCACACACCCCGGTACTGCGAGGGACAGTCCGGCGCATTGTTCGCCACGCACGCGGTGCCCTCCTGCCACTTGTCGCCAGCGGCGGCCAGCGCCTCCTCCGACACCAGCTCGCTGGGAGGCGCCTCGCCGGTGTCCCCCGTCTCCGTCACGGGGTCCGTGGGGGACGGCTCCGCGGCGGCACGGTCCGAGCGGCAGCCGGTGACCCCCATTGAAAGCACCAGCCCCAGCGTGAGCAGCGCGGCGCGCAGCGAGACACCGTGAGACAGCACGCGGCGGAAAGACAGACGTGATGCGTTCATGTCGACTCCTCGTTTGGGATTGCGGAGCGCGACGGCCTTGAAGACACACGCCTCCCGTTCCGGACCCTCCGGAGCGAGAAAGACATGGGCCGCCGTGCGCGCCGTCTCCCAGAGCAGAAGACGTGCCAGCACCTGAAGCGGTGGAGCTGAGAGGGGAGGGCCCGCTCGCGGGTACCGGACCGCGTCACCCCGGAACGCAGGTGCGTTCCGGAGGACGGAGGCGGCGCGCGAGGCGGGCCCGGCGCTCAGTGAGGCTTCTTGCGCGCCTTGAACTCGTTGGCCCAGCGGCCAATCGTGGAGACAATCTGGTCCTGCTCGCTCGTGCTCAGCGGCAGGGACGCCTGGGACTCCGAGCCCGCGTCGGGCTTCTCGCCCCTCTTCGTGGGAAGGACGGAGGGCGCCACGCCCTTCTTGCGCACGAACATCCGCGGCTCGGCCACCGGGCGGACGACCTCCATCTCGACCTGGGCGGGAGCCTCCTCCCGCGGCTTGCGCTCACCGCGCGGGCGCCGGGGCGGAATGACATCCGGCACGCTGTGCGGCGCGGCGTCCTCCACCCACTCCGCGTGCAGGCGGTTGTCGGCAATCATCTGCCGCCGCCGCTGCGCGTGAATCACGCAGTAACCCAGCGTGCCGCGAGGCAGCTTGCAGCCGATGACGGCGCAGGCCGGCGGGGGCGGCGCGAGCGGCTCGGGCGGCGGCGGGGGTGCGCTCTCGGGAAGGGTGAGACCCTCGAGCCCGGCCAGGCTGTCCGCGATGCGCTCCAGGGTGGACGCCAGGTCGGAGACCGGCCCCTCGAGCTCCTCTCGGAAGACGGCTCGCAGCGCGTCCTCGAAGAAATCCGGGCCTGAGAAGGCCACCTTCGTGGGAGCACGGGGCTGGGTGGGACGGGAAGGTCGCGAGGTACGGGGACGACGGGCTCGAGCTCTGGCTTTGGACATGAGGGGCGGGGCCCGCCTGTGCGCGAGCCGTGGCCGCACCCTATCCATGCGCCGGGTCAGAGGGAAGCGTCGCGCCCCTGGACCGTGGGGTGGTGGGTGGGCAGCACCACGGTGAACGTGGCTCCCCCACCTTCCGTGTCACGCACCTGGAGCGTGCCCGCGTGCGCCTCCACCAGGTGCCGGGCCATCCACAGGCCCAGGCCGAAGCCCCCATAGTGACTCGTGGACACTGCGCGCTCGAACCGGTCGAAGATGCGGGCGCGAGCGTCCAGGGGCACGCCCGCCCCGTGGTCCACCACGGAGATGGAGACGTGGCTGCCTTCGCGCGCCACACGCACCTCCACCGGCGCACCCGCCGCGAACTTCAGCGCGTTGTCGAGCAGGTGCCTCAGCACCTGGCGCAGGCGCTCCGGGTCATACCACCCCTGCACGGCAGGCTCGGCCTTCACGATGAGCGGGCTGCCCACGCGCCGGGCCTCTTCCCGCAGCCCGTCCACGACGGTGGCCACCAGCGCGCCCAGGTCCACCTGCCGGCGGGCCAGCGTCAGGTGTCCGGTGACGACCTCCGAGACGCCGACCAGCTCCTCCACCAGGCGCATCAGCCTGCGCACCTGCCGCTCCGCCGCCAGCGCCTTGGAGCGCATCACCTCGGGGCGCGGCTCGCGCCCCTCCCCGCCCAGGTTCTTCACCAGCCCCTGGACGTTGAGCGACAGCGAGCTCACCGGTGTGCGCAGCTCGTGTCCCACCAGGTCGAGGAACTCGTCGCGCACGCGCACCGATTCGCGCAGCGCCTCCACCGCGAGCTGCTCGCGCGCCGCCTCCCGGCGCACACGCGCCATCTCCAGCTGCGTACGGACGCGGGCGAGCAGCTCGCGCGCGGAGAAGGGCTTCACCAGGTAGTCGTCCGCGCCGCTGTGCAGCCCCTCCACCGTCGACTCGTCGCCCGCCCGCGCGGTGAGCAGGATGACGGGGATGGCCCGCGTCCTCGGGTCCGCCCGCAGCGCCTTCACCAGCCCGAAGCCATCCAGCCCCGGCATCATCACATCCGACAGGATGAGGTCCGGGAGCGTCCGGCGCGCCACCTCCAGCGCCGCCTGTCCATCCGTCACCGTCTCCACGCGCCGGAAGGCGTTGCCCAGCAGCCCGGACACGTAGGTGCGCAGGTCCGCGTTGTCGTCCGCGAGCAGGATGCGGGTGGCCTCCGGCGCGGGCCGGGCGGCGAGCCCGTCCTCCAGAGCACCGTCCGCCGGAGCACCGTCCGCCGGGAGCGGGGCACTGGCGGGGAGAGACCAGCGCAGGGCCTCCTCGGCGAAGAGGGTGACATTGCCCGTGAGCGCGTGACTCCGGGGCGTGCGGTCGACCTCCTCGGCGGGCAGGTGCGCCGAGCCGCGGGGCAACCACACCGTGAAGCACGTGCCCTGCCCCACCGTGCTCTCCACGGAGACGTCGCCGCCGTGCAGCTTCACCAGCTCCCGCACCAGCGCCAGGCCGATGCCCGTCCCCTCGTGGCTGCGGCCCTGGCTGACGCTGGCGCGGAAGAAGCGCTCGAAGACGCATGGCAGCTCGTCCGCGGGGATGCCGATGCCCGTGTCCCGCACCTCCAGCACCACCCGCGCCTCCGTCCACCGGAGGCCGACATGGATGGAGCCCTGGTGCGTGTACTTCACCGCGTTGGAGAGCAGGTTCAGGACGACCTTCTCCCAGAGCTCCGGGTCCACATACACGGGCTCGGCGCCGGACTCGGGCACGCGTGGGCACTCCACCACCAGCTCCAGCCCCGCGCGCTCCGCGGCCGAGCGGAAGGTGCTCGCCACGTCCACGGTGAGCGCGCACAGGTCCGTGGGCACGAAGGTGGCCCGCGCCCGCCCCGCCTCCAGGCGGGAGAAGTCCAGCAGCGTGTTCACCAGCTTGTAGAGCCGCAGCACGTTGCGGCGCACCAGCTCCAGGGGCGCGTCGGCCAGCGTCCGAGAGGGGCTGGCGAGCGCGTCCTCCACCGGCCCGAGGATGAGCGTCAGCGGCGTGCGCAGCTCATGGCTGACATTGGAGAAGAAGGCCGTCTTCGCCCGGTCCAGCTCCGCCAGCGTCTCGGCGCGCGCCTGCGCCTCCTGCCTTGCCCGCGCGCTGGCGATGGCGGTGCCGAGCTGCCCCGCCACCAGCGAGAGGAAGCCCCGGTACTCCTCGTCCAGCGCCCGCAGCGGGCTGACGCCCGCGACGAGGAAGGCCCGCAGCGGCTCGCCGCGTCCCCGCGCGACGGGGAGCACCAGCGCGGTGGTGGGCACGCCCTGCCCGAGGACTTCCGGGAGCGACGTGAGCCGCTGCGCCAGCCCCCGCACCTCCACCGCCTGCCCCTCCCGGGCCACGCGGGCCAGCGGCCAGGTGCGCGCGTCCTCCTCCGGGGAGTCCTGGAGGCGAAGCGGCGCGGAGTCGACGAGCGTCCCCTCGGGGATGCCGGTGCTGCCCACCAGGCTCGCGTGCCCGCCGTCCTCGCTGGTGGCGTAGACGAGCACGAAGGGCAGGTCCAGCGGGTTCGAGCCGAGCGCCTCGATGGCCAGGCGGTAGACGTCGCCCACGGTGGGCGCGTCGCTCACGCGCGCGGCCAGTTCCCGCAGCAGCCGCAGCCGGCGCTCGCCGACGACGGTGGCCGTCGTCTCCGCCACGGCGCAGTGGATGCCCGCGACGCCGCCGGACTCGTCGCGGATGGGCGCGTAGGAGAAGGTGAAGTACACCTCCTCCATGAAGCCGCTGCGCGCCAGGAACATCCGCTGGTTCTCGCTCCAGGTCGCCCGGCCCGTGCGCGCCACGCTCTCGAACATCGGCCCGATGATGGGCATCGCCTCCGGCGTGGCCTCGCCCATCGGCCTGCCGAAGGAGAGGTGCGGGTGCTTGTCGCCCATGATGGGCCGCCCGCTGTCGTTGTAGAGCTGGACCCACCGGGGGCCCCAGTAGATGAACTGGGGAAAGCGCGAGGACAGGCAGGTGCCGAGCGCCGTGCGCAGCGACTGGGGCCATGACTCCACCGGCCCCAGCGCCGTCTTCGACCAGTCGATGGTCCGCATCAGCGCGCCCATCTCCCCGCCGTGCGCGAAGACCTGCTCAAGCGGCCCGGCGCCCACCGCCTCCTGGAGCGGCGCCACGGCCGGAGCCTCCACCTTCGCCGGCTCGCGGCGGGGGCGGCCCTCCATGGGAAGGGTGAAGAAGAAGGTGCTGCCCCGGCCGGGCTCGCTGGTGGCGCTCAGCGTGCCGCCGTGCGCGGCGACGATGCCCCGGGCGATGGACAGGCCCAGCCCGTGCCCCTCGCGGCCCTTCTGGGCGGAGTGCCAGTAGCGCTCGAAGACGTACGCCAGGGCCTCGGGGGGGATGCCCATGCCGGTGTCGCTGACCGACACACGCACGCCCTCCGGCGCCGCCTCGGCGCGCACGGTGATGCGGCCTCCCGGAGGGGTGAACTTGAGCGCGTTGGACACCAGGTTGGACAGCGCCTGGAGCACCCGGTCCCTGTCGAACGACAGCGGAGGCAGGCCCGGCTCGCACTCCAGGGACCAGTGCTGCTCCCGCTCCGCGACCTGGAGCTCGAAAAGCTCCCGCAGCTCGCGGAAGACCTCTTCCAGCGTGTGGGGCTGCGGCTGGATGGAGAGCGAGCCGGCGTCGATGCTCGCCAGGTCGAGCAGGTCGGCGATGAGCCGGTTCATGCGCCGGACCGCGCGCTGGATGGCCTCCGAGTGCCGGTGCAGCCGGGCCTGGGCCGGGTCCTCGCCCAGCCCCCGGTAGAGCAGGTCGGCCGCGACGCTGATGGTGTTCAGCGGCGAGCGCAGGTCATGACTGACGACGGCCAGCGTCTCCTCGCGGGAGCGGGTGGCGCGCCGCGACTCCTCCAGCAGCTGGTGGGCCTCGCGGGCGTGCTCGCGCTCGGCGCTGACGGCCTCCTGGCGCAGCTGCGACACCGTGAGCTGCGCGTTGACGCGCGCGAGCAGCTCGTTCGCGGAGAAGGGCTTCACCAGGTACTCGTCGGCGCCGCTCTTCAGGCCCTCAATCGTCGCCTCCTCCCCGGCGCGCGCGGAGAGGAGCATCACGGGGATGGTGCGGGTGCGCTCGTCCGCCCGCAGCGCGCGCACCAGCGCCAGCCCGTCCAGGCCCGGCATCATCACGTCGGACAGGATGAGGTCGGGCGGGTTCGCCCGCGCCGCGGCGAGCGCCCGGGCCCCGTCGCTCACGGCCTCCACCCGCCAGTGGCGTGACAGCAGGCGAGAGAGGTAGCCGCGCATGTCCGCGTTGTCGTCCGCCACCAGGATGCGGGCCCCGGTGCGCAGCGCGGAGGGCGCCTCCGGATGGAGCTCCGCCGGGAGCACCGGCTCGGCCGCGTTCCACTGGTGCGTCTCCGCGAGGAACGCGCCCGGCCCCGTCCCCAGCGACTCCGCGCTGGCGCCACCGGCGAATACCCGCTCCTGCGGCAGGTGCGCGGAGCCGCGCGGCACGGTGACGGTGAAGGTCGTCCCCTTCCCGACGACGCTCTCCACGTCCACCGTCCCCCCGTGCAGCTTCACCAGCTCGTACACGAGCGCCAGGCCGATGCCGGAGCCCTCGTGGCTGCGGCCGCGCGCGCCCTCCACGCGGTGGAAGCGCTCGAACACGCGCGGCAGCTCCTCCTCGGGGATGCCCGCGCCGGTGTCCTGGACCTTCAGGCGCGCGGCGTCGCCCAGCCACTCCAGGTCTACGTGGACCGTACCCTCGAAGGTGAACTTGAAGGCGTTGGAGAGGAGGTTGAGGACAACCTTCTCCCACATCGTCGGGTCCACGTAGACGGGCTCGGGCAGGCGGGGACAGTGCACCACCAGCTCCAGGCCCACCGCCTTCATCGCGGAGTCGAAGCTGCTCGCCAGCTCCGCGGTGAGCGTGCCCAGGTCCGTGGGCACGAAGGTGGCCTGCGAGCGCCCCGCCTCCAGCCGGGCGAAGTCCAGCAGCGTGTTGACCAGCTTCTGGAGGCGCAGGCCGTTTCGGCGCACCAATTCCTGGCGCTCGCGGTGGACGCGGGGCAGCGGCACGTCCCGGTCCGCCAGCCCGTCCTCGACGGGGCCCAGCATCAGCGTGAGCGGCGTGCGCAGCTCGTGGCTGACGTTGGAGAAGAAGGCCGTCTTCGCCCGGTCCAGCTCGGCCAGCATGTCCGCGCGCTTCTTCTCGTCCTCGGCCGCGCGTGCGTTGTGGATGGCGGTGGCCACCTGCCCGGCCACCAGCTCGTAGAAGGTGCGGTACTCCGCGTCGAGCTTCCGCGCGGGGTTGACGCCCGCGATGAGCACGCCCACCGGCCGCTCCTGCCCGCTGGACGTCACCGGCAGGACGACGGCCTCCGCCACCCGCTGCCGCGCGAGCCCCGGGGGCAGCACGTCCAGCCCGGCCACGGACACGCTGCGCGAGCGCGCCGTCGCCACCACGTCCTCCAGCGGCCACGGCGAGCGCGCGGCGCCCGCGCCCGCCAGCTCCACGGTGAGCGGCGTGACGGAGGCGAGCCCCGCCGCCAGCCCCGTGGTCTGCTCCAGCCGCGCGCGGCGTCCGTCGGGCTCCAGCAGGTAGAGGATGGAGAAGGGGACGTCGTCCAGGTTCTTCGTCAGCGTGCTGGCGGCGGACGCGCACGCGGCGCTCACCGACTTCTCGACGAGCGCCTTGGCGGCCAGCTCCGACAGCGTCCGCAGCCGGCGCGTGTTCAGCGCCTTCGCGGTGGCATCCGTCACCGGACAGAACAGGCCCACCACGCGGCCGGACTCGTCGCGGATGGGGCTGTACGAGAAGGAGTACCAGGTCTCCTCCACGTAGTCGCCGCGGCGCATGAAGAGGCGGACGTCGTCGACGAAGGTGGCCTCGCCCTTCTGGAAGACCTTGTCGGCCAGCGGCCCCCAGACGTCCCAGATTTCCTTCCACACCTCCTCGGCGGGACGGCCCAGCGCCCACGGGTGCTTCGCCAGGCTCAGCACCTGGATGCAGGCGTCGTTGTAGAGGAACGTCATCTCCGGCCCCCAGCCAATCCACATGGGGTGCTGGGAGTTGAGCATGAGGTTGACGGCCATCTTCAGGCACTGCGGCCACTGCGCCACCGGGCCCATGGGCGTGAGCGACCAGTCCATGGCCCGCATCAGCGCCCCCAGCTCTCCGCCCCCCGCGAGCACGTGCAGCCCGGACTCGCCATCCGCCGCCCGCGCACTTCCGGGCGTCGGAAGAGTTCCTGGTGGGTGCGGGGTCGACCGAGTCCCAACGCTCATGGAGTTTCCGGTACCACAGCGGGCGCCGATGCCCGCGAACCTCCCCCTCTTAACGTCCAAGGGCCGACGCTGGCGCCCCCTTTTCCCGCCTGCCCGTCCGGCCTGCCTCGGAGCCGCCCGGCGCTCGCCGTGCTACCCGCCGTGCTTGACGCGGACCAGGGCCCTCACGCGGGCGGCCTGCTCCGCGTCTCCCGCTGCTTCCAGCAGCGCCGCGGCGCGCAGGTAGAGCAGGGCCGCCTCGTCGTGGCGCAGCTCGGCCGTCTGGGCGTTGGCGGCGGCCACCAGGAAGGGCGCGGCACGCAGGGGCTCGCCTCCGTCCAGCCAGTGCTGGGCGATGGCGGCGGGCGAGGCCCTCCGCTGCTCCAGCGCGGCGGCCAGGCGCCGGTGCAGCAGCAGGGCCAGGGAGCCGGGGATGGACTCACGGACGGCTTCGAAGAGCAGGTCGTGCGTGAAGCGCTCGCCGCGGAGGATGTGCGCGGCCTCCAGCTCCGCCGCCGGTGTGGCCAGCGACAGGGGGTTGAGCTCCAGCACCTCGCCGGCCAGCTCCAGCCCGAAGTCCATCCGCGCGAGCGCCGCCACGCGCGCCATCTGCAGGGCGGGCGGGGACAGCCGCTGCAGGCGCTGCAGGATGAGCTGCCGCACGCGCCCGGTGGGCAGCACCTGCTCGGGCCAGCCGCGCGCCAGTCCCCCCGTCTCCAGCAGGTTGCGCAGCGTCTCCATGATGAAGAGCGGGTTGCCGCCCGTGTAGCGCAGCACGTCCGCCGCCAGCGGCTCCGCACCGGGCAGCTCGAGGCTGCCGAGCAGCGCGCCCACCGAAGCCGCGCCCAGGGGCTCCAGCTCGATGACCACCGCCAGCCCCGCGGCCTGCAGCCCGCGCACGCGCTCCAGGATTTCCGGCTGCAGCTCGTCCAGGCGCACGGTGTCGACGAAGCGCGCGAAGCGGCGCGGCTGCGGCCCGGGCGCGTGCTCGCGCGACATCAGCAGCTCGCCGAAGCCGGCCGAGTCCGGGTCCATGAACTGCACGTCGTCCGTGACGAGCGTGTCCACGCCGGCGCACAGCTGGCGGAGGAACTCGCAGCTGGCATCCAGGAAGCGGGCCCGGTCCCCTTCGTGCTCCATGGGCGGTGGCGCGCCCTCGGGCCCGGCCAGCTCGGGCATCAGGCGCGCCATCTCCCGCCGCACCCAGGGCTCCAGCACCAGGTCCGGCTGCTTCGCCAGCATCTGCCGCGAGAAGCGGACGTGGGTGGCGTACGGGATGTGCTGCTCTCCGGGCCGGCCCTCCTGCGTGTGGTACGTGCCCCTGGACGCGGCGAAGTCGTGCGCCAGGCGCGTCTTGCCCACCCCGGGCGCACCGCAGAGGAAGATGATCTGCCCCGCCTCCCACGCCGCCTCCATGCGGGCCCACTCCTTCTCGCGGCCCACCAGCACGGGAGGCCGCAGCACGGACAGGGGCAGCCTCGGCCGGGACACGTGGAGGGGCTTCGACGCGGCGGGGCCGCGCTCGATTTCGCGCGCGAGCGCCAGCGTCTCCGGCAGGGGCGTGGTGTCCAGCTCCTCGCGCAGCAGGCGGCGGCAGCGCTCGAAGGTGTTGAGGGCCGCCATGCGGTCCCCGGTGACGTACTGCAGCCGCATCAGCCGGCGCCACGCGTCCTCGGAGAACGGGTCCAGCTTCAGCAGCCGCTCCGCGAGCGCCAGGGCCGCGGGCAGGTCACCGCGCCGCTCGCAGGCCTCGGACTCGGCGAAGGCGGCGCGGCGGCGGAGCTTGTCCATGCGCTCGCGCGCGTTGTCCAGCCACGTCTGGAGCTCGGGGCAGTCGTCGAACTCCAGGGTGCCCAGCAGCACGCCGTCCAGCTCCAGCGCCCGGGCGTGGCGGCCGGCCTGCACGTGCGCCTGGAGCTCCGCCGCGTCGGTGACGACGGAGTCGGCGAGGCTGAGGACGTCGGTGCCCTGGACCAGCTCCTCGCCGGTGGCCAGCCGCAGCCGGCGCAACAGCTGGCGCATGTTGTTGCGCGCGGTGGCCTCGCTGGACTCGGGCCACAGCAGCCCGGCGAGTCTGTATTTGGGGTGCGGGCCCTCCAGCGCAAGCCACGCCACGACTCCCGCCGTGCGGCGCTCCAGCGGCACGAGGGTGTCTGCCTTGCGCAGCCGCGCCTCGCCGAACAGCTGCACCCGGGAGCTGCGGGTGCCTGTCTCGCCGTCACCTGCCATGTCCTCCGAGCCTCCAGCGCCCCGCACCGCCCCACTGCCGGGGATGAACGACTGACCTCGCGCCTCCTTGAGTCAACGCGGCGGAAGCCAATCATCAATTCTGGCAGGTAGGCTACACTCGCGAATTCCTGTCACACGGCAGCTGGCCGCTGCCGGTGGATGGAATTCCTGTCGAGCCATCCGGAGGCAGTCACAGCCCGGTCACAACCGTGGGTGAGTCACGGCGGCCACCCCGTCAGGCATTGACGGGGCAGTCCATGACACACCTCGTCCAGCACGGAGGCTGGGGCGCTCAGGGCGAATACAGCTCGCAGGTCGCGAGGCCGAGGTTCCCGTCGCGGCGCAAGCCGCCCGTCACCAGCACCTTGCCGGACGGCAGCAGCGTCGCCGTGTGGCCGGAGCGCGCCGGAGTCTGGCTCAGGGTGGAGGTCCAGGTTCCCGTCGCCGGGTCATACAGCTCCGCCGGGGAGGCGATGGCACCCTGAAGGAGGTCGCCCACCACCAGGACCTTGCCGGACGGCAGCAGCGTCGCCATGTGCGCAAGGCGGCCTGGCGTCATGCTGCCCGTGGCCGTGAAGGTCCTCGTGCTCGGGTCATACAGCTCCGCCGTATGGCCGGGGCCCTCGGTGCGCTCCCCGCCCGCCAGCAGCACCTTCCCCGAGTCCAGCCGCGTCGCCGAGTGGGAGGAGCGGTTTGGGGACAGGGTGCCCACCGGGGACCAGGCCTCCGTGAACCAGTCGTACACCTCCGCCATGGCCGGGGAGCCGCTCCCCGCCGTGCCGAGTCCGCCCACCATCAGCACCTGGTCCCCCAGCGGCGTCGCCGTGTGGTGGGCCCGGGCCGCGGCCATCGGTTCGATGGATTTCCAGGCGCTCGTGTACACCTCTACCGTGGCGACGGGCGTTCCCAGCGTGCTGTCGATGCCGCCCGCCACGAGCACCCCGCGCGTCGGCAGCAGCGTCGCCGTGTGCCCGTAGCGGGCCGTCGTCATGCTGCCCGCGGAGGTCCACGTGCCCGTCTCCGGGTCGTACAGCTCCGCCGAGGCGAGCGACTGCCCCCGCTCGCCGGTACCCCCCACCACCAGCACCTTCCCCGAGTACATGCGCGTCGCCGTATGGCCCATGCGCGCTTCCCCGGTGAGGCTTCCCGTGGGAGTCCACGCGCCGGTCGCCGGGTCATACAGCTCCGCCGTGTTGCCACCGCCCAGGCCTCCCACCACCAGCACCTTGCCGGACAGCAGTAGCGTGGCCGTGTGGCCACGACGCGGCGTGGACATGCTGCCGGTGAGGCGCCAGGTGCCCGCGCCCGGGTCGTACACCTCCGCCGTGGAGACAGTCGTTTCGCCGCTGCGTCCGCCCGCCACCAGCACCTTGCCGGAAGCCAGCAGCGTCGCCGTGTGGCTCGCGCGACCCGTGCTCAGTCCTCCGGACACGGTCCACCCGCCCTTCGCCGGGTCATACACCTGCGCCTCGGTGGGGAAGCCCGTCGGGCCCTCGCCGCCCGTCACCAGCACCTTGCCGGACGGCAGCAGCGTGGCCGCATGCCCCCTGCGGCCCACCGGCAGGCTCTCGGTAGCGCTCCACGTGCCGGTCGTCGCGTCATACAGCTCCGCGGTGGCGACGAGTCCGGCCGCGCCCTCGCCGCCCGTCACCAGCACCTTGCCGGAGGCCAGCAGCGTCGCCGTGTGCCCCACGCGCCCCGTCGCCAGCGCGCCGGTGGAGGTCCAGGCGCCCGACTCCGGGTCGTACAGCACGGACGCGGCCAGGGCCCCACTGCCGTCGGCGCCGCCCGTCACCAGCACCCTGCCGGACGGCAGCAGCGTCGCCGTGTGCCCTTCGCGGCCCGTCCCCAGGCTGCCCGTGGGAGACCACGTCCCCGTCCGCGGGTCATACAGCTCGGAGGACGCGAGGCCCGCGCCGCCCGTCACCAGCACCTTGCTCGAAGCCAGCAGCGTCGCCGTGTGGCCCGCGCGAGCCCCGGCCAGCGCACCGGTGGGCGCCCAGGTGCGCGTCCGCGGGTCGTACAGCTCCGCGGTGGCCACGGGTGTCCCCGTCTCGTTGGAGCCGCCCGTCACCAGCACCTCGCCCGATGGCAGCAGCGTCGCCGTGTGGCCCATGCGCCTGCCGGCCAGGGCACCGGTGGACGCCCAGGTACGCGTCATCGTCGCGTCGTACAGCTCGGCCGTGGAGACCGTCGCATCGCCGCTGCGCCCGCCCACCACCAGCACCTCGCCCGACGGCAGCAGCGTGGCGGTGTGACGCTCGCGGCCCGCGCCCAGGTTGCCCGTGGTGGACCAGGCCGGGCAGTCCGAGACGACCACGGCGGAGAACGGGAACGTCTGCGACAGGCCCTCCGCATCCGTCACCGTGACGGTGAAGGCCACGGGCTCCCCCGTCGCCACACACACGGGGGCCGTCCACAGCACCTGGCTCGTGGTGGCGGTCTCCTGCGCGGGCCCCAGCGTGCCGGCGCTGGCAGTCCACTCGAAGCGGAGTGCGCTGCCACTCGGACTCCACGCGCTGACGTTGAAGCTCAGCGCACCGCCGCCCTCCACGTACTGCGTCTGCTGGGGTTGGACGTAGAAGTGAGGTGTCTGGGGCTCGCCGGAATCCGCGGGCATGCCCGCGTCCGTGCGCTCCTTCGGTGCGTCATCGGGGTCGACACAGCCGGAGAGGAGGACCAGCAGGCCCCCCAGCAAGGCCAGGCAACGAGAGAAGGTCTTCACGGGGCGTCCATCCAGGCAGGGGCGCGCGGGAGTACGTGCGGCGCGCGGAGTGGCACCACCATGCCCGAGACATGACTACGGGGAGGCATCAGCAACGCCTATGGCAATCATAGCCACGAGGGGCGCGCGCTTCGCGCACAGGACATCCGGCCGCGAAAGCGGGCCCCGCTCGAGCGCAAACGCGCGATGCTGCCAGGCCATGGCACGGACGGAGCGAGAGAAGATGCTGGCGGGCGAGCTGTACGTCGCCACGGACCCCGAGCTGACCGTGGCGCGCGTCGCCGCACGTCGCCTGACGCGCGCGTACAACGACGCCGACTACGCGGACACGGCGCGGCGGCAGGAGCTGCTCGGCGGCATGCTGGGCAGCGTGGGCCCGGACGTCTGGATTGAGCCGCCGTTCCAGTGTGACTACGGCACGTATATCCACCTGGGCGCGCGCGTCTTCATCAACTTCCAGTGCGTCATCCTGGACTGCAACCCGGTGACGATTGGCGACGATGTCTCCATTGGCCCCGGGGTGCACATCTACGCGGCCACACACCCGCTGGACCCGGACGAGCGCATCAAGGGCCCGGAGCTGGCGCGGCCGGTGACGATTGGCGCCAAGGTGTGGATTGGCGGCGGCGCCATCATCCTGCCGGGCGTCACCATCGGCGAGGGCTCCACCATCGCCGCCGGCAGCGTGGTGACGAAGGACGTGCCGCCCTACGTGCTCGCCGCCGGCAACCCCGCCCGCGTCATCCGCGCGCTGCGCTGAGCCTCGCGCCCGAGTCAGGGGGCACGAAGGTACTGAAGAATGCCGCCAGCCCGTGGGCCAGCGTCAAGTCGGCGACGACGAGCTGCATCACGGCACCAAAGCGGTTGTCCGGATTCAGCTCCGCGGCTTCAGTCTTCAGGGCCGTCTCCACGAAGACGGCGCCCCCTTCGACGCGCACGCCCTGGATGGCCGAGTACGGCAACCACACAGGCTCCTGTGCCAGCTCCTTGAAGTAGAACCTGTCGGCAAGCAGGGCGACTCCCTCCTCACACCCCCCAAAGACGGTGGTGTCGATGAGGCCAATCACCAGCTCACTGTCGGAGGCTCGCTTCATCAGCGCCCCCCGTGCCCCCCTGAGCTTCTTGTCTGGAATCGCAGGGGACAGGAACGTATTCACACAGTCCTTCAGGTGGACTGCCGCACGAGCCGCGACCTCTTCGGGCGCGGGCGGCGTCCTCTCCCCTTCAGCTTCACCGCGCCCCGCCTGCCCCGGAGGCAGGCCCGCGCCCGCGTCCTGTGCCAGCAGCCGGCGGAGCAGGACCGTGCTCTCGCCCCTGACGAAGGCGGCGACCTCTTCCCAGGGAACGGCGGGCGACGCCAGGAGCCACGGCCTTGCCAGCTCCAGCACCCGGGTGCGGGCCTGCTGGACCTCCTCCTCGAAGGTCGCCAGCTCCTCGGGGGAGAAGGTCCCCGAGTAGACCAGGGCCGCCATCACCATGGCGTGCCCCGCCAGCCACGGGCCCAGCCAGAGGTCCTTCCCCTCGCGCAGGCGGTTGTGCGCGTAGTCCACGGACTCGCGCAGCTGCAGGGTGTACTGCAGCACCTCCCCCGGGCGCTTCATCCGCACGAGCATGGAGAGGTTTCGCGTACGGGACTGGAGCTCCTCCAGCTTGTCGGTCTCCAGCTTCGTGACGACCCGCTCGGCCGCCTCGCGGACCGCGTTGCCAAGGCGGGTGGCCGACGACTGGATGAGCGCCGACATCTCGGCCGTCTGCTCGACCTGTCTGGCTGAATCCGCCTCCCGGTCCGCCTCGATGATGTCGAAGACCCGGGAGGCCAGCTCGAAGCCGAGATTCAACAGGTCGACAGTGGCCGCGTTCATGGCTCCCCCTGCAATGAGTTGCGCGCCGAGCCTAGCCACCCCGCTTCGTCATGTCGAAGAGCGCGCGCGCCTGCGGCCCGAGGAAGCCGTCGAAGTCCGCGGTGCGCTGCGCAATCTCGAAGTACGCATAGGGCCACGCGCGCGTGCCGCCGCCCTTGAGCGCCACCGGCAGCGGCGCGGCGTGGGTGGCCGTCTGCCGCAGCGACGTCCCGGCCGCGCCCTCGATGTCCGCCTTCATGGGCACGCCCGCCTCGCGCATGCGCCGCTGCCACACCTCCACGTCGTCCACGGAGCCGGTGAAGTGGTTCACCTTCCGGCCGAAGGCCAGCAGCCACGCGCCGTACTGGGACTCCTTCTCCAGTTCCAGCAGCGCGGCCTCGTCCGGCGGAGGCGGCGGGGAGAACCACGCGGCCAGCGCGTCCACGTCTTCGTGCGAGGGCGGGGGCGGGTCCATGGGCAGCGTGGAGAGCAGCTCGCGGGCGCGCGGGGACAGCTCCTCGGACTTCAGCTCGGAGATGAAGACGCGCGGCAGCCCGGCGGGATGGGACATGTAGATGGCGGACAGGTGCGCGTCCGGGAAGGTGTACGCGCCCGCGGCCTTCCAGCCGAGCCGCTCGAAGGGCCGGGAGAACAGGGCGATGCCACCACCGGGCCGCGCCAGGGAGCGCAGCGCGACGTGGTCATTGCGGAAGCTGCCTCCGGAGAGCTGCACGAAGGTGCGCGCGTAGGGCACCTCCGCGGCGTAGCGCTCCCAGAGCAACTCGAGGAGACGGGTGGCGTGGGCGGTCGTCATGGCGCGCCAATGTAGCGCCGCACGCGCAGCCGGGCACCGGGGCTGAAGGCTTCCGCGTGGACGCAGGAGCTGGACCTGAGGCCCGCCACCGAGAAGTTCTAGCCGCCGGAAAAAAGAGCGGCGGCGCGCGGCACCGGGTCCTTGGAGGGGACTACACTTCCGGAGTCGCGCGCCGCCGTGCAGCGCGGAGCTGCTAGAGACTCGCCTTGGAGTTTCGAGTCTCTACACCCATGGTATGCATTGACATCCTTCCCGCCACCGCCCTCGCCGCCCGAAAACCTGCGCGGAAATAGGGTGTGCCGGGCGAAAACACCAGCCTGCTGCAAGGCTCTTCACCAACAGCGCATTGCGCCACCCTGAAGCCTGGCTAATTGACGCATTCGTCACGGTAAGATTACGCCATGGATGTGTGAGAGGGCTTCGGCCAGGTGCCCGGAACTCCTGGGGTTTGAGAGATTGGCGCCCGCGTTTACGCGAGGTGGGAGACGGGCCCCCAGGCCCGCCTCCTCCCTCTCCCAGCGCGAGACCCCACACCGGGCCTCGCCCCGGTCCTCGGGAAACGAGGCGCGCGGCGAATCTTCCCGCGCGGCCCTTCCCGCCCCCGGCGGTGCGTCAGTGCAGGTGCTCGGGGAGCATGGGCAGGCCGTGGAAGAAGCGGCGCCCGCTCTCGAAGCGGCGGTGGAAGCAGGCGCGGTCCATCAGGTACAGCTCGGCCATCTCCTCTTCACCGTAGGCGCGGAAGAAGATGGCGCGGGCGTCGTCGCACGCGGCCTCGTACTCCACGCACAGCGCCTCCCACTCCTCCGGGGGCGGCTCGCCATTCTCGCGCCACACGCCGTCGCCCACGCCGTACGCGCGCTCCATGATGTCCAGCTCGCGCGCCAGCTCGCGCACGCGGGGCTCGTCGCAGATGGCCTCGTCCGCCATGGCGGTGAGGATGTGGGCCACCAGGAAGAAGCCCGCGTCCGCCGGCACCACGCCCTCCTCCCGCGCGGCGCGGAAGGCCACCAGGAGCTGCGCGTCCATGGCGTCGTCGCCGAGCTCCATCAACCGCGCGGCGAGACCCCGCCAGCGCTCCTCCGTCTCGCGGGCCTCCTGGAGGGCCAGCGTCAGTTCCTCGTCTCGCGTCTTCTTCATGGCGTGCTCCTGATCTGAACTTCCTCCAAGGTTCCCATCCGGGTCTGACGTATGGACCTTGAATCCAGGGGTGTCCGGGCTTGCGGCCGCGGGCCTCCGGCGTTGGGTGGCGGACGTCGCGGCGCGGAGCCGTGCGCTGGTGGACGCGGGGTTGCCCGGCGGTCCATGCTCGGCGCCACCGTGCCCGTCTCGCTGCGCCCCGCCACCGCCTCGGACGAGGCCTTCCTGTTCGCCCTGTACGCCAGCACCCGGGAGGGCGAGCTGGCCATGTGGGGCTGGGCTCCGGCGCAGCGGGACGCCTTCCTGCGCATGCAGTGGCTGGCCCAGACGCGCGACCAGGCCCTGCGGTACGCCGGGGCGGACCACCAGGTGGTGCTGGTGGATGGGCAGCCCGTGGGCCGGCTGCTGGTGGCGCGGGATGCGACGCAGTGGCGCCTCGTGGACATCGCCCTGCTGCCGGCGAGCCGGGGCGCGGGGGTGGGGACGAAGCTGGTGGGCGACCTGCAGGACGCGACGGCGAGCGCGCGGGTGCCGCTCAAGCTGCGCGTGCTGCGGGACAACCCGGCGCGCGCGCTGTACACCCGGCTCGGCTTCCGGCCGGATGCGGCGGAGCCCTCGGGGGAGGGGGAGCCGTACCTGGCCATGGAGTGGGTGCCCACGCCGCGCGGGAGCTGAGGCTCCCCGGGCCCGGGCGGCGGTAGACGCGACATGCGCCTGAAACACGAACGGCCCGCGAGCTGATTGCTCGCGGGCCGCCCGGTCATGCCTTGGACGTCTGGCTGCTAGAGGAACAGGTTCTCCGGCGAGGGCACCACCGTCCGGAGGTCGTACCCGGCCGCGCCCGCCTGCGGCGCCTGGGGCGCAGTGAGACTGCCTGCACCGCCGTCGCCGCCGTTGCCACCGCACGCGCCGCCGCCGCCGCCGCCCGTGATGGCCTGGCTGGCGCCCGTGGGGTTCGCCGTCACGCCCGCGGCCCCCGAACTCACGTCAATGGTGCCCGTCACCGCGGGAGAGGAGGACGACAGCAGGTGGATGATGCCACCGCCACCGCCACCGCCACCGCCCTTGCCCGCGCCGCCCGCGTTGTCGCCGTTCCCCCCCCGACCACCGACGGCCCGGAGGGCGCCGTTCACGGTGATGGAGGTCTTGCCCACGGCGACGATGACACCGCCACCACCGCCACCCGCGCCGGGGGTGTTGCTCAGCGCGCCACCGTTGTCGCCCATGGCGTTGATGCTGCCGCCCGCAACCACGCGGAAGTTGCCCGCCGCGAGGATGACCAGCGAGCCGCCGCCCGCGCCCCCCCCCACGCCACTCTGCTTGGCACCCGCGCCGCCACCGTTGACGCCAGGCTGCCTGAGATGAGCCGCCTGGAGCGGGCTGAGCCCACGCCCGGCCTGGGGCTCACCCGCCGGAGCGCGCCCCACGCCCGACTCCGCGGGACCGGCGCCAGTGTCCTCGGCGCTCGTCGCCACGATGACGCTGCCCGTGGAGTTGATGGTGACGTTCCCCGTGGCCCGGATGACCGTGCCGCTCGGGACAACGAGGCTGCTGTTGATGGTGACGTCGGTGAACTGCATGTGCTGCCTGCCGGCGAGCGAGTTGTAGCCCGCCAGGGTGGTGAGGTCGGTCGGGGTGCTGATGATGAGCGCGCCGCCCGAACCATCACCGAACACACCCGTCGAGCCCTGGGGACCCTGCGGGCCCTGAGGACCCTGCGGCCCCTGGGGACCGGTGGCACCCGTCGCGCCCGTGGCGCCCGTGGCACCGGCGGGCCCCTGGATGCCCTGCGGTCCCTGCGCGCCGTTGCACACGTAGCGCGTCAGCGCGGCGTTGACCTCACCCGCGTCCAACGTGCCGTTGCCGTTGGAATCCGTGCCGAACTGGAGCCGCGCGCCACCCGTGGCGCAGTTGGCGCCCGCGGGCTCGGCGGCGGTCGCCGCCACCGAGTTGAGACCGGCCGCGCCCTGCGGACCCGTATCGCCGCGCAGGCCCTGCGGACCCTGCGGACCCTGCGAACCGGTGGGACCCTGCGCGCCGTTGCACACGTAGCGCGTCAGCGCGGCGTCGATTTCCCCCGCGTCCAGCGTGCCATTGCGGTTCGCATCGATGCCCGCCTGCAGCCGCACGCCGCCGGTCGCGCAGTTGGCGCCCGCCGCCTCCGACGCCGTGAGCACCAGCGCATTCAGCCCCGACTGGCCCTGGGGACCCTGGGGACCCTGGGGACCCTGGGGACCCTGCGAGCCCGTCTGCCCCTGGGGACCGGCAGGCCCCTGCGGACCGGTGTCACCCTGAGGACCGGTGGCACCCGTATCACCGCGAGCCCCCTGCGGGCCCTGGGGACCGGCAGGCCCCTGAGGACCGGTGGCGCCCACCTCACCCTGGATGCCCTGCGGCCCACGCTCGCCCGTCGGACCCGCGACGCCCTGCTCGCCGCGCAGACCCTGGGGCCCCTGCTCACCCTGCGCACCCTGCGCGCCGGTGGGGCCGGCGGGGCCCTGCATGCCCTGCTCGCCGTTGCACACGTAGCGCGTCAGCGACTCATCGACCTCCTCGTCGTCCAGCGTGTCGTCGCGGTCCTCGTCGACGCCCGTCTCCAGTTTCACGCCGCCCGTCTCGCAGTTCGCCCCCGCGGCCTCCGCGGTGGTGCGCACCAGCGCGGAGAACCCCTCCTCACCGCGCGGGCCACCCGCGGGACCCGGAAGGCCCTGAGGACCCGCTGGACCCGCCGGACCGAGGTCACCCTTGTCACCCTTCTCGCCCGGGGCACCGGGTGCGCCCTGCGCGCCCTGCGCGCCCTGCGCGCCCGCGGGGCCTGCTGGACCCACGGGACCCTGCGGACCCGTGGGACCTTCCTTGCCCTCCTCACACGCCGACAGCACGAGCAGTGCGGTCAGGGGGAGTGCTTGAAACCATCTCGCGGGGCGTCGCCAGTTCTCATGAGCCATCTACGGTTCTCCTCGTCGGGGCACTCAGCGCCGAGCGCCACAGCAAGGCCCGAGCCAGGATGGCTCAGGCACAACCGTATGCGGGTCTCAGCAGGGAGTGAGGCAATTGTGGCCTGTTTGACAGCCCGGTTTCCAGCCCCCCTCCGGCGTTCCACCAGAACGCATCCGCGTCACCGCCGGACGCGTTGGGCTGCTGCAACCGGGTGACCGCACGCGTCGTCGCGGATAACGCGGATGCGTCCGGACAAGACGCGTTTTCGAGTGACGCGGCCCATGAAGGGGGGGGTCCGACTGCATGTCTTCGCCGGGCTGGAGTCACATCCGACTCAAGGGCTCACACATGGCCGGTCCTTTGCTCAGGGAGCAGGCGGCATGTTTTTGTCGCTCCTGAAACACTCACACCAAAGGTAGGCGTACGTGTCCGAGCCCTTCATCGGTCAGATCATGATGTTCGCAGGCAACTTCCCCCCTCGCGGCTGGCAGTTCTGCCAGGGGCAGATCCTCTCCATCGCGCAGAACACGGCCCTCTTCTCCATCCTGGGCACGACGTACGGCGGCAACGGGCAGACCACGTTCGCGCTGCCGGACCTGCGCGGCCGCTATCCCATGCAGCCCGGCCAGGGCCCGGGCCTGTCCCCGCGGACTCTGGGTGAGCAGGGCGGCTCGGAGACGGTGACGCTGATCTCGACGCAGATGCCGGCGCACAACCACACCCTCAACGTCAGCAGCCAGAACGGCGACACGGAGACGCCGGTCGGCACCGTGCTGGCGGCGGACTCCAGCGCGACCATCACCAACTACCGGGCCGCGCCCATCGACGGCACCATGAACCCGGCCTCGATTGGCGTCGCCGGTGGCAGCCAGCCCCACAACAACATGTCGCCCTACACCTGCATCAACTTCATCATCGCGATGGAAGGCATCTACCCGTCCCGTAACTAGCGGGCGACGCGGCTCGAAACAGGCGCGCCCCGCCCCCCACGTGACGGGAGCGAGGCGCGCCGGGTGCTTCACCTCGAAAGCAGGGCCTACGGCAGCGGGACGAGCCGGTCCACCGCCGCCGTGCCGGTGTACTCCGTCGGCGTGTTGAGGAAGCCCTTGAGCTGCACGCGCCAGGTGCCGGCGGCGGGGTTGGGCACGGCCACCGCCTCACCGGTGGAGGTGCCGTTGGCGCTGGTGGCCACCAGCGCCCCGTTGGGGCCGTAGACATACAGGTCCAGGTCGAACGCGGGGTTGCCCCAGCCGGTGCTCACGCGCAGCGCGCTGGCACCGGCGGGCACGACGAGGCTGTGGTTGTGCTCGGCGGACACCAGCGTCACGTCCGCGACGGGGAGGATGATGCTGGTGTCCACGTGGCCCGTCCACGCGGGCAGCGCGGTGGTCTCCGTGCGGTAGCGCGTGCCGGCCGTCTCGGACGCGACGCGCACGGCGGCGTAGGCATCCGCGTAGCCCGCGCCCGCCTCCCACGGCTCGAGCTGCCGCGACGTGCCGTCCGGCTGCGTGACGTGCATGGGCTTCGCGGTGGAGGTGAGGGCCGCGAGCACGCCGTCCAGCGTCAGCGCCGGGTTGACCTCCAGCATCAGCGCGATGACGCCCGACAGGTGCGGGGTGGCCATGGAGGTGCCGGAGATGGACGAATAGAAGGGCTCCGGGTGCAGGCCGTCCAGGCCCAGGTAGGGCGGGACGATGGCGGGCACGCCGGTGGTGGCGCGCGCGGCGACGATGTTGACGCCCGGCAGGGTGACGTCCGGGTGGTGGAACGCGTCCCCCGGGATGCCGCGGCTGGAGAAGTCCGCCAGCGCGCCGGGCAGGTCCTGGCTCACGAGCGGGTTGGTGGCCGCCATCGTGTCCTTGGCGGTGCCGGCCGCGACGGAGATGACGCAGGGCGAAGCGCTGTACGGGTTGAGGGTGTCCGCGCCCGGCCCCTCGTTGCCCGCGGCGAAGACGACGATGACGCCCAGGTCGTACGCGCGCTTGCTGGCGATGGCGATGGGGTGCAGCGGCGCGAAGCGGCCGGTGGTGCCCCACGAGTTGGAGATGACGCGCACGTTGTGCGTCTCGCGCACGTCCGGGTGCAGCAGGAAGTCGAAGCCCTGCACCGTGTAGAGGACGCTGATGGCGTCACCGGCGCCCACGCCGATGAGCGTCGCCCCCGGCGCCACGCCCTGGTACTTGCCACCCGAGCGCGCCCCCGAGCCGGCGATGGTGCTGGCGCAGTGCGTGCCGTGGCCGCTCGTCAGGTCGCTGTCCGGCGTGTCCAGGTAGAGCGCGCCGCCCAGCGGCAGCCCCGTCACCGGGCCGACAATCTTCACGTTGCGCGCGATGTTGGGAAAGTCGCCGTGCGTGCCGTCGATGCCGGAGTCGATGACGCCCACGCCGATGCCGGCGCCGGTGGCCTGGAACGCGGTGCGCGCGGTGTCCGCGCCGATATAGGCCACGCTCTCGTCGAGGAAGTACTCCAGCGGGCGGTCCTCGTAGATGGAGAGGAGGCCGAGCGGCTGCAGCTGCGTGCGCAGCAGCGTCAGCAGGATGGGCGTGACGGGCGCCTTGATGGCCACCATGGGCAGCGACTTCAGGGCCCCCACCCCGTCCCCCACGCGCAGGCCGAGCAGCCCGGTGAGCGTCCTCACCGCGGGCGCCACGGCCTCGTCGGTGTTGAACGACAGGATGAGCGTGCGCATCGCGCCGTCGGCCCGCAGGCCCGGGTCCACCGCGGCCTGGGTGAGCGCCGCCTGGGCCTGGGGGCTCGCGTAGAGCGCGGTGCAGGCGCTGGGTGCGGCGGTGGGCGGGGAGTCGACAATCTTCCTGGAGCTGGAGCCACTGCCCGCCGCGGCGCGTCCCGAGCCGAGGGTCTCCGCCGAGGCGGCCGGCTCGGACGGCTGTCCGGAGCCGCAGCCCGCCAGCGCGGCGCAAGTAGTGACGACCCAGCCCAGCGACTTCAACCGCTTCATATGACGTACCCCGGCGAACGTGGCCCGGAATAGCCGGGCAAGAAGATGTTGTGCATCGCCGTCCCGGGTGGATCTCCCTCGGTGGGAGTCACCTTCCAGACACCGCAACGCCTTGCATCGTCGCGGTGGAACGACAGCTCCCACAGGTCGTCGGAGACCCGGCACGTGAGGGAGGGTGGTCGTCCCGCCCGAGGAGGCGCACTCGGAGAAGACGGTGCGAGAGCCTGGGCGCGAGGGCACGGTGGAACGCGACACAGTGGGACAGCGCTCACAGGTGACGCTGAAGACGGCGTTCACGGTGTGCTTCGCGGTGCTGACCGTGGCGGCGCTCGTGGTGCTGGTGATGCGCACGCAGGTGGCGCTCACGCTGACGGGCATTGCCGCGCTGCTGGCGCTGGCGCTGGAGCACGCGGTGTCATGGCTGGAGCGCAAGCGGCTGCCGCGCATGCTGGCCATCGTGCTGGTGATGCTGGGGCTGCTGCTGGTGCTGGGAGCGCTGGCGCTGCTGGTGGTGCCGGCCGCGGTGGCACAGGTGGATGCGCTGGTGCTGCAGTGGCCGCAGCTGTGGCGGGAGCTGCGCGAGTCGCACGTGTTCCGGCTGGCGAGCGAGCGGCTGCACAACCTGGGGTGGACGCGGCGGATGGAGGAGACCACGCCGCAGTTGCCCACGGGGACGACGCTGCCGGACCTGGTGATGCTCGCCATCGGTGGGGCGGTGGGGCTGGCGGGCGGCGCGCTCACCGTGTTCTTCCTGGTGGGGTTCATGCTGGCCTTCGGTGGGGGCCTGTTGAAGCGGCTGCTGGACCTGTCCCGGCCGGAGCACCGGCTGCGCTACGTGCGGGTGCTGCGCAACGTGTACCGGGCCACGGGCGGCTACCTGTCCGGGCTCACGGTCATCTGCGCCATCAACGCCACGCTCACCACCCTGGTGCTGGCGGTGATGGGGGTGCCGTACTTCCTGCCGCTGGGCATCGCGAGCGGCTTCTCCAGCATGGTGCCCTACGCGGGGCCGCTGATTGCCGGGGCCTTCATCACGCTGCTGTCGTGGGCGACGGGGGGCATGTGGCTGGCATTGGGGGTGCTGACGTGGTTCGTGCTGTACGGGCAGCTCGAGGGCAACGTGCTGGCGCCGCTGGTGTTCCGGCGCACGGTGCACGTCAACCCGCTCATCGTGCTGCTGGCGGTGCTCTTCTGCGCGGAGCTGGCGGGCGTGGTGGGCGCACTGGTGGCGGTGCCCGTCGCGGCGGCGGCGCAGATCATCACCCGCGAGGTGCTGCTCTTCCGCCACGAGCGCCGCGCCGCCCTGAGCCGTGTTCCGCCGGGTGCGACGTGACGCTCCGCCGCGGGCCTCGCTCGGCCCCCTCGTGGGTCTTCTCCATGAGCCGCGCGCCTGCTGGCGCGGGATGACGGGAGGGACGAGGCATGTCGGGCGGACCGCTCCCGTGGCTGCTCACCCATGGCTCGGCGGCGCTGCTGTTCGCGGCGCTCGTTGCCGGGGGCGTGGGCGTGCCGATTCCCGAGGACCTGGTGCTGCTGGCCACTGGCATCCTCGCGCACCAGGGCGTGCTTCCCCTGCCGCTGGCGCTGGGGCTGGCCCTGGCCGGGGTGCTCTGTGGCGACCTGGCCCTGTTCCTCACCGCGCGGCGGCTGGGGCCGAAGCTGTACGAGCACCGGCGCCTGCGCGGCCTGCTACCTCCAGAGCGCCGCGAGCGGCTGGCGAAGCTCTACTCGCGGCATGGAGGGTGGGTGGTCTTCGGTGGGCGCTTCCTGTCGGTGCTGCGCGGGGCGGTGTTCGCCATGGCGGCGGTGCAGGGCATGCCGCTGCGGCGCTTCCTGCTGTGGGATGTCCTGGCCCTGTGCGTGAGCGTGCCGGTGGTGGTGGGGCTCGGCTACGTCTTCTCGCACAGCGTGGACCGGGTGGCGCACGGGCTGGGGCGGGTGGAGCACGGGCTGGCCATCGCCGCGGCGCTCGGGCTGGTACTGCTGGTGACGGTGCGAGCGCTACGGGCCCGTCGGGAGGCGAGGCCGCCCGAAGGCGCCGAGAGTCATGGCCGTCAGGCCCCGCCAGTGCATTGAGGCCCGTCCGGTGGAGACGCCGGCCATGCGAGAGGGCCCCTACCAACGCCCCGGTCCGGCATGGAGCAGGAGCTCCGTCCTCGGGAGAGACACGTCTGCACCCGTGCCAGTGACAGCGTGCTCCGGGGAGCCGCCCAGAAGCGCACCGGGTCGGCACTGTTCGGAAATGTCGGGGGTTTTGCGCCGCGAAATGTCCCGACATTTCCGAACAGCAAGCCTCCGGTGGCGCTCGGACCGGCCTCGCAAGACCGCCCCATGCAGGATGCTGGCGAGTCCTGCTGGCAGGCCCCGTCCGCGAAGTGGACCCGGCGGTCGGCCCCCGCTCAGCTCCCGGCCACCTCGCGCAGGGACGCCTCCACGCCCGCCAGCAGCTCCTCCAGCGCCTCATCCGGGATGTTGAGCGCGGGAGCGATGTACACGGTGTCACCGAGCGGCCGCAGGTAGAGCCCCCGGCGCCGCGCCGCCTCGTACACGCGCCAGCCGCCGCGAGCGAGGTAGCCGCCACCGCCCAGGTCCACCGCGCCCACCATGCCGAGCGCCCGCGGGCGTTCCAGCCCGGGAATCGTGGCCGCCATCCGCTCGAACGCGGCGCGGATGCGGGGCGCCTTGCGAGCCACCTGTCCGAGCACGTCCTCGTCGCGGTAGATGGCGAGCACCTCGCGAGCCACCGCCGCGCCCAGCGGGTTCCCGCAGTACGAGTGCCCGTAATAGAAGGCCCGCTGCGGCGCGCCCAGGAAGCCGGAGAACAACCGCTCCGAGGCCAGCGTGGCGCCGAAGGGCAGGAGCCCGCCGGAGAGCGCCTTCGCGAGACACAGCAGGTCCGGCACCACGCCGGCCAGGTCCACCGCGAAGCGCGCGCCGGTGCGGCCCAGGCCGGTGAAGACCTCGTCGGCGATGAGGAAGGTGTCCACCTCGCGGGTGGCCTCACGCACCGCGCGCACGAAGTCCGGCGAGGACATCAACATGCCCGCCGCGCCCTGGAGCACGGGCTCGAGGATGACGCCGGCAATCTCGTCCGGGTGCGCGCGCAGCGCGGCCTGGACCTGGGCGAAGGCGCGCTCCCAGCCACCCTCGTCCGACGGAGCGGGCACGTGCACCACGTCGAACAGCAGCGGGCCGAACACCTCCCGGAACAGGGGCACGCCGCCCACGCTGGTGGCGCCGAGGGTCTCCCCGTGGAAGGCCCCGGAGAGCGTGATGAAGCGCGTGCGGCGGGGGCGCCCGTTCTGCGCCCAGTACTGGGCGGCCATCTTGATGGCCACCTCCACCGCCGTGCTGCCGTTGTCCGAATAGAACACGTGGCCCAGCCGCTCGGAGGCGGGGAGCCCGGCCCGGTCCGCGCCGGGAGCGATGGCGGCCAGCTCCGACGCAAGCGCCGCGGCGGGCTCGTGGGTGACACCCGCGAGGGACACATGGGGAAGCCGCCCTGCCTGCTCGGTGAGCGCGCGCACCAGGCGTGGGTGCCGGTGTCCCAGGGTGGACACCCACCAGGAGCCATTGGCGTCGAGGTACCGGGTGCCATCGGCGTCGAAGAAGTACGGCCCCTCCGAGCGCACGACGACGAGCGGGTCCGTCTGCGCGATGTACGCCTCCATGGCGGTGTACGGATGCCAGACGTGCCCCTTGTCCAGCCTGACGATGTCCGTCCGCTCCACGCTCACGCTCCTGCTGATGGGTTGCTCGCGGCTCCAACTACCCGAGCCGGTGTCACGGCATCACGCGTCATGCGCCGCCGCGCCGCGTTCAACTGATGGAGTCCTGAAGTCGGGGCCTGCCCGCCTGTCCGGTTGCCGCGGGCATGCCCGGGCTCATGACGCGGCCATGACATGCGGGGTGTTTATTCGAATCATGGCCGTCCTCATCTTCTTCGTGTCGCACTGGGTGCTCTGTGTCTTCTTCCAGAGCTTCTTCCAGCATCGCTACGCCGCGCACCGCATGTACACCATGGGTCCACGCACGGAGCGGGTGATGCACCTGCTGACCTACCTGGTGCAGGGCTCCTCGTACCTGTCGCCCCGGGCGTATGCCATCCTGCACCGCGAGCACCACGCGTTCTCCGACACGGAGAAGGACCCGCACTCGCCGCACTTCTTCACGGACGTGGCGCGGATGATGATGCACACCAAGAAGCGCTACGAGGACTACGCGGCCGGCCGCGGGCAGCCCGAGGCCCGCTTCCTGGGCGGTTATCCGGAGTGGCCGCTGGTGGACACCACGCTGCGCACGTCCTGGCTGGCCACGCTGGGCTGGGTGGGCGCGTACACGGCGTTCTACGTGGCCTTCGCGACGTCGCCCTGGCAGTTCCTGCTGCTGCCCGTCCACTTCCTGATGGGGCCGGTGCACGGGGCCATCGTGAACTGGTGCGGGCACAAGTACGGGTACCGGAACTTCAACAGCGCGGACAAGTCGCGCAACACGCTGCCCGTCGAGCTCTTGTGCATGGGGGAGCTGTTCCAGAACAACCACCACAAGTTCGGCAGCAGCCCCAACTTCGCGGCCCGCAGGTTCGAGGTGGACCCCACGTGGCAGGTGATGCGCGTGCTGGCGAAGCTGGGCGTCATCCGCATCGCCACCCCGCAGCGCGCCGTCTGGCCGGAGCCGCGAGAGGCCGTGCGCGACACAGGCCACGCCCAAGCGGCCTGACGGGCTTGGCGGCAGGCCGCGCCCAAGCAGCCTGACGGGGCTCGGAGCCAGGCCGCGCCCAGGCCGCCTGACGGGGCTCGGAGGCTGGCGGCGCCCTGGCCACTCTAGAAGCAGGCAAGCAACCAGCGGCAAGCGCGCGAGGGGCGCGTTAGATGTGCCCCCGTGCCCGCTGACACCCCGCTCCGCCTCCGCCTCCGCATCCTCGAAGCAGTGACAGACGTCCCGGCCGCCGCCTGGGACGCGCTCTGTGGCCCCGATGCGCCGCCCTTCATCCGCCACGCCTGGCTGGAGGCCATGGAGGAGAGCGGCAGCGCCACCGAGGAAACTGGCTGGGCCCCGCACCACCTGACGCTCTGGCGCGGCCAGAAGCTCGTCGCGGCCGCGCCCGCCTATCGCAAGTTCCACAGCATGGGCGAGTACATCTACGACTTCGGCTGGGCCGACGCCGCTGCCCGCCTGGGCGTCGAGTACTACCCGAAGCTCGTCGTCGGCGGCCCCCTCTCCCCCGCCACCGTCCCCCGCTTCCTCATCGCCGCCGGCGAGGACGTCACCGCCCTGCGCCGCGCGCTGCTCACCGCCGCCACCGAGAGCGCCCGCGAGTCCGGCTGCTCCTCCGTCCACGTCCTCTACCCCACCGGCGAAGAGGCGGACTTCCTCGAGGCCGAGGGCCTGGCCCGCCGCATCACCCTCCAGTTCCACTGGAAGAACCCGGGCTACCAGAGCTACGACGACTACCTCTCCCGGTTCGACTCCAAGCGCCGCAACCAGCTCAAGCGCGAGCGCGGCGCCGCCGCCCCCCAGGGCATCTCCCTGCACACCGTGCGCGGCGCCGAGCTCACCCCGGCCCACGCGAAGCGCGCCTACGGCTTCTACACCTCCACCTGCGAGCGCCACGCCTGGGGCCAGATTCAGCTCACCCCCGACTTCTTCGCCCGCGTCTTCAAGCACCTGCCGGACGCGGTGGAGATGGTGGAAGCCTCCCGTGGCGGCAAAATCATTGCCGGCGCCTTCAACCTCGCCACCCGCGAGCGGCTCTATGGCCGCTACTGGGGCGCCTTCGAGGAGCACCCCTTCCTCCACTTCCACGTCTGCCTGTACCACTCGGTGGAGGACTGCATCCGCGCCGGCCGCAAGGTCTTCGAGCCCGGCGCCGGCGGCGAGCACAAGGTCTCCCGCGGCTTCGAGCCCACCGCCGTCCACAGCGCCCACCTCCTCTTCGACCCCACCCTGGACGGCGCCGTGCGGGGCTTCCTCCGCCGCGAGCACTCCCGGCTGGCCCCGGCCGTGGAGGAGGCCGAGCGCATCTGCGGCCTGAAGCCCTGGCCCCTGGCCGCCCGCCCGGCCTCCGGGGGGGCTACCGGTACCTGAACACCCGCGCCGGACTGTCAGCCCGAAGGGGGTCCCCCCCTTTCTTGAAGTTGTGAAACCGGGGTGAGCCCGTAGAGTGTCCTCGCTATGAAAGCCCCGGAGACGACTGAAGACTTCATCCAATGGTACGAGGACTGCTGGGCGGACCGTGATGAGGTCGAGTACCCCAAGATGTTCGGCGCCATCGACGAAGGCGTCTTCACGCTCGACCAGACGGACGCCATTCAAGCGTGGATGGAGAGTGAGCTGGCGCAGGTGCAGGAGCCGGACCCGAACTGGGAACCGATGGGCGTGCGCGTGGCGCCGCCGAGCAAGGACTACCCGTACTGGACCTATGTCACCAGCGGCCTGTCCAACCCCTTCACCGTGGCGCCCGGCGAGGAGTTCCCGGACGACGCGCCCAGCGGGCTGGGCTACGAGATGGTCATCCACACGCCCGAGGAGGCGAAGTGGCCGGTGTTCCGCCTGCTGGACATGATGGCCTACAACCTCGTGTGCCTGCGCGCCTTCGCCATGGGCCACCGCTACCCGGTGGAGGGCTCGCTGGACGGCGGTGAGTCCAAGCTGGGCGGCTTCGTGTTCGTCAGGGACCCGTCCCGCCCGGACCACTTCGTGCTGCCCAGCGGCAAGGTGCAGCTGATTACGCTGGTGGGCGCCACGAAGAACGAGATGGCCTTCGCCCGCTCCAACGGCATGGACAAGCTGATGGCGAAGCTGGTGGCGGCCGGCAGCGGCTACATCACCCTGCCCGAGCGGGACGAAGTGAAGCTGTAGTCACTCCCCTTCCGCCGCGCGCGCCGCGGGCCTCACGGCTCCGGCGCGTGGCGGCGCGCCCTCCACCAGCGCGCGCAGGGTGCCCGGCTCGAAGGGCTTCTCGATTCGCGGCAGCGGCACCGTCTGGAGGAAGGAGCGGGCGCGCTCGGTGAAGCTGCCGCCCGTCATGAAGACGAAGCGGTGCAGCAGCTCCGGCTGGCAGCGGGCCAGCTCCGCGTGCACGTCCATCCCCGTCAAATCCCCCATCATCAAGTCGCAGAAGATGAGGTCGAAGGCGTCGTCGCGCGCCAGCAACTCCAGCGCCTCGCGCCCGCTGTGCACCAGCACCACGTCATGCCGCCCGCCGAGGATGCGGCGCATGACGGAGGCCAGCTGCGGCTCGTCGTCCACCACCAGCACCCGCTTGCGCTCGGCCGCGTCCTCCGCCGTCCCCGGGTCCACGGCCAGGGCCACCTCGTGCGTGGTGGGCAGCCGCACGTGGAAGGTGCTGCCGCCGCCGGGGGTGCTGATGGCCGTCAGCTCTCCGCGCATGCTGCGCACCAGCCCCAGCGCGGTGGACAGGCCCAGCCCCGCGCCGGTGCCCACCGGGCGCGTGGTGAAGAACGGCTCGAAGGCGCGCTCCAGCACCTCCGGCGCCATGCCGTGGCCGGTGTCCGTCACCTCCACCACCACCCACGGGCCCTCGCTGCGCGTGGTGAGGATGACGCGGTGGTGGACGGCGTCGCCTTCGGGGATGGCGTACGCGGCGTTGACGAGCAGCTGGAGGAACACCTGCCCCAGCCGCGCCTCGTGCGCCATGACGGTGGGCACGCTGCCGAAGTGGCGCTCCACCTGGGCGCGGTAGCGCAGCTGCGGCATGGCCATGGACAGGCCGAACTCCAGCGCCGCGTGCACGTCCACCGGGGACAGGTGCGGCTCGTCCGCGCGGGCGAACGTCTGCAAGTCCCTCACGGTGACGCGGATGCGCTCGGCCCCCTCCTTCGCCTCCTGCAGCGCCTCCAGCGCGTCCTGTAGCGCCGCGGTGTCCCCGGGCTTGTGCAGGGCGTGCTCCAGCTGCTCCAGCGCGAACTGGAGGTTGCCGGTGACATAGGACAGCGGGTTGTTGATTTCGTGGCCCACGCCGGCCGCGAGCTGCCCGGCCATGGCCAGCTTCTCCGACTGCACCAGCCGCTCGCGCGCGTCCACCAGCGCCTGGGTGCGCTCGCGCACGAGGGCCTCGGCCTCCAGGCGGCCGGAGTGCTCGCGGGCCAGCAGCATGTCGCGCTCGGCCTCCACGCGCTTCTTGTCGGTGATGTCGGTGCCGAAGACGGACAGGTTGCCGTTGGCGCACCAGGCGTGCACCTCGTGCCAGCGGCCCGGGGCGATGCGCACCTCGAACGTCGTCGCCGCGCCGTCGGTGGCCACGCGGCGCAGCTCGCGCTCGAAGCGGGTGCCCAGCAGCTCCGGACAGGCCTCCCACAGCACGCGGCGGAAGAGCTGCTCCGGCGAGCGCCCGCTGATGGCGGCGGCCTGGTGGTTGACGTAGGTGACGCGCCAGTCCGCGTCCAGGGTGAAGAAGGCGTCCGGGGTGCCCTCCAGCACGTCGCGCACCCAGGCCAGCGTGTCGCGCACGCCCTCCTCCACGCGCAGGGCGCTGGTGACGTCGCGCAGGCGCAAGAGCACCCCGTCGCGCAGCGGCACCGCCGTGCCCTGCAGCCACGCTTCACCTTCCGGGAAGCTGTCCGCCGTGGGCCGGCCCGTCTCCACCACCTGCCGCAGCACGTCCACCCGGCCGCCCAGCCCGGCGTCCGGCGACATCTCCGTCAGCCTCCGCCCGCGCAGGCCCTCCGGCGTCCGGCCCAGTGCGTGCGCGGCGGCGGGGTTGGCCCACAGCCACTCGAAGTCGGTGATGGTGCCGGCGGCGTCGCGCACGGCGCGCAGCACCATGCAGCCCTCGGGCTGGTGGCGCTCCGCCTCCTCGAGTGCCGCGAGCAGGGTGTCCGCTCCCGGAGCAGGGGCCATCTGGGATGAGTCCGTCACCGACATTCGCCGCCCGCTCCGGGCCTCCGCGCGGCCTGGAGGCCTTCCCGCCGTCAGTCCCGGGGAGTCTCGGGCCCGCGGCGGGGGCCGTATGTCGCCATGAACGCGCGGCATTCTCAAGCCATGGGCGCGGGGGATGGGTCCCACACTACCTGTCAGGTGTGTGCACGGCCCCGGAGAGGAGATTCCCGGCCGGAGCCCGCACAGCACGGATTAGGGTGGGAGCCCCGCCATGACGCCCACGCTCATCGCCGCCGTCGCCTTCGAGCCGCTGCACCTGCCCCTCACGGAGCCCTTCGCCATCGCCACGGGCGCGCAGCATGTCGCGGAGAACGTGCTGGTGCGAGTCACGCTGACGGACGGCACGGTGGGCCTGGGCGAGGCGGCGCCCTTCACCGCCGTCAGCGGCGAGACGCAGGGCAGCACGCTGGCGGCGCTGGAGTCGGTGCGCGCGGGGCTGCTGGGGAAGGACGCGCGCGCGTGGCGCCCGGTGTCGGAGTGGCTGGGAGACGCGCTGGCGCTGGCGCCGTCGGCCCGGTGCGCGGTGGAGACGGCGCTGCTGGACGCGCTGGCGCGGCACCACCGCGTCCCGCTGTACGTGCTGCTGGGCGGCGCGGGGACGGAGCTGGAAATCGACATGACGGTGACGGCGGGCGACGTGCCGCACGCGCGCGAGTCCGCGAAGGCCATCCTCGCGCGAGGCATCTCCACGCTGAAGGTGAAGGTGGGGGCGCTGTCGCCAGGCGAGGACGCGGCGCGGATGCTGGCCATCCACGAGGTGGCGCCCCGGGCGCGGCTCTTCGCGGATGCGAACGGGGGCTACGACGTGGCGGAGTCGCTGGCCTTCCTGAAGGAGCTGGAGCGGGCGGGTGTGCCGCTGGCGCTGCTGGAGCAGCCGGTGCCGGCGGCGGACGTGGCGGGGATGGCGGAGGTGGCCAGGCGCTCGAAGGTGCCGGTGTGCGCGGACGAGTCGGCGCGCTCGGCGAAGGACGTGCTGCGGCTCATCCGCGAGGGCGCGGCGCACGCCATCAACATCAAGACGATGAAGTGCGGCGTGGTGGAAGCGCTGACGATGTGGAGCCTGGCGCGCGCGGCGGGCATGGAGCTGATGGTGGGCGGCATGGTGGAGAGCGTGCTGGCCATGAGCGCATCCGCGCACCTGGCCGCGGGCCTGGGCGGCTTCACCTACGCGGACCTGGACACGCCGCTGTTCATCGCGAAGCACCCGTTCCGCGGCGGCATCCGCTACGACGGCGCGCGGCTGGACTTCGACCCGGACGCACCGGGGCACGGCGTCACGCTGGGCTGAGGCGCAGAGGCGCGCTTTCCGGGCCCTGTCGCTTCACGCTGCGGCGCGCACTAGCGAAGCCGCTGCTGCAAGTGCTCACGGCGGTTTCCAAGCCCGGCGATTACCGCCCGCTGGCGTGCGATGGGCCAGTCCGGCTCGAAGTCCAATCGCTGGCCGGAACGCAGCGTGAATTCCAGACCTGCCCGCGTGCGCACCACCAGGGAGCTACGAGGCTCCGCGAGCTCCTCGACGATGCTCCACATGACCAGGGGCTTGCCCGCACGATATCGGCCGGAGCCGAAGCGACCCTGGTGCAGCCCCCACCATCGGTTCCATTCGACAGGGTCAATGCTGGGCATCTCCATCTCGGTCGCTGGCTCGTCTTCATCATCGGGAGCCGGCACGCTCACCTTCCGGGTGAGTCCTGCTCCCGTGATGAGCTGAAGCGCGGATGCCGCCGCCTGAGCGACTGACTCGCCATCCGACAGATGCTCGATGAGCTGCGGAATCGAGCCACCGTTGCCGACAATCCCCATGGCCGCCAGCGCGGGCGCGGTCGACGCTGCGACGGTGCTGAGCCGCAGCAGCACGGGGAGCCCATGTTCCCCCCCCGCCATGGCGAAGAGCTCGATGAAAGCAGCAGGTGCGCCCCCCTGCTCGCACACACCACGGCACAGCTCGAATGCGTGGCGAGACCCGAGCAGCAGTGCGGCCTGGAACTGCAGCAGAGCGAGCTCGGATGGCACATGCAGCATCCGTTCGAGCGTCGGCAAGACGGGCTGGTGCGCACACTTCGCGAGAGAGAGTGCCGCGGCACTTCGCACCTCCATGGCGGCGTCATCGAGCAGTGGCACGAGCGCAGGTCCCTCCTTATCTCGCCTCCTTCCCAGTGCCCGGGCTGCCGCCGCGCGGACCTCAGGCCTGTCATTGAGCAGCACGCGTGTCAGGAACGCGGGGATGCCTGGGTGGTCCGCCAGGACCAGGGCACCCTCCCAGCTCGAGAGGAACTCGGGCCACTCCTCTTTGGGTGCAGGGAGTGCATCCGGGGCGAGGGCCTCTGGCGCCAGAGAAGCAAGAGAGAACAAGGCGGCGGGAATCAGGCTGACATCACCTCCCGAGAGCGCCTCGGATGCGATGGAGACCGCGACCGGCCCCCCTGCCCGCATCGCCTCCAGATGGCCTTCGATGCGAGTCTCGACGGATTCCGCGTCACGCCAGGAGAGTGCCGGCTCACGCAGGCGCCTTTGCCGCTGCCCCAACAGGAATTCGAGTTCGGAGAGGTGCTCTTCCTGGAACCCACGGAGGAAATCAGCAGCAGAGGGATGAGCGAGCAGATTCAAGGTGGAGACCTAGACGAGCGGCAAGCTGTCCCGAAGGATTTCACTGAGCCGTGCGAGCTCGGCCTTGTCAGCGGCTGCGGCCTCGATGAAGGGGCCTCCCCTGGGGCTGACCTCACAGAAGATGGCCGCATCCCCTCGCTCGAGCAGCAGGCAGTGCCGTGAAGACTGGGGGACCTTCTGGAACCCGAGCCGGGTCGCGACCTGCTCCAGAAGCTGGGGCAATGCGGCTCCGGGTTGTTTCATGCTCGTAAGCTTGGCCGACGAGAGGAGCAAGCCCGTACGCGCCGGGAATGTTGGCAACCACTTGTACAGGCAGGCGAGTGCCAACAGCAGTTCATGGAACGACAGGGCCCAGCGAGAGACGGTCTTCTGGGTCAGGTCCCCGAAGCTCTCGAACCGGACCACGCCGAAGTCCGGACCCGAGGCCCATTCGAGATCGAGATAGAAGTCGAAGTATGGATCCTGCTCCTCCACCGCGACCAGCTGGTATCGGGCAGGAGGCCGGTCCTCGTCCTCGTACACCCCGGAAATCCGCTCGATGTCGAAGCTGACACGAGGAACCTGGAAATCGCCCATCCCCTTCCCCATCCGTCGCAGGAAGTCTCGGTACACAGGGGGCAATGACCGTCCCACCAACGCTTCGAGCCGGGCAATCTCCTCGTCGGACGCTCCCTGGAGCTTCGAGGAGAACGCAGGGTCGAACCGCTCGATGAATGCGATGAGCGCGTCGGTCATGACTTCGGGTCTCATGAGCAGGGGTCCTGATTCGAGCAGAGCATGGGGGTGAGCTGGATCTGACAGGTCGCGCACGAGGGCACGGTCTGCCCGTGAGTGAACTTCTCCATGACCTGGTTCGTTTCTCCTTCCACGGTTCTTTGAAAGGTGACCTCCACCTCGCTCGCTGCGTTCTTCCGCTTCCCGGTCCGGGTCTCTGGCGGGAAGTAGAAGATCTCCGTCATTTCGCCCGGACGATGTCCCGCCTTCTGCGCATCCTGGAGCAGCTTGGGGGCCGCGCACATGCCGGGAGCGTTCGAGCGTGCGCCGATCCGGCTGGCATCGGTGAAGAACGCCGCGCTGTTCGGGATGAGGCCGTTGCCATTGCGCATCTGACTGAGATCCACGTTGCCGCAGAGCGTCCAGCGACTGTCTTCCTTCTTCAACTTGTCGACCGCCTCGGCGAAGCCTGGGAGGACCTCTTGCCCGGACATGGCCACGAAGAGCTTCTGGCCGCACTTGCATGAGAGCACGCCGATCATGTAGCCGCCGCGAGCTTTGATTATCTGGAGGTGTTGTTGCTTGGCTCGCACCTCCTCCATCTTCGCGAGCAGCATCATGCCGAGCGCGAGCGAGCTCGGCGTTTCGAGGATTCGATGCGTTGCCTTGTCCTCATCGCAGAGCGGACAGACATTCGAGCCCTCCACGGGGTCGTCACCGTAGGCGAAGCCCGTGCCTCCCATCTGGATGAAGGCCGAGTTGAACGTGTTGCCGTTGTGCTGGGTTGCATCAAGGAAGCGGACGACTCCTTTCCCTTCGAACTTCACGTCCAGACTGAAGCTGCCCCATGTCATCTTCCCCTTGTTCTTCGAGGAGATGAGCCCACCCGCCGATCCCGGCTCGTCCCCCGAGCTGGTGCTCAGGTTCGAGTCCTTGAGTGCCACGGCGTTGCCGGCAATCTGAACCGACGTGCTGCCCTGAGCAAGGTTGCTGTCCTGCGCCACGTTCACGTAGGGCACTGGCACGGGCCCGGCGGGGGAAGGCGTCTTGCACACGTCCGGCACCGCGCAGGTGTTCGTCTGCCCGTCACCTTTGTGCGCGATGGAGCGACCATTCGCGAAAACCTTGCTCATTTGTCCACCTCGACGACGCACGTACCAATCTGACCGTCATCCGCGCCAGCGTAGACCAAGGCCCGTGCCGGAGCTCTGCGTGTCCGCGCCAACCGGGACATCCTGTGAAGAGCGCTCCCGAGCTGAATGGCCCCAGCACTCGCCCCCACGTCGCCCAGAGTCTCGGCCACGAGGCTCACGGTGAGCGGCTCTGGCATGAGCGCCGCATTGCGGAGATAGGCGAGGTTGAACTCGTGCGCCCAGAAAGCCTCGCCCGTCTGGCCCACCATGACATGGTCCACCCGCTGTGAGCCCGCCACGGGGTGAAGCCGGAGCCTGCGAAAGGCCTCGGTCAGCCCCGCGCCCAGGCAGGGCTCGCGCTGGTTGAAATGCCGGGGCTCCCGAGTCAGCGCATGGGAAAGCACCCGGCCCAATACCGGGCTCTTCCTGCCCATCCGGCTCGCAAGGGACAGCAGCAGGAAGCCAGCCCCTTCTCCCGGAAGAACGCCTTCGCGCCCTGCCGTCAGCACTCGTCCGCGATTGCGCAGCCACTCCAGCGAGCTCCGATCCACAACCGAGTCCACGGCACCGACCAGCACCTGCGTCACGCGTTGGGACCGCAATTGCTCCGCTGCGCGAGCGAGCGCGTGGAAGAAACCCGCACGGCCTTCTCGTGACGGCGGCTCGAGCATCAACTCCACCCGAGCGGGCATCCGCGTCCGGGCAAGCACATCCATGAGCCGCGCCTCATCCAACAAGGCTCCGCTCTCCGGGGAGGGTAGCGCGAGCAGCAGCGGGAGCCGCTCGCCCATCGGAACGGTTGCAGTCTGGATGCAGTCCTGGAGCGCGGTTGCCGCGAGCGAGACCATCCGCTCCGTTCGGGTGGAGCCAGACCCAAGCAAGGCGAGCCGAGAGGCCCGGAGCAGCTCGCCGTCGAAGTCCGTCACCTCTGTTTGTACGAATCGAACCGTGCCGGCGAACATCTCCGCCTGTGTTGCCCGGGCGGTCAGACCGAGTGGGGTACAGAGCCCAAGGCCCGTAATCGCGAGTTCGCTCTCGGAAGAGGTCCCGACACTCATGACGTGACCTCCTCCCAGGGCTCAAGCTCACGCACCACGCTGCGGACGTGCTCCTGAAGCTCCCGATGCGCGGGGACGGCGGAACGCCATACGAGCGTGAGGGTTCGCTCATCCGTGTCAAGGTGGACCGCGTCGAGTACCATCAAACGTCGAACGACACGGCGGCGGAATACCACCTTCAAGGCCAGCCGATGGCACGGCAGGGGGAAGGCAATCCGCCCATCAGGAGAGAATCCCGAGAGCACGACATCCTCCCCACCTCTCAACCATGTTGGGGAAACCAGCCCCGGCGCTGCGGCATTGAAGAAACGTACATCGAAGTCGAGCGGCCACAGGGGCGCACGTTCGTCGACCCAGGCCTGGCCATAGGTGCCACCAAACCCCAAACGCGGCTGCCACCCTCGAGCAATGGGCCCGAATCCGGCGGGCATGACCCGGTCTGTGGGCGAGGAGAGCAAGCGAGACGGCTCCTCCAGGTTGGGGAGTGGCTGATCCAAAGCATCGCGAGTCGACCGGTAGTAGCCACGCCCCACGGGATTACGCGCCTCGTACCTGGCGGGCTCCCCCTCGGGGGCCGTGGCCGCGCCTCCGAAGCTCCGCTCGTAGACGAGTGGCATCGACTCGAAAGGCCGGGGTTCGGATGCACGCCCTCCCACGAGCCCACGAGCCCAGACTCGATCTCCAAAGACCCTCACCCCTTTCTGACAGGGGCCCACGCGTGCCGCCGCGAGCACCTCCTTCACGGGACGCCCCCGAGGAGCCCAGGCATGCCCGGAGATGTAGATGTCGGTTCCCTGGCGGATGTAGGCATTCTGCCCCTCGACCCGGAGGCTCGATTTCCCCGGCTCGCCCCAATACGCATCCGAGGTCGGCGGCGGGAGTTGCTCGTCGGTCCGCAACGGGGCCTGCGAGAACGATTGGCCTCCCGCAGGCAGGGCAAAGCGACCGGCCACGCAGACGACCAGAAGTTCCCGGCCGTCTTTGTCCATGGAAACCAGGTCGACGGCCCCGAACCGGGTGAGAATCTCTAGGTTTGGCATGAGGAGCAGCGAGCGCGCCTCGACAGACATCCAAGGCCCCTGTCAGCGGCATCAGTCTACCACCCGCGGCAGACGCCGCCCCAAGCCCGATGCGTTCTCGGGTGTGAGCGATAGTGAGCTCCCGCATCCGTTGGAGCACCGAGCCCTCGGCGAGCTGTGCGTTGCCGGCAGACGCAGACTTCACCAGCGTCATCCACACCAAGGGTGTCGCGCGGCCATGGCGGGTGATGGGGCTTGCCACGAGCGACTCCTTGTCGTCCTTCTCGAAGTCCGTCCAGTCCAGGGCGCTCACACCGGCGACGAAGAGCATCCAGATGTCGAAGCCCTCGGCGGACAACGCGTCCTCCTGCACCTTCTCTGTCACGGTGCGGGACACCACGCCGCCCTCCGTCACCTGCCCCGCGGATGTGGCCGTCAAGTCGTTGGAGGCCGAGGGTGCCGCCGTCACCTTCACGCCCGCGACGGCCAGCGACGGCGTGACGACCTCGCCGCGGCTGACCTACAGCCACGCTTCCGGTAGCGTCTTCCCGCAGGGCACCACACCCGTGACGGCCACCGCCCGGGACGAGGCGGGACTCACCGCTGAGCGCACCTTCCAGGTGACCGTGCGGCGCCCCACCACCGTACCGGTGCCGGATGAGCCCATCGGCTTCGGGTGCTCCTCGGGCGGCTTGGGCAATGTCGGCGGCGGCGCGTGGCTCCTGCTGATGGGGAGCGTCCTCTTCCTCCAGCAGTGCACGCTCCGTGCGTGGGTGGTGCGTGGCGCCTGCGCCTGGGAGGCAGCCTCCACCCGCCGCGCATCCGCTGCATATGAGTGAGCCCACGGGCTTCGGCGGCCATGGGATGCAAGGCCGCGCGCTGTTCGTCTGCGGCTGGGCGGCGATGTCGCTTCCCCACGTGCAGTCGCTTCTGGACGCGGGGCCGGGACACGCGGCCGCGGGAGCAGCAGTGGCGCTCGCCGCAGGCGTGGGGCCGGGGCGCGTGGCGTACCGGACGGACGAGAGCGTCGGCTGCCTCTTCGGCCTCCTGGCCGGCGGTGGCATGTGGCTGGGCTGGCCCCTGGGAGAAGCCTGGGCCGGCACCCGGGTGGGTGGGCACTTGGGGCGCGCTCACGGGGGGCGCGCTCCTTCCGGTGCTGCTGGCACTGGGTCACACCTTCGTTCGACGCTGGAGGGAGCGCGCCGGCGCGGAGTGAGCCGCCCCATGGCCGGGCCCACACGAAAACTTCGTTGGCATCACCCGAGGAGGGCCGCGACGGAGCGTCACCGCCATCTTCGATACACCTGTCACACGAGACACTGTTCTAGGGTCACCGGCTCCCCACCCCCAGGAAACCCGGTCATGCCCCTTCGGATACAGCCGTGGCTCGCGTCGCTCCTCCTCGTCGTCACCGCCCTCATGGGTTCCGCCTGTGGCGACGACAACGAGCCGATGCCCCCGGCCAACAAGCCCCCTTCGCTCACCGGCCCCACCGTGTCTGACGCGCAGGCAGCCCCTGGCGACGTCCTCACCCTGACGCTCGCTGCCACGGACCCGGAGGGTGACACGCTCAGCTACGCCTGGGCCCAGGCTCCGGCGTCGCCCGCGGGTACCTTCAGCAGCACCACCGTCGCGAGCCCCACGTGGACGGCTCCGGCCACCGGCGGCACCTTCACGCTGCAAGTCACCGTCTCCGACGGCAAGGGCGGCAGCGTGCAGGGCTCCGTCGACGTGAACGTGCAGCAGCAGCAGCAGCAGAACCGGCCGCCCACGGTGGCCGCCACCATCACCGCGCCGGCCTCGCTGCTCGCGGGCACCACCGGCACCTTCTCGATTACGGCGAGCGACGCGGATGGCGATGCCCTCACCTACGCCTGGGAGCAGACGTCGCCCGCTACGCAGGGCACCTGGGTGGGCGCGCGCACCGGAAGCAGCGCGCAGTGGTACTCGCCCGCCGTGGGCACGCAGACGACCTTCACGGTGAGCGTGAGCGTCACGGATGGGCAGAGCGCCCCCGTGGTCCGGACGGTGACAGTCCCGGTGACGGTGCCGCGCTACACCGCGGACATCCAGCCGGTGTGGACCTCGACGCCCTGCACGGGCTGCCATGGTGCCAGCGGCGGCCTCAGCCTTGCGGCGGCCAGCAGCTACTCCAACCTGGTCAACGTCAACGCGAACAACGCCGCATGCAACACCCTCAAGCGGGTGACGCCGGGCGCGCCGGACGACTCGGTGCTGGTCCGGAAGCTGGAGGGCACGGCGTGTGGCAACCGGATGCCTCGCAACAACGCGACGTACTTCGACAACAACCCGGGCCTCATCGTCCGGGTGCGCTCGTGGATTCTCGCGGGCGCCGCCAACGACTGACCTCGGCGCGGCCGGGGGCGCACAGCGGACTCCAGCCGGTTCGCTCCACGACAGCCCGCCCACCCAGTGGCAGCGCGAGCAATGACCGCACTGCACCATTCCACTCCCGGTGCGCCGAGCCCGTGGCGCACCGGGTGGGTGTCTTGCTGACCCGGCACGCTTGGCGCGACGCTTCCGGGACATGCCCGTCTCTCCCGACGAAACACTCGCCTCACTGCTGCATCCCGAGCGACGTGAGGCCGCGCGCCGTCGCCGGCTGGCCGTCCTGGTGGCCTGTGCCCTGCCCCGCCCGGTGCCGCTGACCCTGCTGGTGGCGGAGCTTGGCGAGTCCTTCCAGGAGGGCGCCGAGCTCGCCTGCGAGGCGGGCCTGTGCATGCTGCGCCCCGGCGGCGAGCTGGCACCCGCGGGCCCGGCCACGCTGGACATGGCCATCAACCAGCTCGAGGTCCCCGAGGTGCGAGCCACCCTCGCACGCGTCGCGAAGCTGGCGTCCGCTCCCGACGAAGCGCTGCTGCTGACGCTGGCGGCGGAGCCGCTGGGCGAAGGGCTGCGCCACCTCGGAGCCGCAGAGGGGCGCACCGCGGGAATGGTGGAGGGCCTGCGCCATGCGCTGGAGTCCCCCCAGGAAGCACCTATGCCCTCGCCCTGGGACTTCCGCGCCTGGGGCGAGCAGGACCGCTGGGCCGGCGCGCTGCTGTCCGTGGCGGCACACGTGCTGATGCGAGTGGGCCGTCCGGAGTCGGGGCGCGCGCTGGTGGCCTGGGCGCTCGGGCCGGAAGGGCTCGCCGGGCGGGTGTCGCCTGCCCAGAACTTCCTGGCCCCCACGCACTTCCAGTTCCTCATCGACGCGGGACTCCGGGACGCGGGCATCGCCTACGCGCGCGAGGCCTGCCGCCACCTGTCCGCGCCCGAGGACACCTTCTCGCGGCTGATGCTCACGGTGCTGGACGGGCGCGTGACGATGGACGCGGGCGACGAGAAGCTCGCGCGCCGGCTCTTCACCACCGTGGAGCTGCAGGCCCGCGCCGCCGGGCTGGGGGACCTGGTGGGCCTGGCCAAGGTGGCCTTCGCCACGCTCGCCCGGCGCGCGGAGCAGAACACCGCCGCCATCCAGCTCGGCCTCGCGGCCCTGGAGCTGCTGCGCGGCGACGTGCCCTTCGAGTCGGTGGCGCTGCTCGGCCTGGGCCTCGCCTACGCGAAGGAGGGACGCCCGCTGGAGGCCCAGGCCGCCCTCACGCGCGCGCTGCCGGGGCTGGACATCCCCTTCCAGCAGCTGCGCGCATACCCGCAGGCCATCGCCGCGGACTGCTTCGTCGGAGACACCGCCGAGGCCGAGCGCAAGCTGGCGGAACTCACGTCGCTCGCGCAGGACACGGCCTCGGGGCGGCGGGCCATCGGCCTGGGCCGCGCCCACGTGCGGTGCGCGCGCGGTGAGTGGGAGGACGCGCTGGAGACGCTGGACGCCCTGACGGACGCGGAGGGCTCCGGGCGCGAGGAGCTGCACACCCTGCCCGCCGGCTGGCTGCGCGTGGAGGTGCTGCTCGCGCTGGGCCGGGCGAAGGAGGCGGCGCAGGTGCTGGACGCGCTGGCCCGGGGCCTCTACCTGCGCAACCGCTCCACCGAGCCCGCGCGGCTGCACCTGCTGGATGCTCGCGTGGCCCTGGCCAACGGCGACGCGGCCCGGGCGAGGCGGGCGCTCCGGCGCGCGGAGGCCTACCCCGAGCGCCTGCGCGCCCACGACTTCGCCCTGCGGGCCCGGATGCTGGCGCTCCAGCTCGCCGAGGAGGCCGGCAGCGAGGCCCAGCGCCGGCGCGCGCAGCAGGCCGCGCGAGACGAGTGGCGGCAGCTCGGAGGGCAGCTCCCGGCGGAGGCCCTGCACCGCTTCCGGCGCGCGTATGACCGGCCCCAGCTCCTGGCCCTCCTGGGCGAGGCGCCCGGGGAGGACGTCTCCGCGCCGGAGTACCTGCGTGGAGGCTCGCCCGCCTTCCGCGCCGTGCTGGACCAGCTGCGCCGGGTGGCGGGCTCCGACGCCAGCGTGCTGCTGTTCGGAGAGACAGGCGTGGGCAAGGAGCTGGCGGCGCGCGCCATCCATGACTTGTCCCGCCGTGCCAGTGGCCCCTTCGTGGGGGTGAACTGCGCCGCCATCAACGACGAGCTGCTGCTGTCGGACCTCTTCGGCCACGAGCGCGGCGCCTTCACCGGCGCCATGACGCGCCAGCGCGGGCGCTTCGAGCAGGCCCACGGCGGCACCCTCTTCCTGGACGAGGTCGCAGACATCAGCCCGCGAGGCCAGGCCGCCCTGCTGCGCGCGCTGCAGGAGCGCGCGTTCCAGCGCGTCGGCGGCACCGAGGAGGTGCGCGTGGACGTGCGCGTCGTCGCCGCCTCCAACCGGGACCTGGCGAAGGCGGTGCGCGCGGGCGAGTTCCGGCAGGACCTCTTCTTCCGGCTCAACGGCATCCAGGTGGAGCTGCCCCCGCTGCGAGAGCGCGACGGGGACGTGCTGCTGCTGGCCACCTGGTTCCTCCAGCAGGCGGCCCTGGAGCGCGGCGGCCCGCCCCGCTCCTTCACCGCCGAGGCCAAGCGCCTCCTGCGCTCCCACCCGTGGCCCGGCAACATCCGCGAGCTGCACAACACGGTGCGCGCGGCGGACGTCCTCTCGGACACGCCGGCCATCGGCGCCGCGGTCCTGGCGCCGCTGCTCCAGCGGGCGCTGGAGTGCGCCGAGCAGCGCCCCGTCTCCGCGGGGGTCACCGACCTCCACGGCCTGTTCCGCCAGCACGGCGGCTCGCTGAAGGACTTCCTCACGGAGGTGCAGCGCCAGTGCATTGCCCAGAGCCTGGTGGAGAACGGCGGCAACATCGTCGCCACCGCCTCCGCGCTGCGCATCTCCCGCTCGCGCCTCACCCAGCTGGTGCTGGGCAACGCGGAGCTGCGGCGGATGTCGGGCCGCGAGGCGGAAGCGCCTGCCGCCCGCGGCACTCCGGGCGCTCGTGCACGGCGCGCGTGAGCGGGGCTCCCCGAAGCCACCTGGGTGACGAGCGTGTCCGCGACGGCACCGACCATGCCGGGCAGCACGCTGACGTGGGACCCGGCGCACAAGCTCGCGTCGAGCCGGACGGCGATGACGAGCTGCCTCGCCAGCCTCTGGCAGCACCTGAGCCACCTGGCGCCGTGACACGGGGCGCAGGTGCGGGCCGCCCGGTTCGGAGTACGCTGCGGGCATGACCCTGGCAGTCTGCGTCCGTTGCGGCGAGTCGAAGGTGGGCGCGTTCACGCCCTGCGCCCGCTGTGGTCTCGACCCGGCCGCGCACGGCACGGACCGGGAGCTGCAGGCCAAGAGCCTGCTCCTCACGGACCGGTTCTTCCCGGGGGGCGAGCTGGAGTCCATCGGCAGGAAGCTTCGGGCCGGGGAGGCGGTGTCCTACGACGCCGTCCAGCTCGCCCAGGCGGTGGAGGAGCTGAAGACGCAGAAGCTGCCCGTCGTCTCGAAGGCGACGCCCGGGTGCTCCATTCTCGGGTGGGCCCTGGTGGGGCTGGTGATTGCGCTCGTCGTGGGCGTGCTGCTGATGTGGAGACTCAAGGGCCCCTGAGTCGAGGCGAGGAACCGTCGCTCGGGGTTCACGGTTCTCATTCGAAGCCGCCATCGGTGGAGTGACTGGAGTGCAAGACCATGCGTCTTCAATCGTGGCCCCCGCCCGGGTACTGCCCTCCATCGGCGCTTCGAAGGTTGTCGAATCCACGGTTGGAGCGCCTGGAGCGCGAGGCGCCGCATCGTCAACCGAGGTAGCCGCGGAACCGCTGTCGGGAGCGTCCTCCGAAGCCTCCCCGCCGTCTGGAGGCGGCATCCCGCCGGGCCCCCGGGGCGCCGACTCCTCCCTGGGCCCCAGCGCCCGCCAGAGCGCCTCCGCCGACGCGAGCACGTCCTCTTCCGTCACTGCGCCTTCCCACCTCATCGCCACCCGCCCCAGCTCCGCCAGCGCGCCCCACACCAGGCACGTCCTCGCCATCGTGGAACCCTGCTCCAGCGCTCCGTCACGCTCGCCCTGGCTGACGACTTCCCGGACCAGGTCTCGCACCCGCCAGCCTCGCTCGTCGTCCGGCCCCGCCTCCGGGTGGGCGTGCAGGAAGACAAAGCTGAAGACTCCGGGCGTCCGCAGTACGTAGTTGGCCAGTAGCCGCCAGAGGGCGAAGAAGCCCTCGCGGAAGCCCGCGCCCTCGTCCGTGCTGGCCATCTGGAACTCGTAGCGCGCATACCGGCACAGCTCGTCCTCGGAGAAGTCCCGAATGGCCAGCGCACAGCCGCGCTTGCTGCCGTAGCGCCGGTACAGCGAGCCCACCGACATGCGCATCACCCGCGCCAGCTCCGCGGCCGAGGTGTTCTCGTAGCCGCGCTGCGCCATCACCGCCGCCGCCTCCTCCATCCGCGTGGCCACGAACTGCTGGTACAGCTCCATGATCATCTGCCCACCCCCGGACCGACCCGCCCGCGGAAGGAACGTTCCTTCCGCCAGCACCTTCCTACCGGGTGGGGCTGACATGCCGACCGCGGACGACCGGGCAGGTCCGGGGGTGGCGCGGCACGCTGAGGCGGGCAGGTCGCGCCATGAGCCCACCCGGGTGTCAGGCCCTCCGGGCCCCGATACGCCAGGGGCCGCGTCATGAACCCACCCGGGTGTCAGGCCCTCCGGGCCCCGATACGCCAGGGGCCGCGTCATGAGCCCACCCGGGTGTCAGGCCCTCCGGGCCCCGATACGCCAGGGGCCGCGTCATGAGTCCACCCGGGTGTCAGGCTTCCGGGCCCCGATCCGCCAGGAGCCGCGTCATGAGCCCACCCAGGTGTCAGGCCCTCCGGGCCCCGGTCCACCAGGAGCCGCGTCATGAGCCCACCCAGGTGTCAGGCCCTCCGGGCCCCGGTCCACCAGGGACCGCGCCATGAGTCCACCCGGGTGTCAGGCCCTCCGGGACTCGTCTCTTCAGGGTCTCGCAACGAGCCTGCCCACGAGTCGGGCCCGGCAGTGCTCAGCGACATCCTGGATGAGTCACTTGCGGCCGACAGTGGAGGCCGCCACACCGAGCGCCCTGTCCAGCTGCGGGTCCTTCCCGGCCGCGTACGGCAGGGCGTCCGGCACCTCGACGTCCACGGGGACGCCCCTGCCTTCGAGGCGCACGCCATCCACCTCCACGTCGGACACGGCGAGGTAGAGCAGGTCGCCATTGGAGAGGCGCAAGGGCGTGCCCGCGAGCACGGCGCCGGCGGTGCGCTGGCCCACGAGCGTGGCGCGTCCGTGCTTCTTCAGGGCCTGGGCGACCATCTCCTTGCCGCTGCGGGAGTTGCCGTTGACGAGCAGCACCACGGGCTTGCGCCAGGTGGTGGCGCGGGTGCCGCGCTGGCCCTGGCGGTCGATGCTGGTGAAGAAGGGGACCAGCGGGTTGAAGAGGTGGAGGAAGTCGGTGTTGCAGCCGCCCCAGCCGTCGCGGAAGTCGATGACGAGGGCGTCGGCGGCCACGAAGGTATCCATGAGGGCTTCATGGAGGAGCTCCTGGTGCTCGGTGCCGGCGCACGAGTAGAGGTGCTGATAGGCGATGCGCCGGCCCGCGTGCTCGACGATGCGTGAGCTGGCACGCTGGACGTCGAGCCACTCGGCCTTGGGGTTCACCTTGCGAGGGGTGACGGTGAGGGTGATGGGCGCGGCCCCCCGGCTGCGCTCGACGGAGACGCGGGTGGGCCTGCCAGCGCGACCCTCGAAGGAGTCGAGCGGGCGGAAGGGCCTGCCCTCCACGGAGAGGACCCTGTCGCCCCGGAGCAGCCCGGCGCGGGAGGCGGGGCCGGCGGCGAAGACGTGGCGGACGAAGAAGCCCTCGGGAGTCTCGGCGAGGTCGGCGCCGATGCTGGTGTATTCGACGCGGGGGAGCTTGAGGAACTCCTGGAAGATGGCGGAGAGGGCGGTGTGGCCCACGGAGCCGCGAGGGTAGAGGACGGTGTGCGACGCGTTCAGCTCCGCGAGGGCGGCGTTGGTGCGGCGGGCAAAGTCCTGGGCATCCGTGGCGGCGGCGCCATGGCCCTGATGCTTCGCGGCCCAGGCCTCGCCCTTCTTCGCGTCGTAGAAGCGGGTGCGGACATGGCCCACCACCTCCTCGCCGGGCTTGAGGTACGGGGCCGGAGCAGCGGCATGGGCTCCGGTGGCGAGCAGTGCACAGGCCAGCACGACCACTGGGTGACAGGCATTCATCCTGGACCTCCCCCCTTCAAACTTCTTCATGGACACGGAGGCTGCTGCCCGTGAGCAGTCGAGGCTACCAGCGATGACCGACCCGAGCAGGGCCGGCAGCGGCTGGTTAAGGAAGAGGTCCCGTGTTGGACGTCCCCACCGCTCCGCTCCGCCTCGCCCTCGTGGCCGAGGACCCGCTCGCCCGGGGCGCGCTCTCCCGGGCGCTGAGCGACCAGGGAGGCGAGGTGCAGGTGGTGGCCACCGGCACCCAGGTGGAGCTGGAGTCCGCGGAGGGCGAGGCGCCGGACGTGGTGCTGTGGGACACGGGCCTACGGCTGCCGGACCCGGACACGCGGGTGGAGCTGCCGGACCTGGGGGCGCCGGTGCTCGCCCTGGTGGCGGACGAAGCCGCGGGCGAGGTGGCACTGATGGCGGGAGCACGGGGACTGCTCTTCCGGGACGTGGGCCCTGCCCCGCTGTCCGCCGCGCTGCATGCCGTGGCGCGGGGACTCTCGGTGTTCGAGCCCGCGCTGGCGGAGGTGCGCGCGGCGGCCCGGATTCCGACTGTCACGAGCCACGCCGCCGGCCCGGACTCCCTCACTCCCCGTGAGCGCGAGGTGCTGGCCCTGCTGGCGGAGGGCCTGTCGAACAAGGCCATCGCGGACCGGCTCACCATCAGCGAGCACACGGCCAAGTTCCACGTGAATGCGGTGCTCGCCAAGCTGGGCGTGCAGCGCCGCACCGAGGCCGTCGTCCGCGCCGCGAGGCTGGGCCTGGTCACCCTGTGAGCCACCGCCCCCCGATGCTAACCTCCCTCCGCGAATGGCCAATCAGGACTGGATGACGCGCCTGCTGTCCGGGCGCGCCTCGGCGGACAAGGGTCTCAACGTCCACCTCTCCGAGCGCGACGGCGGCAGCCTCCACGACAAGATGCGACAGGCGTACTGGTGGATCACCAACAACGCCGTCATCTGCCCCTACTACGACCTCGAGTTCGGCCAGCCCGCCTCCCTCAAGGCCCCGGGCGGTGACGAGGTCCACCTCCCCGACGACACCAGCTACAGCTCCTTCGTCCTCATCCCCCTGCTCACCCTCTTCACCTGCCGCCGCGCCCTGCTCGTCGGCGGCCCGGGCCGCGGCAAGACGACCTCCGCCGTCCTCATGGCCCTGCTGTCCGGCATGAGCCGCGACGAGGTCCACCGCGGCATCCAGCGCGGCCACCCCCAGCTGTCCATCTCCGACCTGCTCGGCGCCCCCCTGCCCGCCGACATGCTCAAGGCGGAGGACCTCTCCGCCGTGAAGGTCAGCTGGCGCAAGTGGATTGGCCAGCGCGTGAAAATCATCGACGAGTACAACCGCATCCCCACCAAGACGCAGTCCGCGCTCCTGTCCCTCATGGCCGAGGGCTACGCGGAGATGATGGACCAGTACGTCTACGCGGGCCGCTCGTCCTGGTTCCTGACGGCGAATGACGACCAGGGCGGCGGCACCTTCCAGGTCATCGAGGCCCTCAAGGACCGCATCGACGTCGTCGTGCGCGCCGTGCCCTTCAACTCGGGCTTCATGGACCAGCTCCTCCTGCGCCTGGAGGCCGACAAGTCTCCCGAGGAGCTCCTCCCGAAGGAAATCGTCTTCTCCCCCACCGAGCTGGAGCGCATCTACGCCGCCATCCTGGAGGTCGAGGTCCCCCGCGCGGTGCTGGAGCGCATCGCCTACTTCCTCGGGCAGCTCGACTTCTGCCGCATGGCCTCGCCGCGCTTCGAGTTCAAGCACAAGGACACGCTGAAGCTCGCCGGACAGACGGTGGCGGCGGTGTGCAACGAGCAGTGCCCGCTCGACAAGAAGATGCACCTGTGCACGCAGACGGAGAACGGCGTCAGCGTGCGCGCCTACCAGACCATCCTCCACTTCGCGAAGGCGCTGGCCTTCTTCCGCGGCCACACCGCCGTGGAGCTGGAGGACTTCCGGCAGATTGCCCCCTGGGTGCTGCACGAGAAGCTGGTGCCCAACACCCGCAGCGCCTTCTTCGAGGTGAAGGGCCACAAGGTGCTCCTCCAGGACCGGGTGGCCTGGATTCGCAACATGTTCGACATGGCCATGGCCCGCTTCGGCCTGCACGAGCCCATCCGCCGCAAGGTGTCCGCGCTGCGCACCGAGCTGGACAAGGGCCTGGCCGGCGTGGACCTGCGCACCACCGAGAAGCGCCTCGCCGCGGTGACGGTGATGATGAGCGACCTGCTCGCCAAGCAGGAGCTGTCCGGCCCCGTCTACGAGGACCTCATCCACCTCAAGTCCATGTACAGCCGCTACCGCAACTACGCGACGTGGCTGAAGGAGAACCCGGGCGGCAAGCCATGAGCGGCTTCGTGGACGAGCTGGAGGCCAATGCCCGCGGCCGCTTCGTGCGGTGGGACCCGGCCCTGTGGCGCGAGCTGCTCGCCGGCCCGGTGCCGAAGCTGGGCCAGGCGCTCACCGACGCGGGCACCCGCGCCGCCGAGGCCGAGGAGCTGGTGCGCGCCTACCTGAAGCTGGGCGCCGAGGCCATCGGCCTGGGCTACTTCTACCCGGCCAGCGCGGGCCGGCAGAACTTCTTCACCCTCGCCTGGGCGGACCTCGTGCCCCGCCTGCTCGCCGGAGTCCCCGCGCCCGAGCGCGCCGGCGTGCTCGCGCAGCTGTGGAACCTGGGGGAGAACCTCGAGTCCGCCCCGCCCTGGGTGCAGCGCATCTTCTGCCGCGTGGGCACGGACCTCACCTCGCTGGCCAACATCGCCTCCCTGCTGGAGGAGACCATCGCCTCGGCCACCGAGGCGCCGAAGGTGAAGCTGGCCAACCAGACGCAGCCCTACCTCGTCCACATGGCCAGCGAGGACAGCCGCTTCCTGCCCGGAGCCATGCACTTTCTGGCGCCCACCGTGCTGTGCGTCCATGACCGGCACCGCAAGGCCCTGAGCGGGCGCGAGGCGGCCACGCAGGGCCTCTGGCTGACGGAGGGCGCGCCCATCCGCCTGGGCGCCATGGGCTGCCGCGAGGCGCCGGAGCCCACCCACGAGCAGACGCCGTCGCTCACCTGGCTGACGTGGAACGACCCGCGCGTGGACGACTGGTTCGCCACCGTGGTCAACGACTGGCGGGCCGCGGGGACGCTGGAGACCTCGCAGTTCGTGGTGGTGCTCGTCCCGTCATGAGCCCGCCGCGCTTCACGCCCGAGACCGTCGCCGCGGCCTGGCGCGACGCGCTGGACCTGTGGGACGTGGCGGTGCAGCTCAGCCCGCCCGAGCCGCACGTGCCCTTCAAGCGCGACGACGACCACGGGTACGAGCCGCTGGCGTACATCGACCTGGTGAAGCGCCAGGTCGTCATCCACTTCGACCTGCTGCACGACATGGGCGCGGCGCAGAGCCTCACGGCGGTGCTGGCGCACGAAATCGGCCACCACGCGCGCTTCCCCCACACGCTCGGCTGGGACGCGGAGCTGCGGGTGCAGGAGCAGCGGCTCATCCCCGGGATGAAGCAGTCGCTCACCAACCTCTTCTATGACTTGCAGGTGAACGAGGTGGTGGGCCGCACGCACGCCGCGGAGCTGGCCGAGGTGTACCGCGGCTTCCAGCGCGTGCGGAACGAGCCGCCGACGCCGCTGTTCTTCTTCTACCTCGCCATCTACGAGGAGCTCTGGGGCCTCACCCCGGGAGACCTGGCCCCGCGCGCGCTGCACGCGCCGATGGAGGAGCGCTTCCCCGGCCTGCGCTCCGAGGCGCGCATGTTCGCGCAGACGTTCTACGCGCTGCCCACGCCGCGCCTCCAGTTCCTCTACTTCTGCGCCACCTTCATCCGCTACGTCGACAAGCCGGAGGAGGCGACGTACTGGATACCGCTGGGCGGGGACGTGTCGATGCCGGACGTGGACGACCTGGACGCGGCCGTCCGGGGCTCCGGCCAGTGGGACGACGCCATGGCCGAGGCCCGCGAGCGGGGCTGGCTGGACGGCACCTCCGGCACGGACACGCCGGACGCGCTGAAGACCATCCGCGACATCACCCACCACCTGCCCGGCGAGGGAGGCGGGAAGCTCCGGCGGGCGCTGGTGGGCCGGCACTACAAGCGGCTGGTGGAGCCGCACATCCTGAAGCTGCCCACCCCGCCCTCGCGCCCGGAGCCGTACCTGCGCACCCTCCCCGAGGCGTGGGAGTACGGAGACGACCCCGCCACCATCGACTGGACGCTGACGGTGCTGTCCCAGGGGCCGCTGGCGGCGGTGGCGCCGCTGCGCCGCGAGCTGGAGGCGGACCTGCCGCCGCCCTCGGAGCTGGGCGTGCCCTCGGTGGAGCTCTACCTGGACACCAGCGGCTCCATGCCTGGCCCCGAGGTGGGCTTCAACGCCATGACGCTGGCCGCGCAGGTGCTGTCCGCCTCGGCGCTTCGCAAGAAGGCCACGGTGAAGGGCATCGTGTACTCGGCGGGCAACCCCCTCGTCTCCCCGTGGATGTACGACGAGGAGACGGCGCGCGACTTCCTCCTCCACTACATCGGCGGGGGGACGGACTACCCCTTCGCGCTGCTGAAGACGCTGTCTCTCGAGCGGCCGGAAGCCATCCGCGTCATCATCTCCGACAGCGACTTCCTGGCGAACGTGTCCTCGGGCAACCACCTCGAGGTGCTGCTGGAGGCGACGCGGCGCTCGCGCGCGCTGGTGGCCTTCCTGGCGCTGCCGGACGACACGCAGGCGCGCAAGGTGCTGGCGCCCCTGCTGGCGGAACGGCGCTTCCGCCTGGTGGTGGTGACGTGGCTGTCGGACTTCGGGCCGGCGGCCGCCGCCCTCGCCCGGGCCCTGCTGGAGAACTGATGCTCTTCGACATCTCGACGCTTCGGAAGCAGCTCGCGGCCACCCCGCTCGTCTCGCCGTACCCGCATGCCGTGGCAGTGGCCATCATCGCCGACACCTTCCGGCTGGCGATGCTGCGGCCTCCCACGAAGAACGACTGGAAGGACCTAGAAGACAAGGGCCACCACGCGCTCTGGCGGGAGCAGGTGGGCGTGCTCGCGCACGTGCTGACGGCGTCGTCCCTGCGGGAATGGACGGCGACGGCGCTGAAGAAGGACGCGAAGGCGCACGCCCTCCTCCTGCGCTTCTTCCAGGCCATCGAGCCGCTGACGGCGCAGATGGTGCTCGCCAACGCCTTCCGGCAGGAGGAGTTCCTGCGCCGGTGGGTGGAGGCGGTGGGCGGGCAGGTGCTGAACGAGTCCGCCCGGGAGTCCGCCGCGCGGCTGGAGCAGCTCGACTACCGCAAGGCCCAGCAGGAGCTGAAGCGCGCGGAGCAGGCGCGCAAGCAGGAGGCCGAGCAGCGCGCGAAGAAGCTCCAGGAGGCCGCGCAGCGCGAGGCCGATGCGCGCGGGTGGCGCGAGTGACGGACGCCTTCCCAGTGGACCTGCGTGTCGCTCCGCGCGCGCACCTCCGCCGGGACACGTCCACGCAGCGCCCCCACCTCCCCTGGGCCGAGGCCATCGCCAGCGGCCTGTCCCACTTCGCCTCCCTCGCGGACGAAGCCACTGCCCGCGCGGCGCTCGATGCCCGCCTGGAGGGCCTGCGCGGCGCGCTGCTGGCCTCTCCTTATTATGTCCAACGGCTCCAGGAGGCCGGGCTGCACCCGGGAGACCTGCGCACGCTCGACGACCTGGCCCACTTCCCCGTGCTGGAGCGGACGGCGCTGGCGGCGCACTGGGACGCGGTGCCCACGCTGCCCGCCGACTCCGACGAGTGCGTGGTGGTGAAGAGCTCCGGCTCCACGGGCGACCCGGTGCGCGTCGTGCGCGACAGGCGGGACTGCCTGCACATGTGGGCGGTGCTCCGCTTCCTGGTGGCGCGCGCGGGCGCCGTGCTGCCGCCGCGCCCCCGGGTGGTGCTGCTGGACGCGCTGCCGGGCGGGCTGGAGTACTCGGTGCGGCTGCCCATCCTCTACGACGGGGCGCTGCACCGCATCTCCGTCCTGCGCGGGGATGCGCGCGAGCGGCTGTGCCGCGTGCGCCCCGCGGTGCTCTTCTCCGACCCGGAGGGGCTGCGCTGGCTGGCGGAGCAGCGCGACGTGCCTTTGCCCCGGCTGGTGCTCACCTCCGCGCAGCACCTGCCCGCGCAGCTGCGCGCGGCGCTGGCGCGGACGGTGCCGGCCCCCGTCCTCAACTACTACTCGACGACGGAGACGGGGCCGCTGGCGTGGGAGTGCCTGCGGGACGCGTCCTCGGGCCGCTTCCATGTCTTCGCCCCGGACGTGTGGCTGGAGCCGGGGCGGGACGAGGTGGTGGTGACGCGGCTGCGGCCTGGCGTGCTGCCGCTCCTGCGCTACCTGCCCGGAGACTCGGGCACGGTGCGGCGGGACGCGTGCGCGTGCGGCTTCCAGGGGTGGACGCTGGAGGGCTTCGGCGGGCGCGGTGCGTGCCACTTCCACACGCCGTCGGGCCGGGCGGTGGATGCGTGGGCGCTGGCGTGGGTCTTCAAGCACCATGCGCTGAGGGCCTTCCGGTTGACCCAGGTGGAGCCCTCCCGCTTCGAGCTGGAGCTGGCGGGCATGGCGGAAGCCGACCTGGACCCGCTGTGCGAGCGCCTGCGCGCGGCGCTGCGCAACCTGGGGTGGAGGGAGGTCGTCCTGCACGCACGCTCCGTGGCCGTCTCGGCACTCATCCAGGGCTCCAAGCCCCAGCCCTTCCGGGCCGGGCCGCCCCCCGGCTGAGCGCCCTCCGCCCGCCATTCAACACGCGGCGGAGTGAGACACGCTGCCCGCTCCCCTGGCGTGCTACGGCCAGGAAGCCGTCCCAGGGAACACCCGCCCCTTCCTCCAGGTCCACCCTTCGTCATGTCAGGCGCCCTTCCCTCTCACTCCTCTGCGTCCACGCCCGTAGCCCGGGGCGCCGTGTCCGGGGACCTCACCCCGCGGCTCCGGGCCTCGAGGACAGCCCGGTACGCGGTGGCGCTGGTGGGCGTCCTCCTGGCCCTGGCGCTCCAGACGGGCCTGTGGCCCTTCATGTCGGCCAGCCCGTTCCTGTTCTTCTTCGGCGCCGTCATGGTGGCCGGCTGGTGGGGCGGCTGGGGCCCGGCGCTCGTCGCCACGGCGCTCACGTTGGTGCTGGCGAGCTACTTCTTCCTGCCACCGCTCCACGGCTTCTCCCTCGATCCGGGCAGCATCATCGCCATGGCCGTGTTCAGCCTGCTGGCGCTGCTGATGACGAAGCTGAACGTGATGCTGCGGCGGGCGGAGGCGGAGCGCGCGGTGCTGCTGGAGCGGGAGCGCGAGGCCCGGAGGCAGGCGGAGGCGGAGCGCGCCCGGCTGCACGCCGTCTTCATGGAAGCGCCCGCGAACGTCGTCCTCCTGCGCGGGCCGGACCACGTCTACACCTTCTCCAATGCCCGCAACAACGCGCTGCTGGGCAACCGGCCCCAGGTCGGCAGACCGGCGCGGGAGGCGGTGGCGGAGACCGTGGACCAGGGGCTGTTCGACATCCTGGACCGCGTCTACGCGACGGGGGAGCCCTTCACCGGCCATGCGTTGCCGCTCCGGTTCGCCCAGCCTGACGGCTCGAAGCGGGAGACCTTCCTGAACCTCGTCTACCAGGCCACGCGGGACGCGTCGGGGCGGGTGGACGGCGTCGCGGGGTTCGGCTTCGACGTGACGGACCTGGTGCATGCGCGGCAGCGCGCGGAGGCCCTGGCCGCGGAGCTGCTGCAGGCCGAGGCCCGCGACAAGGTCCTCGCCGACTGGGGCGCCGCGCTGGCCTCCTCGCTCGACTACGCCACCACGCTGCGCGACATGGGCCGGCTGCTGGTGCCCGCGTTCGCGGACTGGTGCCTGGTGGACCTGGTGGAGCCGGACGGGACGTTCCGCCGGGTGGAGGTGGCCCACGCCGCCCCGGAGGACGCCGACCTGGCGCGCGAGGTGCTGCGCTTCCAGCTGCGTCCCGAGGGCAACCCCGACCATCCTCCCACCGCGGCCCTGCTCCGGGGCGAGGCCCTCCTCATCGAGGGCTTCACGCCCGAGCGCCTCGAGAAGAGCGCGCACAGCCCGGAGCATGCCCGGGTGATGCGGGCCTGTAACCCCGTGTCCTTCATCTCCGTCCCGCTGGTGGCGCGCGGGCACACCCGGGGGGTGCTCAGCTTCTTCACCTCGCGCTCCGGCCGGCAGTACACGCAGGCGGACCTGGCGCTCGGCAGGGAGCTGGCGCACCGGGCCGCGCTCGCCATGGACAATGCGCGCCTCTACCAGGAAGCCCGCGAGGCCATCCGCCTGCGCGACGAGTTCATGTCCATCGCCAGCCATGAGCTGAAGACGCCGCTCACCCCGCTGAGCCTGAAGCTGCAGGCCCTGGCGCGGGAGCTGTCGCGTCACTCCGACGCGGTGCCCCGGCGGGTGGTGGAGAGCTACGTGGAGGTCGGCACCCGCCAGGTGAAGAAGCTGTCGGAGCTGGTGGGCGACCTGCTGGACGTGTCGCGCATCGCCGCGGGGCGGCTGACGCTGGAGCTGGAGGATGTGGAGCTGGGCGGGCTCGTGCGCGAGGTGATGGCGCGGTACGAGCCGCATGCGGCCCGGGCGGGCTCCACGCTCCGGCTCGAGGGCGCGGACGGGCCCATCAATGGCCGGTGGGACCGGCTCCGGCTGGAGCAGGTGGTCACCAACCTGGTGGACAACGCGGTGAAGTACGGCAATGGCCGGCCCATCCACGTGAGCCTGGGGGCCCTCTCCAGCGGGGTGCGGCTGTCGGTGCGGGACGAGGGCATCGGCATCGACCCGGAGCACCTGCCGCGCCTGTTCGGCCGCTTCGAGCGGGCGGTGTCCGAGCGCCACTACGGCGGGCTGGGGCTGGGCCTCTACATCACCCGCACGCTGGTGGAGGCGCAGGGTGGCTGCGTCCGGGTGGAGAGCCAGCCGGGCCTGGGCTCCACCTTCACCGTGGAGCTGCCCACGCACCACCTCACGCCGTCCGCGTGACGCGCCTCGTCCCACGGAGCGGGTGTTCGGCCCCCTGACGTCCCTGCGGGCCGCCGAGCATGCCGTCCTCGACGGCGGCATGACGCTGACCATCTTCCACCCGCGTCGAGGTGAAAGCCCCGGGGCGTCATCACGAAGAGAGGCTGACGACAATGGACACACGGAAGCTGGGGAAGCAGGGCCTCACCGTCTCGGCGCTGGGGCTGGGCTGCATGGGAATGTCTGACTTCTACGCGGGCCGGGACGACGCGGAGTCGGAGGCCACGCTGCTGCACGCGCTGGCGCGGGGCATCACCTTCTTCGACACCGCGGACATGTACGGCTGGGGCGCCAACGAGGAGCTGGTGGGCCGGGTGCTGAAGCCGCACCGTGCGAAGGTGGTGCTGGCGACGAAGTTCGGCATCGTCCGGGACGCGAAGGACCCGACGAAGCGGGGCATCAACGGCCGGCCGGAGTACGTGAAGCAGGCGTGCGAGGCCAGCCTGCGCCGGCTGGGCGTGGACGTCATCGACCTGTACTACCAGCACCGCGTGGACCCGGGCACGCCCATCGAGGAGACGGTGGGGGCGATGGCGCGGCTGGTGGAGGAGGGCAAGGTGCGCTTCCTCGGCCTGTCGGAGGTGGACGCGGACGGGCTGCGGCGCGCGCACCGGACGCATCCCATCACCGCGGTACAGAGTGAGTACTCGCTGTGGAGCAGGGACCCGGAGGACAGCGTGCTGCCGGCGTGCCGCGAGCTGGGCATCGGCTTCGTGCCGTACAGCCCGCTGGGGCGCGGCTTCCTCACCGGGCAGATAAAGCGCTTCGAGGACCTGGCGGAGGACGACTACCGGCGCAGCTCTCCGCGCTTCCAGGGAGAGAACTTCCAGCGCAACCTGAAGCTGGTGGAGCACATCGAGCGGCTGGCGAAGGAGCTGAAGTGCACGCCCGCGCAGCTCGCCCTGGCCTGGGTGCTGTCGCGCGGGAGGGAGCTGGCGCCCATCCCCGGCACCAAGCGGCGCAAGTACCTGGATGAGAACCTGGGCGCGCTGGACGTGAAGCTCACGAAGGAGGTGCTGGAGACCATCGAGACCGTCGCGCCTCCAGGCGTCGCCGCCGGAGAGCGCTACCCGGCGTCGATGCAGTCCACGCTGCCGAAGGCGCCCGAGAAGCGCGCGCGCTGAAGCGGAGCCTCAGCCCCGCGCGGCGCGAGGCAGCTGCGCGTGGGGCAGCCATGCGCCGCTGGCGCCCAGGCAGTAGCGGCAGGTGGCCAGCGGCGTGTCCCGCTCCAGGTAGCCGAGCATCCGCTCCAGCAGGTCCGGCGCGTCCAGCGACACGCCGTCCACGGTGGCCAGCGCGGGCATCTGTGGGTAGGTGGCGCCGAGCACCGTGGCCACGTGTGGCGGACGCGTGCAGGCGTAGAAGTGGCCGGCGTGGACCAGGTGGCAGCGGACCTTGAGCCAGCAGCGCGCGTGCACGTCGCGCACGGCGGCGTCGGAGTCGTGTGGGGCGTCCGGGGTGAGCTGCTGGAAGGTGTCGGTGGGCTTCACCGTGAGGTGGACGCCGTGCTGCTCGCAGCGCTCGGTGATGCGGGCGATGGAGCGCTCGGGGAGCGGGGCGGAGGAGTAGACGGACAGGGTCATCCGGTCCAGCCGCTCGTAGACGGCGTCCGGGGCGCTCTGGGCGAGGAAGCCGTTGGTGGTGATGGAGACCTGCTCGGAGATGCCGGAGGCGCGCACGGCGTCCAGCACGGCGGGGAGGTCGGGGTGGAGGAAGGGCTCTCCACCGGTGAGCTTGAAGACGTTGGGGTGGAGGACCCGGGCCAGCCGGCGCAGGTCCTGTTCCAGTGCGGACGGCGTCACGGCCCAGGCCGGCAGGTGCGGCGACAGGGGGCAGCACTGCACGCAGCGCAGGTTGCAGTGGGTGGCGACGTGCGTCTCCAGGGACCAGGTGAGGATGCGGCCGTCGTGGACCTCGTAGCGCACGGCCGGGACTATAGCGGGGTTGCCCCGAGCCCCGGGCGCTTGTCACAGTGGCTGTGTGTCCCATGTCCCCGGCGATGCGAGCGGCCCGCTCGCCACCCTGCCCCGCTACCAGGCTCGCGCTTCGGAGCAGCGCGTGGACTCCGTGTGGAGGCTCGCGCCGGAGGCACTGGAGCCGGAGGCCGTCGCGGCGTTCCTGCTGCATGCGCTGGCTCCGGAGAAGAGCCTGTTCCGTGAGGTGAGCCGCGTGCCGGTGCCGGTGCCGCGCATCCTGCGTGAGGCAGTGGGGGAGACGTTCAGCGAGGAGGCGCTCCTCACCGCCCTGTCGAACACCGTGGGCCAGCACGTGGCCACAGGAGCACTGGACGTGAGCCTGAGCGGCGGCGTGGACAGCGCGACGCTGTGCGCCCTGGCCGCGCGCCACGCCCCGGGGCGGATTCGCGCCTGGACGATGGACGTCCACTTCGCGGATGCGACGGAGCGGCGCAACGCGAGGACGGTGGCGCGAGCCGCCGGGGTGGAGTTGGTGGACGTGCCCGTCCCCGATTCCCGGCTGCCAGACATGCTCGAAGCGGCGGTGCTGGCCAACGAGACGGCGCTCATCAACGCCCGCGCCGTGGCGAGCTTCATCTTCTACACGGAGGCCCGCGCACTCGGTGCGTCGGTGATGCTGAGCGGGGCCGGCGCGGACGAGGTGCTCCTCGGCAATCCGCAGGCCCTCGTGGCAGCGCGGGCCCGCGTGGAGGAGGACCGGAGGCTCGCCCGCGAGGTGCTGCGTCCCTCCGCTGTGGACAACTTGGGGACGACTCGCGAGCCCTGGGCGCCCTCCCCCGACGAGGCGGGCGCCTCCGAGGAGGTCCGCCACGCCGCCTGGGTGCTGCGCGAGCTGGTGCTTCCGCCAGAGCTCCGAGGCGCGAAAGTCCACGGCCTCACCCTGCGTACGCCCTATCTGGACGCAGCCTTCGCACACGTGGCGCTGGCGCTGCCCGAGTCCGTGCTCGTACGAGACGGTGTCGGCAAGTGGCTCTTCCGCCACGCCGTGCGCTCACTCGTCCCCGACGAGGTCCGCCTCGCGCGCAAGACGCCCCGCTATGCACAGACAGCCCTGTCCAGCCCCGTCCGGGAGCGCTGGCTGGAGCTGTACCGCGCCTGGCTCGCCCCCTCCCGGCTGGAGCCCCTGGAGGTCATCGACCCTGGCGCGGCGCTGGCGCTGCTGGAGCGCTACACACGCCTGTCTCCCGACGCGCCGGAGGCCGGTGGAATGGACCGGCTGTTGATGCGGCTCGTGTCCCTCGCCATGCTCCACAGGCACTGCCTGTACCGCACGCCATGTCCCGAATCCTGATTGCGACCTCGCCCGAGAAGGGCCACCTCAACCCCATGATTGGCGTGGCCCAGTGGCTGCGCCGCCTGGGGCACACCGTGGGCTGGCTGTGCATCCCCGAGCCCGCACCCCAGCTCGCCGGGCTCGGCGTGGAGGTCCTCCACCTGCCCTCTCCCGAGTCCCCCGCCCCCACCATCGAGACGAGCGGAGAGGTCCTGGCGCGGCTGGTGCTCGACGAGGTGGCGCTGGGAAAGTGGATTCGCGGACTGCTGCTGGACGCGGTGCCCGCGTTGCTCGAGCCCGTGCGCGAGGTGGTCCGCCGCTTCCGCCCGGACGTCATGGCGCTGGACGGGATGCAGTACGCCGCCGTGCTGACCGCCCATGAGGAGCGCATCCCCTGGGCGGGCGTGTCTTCGGCGCTGTCGCTGCTGGAGCCGATGAGCGACTACGGCCTGCGGCGCAACGTGCGAGCCCTGGCCGGAGACCGGCAGGCGCTGTTCGCCCGCCACGGCTTCGACGCGCGCTTCCGCAACTGCGAGTGCCTGTCCCCGCGCCTCAACCTCATCTTCGCCACCGAGGAGTTTCTCGGTCCCGACGCCGGGCTTCCGCCGGCCACACACCTCGTCGGCCCGTCGATACCGCCCGAGGCCCGGGGGGACGAGGTGGACTTCCCCTGGGAGCGCCTGGGCGCGAAGCCCGTGGTGTACGTGTCCTTCGGCAGCCAGATTTCGTGGCAGCCGCAGCTCTTCCGCACCATCGCCGAGGCCGCCGCTCCGCTCGGCGTCACGGTGGTGCTCAGCGCGGGCGAGCTGGCCGGCACCGACTTCACGCGCTCGCTACCCGGGGACGTGGTGGCCGTGCCCTACGCGCCCCAGCGGCAGCTCCTCGCGCGTGCCTCCGCGTTCGTCTCGCATGGCGGCGCCAACTCGGTGATGGAGGCAATGACGGCGGGCGTGCCGATGCTGCAGCTGCCCGTCTGCAACGACCAGCCCATCCAGGCGCACTTCCTCACGAAGTCGGGCGCAGGGCTCGTGCTGGAGCCGCGCACCCTGGCCGTGGACGAATGCCGCGCCGCGCTCCGCCAGCTCCTGGAGCCCGGGACGCCGCTGCGCCAGAAGGTGGCCGCCATCTCCGCGTCCTATCGCGCCCATGACGGAGCGAAGGAAGCGGCCGAGCGCATCGCCGGGCTCGCGGCGTGAGCCACGGAGGTTGGGTGGCACGGCGCCACCGGGTGCCCGACGTCTCGACGCTGGAGGTGTGGAACCTCCCGGTGCTGGGGCATGAGCTGTGGCAGCTGCTCGGCACGCCTCGGGTCGACGCGGACCGGCGCGCGGGAGTGCCGGAGCCGGAGCTTGCGCGCCGGTTGATGCCCGCGCTCGTCGAGGCGCTCCAGCTTCTGGTGCCGAGGCATGTGGTGGAGGCGGTGTGGCTCAGCGGCGGCCTCGCGTGCATTGAAGGCTTCGGGCGACTGCTCGCGGAGGCCAGCGCCACCCTGCCGTGTCCCGTGTACGTCGCGGAGGACCCGCGCTTCGCTCCGGTGCGCTCGGGCCTGAGACTCCTGGCGAGGTCAATGGAGCGCAGGCTGAACGAACCACCGCCCTCTGCAAGCCACGTGGAGCGCACTACAGGAAAGGCTGGCCTGAACGAGCCACCGCCCTCTGCGAGCCCCGTGGAGCGCACCCCAGGACACGCAGGCCTCAACGAACCAGCACTGCGCACGGCCCCCGCGGCACGCATCGCGGGACACACGGGCGTCAACAAACCACCGGCGCCCGCGAGCCCCGTGGCCATCGACGTCGGGCAGACGAGCATCAAGTGCGCGAGCCCCAGCGCCCTGCGCGTCTTCGAGCGAGACACCACCACCCTTCCGCTGCGCCTCATCGGCACACCGCGCCCGGCGGACGGGCACCACATCCCCGCAGCAGTGCGCTTCATCGCCGGAGCCCTGCGCACCTTCGTGGAGCAGGACGTCACGGTGCCGCCGGACGCGCTGTGCCTCGCACTGCCGTGTCCGCTCGACAATGCGCTCGTGCCCGGAGGCTGCACCTACGGCTGGGAGGGACACACGCGCCTGGTGGCGGACCTCCTCGACGCGGCGAAGCTTCCCGGGCCGGGCGGCACGGTGCTCGTCCTCAACGACGCCGAGCTGGCCGCGGAGGCCGCGCGCGAAGATGCGCGGCTCGCGGACAGTGGGCGCGTGCTGTGCCTCACGCTCGGCTTCGGGCCTGGAGGCGCACTGCTGGAGCGTGGCTGACCGGCGTCAGTGGTGCAGGTCCAGCTCCTTCTTCGGCGCGGGCTCGGGACGCTGCTTCGTCACCAGGGCCTTGGCGGTGCTGAAGAGCACCTTGAGCTTGCCGCCCTCGGGGTGGACGTACTCGGCGTGCTCCGGGACGAAGCGCAGCAGGGCGATGTCGCCCTCGTCGGGGCCCTTGGGGAACCAGGGCTTCCAGCCGGGCTCCCACAACTCGTGGATGACCTTCCGGTCCCGCACGATTTCCACGACGCCCGACACGGAGAGGTACGTGGAGCTGTTCTCCGTCGAGTGGAAGGCGAGCGAGCAGTGCGGGTCCGTCTCCAGGTCATGCACCTTCTGGGTATCCACCCAGGTGGCGAACCAGATTTCGGAGCCGGACCGGCGCTTCTTCGACAGGGCCATGGGCCGCGTGTGGAAGTGCCCGTCCACACCGCGCGTGGTCAGGAGCGCCACGTCGTAGTCTTTCAGCAGCGCCTCGAACTCCTGGCGGTCGCCAGGAGTGATGCCCTGCGCCGGCTTCGTCGTGTTCTCACGGGTCTCTTGCATGGGCTCACCTCACGTTCAGCTTCGGGATGGAATTTCTCGGGATTGGGATGGACCCTGGAGAAGCTAGGAATGCCTTCACCCGGCGTGAGCCTCTTGACGGGAGGAGAGCGCACCGCCCGGCAGGCTGGCTGCTCTCCAGGCCCGGCTCCTGCTCAGGCCGCGCCGGAACTCCTCCAAACGGAGAGGCCACCTACCCGAACGGGTAGCTCCACCTCCTGCCCGGTCTGCCGATGTGGCGCCTTTTCGAGGCCTTTACGTTCTGCCTCGAAAGGAAGCCGCCATGTCCACCGACCTCCAGTCCCTCTCCCACTCCCTCGCCTCCGTCGTCGAGCGCGCCGCCCCCAGCGTCGTCCGGGTCGACGCGCGCCGCCGTCGAGGCGCCACCGGCATCGTCTGGAGCGCCGAGGGCCACATCGTCACCACCAGCCACGCCGTCGAGCACGAGGGCCACATCCAGGTCGGCCTCGCCGACGGCCGTGCCGTCTCCGCCGAGCTCATCGGCAGGGACCCGAGCACCGACCTCGCCCTCCTCAAGGCCGACGTGTCTGGCCTCACCCCACTCGCCCCCGCCCCGCTCGATGACGTGAAGGTGGGCCACCTCGTCGTCGCCGTCGGCCGCCCGGGTCGCACCGCTCGCGCCACGCTCGGCATGGTCAGCACCCACGGTGACGGCTGGCGCACCCACGCCGGGGGCCGCGTGGACCGCTACCTCGAAACGGACGCTGACCTGCCGCCCGGCTTCTCCGGCGGCGCGCTGGTGGACGCGCAGGGCCGCCTCGTGGGCCTGCTCACCGCCGCCTTCTCCCGCACCGCCGCCGTCGTCATCCCCGGCGACACGCTCACCCGCGTGACGTCCACGCTCCGGGAGCATGGCGGCGTACGCAGGGGCTACCTGGGCGTGGGCGCGTACCCCGTCCGCATCCCGCAGCACCTGACGTCCGCCGCCGGCAGTGACGGCGGCCTCATCTTCCTCTCCATCGAGCCCGACGGCCCGGCGCACAAGGCCGGACTGCAGATGGGCGACGTGCTGGTGAGCCTGGGCGGCCAGCCGCTGCACCGGGTGGAGGACCTGCTGGGCTACCTGGGCGACGAGAAGGTGGGCACCACCGTCCAGGCCCGCGTGCTCCGCGCTGGCGAGGTGCGCGAGGTGCCCATCACCGTCGGCAAGCGTCCGTGAGGAAGGCAGGGAAAGGAACGCCATGAAGCTGCTTCAACAATTCTCCGATGACCTCGAAGCCCTGGTGGCGCGCGCCGCTCCCGCCGTGGTGGGCGTGGAGCACTCGCGCGGCCACGGCACGGGGCTCTTCCTCACCCCGGACGGCTACGTCCTCACCAACCGCCACGTGGTGATGCGCACGCGCAAGCTCACCATCCAGCTCTCCAACGGCGAGGAGCTCCGCGGCGAGCTGGTGGGCGGAGATGCGCCCACGGACCTCGCGGTGGTCCGCGCCGAGGGAACGGACTTCCCCACCCTCCCTCTCGCGGAGCCAGGGTCCGTGCGCGTGGGCCAGCTGGTGATGGCCATCGGCAACCCGTTCCGGCTGGAGCAGTCCGTGTCGCTCGGAGTCGTGAGCGCCATCAACCGCAGCCTCCCGCTGCCCAACGGGGTCCTGCTGGAGGGGATGCTCCAGACGGATGCGGCCATCAACCCGGGCAACTCGGGCGGTCCGCTCATCAACACGCGTGGGCAGGTGGTGGGGCTGAACACGCTGGTGCTGCCGTATGCGCAGGGCATTGGCTTCGCGGTGGGTGCCAGCACGGCCGCGTGGGTGGCCAGCCTGCTCATCCAGCGCGGCAAGGTGGAGCGGCGCTTCCTGGGCATCGCGGCCACCGCGGTGAACCTGGACACGCGGCTGGCAAAGGACACCGGTCAGCCGCGCGCGGTGAAGGTACTCAAGGTGCAGGACGGCACGCCGGCCCACGACGCCGGGCTCCAGGTGGATGACCTGCTGCTGGCCATCAACCGCAAGACGGTGAACAGCGTGGATGACCTGCAGCGGCTGATGGCCCTGGCCACGGACGAGGAGGTCACGCTGGATGTCCTGCGCAAGGGAGGAAGCCGCAAGAAGCTCTCCGCGCGCACCCGCCCGCGCGTCGAGCCCGTGGCCGCGTGAGGGGACGCGACGGTGGCTCCCTCTCATCAGCAGAGGGGAGCCGCCGGCATCCTCGCGGGCTCATTCATGACGCGGAAGAGTCCTGCGGAGTCCGGAGGCTCCAAGACCGCTCGAAGCCAGGGCATGCGGGAACGCGGCGAGCGCCATGGCCTCCAGTGCGTTGCGTGCCACGTAGCCCGGAAGGAGCCTCCTGAGTGCATTGTCCTCGTCCCGGCAGGGCCGCATCGAAGTGCGCGCCGGGGCCTGGCGTGCATCGAGCGCCCGAACGCCGGGGCATCGTGAGCTGCTGCCAGGGCCTCTCCAGCCATCATGGCTTCAAACCGCGCCGCTCCCACCCCCGCAGGTGAAGCACTCAATCCGCGCGGCCCTGAGTCTTCGGGCGAGGCAGTTGCCGGAGTACCGCCCTCCGCCATGGCTTTGGGACGCTTCGTTTCCACGGGTGGAGCGCCTGGCCGAGGCGCCGCCGCGTCATCAGCCATGGGTTTCGCCGCGTCACGGTCGGGCACTTCGTCCGAGGCCTTCTCGCCCTCTGGAGGCGGATGCGCCGCCGCGCCATCCTCCATTGCCGCAGCCGCGCCACTGCAAGGCACCTCAACCGAGGCCTTCTCGCCCTCTGGAGGCGGCATGCCGCCAGGCCCCCGGGGCGCCGACGTCTCCCTGGGCCCCAGCGCCCGCCAGAGCGCCTCCGCCGACGCGAGCACGTCCTCCTCCGTCACCGCCCCTTCCCACTTCATCGCCACCCGTCCCAGCTCCGCCAGCGCGCCCCACACCAGGCACGTCCTCGCCATCGTGGACCCCGGCTCCAGCACCCCGTCACGCTCGCCCTGGCTGACCACCTCCCGGACCAGGTCTCGCACCCGCCAGCCTCGCTCGTCGTCACGCCCCTGCTCCGGACGGGCGTGCAGGAAGACGAAGCTGAAGACGCCGGGCATCCGCAACACGTAGTGGGCCAGCAGCCTCCAGAGGGCGAAGAAGCCTTCGCGGAAGCCCGCGCCCTCGTCCGTGCTGGCCATCTGGAACTCGTAGCGCGCATACCGGTACAGCTCGTCGTCGGAGAAGTCCCGAATGGCCAGTGCACAGCCGCGCTTGCTGCCGTAGCGCCGGTACAGCGAGCCCACCGACATGCGCATCACCCGCGCCAGCTCCGCGGCCGGGGTGTTGTCGTAGCCGCGCTGCGCCATCACCGCCGCCGCCTCCTCCATCCGCGTGGCCACGAACTGCTGGTACAGCTCCATCATCTGCCCACCCCCTGCCGGACCGACCCGCCCGCGGAAGGAACGTTCCTTCCGCCAGCTCCGTCCTACCGGGTGGGGCTGACATGCAGACGGAGGACGACCGGGCAGGTCCGCTGCGGGCTGGCAAGCCACGTGGCCTTCAGCGATGCAAGGACTGTAGCAACTGTCTCACGTGCGGCCACAACTCCAGATGCCGCTTCGTGGGACGCCATGCGGCGAACGCGTCGAGAGTGAAGACCCGCACGTGTTCCGACAGAGACCTGGGAAAGACGGGTGCCAGATAGACGACCTCGCACTCCACTTCGACGGGGACCTCGCGCGCCACGGCCTGGAGCAGGTGCTCGTACTTCTCGCGATGATTCGTGGCCTCTTGAATGGTGCGGATGCGTCCCAGCAGCGCCTCCATCCCGACAGCTCGCGCCTCAAGGTAGGTGCGGAGCTGCTGGTCGCAGAATGAATCCGCCGAGGTCTTCAGCTCCAGTAGAAGCCACGCAGGACTCGGCCCGTCGCGACGGAGCAAATAGTCTACGTTGGTGCTCTGATTGCCGAATTCCTTCTTCAATGGAAACTCCGGCGCGATGATGCGCACGGGCGCATTGCACTGCTCTGACAGGAACTCCTCGATGAAGAGCGCGAGGAAGACATCCACACGGCGCTCGAGCGAGTACTTTGGAAACTGACGAAAGTGTTCGAGCTGCGCGAAGAGCTCCGCGATGCTCCCATCGAGTGCCATGACATCCCTTGACGAAGAGGACCGCTACGTCGCGGCCCCAGCGCCTCGCATGATACGGGGAGAGAGCCTCGCCATGGCCTGCATCGCGCCCGGCCCTTCCGTCCGCTTCGGCTGGCAGTCCTCGCCCACCGTCGGGCCCCAGGGCGACTGGAGCGGCAACGCGCTACGGCCGGGCCTCGTCGGTGATGACGGGCCGGTGCTCCAGGAAGACCTCGTCCTCGAAGCACCACACCCAGTCCTCGCCCGGTTCGAAGGACTGGATGACGGGATGGTGCGTGCGATGGAAGTGCTTCGTCGCATGCGTGTTGGGTGACGAGTCGCAGCACCCGATGTGCCCGCAGGACAGGCAGCGCCGCAGGTGCACCCAGCTGGACCCGCTGGACAGACACTCCTCGCAACCCACCGCACGGGGTGCCGGGTCTCCCGCCTGCTCGACGTGTTCGCAGTCCGCGGCCATGTCACACCTCCCTGAAGGCACACGCCCCAGCTTCACCCTATGCACGCCAGCGGCATGCTCCACGGAGCCAGGGCCCGAGCAGCCGAGCCCCCGCCAGGACCGCCAGGCGCGCGGCGGGTGACAGGGCTCCACCCGAGCCCCACGCTTGAGCCGTATGGCTTCCGGCGCTCCCGACTCCCCCCTGGCCTACGCCAGCCCTCGCGGTCGGGGCGTGCTGCTCGCCAGCGTCCTCGGCAGCGGCATGGCCTTCCTCGACGGCACCGCCGTCAACGTGGCCCTGCCCGCCATGGGCCGCGAGCTCCAGACGGACCTCTCCGGCCTCCAGTGGGCGGTGGACGCGTACCTCCTCACGCTCGGCTCGCTGGTGCTGACGGGCGGAGCGCTGGGCGACACGTGGGGGCAGCGCCGCGTCTTCCTCCTGGGCCTGGTGGCCTTCACCGCCACCTCCGTGCTGTGTGGCCTGGCTCCGAGCGCATGGACGCTCGCCCTCTTCCGCGCCGCACAGGGCCTGGGGGCCGCGCTGCTGGTGCCCGCCAGCCTCGCCCTGCTGCGCACGTCCTTCGTGGAGGCAGACCGGCAGCGCGCCATCTCCGCCTGGGCCGGGCTGTCGGGTGTCACCTCCGCGGTGGGCCCCTTGCTCGGAGGCTGGCTGGTGGATGCGGGCTCGTGGCGGCTCGTCTTCTTCCTCAACGTGCCCCTGGCTGCGCTCACCGCGTGGGTCACCCTGCGCCACGTGCCGGACGTCGCACCGAGCCAGGAGGCGCGACGGGTGGACTTCGCCGGCTCGGTGACGGCCGCGCTCGGGCTGGGCGGCGTCATCTACGCGCTCATCGAAGGCCCCTCCCACGGCTGGCATCCCCCGACCATCGTCGCGGGCGTCGGAGGCACCCTGCTGCTGGCCGCCTTCATCGTCCTGGAGAAGCGCCAGCGCCACCCGATGCTGCCGCTGTCCCTGTTCCGCTCGCGCACCTTCTCCGGCACCAATCTCACCACGCTGGTGGTGTACTTCGCGCTGGGCGGCGCGACGTTCCTGGTGGTGCTCGCACTGCAGCAGCAGCTCGGGTACTCCGCGCTCGGTGCCGGGGCGGCGCTGCTGCCCATCACCCTGCTGCTGCTCGCGCTGTCACCTGTGGTGGGCCGGCTCGTGGGACGCTTCGGCGCGCGCCCGCTGATGGTGGCCGGGCCGCTGCTGGCGGGACTGGGGCTGGCGCTCCTCACGCGCCTCCAGCACGGTGGCAGCTATGTGGCCACGGTGCTGCCGGGTGTCATCGTGCTCGGCCTGGGCCTGGCGCTCACCGTGGGGCCGCTGACGGCCATGGTGCTCGGCGCCGTGGGAGACGAGTACGCGGGCATCGCCTCCGGAGTGAACAACGCGGTGGCGCGCATCGCGGGCCTGCTCGCGGTGGCGCTGCTGCCGCTGCTGGGCGGGCTCGCGGGTGACATGGGCACGGACTTCCTCGCCGGCACGCGGCGCGCGCTCTGGGTATCCGCGGGGCTGTGCGCGGTAGGAGCCCTGTGCTCGCTCCTCACGATTCCACGGGAGACGGGCCGCTCGAGAGCAGGCTCCCCGCCAGCGGCCTCCCGCCCAGCGGGTGCACCTCCACGGGAGCAGCACGCATCGCCGCCCGCTCACGGCCACGCCAGCCCACGCTCAGCGCGGCGAAGCGGTGGAGCCCCTCCGCAGTGAAGTATCGTTTGCGGTGCTGGCCGCGCTGCCCGCCCTCGACGAACCCCGCGAGCTGCCTGGCGTGGCCGGCATCGACGAACCGCTGAGCGCGCTGGAACGACGCGACGGGTTCAGCCCCGGTTGCCCGGGCCGGCCGGCCGCCGCGCGCCGGGCAGACCTGCGAGCAACATATCGGCCAGCTCCTTTTCGATGGCCACCGGGAAGAAGCGGCCGGGTGGCACGCTGCCTTCGTCGGCGAGGCGCTCGGTGATGGCGGCGAAGCCGTGGTCCTGCGTGGCGCCAAACGGGGCGTAGCCATTGCTGCTGACACCCATCCGCCGCAAGAACTCCGCATAGGTGCCAGGCAGCACGACGCCGCGGTCGGCGGCCAGGGCTGAGACGGCGGCGTCCGGCACCCCCTCCATCCTGGACAGGAATGCCGGGTCGCGTCGCCGGATGAACTGGAGCACGAGGGGCCAATCCATCAACGGGTTCCTTCAGGGCGGTGGGTCATGAGCAGCGGCTCCTGGCAGGTATGGCACGAGGCCACCGACGACGTCACGGAGGCTGGCTCGTCGCGGGACGGACCATCCCGACGGCACTCCGGCTCCCAAGAAGTGCCCGGAGAATGCACGCCGAGTTCCGACAACCCGCGCCTCCGCACCAGCCCGCGACCTCCCCTCGAGATCTTGTGTCACACTGGGAGTGAACCTACAGTCGCCAGCTCCGTCACTTCGCATTCGACTCCGAATCGCCCGGGGCGCCCTGTGAGCACACAAGCCGTTGAGCTGGAGAGAATCACCTCGGCCAACCTGGTGTCCGGGTTCAAGACGACGCTCCTCCATGACCACCAGCCCTTCGCGGCGCGAGTGAGCTGGATTCAATGGGACAGCGGGTTCCGGGACAGCGGGCTGGAGATCGAAGACCTCATCCTGGCGGTGAATGGCATTCCGCTGGCGCTGCCCGAGGATGCCCGTGAGCGGCAAAGCCAGGCCCCCAAGGTCATCGGGCAGCACGGCGAGCACAACGGCTTCGCCGAGGCCTCGCTGGTGGAGGGGGCGTCCATCTCGTTGACCGTCCTTCGGAAGAACAGGCCCGGCCGGGGGTATCGCTCGCTCGAGGTAAAAGGCCGCCTCCGGGCCGAGCGCATGTACTGTGACTCCGCCGGGAAGCGGGCCCTGGCGCCCGGGGGGCCCCAGGAGTTCGCTCGGGACGGCACCGACGAGTCGTGGATGTCCTGGTATCCCAAGCGCGTGTGGGACTGGGAGCGTTACCTGGACGGGCGGTGGCTGCAGGGGCTCGACAACCGGATGGAGTGGCAGGCCCATCTGCAACATCAAGCGCGCGTGGAGCTTGCGCTGAAGCTCTATCCGGGAGAGTTCTCCCGGCGCCTCAAGGAAGACTTCGACCGCGTGGAGCGCTGCCTCGCCGGCGAGCCATTCGCCCTGCCGCCGGAGGTGCTCGGGTTCCGCGAGGCCAACGCCAGGTGCGAGAAAGTCGTGGCGGAGGCTGGTGACCGGGGCTGGGAGGCGTTCCTCGCGGCGAATCAAGCCCACGTGCTGGAGAGCCTCCCGCGCCTGGACCTGATTCGCGACGACCGCTCCGGTATCACGGGAAAGCTGCTGGTCCTGCGCGGGCTTTCCGCACGGCAAGCGGTGAATGACGGGGTGCGAGCCATCTTCACCGTACAGCACTCCGGACACTGGGCCTTGCTCGCCGCGGACCACCCGGCGCTGAAGGGATACGCCGAGGCGGTGTCTCGCTACAAGATGAAGGTCAACGCCCGGACGCCTGAGAGCTTCGACGTCGTGGCCCGGATTGCGCCGCAGACGCGCATGGCGGTGACGCGCTCGGGTTCGGCCATTGGCCTGGACCTGGACCCGGTGGCGGTCCGCGCGCCCGGACGATTCTTCATGGACCTGTCCACGGCGTCCTTCGCGGGAGAGGAGCTCCTGCCCACGGCGAGCGGCGCCCTACCTCCCGACGATGCGTCCCCCTCGGACGTGATGCGCGTCCTGGTCCGGGCGTTGAAGGACGGGCAGGACAGTCTTTGGAAGTCTCTCTTCGCGGACTGGAGTGCCGGCGGCGGCGGGGCCTTGCCCTTTTACCGTCCCTTCCATCCCTACAACACCTGGGACGGCGACTGGAGACGTGCCCGGAACCTGATTCTCAACAAGGTCCGACACGTCGAGCCCGTGTGGGAGAGCGAGCCCCGGGAACTCATGTCGGGCCGCGAGTTCGAGGGCGCGCCCCACGTCGAGGAGGTCGTGGTGGAGATGAGCCACGTCGACCGCTTCGAGGAAGTTGACCGTGTCTTCGTGACAGTCTCCTTGCGCCGGGTGTGGGGGCTTCAGCGCCGCAACGGCGGCCCCTGGCGCATCGTCACCCGCAATTCCATCTAGCGGAGAGCCCATGCCGGACTACACCAGCCGCGCGGACGAGATGCTCAAGGAGATCGAGGCCATCCAGAACAAGCTCCCCGAGGATGCCGCCAGGAAGCTGCGGGAGGCGATGTCTCAATACCTGTCGCTCCGGAAAGCCTGTCTGGATGACCTGGTCAAGCTCGTTGAGGACGAGAGTTCCAGCAACACGTCCGCGGCCGGGCAGTGGCGTTCCCGTTGCGAAGCGGTCCGCTCGGCGCTGGCGGAGCCGTTCGAGAACGCCTTGAGGAACCTGGAGCTCCCGGCCCCAGCCGCAGCGGCGGGCTATGGGTGGCAGATGGGAAACAAGGTGAAGGAGGAACAGTTCTTCGCCGCGCTGACAGAAATCAATGTGGCAACCGTGCGCGACTACCTGGTGGCCAACCACCAGAGCCTCAAGGAGTACAGCCAGACGCTGGACGAGAAATGGAAGCGGATCACCAGCGAAACAGACACGCTGCAGTCGGAAGAGCAGAAAGCCTACCAGGCAATGCTGCAGATGACCCGGGAGATCATCAAGAAGTTCGCTGAGGAGGAGCGGACGCTCTACGAAAAAGCCAGACAGGCAGGGCAGTTCGTGCTCAGCGGGGCGGAGCAAGGCCTGGATTTATTGGGGGAGTTTATCCCCTGGATGAAAGGCGTAGCCGCGGTCATCTCGCCTGCGGCCGAGCGCCTCAAGCAGCTCAATGAGTTCTGGCTGCAGACGAACAGCATGCTCTTCGGTCGCATGGGCAACTACCAGTCGCTCGTCCAGGCCGAGCGGGGCGGCATCCTGCCCCTCTTCAAGGAAACGCGCCGGCAGGTGGAGGAATACTGGCAGAAGAACGGGCTGGAGAGAGCCCGGGAGATGCTCAACGGTGGGAAGTCCTCTCTGGATGGATGGCTGTCGGCGTGTCCCACTCCGGCCCAGAAGGAAGACGCCCGGCGCTTCTACGATGCCGCCTATGCCTCGCTGGAGAAGCACCTCAAGAACGTGGAAGCCGTCGCCTCGGAGTTCGAGAGGAAATGGAACGGCGTGTTCAAGGGTGCGCTTTCCCCCAGCGTGGCCGACGAGCTGATCGATGGGTCCGCCTGGCGCATCAATGCCCGCACGCTGGCGGAGATTGGCACTCCGGCCCTGGTGACGAGCATGGTCGAGAAGTTGGACGGATACTACGAGGAGTCCTTCGAGGAGCCCTTGGCGCACTTGCGTGCACAGGTGAAGGAGTTTCCGGAAGCCTCGCGTACCGACGCGCTGCGCGCGCTGGACGAGGTCCAGAAAAGCGTGGAGTCCAGCGTGCGGGAGCGGATCAAGGCCCTGCAGCAGTCGGTGTTGTCATCGCTGGACTGGTTCCGGCCCGGCGCGCTCGAGAAGGCCTTCAGCCGGGAAGACCTCAGAGATGCACTGGAGTAGGCCACCGGTGGGCAATTGCGCCAGGATGAAGCCGGCAGTCCTCGGTCCAAGCTCGACAAGGGTCCGCGGCAACAGTCACGAAGGCACGAGCTCGCGCGCCTGGAGCTGTCTGCGCGAGATGAAATATGCCACGCCGAGGTTGGGGACCCAGCAGAGCCAGGCGACGACTCTGTAGGCCGGGATGAAGTCACCCAGGGCGTGAGTCAGGACGGGCATCCAGAGTCTCAGCGTGACTGCCGCGAAGCAGGCGGCATAGCTGTAGGTCATCATGAGCCGGTGTTCTTCGAGTCGCCGGCTCTTGATGAGCCAATAAGCGGAGGCAGTGGTATAGAGCCAGACGATGCCCAGGCTGACGAAGCCCGCCGCGGCGATGACGCCCCCCGTGGCGAAGAAGCCGACGTAGACGCCGGCGAGCCCGCTCAGCAGGACCGCGCCGACGTAGACCTTTCCAAGGAGCCGGTGTGCGCCTGGGCGCTTGAGTCGCAGTCTCGCGACGAACTGGGTCCAGCCGATGGCCAGCGCAAGTCCTCCCAGGGCGATGTGCGTGTAGAAGGCCGCGCTCCAGACGGGGTCGGTCAGGAGCTCGCTGCTCTTCAAGGCACGGATTCCAAAGTTCGAGGCCGCGAGGAAGTAGCTGCCGGGATAGAGGCCCACTGCCAGACAGAGGGCGGCGAAGAGGACCCAGCATGCCTTGCTTGCCATCATGGAGACTCGTGGCTCGGAGTGGGAGGAACAGCGCGGGAGATGAAACACCAGAAACAGAATGCCGTGTTCCTCGGAATTGAGCGCTGAAGGGCTGCGTCTGTCGGCCGATGTGCGCCACGATGGACCTCTCGTGGGTTCGTCGAGACAGCCCGTCCCTGTGGATGGGTGGGGCGTGGGATGGCGAAGCCGCTCCTCGAGCACGCCGGCCCTTCAGTAGGACTCCGCGCAGGCAGCCCAGTCGGCCATGTAGCACTCACCCTTGTGGATGACGCCGAGAGGGCACTTCCCCGGCTCCGATGACTCCACCTTCACCCAGCACTTCGGGCGCCGCTCCAGGTTGGAGGAAAAGTCGTCGCCTGACCCTCGAAGCACGACAACGGCCACTGCCGCTCCGGCAAGGAGAACAGCAATTACAATCGCGAACACCCTCATCCGATTCATGACGTCTCCCGGAGAGTCAGCAAGGATACAGCGGTCCAGCGGATGGCGTGGCTGGCGGCGCATCGTGGTCGTGCGGCCTTGGGCTCGGGCCCAGCAGTGGGGGCGCCATCCATACAGCGGCCCTGAACCGCTGGCCCCGGTGATTGGTATTCCGTGCCGTCGCGCATCATCGCGAAGAGGGGGTCAGCCCCCCGTCCGCTCCACGCGCACGGTGAAGTCGAGGCTGTCACCCGCGCCGGAAAGCAGCAGGGTGATGCGCTCCGCGGTGCTCGCGTCGATGAGCCAGCGTGTCGGCGACGGGTGTCTCGGGAACAGCCCGCCGCCTGGCGAGTGAAGACCCAGCGTGCAGGCCGGCTCGCAGGTGACCTGATAGCGGCCGGCCGCGTCCGCCTGGAAGGCGATGGCGTCGACGTCCGCGCGTTCCTGAAACACCCCGCGGGTGACGCTGCCCACGGTGATGAGCGTGGCGGTGTCCGGGGTGTTCCCATGCTCGTCCGGGCCCAGCTCACGGAGCGTCAGCGGAAACGGGCTGGCAAGACTGCTGCCGGATGAGACGTGAACGAAGTGGGTGCCCGACGTGGCGAGCTGATGGCGCAGGAGCCTGCCGCTTTCGCTGAACACCTGCTGTCCGGAGGCGTCGGTGATTCGGATGAACCGGGGGCTCGGCTCCGTGGAGAGGGCGTAGCCATGCCCTCGCGTGCCGGTGAAGGAGAAGACGTCCACGTCGTCCTTCCAATGGCCCTGGGCGGACACGGGCACACCGGGAGCCAGCGGCGTCGCGCCCGTGGGCTGGTCCGCGTGGTCGTCGAGCCCCAGGTCCTCCATGCGGCAGGTCAGCACCCATGGAGCGTCGGCAGCGGGCCCGCGCGCCTCCAGGAACCAGCGCGCCTCCGCCCCGGCCTTCATGGCGAACAGGAACTGCCCGTTGTCGTTGGTGGCCACGCGCGCGCCCGCCGCGTCCACCAGCGCCAGCGTCACGTCCGGGTGCCCCGGTCCCGTCCTCGCGCAGCTGAGGTGGTAGCCGTGGCCCGCCGTGGGGTGGAAGGCCACGACATCCGTGTCCCCGAGCGGGTGGAGCATCACGAAGAAGTCCTCGCCCGAGGCCTGAACGCGAGGGGCGTCCTGCCGGCTGTCGGCATCATCCGGACCGAAGTCCCGGAACTCGTACGCATACGGGCCCGCGTCGAGGGGGCGGCCCGCGGACACCACCAGATACAAGGGAGTGGTCTCGGTCATGTAGAACCAGTGGACGCCCTCCTTCGCTGGCGGCCGCTGGGCTCCGGGCCCCTTCAGCACGCGCACGTGACACGCGGGCAGCCCCTCCCTGGGAGTGCAATTGAAGCGGTACGTGTGGCCGGCTTCCGCGGTGAAGGTGAAGAAGTCCACGTCCGACTCCCCTCGGAAGGGAGGGCTGATGAGGCCTTGCGCCTCGGTGGAGGACGAGACGAGCGGCGTGGCGGAGTCGAACGAGTTCCCGTGGTCATCCCGCGCCCGGACCATGGCGACTTCACAGGTCAGCCCGGCCGCCTGCTCCCACGCGCCGCAGCGGCACACCGGCTGCCCCTGCTCCGAGATGCAGGTGCCGGCGGTGCACTCCACGTCGGCGCAGACCCTGGCGTCCTCTTCCAGGGACACGGACGGGCCGCAGCCTCCCACCATCCACAGCAGGGCCACTGGCAGCAGCCAGCGGCTGAGAAAGAACGCATGGCCGTGCATGAAGTCCCACCCTCCAGGTTGACGTGGCGAAACGGACCGTAATAGTCGCGTCCCTCCCATGCAAAGCCTGACTCTTCGCACCCTCCTGGTGGTTACGCTGCTCGTCTCCCTGCCGCGCGCGGCGGCCGCGGAGTCACCCTCGGAGGAGGACGCGGGGGGGCTGCCACGGTGGCTGGGCGTGGGGCTGCGCGCGGGCTACGCCCTTCCCAGGGGACCGACCGAGGGTGGACCCGAGGCGCCCTATCTCTTCGACCTGTACAGCGGCCTGTTCGCGCTCTGGCTGGACGTGGGCTACCGCTTCGAGTCCGACCTCGAGGTCGCGCTGTGGGGCCAGCTGGCGCGCGCGCAGATTCGCGGCACCTGTCCGGACACGGAGGAGTGCACGGGTAGCAACCTGCGACTGGGAGTGCTGGGGGCCTACCACTTCAACGCCCGGGGCACGACGGACCCCTGGCTGGGCCTGGGGCTGGGCCATGAGCGCACGCGCTATCGCATCTCGGAGACGGAGCTGACCTATGCGGGCCCCGAGGTCAGCCTCCAGGGAGGTTTCGACAAGCACCTGGTCAGCGCGCTGTGGGGCGGCTTGTTCTTCTCACTGTCGGCGGGCCGGTATGACTCGCTCGACGTGCGGCTGGGCTCGGGAACCGGCAGTGAGTCGCTGAGACACCGTGCGACGCACTACTGGCTGACCTTCGGCGCACGGCTGCGGCTGAGGGACCTGCCATCCCGCTGAGCGCCAGTGCCTCCTCCACGGGGTGCAAGCCGTGGAGGAGACACCTTCCCTGTCTGGGCGCATCAGCGCGTGCCGTGCGGAGGAAGCAGCGCGCCACGCGGTGGGATTGGGCGACGGGGCTCGAGCCTCAACGGGCGCGACCGCGGCTCGCTGTTCCGGAGCTCAGAAGTTCGTGTTGAGCGAGCCGTTGGTGAGCCTGAGGTAGGTACAGGTGCCGCTCGCGTCCCACCGCACGTCGAAGAAGCCCCGGGAGCTCAGGGCCTGCTCCCAGAGAGACGAGACGGTGGCGTCCGGGATGCAGGTGTAGATGGTGTCGGTGGTGGCGCCCGGCACGGTGGCCCGGGCATAGAAGCTGCGGTTGCCGGCCAGGTCATCACGGAACTGGGCGGAGGTGGTCGCTGCCGCGTCCTCGCGGAAGCCGATGAAGTTGCCATGGCAGCGGCCCGAGCCATCCGTGTTCTTGGTGCAGGACACGGTCCTCGTCTGGAGGCCCGCGCTCGCGATGGAGGCGATGCCGAGGGCGGCGAGCGCCACCACCGGGGACAGCGACTTCAGGGAAAGGGACTTCAGGGAAAGGGACTTCGTCATGGTCTTCTCCTGGATGGGATGACTTCCGACAGCAGGACTCTGGGGTGAGGCGCTACGGCAGCCCATCTGTCTGGTCGGAAGGAATGAGTCGGTTCTGGTTGATGGCGACGACGAGCTTGCGCCGGAGCTCCGCGGCTTCGGCGCGGCCGTGGAGGTGGGAGAGCTCTTGTCGAATCTCGAGCACATCCTCCGCCGTCATGCGCCCGCTGGAGACGACCTGCTCCACCAGCGAGCCCGCGCGGGCCACGGACTCGCGCTGCTCCTGGGACAGCGCTGGAGCAGGAGCGGGAGGCTCCGCTTCGCGTGAGCCCATGCCGAGCGCCCCGGACTCCGTCAGCAGGGTCGCCATTCGCTGGGCAATGGCATCCAGGTCTTCGGCGGTGGGCCGTGCGGAGCCCGAGGCCAGGGACGGAGGAATGCCCGCGGAGCTGCTCCCGGAAGGACTGCTGGGGACGTGATGAATGGCCTGGACGGCCCGGCGCAGCGCGGCGACCTCGGTGGAGAGCTCCTGCATGCGCAGGTCCTGGACCTGCTGTCCCTGGCTCATCGCGAGCCAGCAAGCCATCGCGCTGCCCAGGGCTGATGTCAGCCCCAGCAACCCCGTACGCAAGACATGGGCGGTCATGGCGGCTCAGAAATGAGAGTACTGGCTGCCGTTGTTCAGGAACAGCGAGTAGCACTCACCCAGGACGTTCCAGTAGATGGAGAAGTAGCCTTGGTGGTTCATGGCCTTGCTCCACTGCGCGCCCGTCGCTGCGTCAGCCGTGCAGTTGAAGTACTCCGTCGTCGTGCCAGACGTGAGGGCCGCGGTGAAATACAGAGCGGAGGCGCTGGTCTGGGTGAACAAGGCCTGGGTGTTGGCGCCGGAGTGATTGCGGAAGCCGAGGAGGCTGCCGTAACACCGCCCCGAGCCATCCGCGTTCTTGTAGCAGTTCGCGGATTCAATCTGGTAACCGGCCAGGGCCGAGGGAGCTGTCATCAGCGTCGCGAGACAGACGGCGGCCGCCCAGGTCTTCGAGGTATGACTCATGTGGATTCCTTTTCTGAAGCTGGCCAGGGCTCCTGCCTGAATGCCTGGCCGAGAGAAGCGAGGTGAGGTCCTTCGCTTGAAACAGAGGCTATGGAGCGGGTCTGACATCAACGTGACGGCGTTCGTCGCGCGCCCTGGAGGTCGCCGTCCTGCACCGCGCGCGGGCGGACGCAGGAAGGCGCCCACCGCGCGCAACGACATCGACCACGCGCCGGCGGGCAGGGCCTCGCGCGCGCTCCGGCAGGTAGACTGACGTCATGGCCGCATCGCTCCTCTTCCTCGGCTTCGCCGTCCCGATTGCCGGGCTGGTGCTGTTCGACTTCCTCTCCCGCCGGAGGGATTGATGTACCTGGGCCACGTCGGCGTCGCGCTCGCCTCCCGCCGGCTGGGCCCCGGCGTTCCCCTGGCGTGGCTGTGCACCGCCACGGTGTTCCTGGACTTCGTGGACGTGGCGGTGGACGTCGCGGGGCTCGACAATGCCTTCACGGCCTGGAGCCACACCCTGCTTGCCGCCGTGGGCTGGTCCGTGCTCGTGGGGGCGCTCGGCTGGCTCGGACGGGGACGCACCGTGGGCCTGCTGCTGGGGGCCCTGGTGCTGTCCCACGTCCTCACGGACTACGTCACCAGCCACCTGTGGCTCTGGCGCGACGGCCCCCGGGTCGGCCTGAAGCTCTATGCCTGGCCGTGGCTCGACTTCGGCGTGGAGGCCGCCGTCATCGTGGCGGGATGGTGGCTGTACCGGGGCTCCCTCTCCTCCGGGGCCCGGCGCAGCCCCTTCGTCTGGTGCGGCCTGCTCTGGCTCCTGGCCTTCCAGGTGGCCTTCAACGTGCTGGGGGTCGCGCGCGTCCCGTGAGCACGCGGGACAGCACTGCGCCGAGCGACAGTCGCCCGGGCCCCGCGAACAGCATGTCCGGGGGCATCACATCAGGTCGACGCTCCAGCTCCACTGCGCCGGAGTGGGGTCCACGTTCCCAACCGGTCCACGAAATCGGGGCAGGCTCAGCCTATCCGTGGGGAGCCTGAACGCTCGTCAGCTCCTCTCCCAGTGTGCGGAGATGAGCGAGCAGCCCCCGTGTCTCGGTCTCGGTGGCGCGGTGGTTGACGAGGCAGGCCCTGAGCGCGGTGCGCCCTTTCAGCTTCGTGCCGGTCAGGAAGAAGACCCCGCGCCGCTCGCACTCTTCGAGGAGCCGGTCATTCAGTTGGTCCAGTGCGTCGTCGCTCAGTGAGCGCCCGTCCGCGGGGACGTACCGGAAGCACACGATGGACAGCGGGACGGGCGCCATCAGCTCGAAGTCGCGCGCCTGGTCTATCTCCGCCGCGAGCCGACGCATGAGGAGCACGTTCTCCTCGACCACCGCCTTGAGCTTGCGGCTTCCATAGATTTGGAACTGCATCCAGACCTTGAGGGCCCTGAAGCTGCGCGACAACTGGAACGTGTGGCCCATCCAATCCCACCTCTCCGCGCTGTCGCTCTTCGCGTGCAGGTAGGGCGCGGCGTAGCTGAACGAGCGCCGGAGGCTGGCCCAATCTCGCACCAGGGCGCAGCCTGCCTCGAACGGCACCTGGAGCCATTTGTGGGGGTCCAGGGCGACAGAGTCTGCCCTCTCCAGTCCCCGGAACAGGTCTCTCGTGAGGTCCACCGTGGCGGCGGCGGCCCCATAGGCACCGTCCACGTGAAACCAGAGCCCGTATCGCGAGGCCACGTCCGCCAACGCGTCGAGGTCATCCACGGCCCCGGTGTTGACGCTCCCGGCGCTGCCCACCACGCAGAAGGGCTGCATGCCCGCCTTCAGGTCCTGGAGAATCTGCTCCTCCAGCTTCGACACATCGACCCGGAAGCGGGAGTCCACCGGAATCCTCCTCAGGTACCGGCCCCCAATGCCAAGCATCTCGACGGACTTGGTGACACAGGAGTGCGTCTCCGTGGACGCATAAAGCGTCAGGGGACGCTCGAAGCGACACCCGTCCTCGCGCGCTCCCGGCGCCTGGGCATCCCTGGCGACGCGGAGGCAGTACAGATTCGCTTCACTGCCTCCACTCACCAGCACGCCTCCCGCCTCGTCGCGGTAGCCAATGAGCGCCGACAACCAGCGGATGACCACTCGCTCTATCTCGGCCGCCGACGAGGCGAGGTGCCACTTGGCAGCGTTCACGTTCAGCGCGGCGCAGAGGAGCTCGGCGAGGATTCCGACCTGGCTGCCTCCGGACATCACATAGGCGAAGAACCTGGGACTGATGTTGAGGGTGGAGTGCTCGAAGATGAACGGGACGTCTCTGGCGAGAACCTCCTCGGGCTCCCTCCCCTCGGCAGGCAGCGGCCCGGAGAATCTGTCCGCGATGTGTTGAGGCGTGCTCGCATGGGTGACCTTCCTCTCACCCAGGGTGGCGTAGAGCGAGAGCACCTGCTCGCAGGAGAGTTCCAGCAGTTGGCGAAAGCGCTGCAGATCGAGGTCAAGGTTCATGGTGCCTCCTGAAGCCGCAAAGGAGCTGCCAGGGTAGTGGCCCTCACTTGATGGATACAGATGCAGAAATCAGAATCGCATGGGATACAGTTCCGGGAGCCCATGAAGAAATACGAGCGATTGGCCTCCGAGCTTGAGCTGCAGATCTCCAGCAACCTGGTGAAACCCGGAGAGCGGCTGAGCTCCGTTCGCGAGCTGAGTCACGTCAAGAAGGTGGGGCTGAACACCGTGGTCCGCGCACTCCAGATTCTCGAGGACAAGGGCCTCATCGTGTCGAAGCCGCAGTCGGGCTTCTATGTGCTGGGCCCTCGCACGCCCTCCGGAGTCACGGCGCCCAGGATGCGCCTGTCCCTTCCCAGGGAAGTGGACGTGCCGGAGCTGGTGTCCACCGTCTTCGAGTCGGCGAAGCACCGGGAGCTCCTCCCTCTGGGCGCGGCCTGTCTCGCCGCGGAGCTCTATCCCTGTGAGTCCATCAACCGCATCACCCGCCGCGTGGTCCGGGAGCAGCCGCTCCTGGTGGGCACCTATGAGCTGCCTCCGGGGAATTTCGAGTACCGCCGGCAGATCTCACGTCGGCTGGAGCGGTTCGGCTCCTTCGTGGCTCCCACCGAGCTCGTCGCCACCAGCGGAACCATGGAGTCCCTCGGGCTGGCGCTGCGGGCGACCTGCGCTCCGGGGGACACGGTCCTCATCGAATCCCCCCAGTACTTCGGCATCCTTCAGGCGCTCCAGCAGCTCCAGCTCAAGGTCGTCGAGGTCCCCTCGCACCCCACCGAAGGAGTCGTGCTGGAGCGGGTGGAGGAGGCCCTCCAGCGCTGCGACATCTCGGCGGGCATCTTCACTCCCAACTTCAGCAACCCCATGGGAGCGCTGATGAGCGATGAGAAGAAGGCCTCGCTCGTCGAGCTCTTCGCGCGACACGACATCCCTCTCATCGAGGACGACATCTACGCGGAGCTGTCGTTCCAGGGGCTTCGCCCAAGGCCGTTGAAGGCCTTTGACACGCAGGGGGGCGTGCTGACCTGTGCCTCTTTCTCCAAGACTGTCTCGCCAGGGCTCAAGGTGGGCTGGCTCGCGCCAGGCCGGTATCTCGAGAAGGTGAAGGCGCTCCAGCTCGCATCCACGATGGGGGGTGGCTCACTGTCGCAACAGGTGATGGCGAGCTTTCTGGCTTCCAAGGAGTACGAGCGACACCTCGGAGCGCTGCGCCTGCACTGCTCGGTGCAGGTGGAGCGTTTCTCTCGTCACATCCTGGCCCACTTTCCCGAGGGCACGCGGACCACGCTGCCGAAAGGAGGCTTCGTGCTCTGGGTGGAGCTGCCCAGGCGAATGGACTCCGTGGAGCTGTATCGCCGGGCACTGGAGAACGGCATCTCCATCTCTCCGGGCACCCTGTTCTCCACCCGAGAGCGATACCGCAACTACATCCGGATCAACTGCGGGAACATCTGGACCGCTTCGCTCGAGCAGGGATTGCTCCGGTTGGCCCGGCTGGCGACCGCGCTCCAGAGGGTCAGCCCATGAGGGGAAGCCTGGCCCGGAGGCGGTGAAGGCGTCTCCCTGGACTGCGGCGCCGGAGGAGCTGAATGTGCGGCTGGCCTCCGGGCGCACGGGTGGACGTGACGGTGAAGGACGGTGAGCCCGGCGTCCTCGCTGTGCCGTCCCTGCTATCCTGTTGCGTCTGGAGCCACGAGGTCCGGAGGGCTGGATGCGCACACGGCATAGGGTGCTCGGGCTCGTCGTCCTCGGAGCCCTCACGCTCCTGGGCCTGTGGCTGCCACGCGGCGGCGTGCAGTCCCGGCCCGATGCGCCCTCCCCGGCCCGGGCGGTCCATCCCCGGGGCTCCGCGTCCTTCCACCGTCCGCCCCCCCAGCGCACCGGTGAAGGCCCGCGCCTGCGCGGCACCGTGGTGGACCGCTTTGGCGCTCCCGTGGCTGGCGCCCGCGTCTCCGCCACGTGGCCAGAGCCCGGACAGACGCTGTCGGAGCGGCCCTGTCCCAGGGACGCCTCGGACTCCGAGGACACCCCGGGCCAGAAGCTCGCCGACTGCATGGTGCTGGCGAGAGACCTCGTCCTGGAGCTCGTCGCCGCGCGCGAGGGCGAGGTTCCCCTCCTCGCCGAGGCCACGACCGCCGACGACGGCACCTTCGTCCTCGAAGGACTGCCTGAGGGCCCGCTGTCGCTCTGGGTGCTGAGCGAGCACGGCGCGGACCTGCGCTCCGGCATCCCCGCGGGCACCGAAGGCGTGACGCTCATCATGGGCCGGGGCCGCGTGGTGGAGGGACTCGTTCATGGCGAAGGCACGCCCCTGGCCGAGGTGTGGGTAACAGTGTTCGACGCCCGCAACACCCGCTTCTTCGACGCGACCACCGGCGCGGACGGCCGCTTCCGCGTCGGCCCGCTGCCGCATGGCGACCTCTACGTCTTCGCCGCCCACGAGGGCTGGCTCCCCGCGCTCGTGCCGGCCGACGAGGCGAAGGAGGTGACACTCCACCGCCCGCGCCCACTCACCGGCCGCGTGGTCTCCGGCCGGGCCCCCGTGCCGGGCGTGGAGGTGCGCATGCGCCCCAGCGTGGGCCCTCCTGGCGCCGGCAAGCGCCTGGCCATCACGGACGCGGAGGGCCGCTTCACCTTCATGCTGCCCACGGACGACGAGTACATGCTCACCGCCTCGCACGACGGACGGTACGCGCTCGCCCGCGTGGAGCCCGGCGCGTCGCCTCCCGAAGTCCTCCTGGAGCTGGGCAGCGCCCTCCACGTCGAGGGCCGCGTGTCCGACGACGCACGGCGGCCCGTGGCTGGCGCTCGTGTGGCGCTGTACCCGGACGGGGACTCCCCCGTGGGACTGGAGACCGTCACGGACACGGAGGGGCGCTACAGCATGGGCCCGGTGGAGCCCGGCTCCTGGGCCTTCGCGCTGCAGGCCGACCGGTACGTCGACCCACCGGAGATGCTGAAACGCACGCTCGCTCCCGGCATGGGCCCCCTGGACTTCACCCTCGCCCGCGCGAGCGCCATCACCGGCAACGTCACCGACGCCGAGGGACGTCCCGTGCGGGGAGTCGAGCTGTTCCTCATGCGCAGCCCGTCGGATGACGACGAGCGCATGTTGCGGACGTCGACGGACACGGACGAGGACGGCCGCTTCGTCCTGGACGCGGAGGCTCCCGGGGACTTCGTCGTCGAAGTCCGCAGCTCCGACCACCTCGACGCCAACTTCCGCGTCCGCGCGCCGTCCGAGGACGTCCACCTCACCCTGCGCTCCGGTGCCTCCGTGAAGGGGACGGTGGTGGATGCGGACGGCCTCCCACTGGAGAACTTCCTGGTGGAGCTGCTGGACCCCGAGCTGGGCGAGGAGGTGAACCGGGACGCGATGACCGACGCGCAGGGACGCTTCCAGCTCCGGGGCGTGAAGCCCGGCAGCTACGTGCTGCAGGCAGCGATGGAGAACCAGGGCTTCATGCGCAGGCCCTGGCGTGAGGTGTCGCTGAGCGACGGCGAGCAGGCGGAGGTGGAGCTGCGACTGGCGCCAGAGCGCAGCCTGTCCGGTGTCGTGGTGGACGGCTCGGGCCAGCCCGTCGACGGAGCCCTCATCCGAATCCATCCTCCCGAGGAGGGAGTGCCGCCATGGAAGCGGGAGGGCCGCAGGCGCCAGGACGGACCGCCCCGGGGCATCCTCAGCGGCCCGCACGGCCGCTTCACCGTGTGGCACCTGGCGGAGCCCGAGTACAACGTGGCCGCCTCGAAGGACGGCTACGACTTCTCCGCCGGGAGCTCGGTGGGGGGCCGGCCCGTGGAGGGCGTGGACCCGCTGCTGTCCAAGGTGGCGCCGTGGCTGCGCGTCGGCAACGACACGCTCCAGGTGCGCCTGGTGATGGAGCGACGCGTCCACGTCTCCGGCCGGCTCGTCGGCCCCGATGACGCGCCCCTCCAGCGCTTCTACTTGAACGGCAAGCCCGTGGAGGACCCCACGGGCGCCTTCACCCTGCCCCTGAAGTCGGAGGAGCCCACACGGCTTTCCTTCTATGTGGCAGGGCTGCCTCCGCTGATGCTCGAGGTGGAGCCGCGCGCGGCGGGAGCGGACCTGGACCTGGGCAGCGTCCGGATGCCGGCGGCGCGCACGGTCCGCGGCCGGGTGCTCGACGCGGAGACGCGGGCCCCGGTGGAGGAAGCCCACGTCTACAGCACCACCCGGCCCGGCAATGGCTCGACGGAGCGCTTCCTGAGGGCCGCTGACATGACGGACGCGGAGGGGTTCTTCGAGCTGTCCCCCGTGGACACCTCGCACGCCTTCACCCTTCATGTCGTCGCTGAGCGCCGCTATCCGCGGCGGGAGCTCACCGTGGCCCCGGGAACGGAGACGCTGACGGTGCTGCTGACCCAGGGCGCCGACGTGGAGGCGCCCGTGAGCGGCCGGCTTCCCCTCATCTTCCAGGAGGCCGCGGGCGGTGCCACGGTGAAGCTGCGCGCGCCCGACGTCAGAGGCTGGAACATCTTCCTGCTCCCGGGCAGCGTGCCTCCGCCCGGGACGCTCGCGGAGATGCTGCACCTGATTCCCCTGGACCTGCTTTCCGTGAAGTCAGCGGACGAAGCCACCTTCCTCCATGTGCCCGAGGGTCGGGCCACCGCCTTCCTCCTGGGTGGCTCGGAGAACGGGTCGCGAGTCCACACCGAGGAACTGGACATCCCCGCCAGTGGCACGGAGTCACGAGAGCTACAGCCGGTGTGGCGGACAATCGATTCGAAGTAGGAGGAAAGGGCAGGTCCCTGCCGTCCACCCATCCGTTGCCGGCGCTTCGGCCAGTTCGCTGCCAAGGATGTGCTGGAGCCGCTGGGCCCTCGCCTGCAGAAGCGCACCGTGCTCAAGGAGCAGGACTTCTACCGATTCGACGTCTTCACCTGTTTTGGCTGCGGCGGGCGCCGCAGGGGACTGGCGGTGCTCAAAGGCCCCGGCGTCAAGGAGGAGTTGAGGCACCTGGGGTGGGGCCAAGGCGGAATGCGCGCTCACCCGCTCATCGAAACCCATGGGAGAGGTCGCTGCTCGTCAGGCGGCTGACTGAGGCGACCTCATGCAGCGGCCTCCAGCTCTGCTGGCTTCGGCGGGGGGTACTCCGTCCCATCGCGCATCATCGCGAAGAGGATTCCAGCCAGCCGTCGCGCCAGCGCCACCACGGCTGTCTTCTTGCCGCGCCTGGCGGCAATCCGTTCGGCCCATTCTCGCAGGTGCGCCGTCTGGGGTTCTTCCCCACAGCAGCCAGAGGGCCACCTGGACCCGCAACCCGAGCACCCGCTCGTTGCCTGCCTTGGTGATGGGGCCTTTGCGCTGCTTCTCCCCGCTACTCCTCTCGCTGGGGACCAGGCCCAGGTACGCCTCCACCTGATTCCACGTCCGTGGCTGGCCGGCCGCTTCATCTCCTCGATACGTAGCCAGGATGTGACCTATGTGCTGACCGTTCGGCCGCGAGGAAGGACGCAGGGCCCGCCGTACCGCGAACAGGTCTACTCGCGGTAATGTTCGCAGGCGCCAGAGTGCAGCTGCGTACCGAGTTCTGAGAACACCTCAGGGGCCCGAAGACCATGGCGAAGAATCCGAGAGAATCGCAGCCGATCGACGCGTATCTGGAGAGCCTGGAGGACCCGGCGGCGAAGAAGACGCTGGGGGCGCTGCGCATGCAGCTCCGGAAGCTGCTTCCAGGCGCCACGGAGACCGTCAGCTACCGGATGCCCACCTTCAAGGTCGACGGCAACGCCGTGGCCGGCTTCGCCTACCTCAAGACCCACTGCGGCTACACCACGTCGAAGAGCGGCATTTCCTTCCCGCCCGACAAGCCGCTCCCGGCGAAGCTGGTGAAGACGCTCGTGCAGGCGCGGCTCGCGGAGATTGCCACGAACGGGAAGAAGCCCTCGGCCACCAAGAAGAAGGCGGCCGCGAAGAAGGCGCGCATTACCGACCGGGTGACTGACAGCGCCGTGAAGGAGGCGACCGGGCGGGACTGGAAGGGGTGGATGCGCGCGCTGGACACGGCCGGTGAGTGCCGAGGTGCGCGAGCACGGGTCCGGGGTGCTCGAAGGACTCGCGAAGGAATGACGACGGAGTCACGAGAGATGCCAATGCCGCTCCCAGCATACCTGCAGCACGCCTCCATCATCGGTCGTCCGGTCGTGCACCGGTGGGGACCGGGTGACGCGATGGCGTCGTTTGGCAACACGAACCGGACCGTCGAGAACAAACTCGCCGCGCTCTCGTTCCGCGCCCTGCTCGGGTTGGCGGCGGCGCTCGGAGAATGGATGCACCGCAGGTTCGAACACCTGCACGACGACACCGAGCTTCGCCTCGCCATCGAGGCAATCTGGGCCGCGTCCATCGACTGGCGCTACCTGAAGCTCGACACGATGCGCTTCCCCCAGGACGACGTGAGCCCGATCCACGGGCCGTTGCAGTCCTTCAAGTGGCAACTCGTGCAGGCCGCAGACCTCTTCTCCGAGCTCGACTTCGGACTGGTGCGTTACCTGCGCGGGGACGCGAACCTCGTGCGCTTCGTGCTGCCGGACGACAAGGCTTTCCAGGCCTGGTTCAAGGCGGTGCTCGTGCGCCTGCCCGTGGAGTCGGTCCCGCCTGCCAGGAAGACGGGGCATGCCGACCCTGGAGACGTGGACGACGACCTGCTCGGTGTCGCTGACACCTTGTGGGGCACGCCGCTGCCCCGGGAGGCCTTCGATCCTGGCTTCGAGCTCTCCGGCGTCGACCGCGCCGCCCGCATCGACGCCATGCTGGCGGCCATCGCCGCAACGCCCAATCCGTATCTCCGCACAGCGGCCGAGCTGGCCGCGATGGGCTTCGCGAGCGCACCCTACCGGTATTCGAGGCCCTGACAGCTCCGGCGCCGAGGCCATGCTCGCCTCGGCGCCGGGAGCGTCCCGAACCTCAGTGCGTCCAGGCGCCCGCGAAGCGGTGGGAACCGTTGATGAGGCCCCAGCTGTCGCTGGGGAGGTGGCGAGGAAGCAGCGCGCTGCGCGGTGGGACTGGGGCGACGGTGCTGAAGCGCCGTTTCGACTTCGACGTCTTCACCTGTCCTGGCCGCTGCGGTGTGGAGGCACCTGGGGTGGCCCACCGTCCCCTTGCCCCTGGCCTCTGCACGAGGCCCGCCCCAAGGGCATTGGCTGCACTGAAGGGCAGAGGCCCCCCGACACTTCGGTTTCAGCGCCACCGGCGGGGCCACAGATTGGACCGGAGCACGGGGGGGAGCGCCCGGCGGGGCCTCCCTCCGGTCCCCCGCCATGCGGTCGCCCGCTCAGGGCACGCCCATCACCCGGCCCTCGAGGGTGTGCGCCTGGACGACGGGCTCCAGCTTGCTGACCAGGCGATGGTTCAGGTGCCGGCGCACCTCCTCGGGCACGGTCTCGATGAAGCCCCGGCGTCACACGCGTCAAGGGCATTCCGGAGCCCAGGACACCGACGCGCGACAGCCTCCTGCGCCTACTTGGACTCGACCCGTCCGAGCGGGTGGGCTGCGCCCGTCAGCGCCCTTTGCGCTTCCCGCCAGGCGGAGTCTCCGGGGTAGAGCTGGGTGCGGAGGTAGGCCCAGATGAGAAGCTGGACGGCAGCCACTCGCTCGGGGTTCTCGTCCGTGGTCTCGGCGACGTCGTATCCCGAGACTCCGCCGAGCCCGTGCTCTGCATCGAACAGGGTGACCAGGGACTTGGGGCTTGGGGCGAGGAGGTAGGGGTCGGCGTGCCAGGCGGCGCCCGCGACCGTCAGGTGGGCAGAGTCATCCTTGTCGCCGGCGACCACGAGCGCGGGCGTCGTCATCCTGGAGAAGTCGATGGTGGAGAAGAATGCGTAGTTCTCCGCTGCGAACTTGCTGAGGGCATCGCCTCTGCCCGGCGCGGCGAGCAGCACGCCCGCCTTGATGCGGGGCTCGGAGAGGTTCACTTCCGTTCCGTCACGGAGCTCCTTGTGCCGCGCGCCAAGCAGCAGGCTCGCGGTGTGCCCGCCCATCGAGTGCCCGACGACGGCCACCCGGCTTCGGTCCAGGCGCCCGGCGAGCGCGGGGAAGGCGCGCTCGATGGCGTCGAGCTGGTCGAGGATGCGACTCATGTCCTCGGCCCGCGAGCGCCAGTACAGCGGCGCATCGGGGACATCGGCGCCGAGGGTGAGCGTCTTCGAGTCGAGATGGGTGGGCTGGATGACGACGAAGCCGTGGGCCGCCAGGTAGTTGGCGAGTGGGGCGTAGCCGTTCAACGAGGAGAGGTGGTTGGAGCGGCCGTGGCCGTGCGAGAGCAGGATGATGGGCAGCTCGCCTCCGGTCACGGGCGCGGAGACTCGCACCTGGAGAGCGACAGGACGGCCGGGAGCTGGCAGGACGATGGGGCTTATCGAGAGGACCGGCGTGGGTGCGCTGGGGGTGCTGGCCGCGGGAGTCGGTTGGCTCATGATGTGGATGTCCTTTCGTGGGCTCGCCCCCGTGAAAAGGACCGGAGACGAGTGCGCGGACTATGTGGCGCGTCGCGCTCCGTGGCTTGGAAGGACCGGACATTTCATCGCGCCTTCAGCGCCGCCTTGAACGGCCGCGGTGGACGCGCGACAATACGCAGATGCAGCGCACGATGGACCCTGCCGCCTCGACGTTCTCGCTCTCCCGCTTCATCGAGGATGTTCGCGATGTCGTGCCAGTCGCTGGACGCGCAAGTCACGAACGGCTGCCCGACGGAAGAACCATCCTTGTCTTTCGAGTGCTCGAGGAAGGGAGGAAAGGAGATGTGTGCGTCGCGGGCCCGCGAACGCGGGCGCATTTCAAGAACGCAACCGGCTTCGCGCGGGCGGTCGTCCTTCAGTTCAAGCCAGGCTGGTCGGCGCCGCTCCTGGGCGTGGCAGCGAGTGCGCTGACGGACCGCATCGTCCCGCTGGAGGACATCTGGGGCCGTTCGGGCGGCGACCTCTGCCACGAGCTCCTCGCGGCGCGAAGCCTGCCGGAGATGCTGGACCGAGTCTCCCACGCGGTCGCCCTTCGGACCCGCCAGACCTCCGACCCGGCATCGGCACGGCTCGCTCGCCGCGCGGTTCGCTTGCTGGAAGGTGACGAGGTTCGGGTGGAGAGCGTGGCGAAGCAGCTTGGCGTCACGGCGCGGCATCTTCGCCGCGCCTTCACGGAGAGCGTCGGCATCGGGCCGAAGGACTTCGCGCGGGCCGCTCGCCTTCAGCGTGCCGTGGGGATGGCGGCGACCTCGAAGGACTGGGGACACATCGCCGCATCCGCGGGCTATTACGACCAGGCGCACCTCATTGCCAACTTCCGGGAGCTCGTCGGGCTCACCCCGGGTGCCTTCCTGAAGCGTGAAGGTGCTCGCGGAGCTGTAGCCGACCGGCTCCGCGACCTCGGCAACGGTGACGCTTCGCCGTGCCCCGTCCCGGTGCAGGCATGACCCGGCCGGGGAACCCGGCGGGCCCGGACGTCAGTCCTGGCCCTCGGGAGGCGTGACGGCGTCCGGGTTCTGGAGTGGCCACGGGACTGCCCGCGACCACGCCCGCCCAGACGCGTGTCTGCTTTCGCCCGGAGTTCCTGGGCCCTACCTCGGACCGTCCCTCACTCGAAGGTAATGACGAAATTGTTCCAAGGACCCAAGTTGAGGCTGGTGGTGGTGGCGTTCAGCCTGCCACCGCCGCCGTTCTCGGCCACCACGTAGCGGGTGTTGGCGAGATCGAGCGTCGCCAGGGCCACGGTGTCTCCGGTGCCGATGGTGAGGAGGCCCGTGCCAGCCATCTTCCAGATGCGGAAGGTTTCATAGTCGCCAGGCGCCGTGGGGGTGGCTGTCATCGCCGAGCCGCCACCGTTCACGGCCATGACATAGTTGCCGTTGGACGTCTGCAGGTGGACGAGGTCGCCGGTTTGCAGCTCGAAGCCGTTGCGGTCCACCAGTCGGAACCTCTCCCAGGCACCCACGGCGGTGCGGTTGACGTCCACCATGGCGCCGCCGCCGAGCTCGGCCACCACGTAGTAGCCGCCCGAGGAACGCAGGGAGATGGTTCTCGAGTAGAGACGCGCCACGGTTGCCGCGTCCGTGATGCTCAGCGCATCGCGCTGCCCGATGGCCTGCCCCCCCAGTGTCTCGATGGTGGGCAGCCCGTTCCTCGAGAACGCCGTCCTGGGGTAGTGCATGATGGAGCCGTAGTCATAGCCGAGGATGTCGTCGCCGTCGGCGATGTGCTGGTCGAAGTTGAACGCATCGCCCGCGATGATGTTCTCGTACCGGATGTTCACGTACGCATTGCGGTCCTCGCGTGACTGCTCGTGCCAGAGGCCCAGCGCATGTCCGATTTCATGGATGACGTTGCCCGTGGTGCACGTGCCAGCCAACGACACCGATTGCTTGCCACCAATCCGTCCCACGTGGGCACTGCACCCGGGGCCTGACTGGAAGTGAACGTAGTCCGGGTAAAGGGCTGCGTTGAGCACGGTGCGTTGCACGAAGCGCAGGTGCGTACGCGCTTGCCAGTGGTTGATGGCGTCCGTGATCCGCACCTGGTTTGGCAGGGCCGGGTCGATGCTGTAGGGCACCTGGGAGTCGGGCCAGCGAAAGTTCGCCCCGGTGATGGCCACGCCCTGGGCCTGGACTCCCAGGGCGTCGAGGCCGCCCCGGGCCTTCACCGCGCGCACGCGCGCCTCCATCTCCTCCACCGTGCCGAGGACCATGTCTCCCTCGAGGATGGCCAGTCCATCCACCTCGGCATACTTCACCGGCACCAGCTTCCCTCTCGCGGCATTCCAGGCGTAGCCCTCGCGAACCGGGGCGCCAGCCGGCACCCTGGCCAGTTCCGGGTCCAGACCGGGACGCGACTCCAAACCTTCCTCACCACAGGCGGTGAGCAGCAGGCAGGGGATGAACAGTGCTACCAGAGCAGCCTTCGATGTGCTTCGAAGCATGGTGCCTCCTTTCCGGAGGGCATTCCGGGGAGGGCGAAGATAACCATATGACACTGACGTCTACTGAAAGCATTTGAGCCCCTTCACTAAATCGTGGCATGTCCCGGTGCCTCGCTGAATGGAAGAGCATGCGCTGTGTCTGTAGTTTTCGGATTACCTAGGCGAACGGGACCATGTGGATTACCCGTATATGTCATGGCTCTTGAACTCGGGTTCCAGGAGTAACGGCAGTTTGTGGCAAGCCATGACTCGCGCCCATGGATGGGGGTCAGAGCTGACGCCCCAGCAGGCGCTGCGGAGGTGCGGAGGGAGCAGCGCGCTGCGCGGTGGGACTGGGCGACGGTGCTGAAGCGCCGTTTCGACTTCGACGTCTTCACCTGTCCTGACTGCGGCGGGCGTCGGAAGGGACCGCGGAGGCAGACGGCGGGGGGCCGCGCACCAATCGAGGGCCACGGCCCGCCAGCATCCAAGAGGGGCGCACAGTGGGGGGGCTACCGGACGCCGCGGTGAAACAGGCCGCCCATTCCGCCTATACGTTCCGGTCAGTCGATTCTGAAGCCCTGCTGGAAGGTGAAGGCATACAGCGTGGTCCCGACGAAGCCCGTCAACATGTTGCCCTCACAGGTGGAAGTTGACACGGCCACTCGAGGATTGAGCAGCTTCTTGTTGATGATGATCATCTTCCCGGTTTCTTCCAGCTCAAGCTCGATGTCTTCATGCGAGAAGATGGAGTAGGGCTGCTCCCGGGTCACACCGTTCTGGGTAACGGAATAGACCCGGTTGCTGAAGAGCTGGTGGCCCTTGCTGACCTCGCTGAGCAGGCGGGCGGGCATGGTGATGATCTCGCCGGTGGTCGGGTCGATGACCAGTCGTGCTGGCTTGAACGTGAACAAGAAGCTCGTGAAGGATGAGCTCACGGGCTCGGTCGTCTCTGTGGCCGTCTTCAAAGACACACCTGTGATAGTGATGAACCGGCCACCGCCCTGCAGCACCCAGTTGAACTGGCTCTGCGTCAGGGATGTGCAGGGTTGCGCGGATGCCACGGAACTGAAGAAGAGGGTGACCGCGAAGAGGATGACCGCGAAGCAGTGGGTAGGCTTCATGACAGAACTCCGCCGGTAGATGGACTCCCCCGCTCGTAGCGCCGGCACACGAGGCGACGGGCAACCGCATCCTGCATACTAATGCCTTTTTAGCTGCTTCTGTACATCGGCTGCTGGATAGACACCTGTTGTGGCCCACGAGGTCCGCCACCAGGCGCGATGTTGATGCCGACACTGGCAGCGGAATGGTGTTGCCAGGATTGAACTACCAGGCATGAGGCCTTCCCCGCACGGTCTGCGCTCAATTCCTGACTGCGATTTGAGCACCGGAGGCGCGCAAACCCCTCCTCACGGAAGCCAGGCTGCGTTCTCAACCCTCGTACTCGGAAACAGCGGCGCCTGGCGTGGGGCGTCGCCTCTGTGAGGCTTCGATTCCCGCCGCCTCCAACGGCGCGGAGCACGCCTGGAACGTCCGGGTGAGCCTCGCGATGGTCGCCCGGCGGCGCGTCGGTTCCCCTGGTCAGGACGGGCAAACGGCTGGATGATGACGGAGCTGCGGCCCCGGGGGGACTGACCTTTTGCGAACCATTGCCTTTGCCTGCGCGCTCCTGAGCCTGCTCATCCTGGCGGGTGCGACCATCGCGGGCGGCCTGGCCTACCCGGGCTACGACCATCTTCGGCAGTACATCAGTGAGCTGGGGGCGACGGGCGCGGAGACCGGACCGGCGGTCAGTCTCTCCTTCATGGTCTCGGGCGCCCTGCTGGCTGCCTTCTGGCTGATGTGCGCCGGCCTGTTTCCGAAGTCGCCGCTGCTGCTCGTCGGCTTCGGCCTCAGCGTGCTGAACGGCCTCGGCTTGTTCTTCAGCGGCGTCTTCCGCTGCGACTTCCGGTGCTCGCTGGAATCGCCCAGCAGGGCGGCGATGCTGCACGAGCTCCTCGGCGGGCTCGGCTATCTGGCCGGGCTCGTCGGGGTCCTCGTCATCGGCCTGGCGATGCGGAGCCGCCCCGCCGGCCGCGGCCTGTTCAACGTCGCTCTGCTGTGCGGCGTGCCGGCGGCCATGGGGCTCGGGTTGCTCCAGCCCGCCTTCGAATTCTACGGCGCCGCGCAGCGGGTGGTCGAGCTCTCGCTGGCCGTGTGGACCGTGGCCGTCGCCCTTTTCGTCCGCCGCCCTGCCGGAGCCGTCGGATGACTCCGTCCGTCGCCTGCGCGACGTCATCGGCGGCTCGGTCGTGCATCGGGTCCAATGGCACCAGCGGCGCCCCTCCAGGCCTGCATGACGGCCTCACGGCCACGTCAGCATCAGCCCTACTCCGCCCGGCGCGGGCACCAGCCGCGCGGTGAGCTGTCCATCCAGCCGCGAGTTGAGGAACCACAGCACGGCGTCGAAGGCGAAGAGGAAGCCTCCCTGCACCAGCAGGCTCTTCCCCCACCCGCGCAGCCGCTCTGAGTCCTTGCGCAGCCCGCGCTCCCACAGGAACGCGCCGAAGGCGAGGTAGCCCACGTCCAGGCCCGTGTTGAGCAGGAGCAGCTTCTCCATCTTCTGCCCCTCGGCGAGGCTGCGCGCCAGGTCCCACGTGGCCGGCTCCGCGGTGGCCTGCCCGTGGTAGCCGAACCCGGCGATGGCCAGATTGACGACGTTCCACGCCGCGTTGGCCTGGAAGAAGGCGCGCTTCTCACCCTCGGTGGCGAAGTGTCCCGCCACGCCGGTGCCGATGTTCAGCACCGCCCAGCCGAACAGCACCCCCATGGCCACGCGGTTGAGGTGCACGGCCTCCGCGTTGTGCGCGGCCAGCCACTCGCGGGCCGAGGGCGCAGCGGGCTCGGGTACCTGTTCCTGGGCCACCACGGGCAGCGCCAGGAAGAGCAACCCCAGGACGAGGCTGGAGCGCACGCTACGGGACAGCGGGGACATGCGGACCTCCGAGGACGCAGTCAGGACGCCGCTCGGATGTCCGAAGGTCTTCCGCGTCGCGCGCCATTTCCGTGCGCTCCGCCCTTTTCGGGCTCAGCGCTTGCGGTCGGTGTCGTCGCTCACCGGAGGTGACTGGCGCGCGGGCTCGGTGCCTTCCTGGGCCCCATAGCCGCCAATCCCCTTCTGGAGGATGCGGTCCACCCCCGCGTCCTCGTCGATGACCTCCCCGCGCTGCTCGCCTTCCTGGTGCCGCGCCTGCTTCCGGAGCTCCTCGGCGCTCTGCGCGTCCGTTCGCTCGTCACCCTTCACCGGCTTGCCCTTGTTGTCGGCCATGTCGTTCCTCCTCTGGCGACAAAGGTCCGAATCCACACCCTGCGGGACAAGGCACCAGGCGGGGCTCCACAGCCCGCTCCCTCCACCAGGAGGCGCCGCAGGGCCGGGAAGAAACGAAGAAGGCCCCCGTCCACACAGGGACGAGGGCCTTCGGAGCGCAACCCAGGTGGGCGCGGGACTCAGCTCTTGTACTTCACCGAGCAGCCGTACGGCGTGGTGGTGGCGGCGGGCACCGGCTTGCCGGACAGCACCGCGTCCACCGCGGTCTTCACGTGGTTGACCTTCTTGTCGCTCTTGCCGCGCGGGTCGTCGTCGATGGCGCCCGCGTAGCGAACCACGCCCTCGGCATCGATGATGTACATGTGCGGCGTCGTCTTCGCGCCGAAGGACTTGCCCACCGTGCCGCTCGCGTCCTGCAGTACCGGGTAGATGAAGCCCTCCGTCTTCTTCCAGGCCGCGGACTTGTCCGGCGTGTTGTGCGCCGTGGAGTCCACCGCCAGCCACACCACCTTCTTGGCGTCGAAGCCCTTCAGCGTGTTGGCCATGGTGTCGGCGTCATAGTGCCGCTTCACGAACGGGCACTCGGGGTTGGTCCACTCGAGCACCACGACCTTGCCCTTGTACTGCGCCAGCGAGTGCTCCTTGCCGGCCTCGTCCTTCAGCGTGAAGGCCGGCGCGGGCTTGCCCACCTCGGCGTCCGCGAAGACGGGGGCGCCCACGAACAGCGTACCGAGCGCGAGTGCGGTGAAGACAGGCTTCATGGCGTTCCTCCTCAGGTTGGGACAGCGAAAAGACACACTTCAGGGCCGCGGGAAGCCCGCGGCACAGACGATGCTCGAGCCCGCCACGCGCTTCATCGGCGAGCACTCCGCCGCGCGCTTCACGGCGTCCACCACCGCGTCCGTGGTGAGCAGCTCCGACAGGACCTCCGGCTTGTCCGGAGCCCCGGGGCTCAGCACCAGGTACATGGGCACGCCCGCGCGGCCATGCTCGGCCAGCTTCGCGGAGATGCGCGCGTCCCGGCGCGTCCAGTCGGCCACGAAGAAGGCCACCTGGTGCTCGACGAAGGCGGCGCGCACCTCCTCGCGCGCCAGCACGGTGCGCTCGTTCACCTTGCACGTGAGGCACCAGTCCGCCGTGAAGTCGATGAACACCGGCTGCCCGGCCGCCAGGGCCGCGGACACCGCCGCCTCGTCCCACGGCTGCGCCTGGGCCACCGCGGAGGACACCGGCCCCCGCGCCGCGGCGGCCGTGTCGAAGCGCAGCGCCGTCACGCCAGAGGCGACCAGCACCACGAGCGCCACCGCCAGCGTGGCCCACCTGCGCCCGCCGTCCTGCGCCTGCGACTGGCCGTACAGCCACGTGCCCAGCCCCACCGCGACGAGGAAGGCCAAGAGCCGCGCCATGCCGTCCACGCCGGCCAGCCCGCCCACCACCCACACCAGCCACACGGTGGTGCCCAGCAGCGCGAAGCCCAGCACCTGCTTGAAGCGCTCCATCCACGCGCCCGGCTTGGGCAGCCGCTTCGCCAGTCCCGGCACCAGCACCAGCAGGCAGAAGGGCAGCGCCAGGCCCAGGCCCAGCGCGGTGAAGATGGCGAGCACCGTGACGGGCCCCGCCGCGAAGGCGAAGCCCACCGCCGTGCCCAGGAGCGGCGCCGAGCACGGCGTGGCCAGCACCACCGCCAGCACGCCCTCGCCCGCGCTGTGCATCAGGCCGTGGCTCTGGTCCACCTTGCCCGCCAGCGCGGTGCCGTCCATGCCCACGTTGAAGACGCCGAAGAGGTTGAGCGCGAAGGCCACCAGCACGCCGCACACCGCCGCGACGAAGAGGGGCTCCTGGAACTGGAAGCCCCAGCCCACCTGGGCGCCGCCCGCGCGCACGGCGAGCACCGCGCCCGCCAGCAGCAGCAGGCTGCCGATGATGCCGCCCGCGTACGCCGCCGCGTGCGCGACGACGCGGCCCTTCTCCTGCTGCACCATGCGCGTGAAGCCGTACGCCTTGAGCGCCAGCACGGGGAACACGCACGGCATCAGGTTGAGCAGCGCGCCGCCCAGGAACGCGAACAGCAGCGCCAGGCCCAGGCCCACGGAGGGCGTGGCGGCGGCGACGGGCGACGGGGCCGACGTGGCCACCGGCTTCACGGCCGCGATGCTGTCCTTCACCGAGGGCGGCTTCACCACGGCGGGAGCCCCGGCCACGGCGCCGCCGGCGGCCACCACGCGCGCCAGCGGCACGTCCACCGCCAGGGGCTGGTAGCCCGACGCCTTCGTGCCCAGCAGCAGCACGCCGGTGAGGCGCGGCGCCTCGGCCGGCGCGTCCGGCTCCGCCTTGCCCTTCAGCTTGAACCGGCCGCCGCCCGTGGACGTGAGCGCCACGCGCTCCACGCCGGGGATGCGCTCGGGCGTGAAGAAGTCGCCCTCCACCGCGGACAGCGCGGCGCCACCCGGGCCCGTCACGGTGACGGTGCCGGTGAACTCCCTGCCGGCGGTGAGCGTGTCGCCGTCCAGCGCGAGCTGCACGGTGTGGCCGGTGTCCGCCACCGGGCGCGGCACCTTCGCCTGGGCCGCGTCGAACGTGGGCGCGAACTCCGCGTCGCGCACCGTCTGCGGGCCCAGGGGCACGCTCCGGGTGAGCATCAGCTCCGCGGGGATGCAGTGCACCTCGCACACCAGCGCCTCCACCGCGGCCGCCAGCATCAGCGAGCCGGTGGCGCTCTCCACGGCGCGGGCCTGGGCGAAGAGGAGCACCTCGTCGGCGTAGCCGTGGGTGACGATGAAGCCGTCGGGCGTGCGGAAGGTGTGCGGGTAGGGCCACTGCAGCGGCCCCACGGTGGTGCCGGGCGTGTCCCAGGTCACCTCGGTCTCCAGCCCCGAGTCGCCCGGGTTCTTCCAGTAGATGTGCCAGCCCGGGTCCATGCGGAAGCGCACGCCCACGCGGAACGTGTCGCCCGGCTTCACCTGGGTGGCGTCCACCAGCAGCGCGGCCTCGACGCGCGGGTCTCCCTCGTCGGGAGCACTGGTGCCCACCGCCGAAGGGGGCAGCTCCGCCCACGCCACCGCCGCCACCAGGAGCACACCGGCAACTCCGGCCTGGCCGAGCCTCTTCACCTGCTGACGCTTCATGCGCCTCCCGTTAACCCACTGGAGGCCGGGCCGCCAGCGAAGGGCACGTGTCTCCCACACGGATGAACCATCCGGGCAGGCGGGCATTCCCCGCCGCCAGGATGCCTGACACTCCCAGATACGGAGCCGGAGTCCAGGCGGTTACAGGTGTGGAGCGGCCCGCCGGACCTCCGGGAGAGGCAGGCGGGCGGGCGGCGCGGCTACTCCTCGGTCTTCCAGGGCAGCAGCGCCGGTACGGGGGCGGCGGGGCCCACGCGGCTCATGGTGATGCGGGAGACCTCGGAGTGCGCGCGGCGCATCACCAGGGCGGGGAGCTGGTTGGCGCGGCGCTCCACGAAGCGGCGCAGGTCCGCCAGCCGCTCCACGTGGCGCTGCGCGGACAGCTCCGGCGCCCCCAGCCGGGCGAGCCGGTAGAGGGCCATGTCGGCGGACTCCAGCGCCCGCTCGGCCGCTTCCTGGTGACGGCGGCCGAGGGCCTTCCAGGCGGCGGACTCGGCGGCCGCCAGCTCCAGCTCCGCGGACACGGCGCGCACGTAGCGGCCCTGCTCGCTCTCCGGCAGCACGCGCGTCACCGGGACGGTGATGCGGCGCGTGTCACCGTGCTCCGTGTAGGAGGTGGACACGCCCAGGTTCCATTCCGCCGCCCCCAGCTGGCCGGAGAAGAGGACGCGCCGGGGGAAGGCCTGGGACACGGCGCCGAGGGCGGCGCTCATGGAGTCCCCCTCCACGCGCGCGGGGTAGCGGTGGCGGCAGCGCAGGTCGGCGAAGCCCGAGGGCAGCACGTGTACGCGCGCGTCGGACACCACCTCGCCGAACAGCTCCGCGCCCAGCTGGCCCACCGCCATGGGAAGGCCCTCCGGGTCATCCACGTGGACGAAGCCGGTGCCCGAGGGGCCGGTGAGGGCCTCCAGGATTTCGGGCAGGTAGTGCCGGCCCAGCCCGAGCGCGTGCAGCGAGACACCGGACTCGGCCACGCGGGTGCCCAGCGTCTTGAAGTCCGGCAGCTGCGACGAGCCGACGGAGGGCTCGCCGTCGGTGAGCATCAGCACCTGGGGCCGGGCGCCGGGGACGAGGACGCGGCGCACGGCCTCGGTGGCGCGCTCGACGGCCTCGTGCAGGGCGGTGCCCTCGCCGGACTCGAGGCGCGAGAGGACCTTGAGGAACGCGGCCTTGGCGCCGGGCTCCATGGCGCGCATGGGGAGCACCTGCTCGGGCTCGGCGTCGAAGGTGAGCAGGCCCAGGTAGTCACGCGGGCTGGCGCGGTCCACCAGGGCCTGCGCGGCCTGCACGGCGGCGAGCAGCGGCACGCCGCGCATGGACGCGCTGCGGTCCAGGGCCAGGTTGATGGCCACCGGGGCGCGGGGCGCGTCGGCGTCCGCCTCCAGGGTGACGAGGAGAAGCACCTCGCGGCCGTGCTCGGCATCGCGCTCCACTGCCCAGGCCGTCTGCTTCATCCGTACTCCCCCGTGCGCTCACGAGGCATTGTGCCGCGAATCACTCTGCGGGGAATGACGTCCCCCGCCACCAGAAGTCTCATGGGCCACAACGCCGGGAAGCGGGGGCTCCCAGGGGAAAGGCTTCAGGCTCAGAGAATGTCGGGAGTCGCGCTTCCGGGCAAGAGGGGCCGCCTGCACCCGGTGCGAACACGGACCTCGGGTTCGTGCACACGGACTGCGCGTCCCTGCCAGTGTGGGTGTGTGGATCTTCCGGATGAAGCGGGCCGGCGCCTCGTGGAGGAGGGCCGTGCCAGGTGGGCGTTCAGACCCGGGAGCTCACCGTGAAGGGAGCCGCCGCTCGGGCCTCGTCTGCCTCGTGCCAGGTGCCACTGGAATGCCCCCGCGCTGGCGCGGGCCGCGGGGGCCCCGTGCTACTCCGCCGCTTGCCAACCGCCCCACGCTTCCTCGCCGTAGCCCCACATCCGACCGCCCGGGCCGCCCTCCACTTCACTCACGCCCTCGCGCTCCGCGTCGTCACCGCGGTCCACATAGGGAAGCCCCTCGTCGTCCATGTACGTGGTGTCGTCGTGAACCATGCTCGGCTCCTTCGGGCGCTCCGCCTTGGGAAGTGGACGGCCTCTTCGGCTCGCCTCTTCTTGGGCGCCCTTCTGTCGGTCGACTCAGGCCCACCCCATGTGGTGCCCAACCGTTCAAGCGTTGACCGATTTACCGAACATGTTGAGCATGTCGCTCCGCGTTGTAAAGCCCTTGGGGCATCAAAGTTCGGTCCGCGTCACACACCGTACGCCTGCCTGCCTGCCCAGCTCCAGGCAGGCCCGTGAATCCAGGCACTTGGGGAATAGTGCACCAACATACAGTGGAGACCCACACCGCACCGTGTATGGCCTCCCGTTGACCCCCGGCGGCTCTACAAGATTGACGGAGGCCCCATTTTCAAGTCGCCCCCGTGTGGGCTTTCACACGTGTAAATGCGTGCGCCGGTTGACTCCCCACCAGCGGGGCTCGCGCTGCGGCTACAGTGGTGGACACCCCTCGCCGCACGTCTCTTGATTCGCGAATCAACGCTGTTAGGGTTGACGAGAACTCAGAATTTGCCGCGCCGCGGCAACCGGGCCTTCTCCGCCGCGCGCGCCCCCAGAGGTCCCAGCGTCCCATGAGTCCCATCATCACCGGCCTATTGCTCGCCGTTGCCATCCCCATCTTCGTGATGACCATGTCCGGCCGTCTGGGCGTGCTCCTCTCGATGAAGCATGAGAACCGGCTCGACAACATCCCGCTGCGCATCAAGCGGCTCGTGCTCTTCGGCCTCGGGCAGAAGCGCATGGTGGACCCGGAGGAGTTCACCCCGGGCCTGATGCACGTGCTCATCTACGCGGCCTTCGTGGTGCTGGCGCTGCGCACGGTGATGCTCTTCGCCATGGGCTTCTCGTCCACGGCGCTGGAGGTGCTGACGGACCTGAGCCACCCGTTCTGGGCGGAGCAGGCGGTGCTGCTCGGCGCCTACCGCGTCTACCTGCTGGCCAAGGACATCGTGGCCGGGCTGGCCCTGGTCGGCTGCGCCTACTACGTGTGGATGCGCTGGAAGGTGAAGCCGGACCGGATGACGCAGTCCTGGGAGGCGTACCTCATCCTGGGCTTCATCTCCGGCCTGATGATTTCCGAGTTCCTCTTCGGCGGCAGCCACATGGTCGCCGCGCACGCCGCGGCCCAGCAGGTCCAGATGGGCGCCACGCAGGTGCCCACCACGCCGGCGGCGCTCGTCTGGTGGGAGCCCCTCACCAGCCTCGTCGGCCTGGCGATGATGCCGCTGGGTGAGAATGCCGCCCATGCCGTGGGCGTGGCCGGCTTCTGGGTGCACCTGGTCATCATCCTCACGTTCCTGAACTTCCTGCCGCTCGGGAAGCACTTCCACATCATCACCGGCCTGCCCAACGTCTTCTTCCAGCGCACCCACTCCACCGGCAAGCTGCCCACGCCCAATCTGGAGAAGGAGGAGTTCGGCACCGCCACGGTGAAGGACCTCACCTGGAAGCAGGGCCTGGACCTCTACTCGTGCACCGAGTGCGGCCGCTGCCAGACGCACTGCCCCACGTACATCACCGGCAAGCCACTCACTCACAAGGGCGTCAACCAGGACCTGAAGCACTGGCTCTGGGAGCACGAGCAGTGGGCGGAGGAGGGCTACAGCCCCAACAAGGTGAAGGAGCCCCTGCCGGAAATCATCGGCTCGGCGCTCAAGGCCGAGACGGTGTGGGCCTGTACGAGCTGCGGCTGGTGCGAGCAGGCGTGTCCGGTGTTCATCGAGAACGTCCCGCGCCTCATCGACATGCGCCGCTACCAGGTGCAGGTGAAGGCGGAGTTCCCGCCCGAAATCCAGCGCGTGTTCGAGGGAATCGAGCGCCAGGGCAACCCCTGGGGCATCGGGCAGGACAGGCGCGACGAGTGGGCCGAGGACCTGGCGCTGCCCACCTGGGGTGACGGCGGCGGCCCGTACGAGTACCTCTTCTTCGTGGGCTGCGCGGGCAGCTACGACGACAAGCAGAAGAAGGTCAGCCGCTCGCTGGTGAAAATCATGCGCGAGGCGGGCGTGTCGTTCGCCACGCTGTCGAAGCAGGAGATGTGCAACGGCGACTCCGCGCGCCGCATGGGCAACGAGTACCTGTTCCAGACGATGGCCAAGACGAACGTCGAGACGTGGAACTCGATGGGCGTGAAGGCGGTCATCACCCAGTGCCCGCACTGCTTCAACACCATCAAGAACGAGTACCCGGAGTTCGGCGGTGAGTACCGCGTCATCAACCACACCCAGCTCATCAACGAGCTGCTGAACGAGAAGCGCATCAAGCTCTCGGCGGTGATGAACACGAAGCTCACGTACCACGACCCCTGCTACCTGGGCCGGCACAACGGCGTGTACGACGCGCCCCGCGAGGTGCTCAACGCCATCCCCGGGCTCGAGGTGGTGGAGATGCAGCGCAGCAAGCGCGAGGGCTTCTGCTGCGGCGCCGGCGGCGGGCGCATGTGGATGGAGGAGCACATCGGCACGCGCATCAACCACAACCGCCTGAACGAGGCGGCGCTCACGCTGAAGCACGCCGAGGACCCGTCCACGCCGTACCCGTCCGCTTCCGACAAGAAGAAGCCGGGCATGGTGGGCGACTACAAGGAGAAGGGCGGCACCGGCGTAGTGGCCGTGGCGTGCCCGTTCTGCTCGACGATGCTCAACGACGCGGTCAACGACACCGAGCGTGGCGAGAACATCAAGATCAAGGACATCACCGAGCTGGTCGCCGATGCGCTGGTGGAGACGCGCAAGGGCGCGGGCACCGTGACGCCCGGCGTGACGGTGAGCGCCAAGCCGGAGTAGCGCTCAGGCGGTGAAGCAGCGGTGGCGGACGCACCCTCTCCGTCACCGTGAAGCGAGGGCCCGGAGGCTTCCCCCGTGAAGCCCCGGGCCTTCGTCGTTCCAGCGGGCCGGCTCACCCCACCCACTCCACCAGGAAGGTGCAGGCGGGCGCTTCGTGGCGAAGAACGGACACCCGGGGGTCGCGAGCCCCCATCACCCGCACCGACGCCTCCAGGATGCCCACGTAGTACGCCGGCCGGCCGGCGATGTCGTTGATCCACACCTCGATGGAGCCGGGCCCGCGCTCCGTCACGCGGGACTCCTGGAAGTTGTTGGAGGCGCGCAGCCCTCGGTTGAGCTGCCCCAGGCCCATCCGGGGTCCCAGGGTGCGCGCCGCCGCCGACATCACCCGGCCCAGCATCGTCGCCATCATCCCGTCGACGGCGGCGTGGCCCAGCCGCCGCTGCGCCTCCTCGCGGGGCAGGTCCGGCCAGACGGTGCGCAGCACGATGTCCTGGCACCGCAGCCACGTGGAGAGGGGGTAGGCCGGCAGCAGGTCCTGGTCCAGGTCCAGCCCCGCCTCACGCAGCGACGCGCGCGTGGACAGGGACAGGCGCTCGCGCAGGCCGACGAGGAACAGGCCCTGCACGGTGCCGCTGAAGATGAGGCGCGGATCCGGCGTCTCCATGTCACGGCTCCACGGCGACGTGGAGGCGCGCCGGCCCGGCGCCTCCCCCCAGGGAACAGCCTGATGCCACGTCCGGAGGACCCACGCGGACCAGGATGGACCGCGTGGACAGACCTGAAGAAACCCGATTTCTGATGTAACCGGTGACGTACCGCCGTGCAGGAGTGTCCGCCAGTCGACGGCGGCTCAGGGCTTGCGGGGCTTCTCCGCGCGCAGGGCGCGCTCCAGCCGCTTCGTCGGCCCGTCATCGCCCAGCTTGCCGGCCACGTAGGCGCCCGCGGACGCCAGCTTGCGGCGCAGGTCATCCGGCGGCACGGAGGAGGGGTCCAGGCGCAGGTCGGTGATGCCGATGCCTGATAGCAGCGTGCGCGCCAGGTCCCGCTCGTCGTCCTTGGCGTGGGGGAGCAGCAGCTTGCACACCTCGACGTGGCCGTGGGCGGCGGCCATGATGAGCGCGGGCTCGCCCAGGCTGTCGGTCAGCTCGGGGTCCGCGCCCGCCTCCAGCAGCAGGCGCACCAGGTCGGCACGGCCCGCGCGGGCGGCGGCCATCAGCGGCGTGCGCCCCTCGGCGTCGAACGGGTTGGGGTCGGCCCCGGCGTCGAGCTGGGCCATCAGGGCCGCGCGGTCACCCGCGCGCACGGCATCGAAGAGGGACATCACCAACCTCCAAGCGGCAGCATCGCGCCTCGCGGGCCCGGACGCCAGCGGCCCCCGGGGTGACTCACTCCACCGGAGGCAGCGCGTCCAGCCAGGCGAGCACCGCCTCGTCCCCGGACGCCAGCGACCCGGGCATGACTCCTGCCACCGGAGGCAGCGCCTCCAGCCAGGCCAGCACTGCCTCCCGCTCGGCCGGCTCCAGCAGGAGCCACTCATGTCCGCGACCGGGCACTTCGCGTGTCTGGAGCGGCACTCCCGCCGCGCGCCAGGTCTCCGACGCACGACGCCACAGGGCGGGCCCGTCTCCGTCCCCCTCCCCCACCACGGCCAGCAGCGGCACGCGGGTGTACGCCGCCCCGGTGGGAGGTGTGGACTCGTCCCCACGAGAGAAGCGCGGCGCACCGGCCAGCAGCACCAGCCCGCCGAAGGCCCCCGGACGCGCCGACCACAGCTCCAGCGCCATCTGCGCGCCCGCGCTGTAGCCCAGCAGCACCGGCTTCCGGGCGTCCACGCCTGGCACCCGCGCCGCGTCCGGCACCCCCTTCAGCATGACCGCATTGGCGTCCACGCCGCGCCAGCCGGAGAAGTCCTTCCGGGACAGCGTCAGCAGCGCGAAGCCCCGCCGGGCGAAGTCCGCCACCAGCGGCTCCACCAGGCCCAGCCCGTCGCTCCCCGAGGGATGGAGCCACACGAGGAGCCGGTGCGGGCGCGCGGCGGTGGCGTCCTCGGAGAGGAACAGCCGGTACGGCGGGCCGCCCTCCGGGGCGCCGGTGTGCAGGCGGACTCCCGGAGGTGGCTCCGCGAGGACGGGGACGGGGGCCTGCACGGGCCGCCCCGCCACACACGCGGCGCACAGCAGCAGCAGGAGGCCGGCGGCCCCCTTCACGCGGCTACTGCGGCCCGTAGGAGGGCTCCGCGGCGCTGGGAATCACGAGCGTCACCGAGCCCGTGGCACCGCTGCCGACGCCCGCGACGTAGATGCCGGGGTCGCTGCCCGCCGAGTCGGAGGAGAGGAAGCCGAGCTGGTTGGAGCGCGTCCAGCTGGGCCACGACTCCTGCACGCCGGGGCCGCTGAGGGTCGTCACCCGCTGGCCGACGCCCACGCTGTTGCCGGTGACGGACGCCACGAAGATGCGCGTGCTGCCGGAGCCCAGGCGCCCGTCGAAGGCCACCTGCGAGCCATTGGGCGACACCGCCACGCGGTTCTCCACCGCCAGCACCTCGTTGCCCAGGGAGCTGTAGGTGATGCTGCTCCCGTTGAGCGGCACGTGGGCAAGCTGGTTGAGCTGCCGCAGGCTGCTGCCCGAGGGCACCATCACCGCGCTCCCGTTCGGCATGAAGGTGGGCGCGCCGTAGGAGATGGTGGTGTTCGGCGTGAGCTCCTGGAAGCCGCTGCCGTCCGTGTTCACCCGGCCCAGCGAGGTGACGCTGCTGCCCGCCGGAGAGAAGACGAAGACGACGCTGCGGCCATCCGGGCTGAAGGTGGGCGTGCGGAAGTTGGTGCAGCCGCGCGCGCACGCCGCGTCGCCCGAGCTGAACAGCGTGGCCGGCGTGGTGGCGCCCGAGGTGGGCACCGTCTGCAGCGACGTGCTGGAGCCGGTGCGCTGCACGAACACGATGCTGCGCCCGTCGCGCGACACGGAAGGCCAGTACGCCCCGCCCGCCGACGTCAGCCGCTGCGGGCTGTTGGGGTCGCCATCGTCGTCCACCACGAAGACGTTGCGGTCGTCCTCGCGCACGAAGGCGAAGCCCGAGGTGAAGAGGACGTCGCCGATGCCACCGCCACCACCGTCGTCCAGGGGCTCACACGCACCCAGCAGTCCCACCGCCAGCACTCCCCCGACAAACCTCCGCATGCCCATCATCGCTCCGCTCCGCTCCGCGTCCCGGCCACGTGAGTGCCCCGTACTACAGGGCGCGCCGGGTCGGACGTCAACGCGTCACGGGAGATTCAATGGGCCCGGAAGTGTCAGCGGTTGAGCTTCACCAGCTCGTTGCGGCAGGTGTTGCACAGCGACAGCTGCTTGCGGTCACAGTCCTGGGGCGTCTGGGCGAAGAACATCACGCACCGGGGGTCCTCACAGTAGGACAGCCCGAGCAGGTGCCCCGCCTGGTGCACCACCTCGGTCTGGATGCGGCGCCGCAGGTGGTCGCCGTCCGCACCCTGACGCAGACGGAAGAGGCTCACCACCGCCGTCTTGGACTCGCGGTCCGCCTCGCCGAAGACGAAGGGCGAGTCCGGCACGAAGAGGTCCACGTCGGTGATGCCCATGACGGCCGACTGCCCCGGCTCCAGCATGGGCGTGAGCCGCCGCATGATGGCGTTGCAGTGGTACTGGCCCCGGTCCTTGTTGAAGGCGTAGGCGGGAGAAGGAAGGGCCGTCTTCGCGAGCACCGTCTGGGCGCTCATGTGCGCCGCCAGCGGGTCCTGCAAGTCCCTCAGCAGTGAGGCCGACGGGCTACCCACGGAGACCAGCAGGAGCGTCTTCTGCGGCATCGGGCCACCGTCCTTCATGCACGCGGACGGACGCGCTTGCTACCGCGTCCCCCCGGAGCGGAGTGGCTGGGGCGCAAGGATTCGAACCTTGATAATCAGAGTCAAAGTCTGATGTCCTGCCATTAGACGACGCCCCAGCAGGTTCGCACGTGTGAGTCTGGTGCCCGAGTCTACGGCATCCCGACGGGCTCGGGAACCCACCCTGACAACGTTCCGGGCCCTCCCCGGGGCCGCCAGGGCCCGTCTGGCGTGGATCTGCCCGGGGAAGGCCGGAAACCCGGGCCCGGCGTCACTCCCGGATGGACCCGGAGTGAAGCCAGGCCCGTGGGCCGGCGGCGAGGCGGCCCCCTGGCCTACCGGTCGGTAGAACGGGGTCCGCGGCTCACCCCTTCAGGACGGCGAGGGGGGTGAGCCGCAGGAGCGGGGTGACGAGGTCGGCCTCGTCCTCCAGCACCTCGGCGAGGTCGCGGTAGGCGGCGGGGGCCTCCTCCACCAGGGCCCCGGCGCGGGCGCGGTCGTACACCACACGCCGGAGCGCGTGCTCCAGCGCGGCCGGGCGGATGCGGGCGCGGGCCTCGGTCCGGGTGAGGACGCGGCCGGCGCCGTGCGAGCAGGAGCGGAAGGCGCGGGGCTCGCCCCGGCCCTCCACCACGTAGGAGGCCGTGCCCATGGAGCCGGGGATGAGCCCCCGCTGCCCCGCCTCCAGGCCCACCGCGCCCTTGCGGTGCACCAGGAGCGTGCGGCCTCCATGGTCCTCGGCGGCGACGTGGTTGTGGTGCACGTCCAAGGTGGCTTCCGGGTCCATGGGGACGCCGAGCGCGTCGGCCACGAGCGCCACCGCGCGCGCGGCGATGGCGTCGCGGTTGGCGCGGGCGAAGCGGCAGGCCCACGCCGTGTCCGCGAGGCACGCGGCGCCCTCGGGGGTATGCGTGCTCAGGCCGGGAAGGCTGCCCTCCCCCCGCGCCCGGGCCGCGCGCAGGTGGTGGTCGGCGATGGCGGCCCCGACGCCCCGCGAGCCGGTGTGCAGGAGCAGCCAGACGTCTCCGTCCGCGTCCCGGTCCAGCTCCAGGAAGTGGTTGCCTCCGCCGAGCGTGCCCAGGTGTCGCGGCGCCAGCCGCTCCCAGGCGTGGCACAGCTTCTGGGTGGACAGCGGCGGGGACTCCAGCTCGGGCGGCAGGGGCTGCCCCCGGCCCCGGTGCACGGCGTCGCCCACCGGCACCTCGCGGGCCAGTCGCGCCAGCAGGGGCTCCAGCACGTCGCGGCCGGGCACGGTGGCGGGCTGGGGGAAGCGGTACGCGCTGACGCCGCAGCCCAGGTCGCCGCCCAGCGCGCCAGGGACGACGTGGTGGGCGGTGGCGAAGACGGTGCCCACCGCCACGCCCGAGGACACGTGGACGTCCGGCATGGCGGCCACGTGCTCGACGACGTAGGGCTGGGTGGCGATGTGGCGGAGCTGCTTCTCCGCGCCCGGCGGCAGCGTGCGCGCCCAGACGAGGATGGGGACGTCGCCGGGCGCGGCCGGGAGGAGGCGGGGCATCATTGCTCACCCCCTTCCTCACCATCGGAGTCGGCGTCGCCTCGATGGGACTTCCCTCCGGGCCTCCGGGCGGGTTCGTCGAGGTCGGAGTCGTCCTCCGGTACCTCCGCGACAGGTTCGTCGAGGTCGGAGGTTCCCGTGAGGAGGCCCACGTCGGGAGCCTCCAGCGAGCGCTCCGCCACGCCGAGGTAGATGAAGCGCAGCTGTGGGACTCGCTTGAGGTCCAGGTGCTGCGCGAGCTGCGAGCGCAGGTAGCCGCTCGCGTGCTCGAGCGCCTCCTGCACGGGACGGGTGCCGGAGGCCGCGGACTCCGGTGTCAGCGCGTAGCCGATACGGACGAGGCGGCCATCCGCTGACAGCTCGAACGACGACACCGACACGCCTTCGAGCCGGGGGTCGGACAGCCCGTCTCGGAAGAGCAGGGACACCTCCTGGAACAGAGTGGACTGGATGCGCAGGTGACGCGCGGACGGGTTTTCAGACGACGACGACAGCGAAGCGCCCTCACGCCGGCGGGGCGCGCGGGTACGGCGATTCCTGGAAGAAGACATGAGTGGACGAACGGTTCCCAGCAGGCCGCACGGGCCGCATGCGTCACGAGGAGCGCACGGGGCACACGCCGGCCGGTTGCACGGCTACAGCTGCGCGCGCATGGGTCCAGGGAAGGTGGGAACCCGCTCCATCCAGCTCAGCACTTCGGCTCAGCGAGGGAGAAGGTCACACCCGGTCAGACGCACACGGCGCGAAGCGACCCGAGACACCGTTCATTACAGTCCCCATGGCACACCTCCCGCCGCGCACCCGGCACGGACCGTCACTCGTTCACGGGCAAGGTGAAACCGCGCCTTCGCCCACGTCAACCGGGCACCCGACGCACGGGCCCCGGCAAACCTGACGCGAGGCCTTCATGGAGCGGGAGGTGTCAGCTGGCCACCAGCCATTCTTTCCACCAGCCGACGTGGACCCCATTGCCGCATGGCTCGGCACGCCTTCCGCGCCTACGCAGGAGGCAAGGAGTCATGCACATGGCGGAAGCCTTCGATGTGGTGGTCATTGGCGCAGGGCCCACGGGTGAGATTGCCGGAGCCCGCGCCGCGGCAGCGGGGCTGTCGGTGGCGCTGGTGGAGCACGAGCTGTTCGGCGGTGAGTGCTCGTACTGGGCCTGCATCCCCAGCAAGGCGCTGCTCCGTCCGGCGGAGGCGCTCTGGCTGGCCCAGCAGGCGCCCGGCGCACGCGAGGCCATCAAGGGTCCGCTGGACGCCCGCGCCGTGCTGGCGCACCGCGACTACATGGTCGGCGACTACAAGGACGACTCCCAGGTGAAGTGGGCGGAGGGCGCGAAGCTGACCGTGGTGCGCGGCAGCGGGAAGCTCGCCGGCCCGCGCAAGGTGCGCGTGGAGGCCCGGGACGGCACGGTGCGCGAGCTGGAGGCCCGCCGCGCCGTGGTGCTGGCCACCGGCAGCCGGCCGCGCCTGCCGGAGATTCCTGGCCTCAAGGACGCGAAGCCCTGGGACAACCGCGAGGGCACCGGCGCCAAGGAAGTCCCCAGGCGGCTGCTCGTGCTGGGCGGCGGTGTGGTGGCCGTGGAGCTGGCGCAGGCGTGGCGCTCGCTGGGCGCGGAGGTGACGCTGGCCCAGCGTGGCAAGGCCCTGCTGTCGCGCTACGAACCCTTCGTGGGTGAGCAGGTGGCGCAAGCGCTGCGGGACTCGGGCGTGCGCGTGCTGCTGGGCACCACCGCCGCGAGCGTGCGCCGGCCCGGTGGCACGGGCGAGGTGTCCGTCACGCTCACCAACGGCGAGGAGCTGCGCGCGGACGCGCTGCTGGTGGCCATGGGCCGGGTGGCGCGCACGGAGGACCTAGGCCTGGAGACGGTGGGCCTCCAGCTCCAGGAGGGAAAGTCCCTCGAGGTGGACGACCAGCTCCGCGCGAAGGGCGTGGACGGAGGCTGGCTCTACGCGTGCGGCGACGTGAATGGCCGCAACCTCCTCACGCACATGGGCAAGTACCAGGGGCGCATCGCAGGGGACATCATCGCGGGGAAGAAGGTGCACGCCTGGGCGGACGCGAAGGCCACGCCGCAGGTCATCTTCACGCACCCGCAGGTAGCCAGCGTGGGGCTCACCGAGGCGCAGGCGCGCGAGGCGAAGCTGCCGGTGCGCACGGTGCAGTACGCGCTGCAGGACGTGGCCGGCACGGGGCTGCTGGGCCGGGAGCTGAAGGGCACCGCGAAGCTGGTGGTGGACGAGAAGCGCCGCATCATCCTGGGCGCCACCTTCACCGGCCCCGAGGTGGGCGAGATGCTGCACGCGGCCACCATCGCCGTCGCGGGCGAGGTGCCGCTCGACACGCTCTGGCACGCGGTGCCGTCATTCCCCACCATGAGCGAGGTGTGGCTGCGGCTGCTGGAGACCTACGGCCTCTGACCGCCGCGCCGCCGGGAAGGCCCGGCGGCACGGGGCATGGCTCACGGGCAAGGGCGGTTGTCCGGCCAGCAGAAGGCTTCGCCACAGCGATAACACGAGGAGCCCCTGGGGCAAACGCCACACACCGGTTCCGGCGGAAGACCCCGGACCTCGACGCTGGCGAGCCAGTGGCTGTGGCTCGTGTCCGCATAGAGGTTGAAGACGTACTGAGGCCCCGCCTGAATCCAGTCCGCGATCTGACAGCCGCTCTGGGCGCGGGTGAAGAACGTCTCGGGCAGGCCGTCTATGCTCAGCCAGACCTCGGCCGTCGAGTGGTGGCCGCTGACGCTCCAGCAGATCTGCGTCGAGCCGAGGTGCGTGTATCGGTCGACCACCACCGTGGCAGGAAACGCGGAGAAGCTGCCGTAGCCGAGCTGTGCCTCGGAGCTGGCCAGCCCTGCCGCCGGGTCTGTCCCGGTCGGCTCGGTGAGCGCATCTTCGGGCCCCGCGCAGGCCACGGACAGGGTGAGAAGGACCACGGAGGGGATGAGGCGAACCAGGTTCCGCTTCATGTTCAGCTGCTCCTCGGCGTGACGCGGCGGGAGTGCCGCGAATCCAGCGTAATCAGGTTGCAAGAAGCTGGACCAGCCACCTGCCGACCTTCCATGCGGCCGGGAAGTTTCCGCATGCATCACCACGTTGCCGTGTGCCGGCCGGCGTGAAATGGTGCCCTTCCCCCACCTTTCCCCCTTGCTCGATGAACACCGCCGCCTCGGGGCGCCCCCGCGCCCCACGCCACGCCTCCCTCCAGCGCTCGCCGTCTGAGAGAGCCCTGCACGCGGCAGGCAGCACCGCGCCCCTGTCCGCGAGGCACCCGTGAGCCTCGCGCCGCCTTCCGCCACCGTGCCGGACACCACCATGAGCCGCTCCGATACCTGGGCCCGCTGGTTCTGGTGGCTCGTGCTGGCCGTGCTCCTCGTGGCCGCGGTGGCCGTGGGCCAGCACCCGCGCCGGGGCGTGGACTTCCGCGTCTACCTCACCGCCGCCGAGCGCTTCCTCGAGGGCACCGACCTCTACCGCGTCTCCGACGGCACCATGCCGTTCAAGTACGCGCCCGTCACCGCGCCCCTGTTCATCCCCTTCACCTTCTTCCCCGCGCGCGTCGCCGTCGCCCTGTGGAACCTGGGCTCCATCCTCGCGCTCGCGGCCGTGGCCCGCCTCACCACGCGCACCGCGCCGGGCCCGGGTGAGGCCGCGCCGTGGGCATGGGGCCCCGGCCTCGCCACCTTCGCGCTGCTGCCGGCCTTCACCTTCGAGCTGTTCTACGGGCAGGTGGATGCCGTCCTGCTCCTGCTCATCATCCTCTCCACCCTCGGCGCCGAGCGCGGCCACGTGTGGCGCCCCGCCGCCGCGTTCGCCGTCGCCTTCCTCCTCAAGCCTCCCGCCGCGCTCGTCGGCCTCTTCTTCCTGTGGCGCCGCCACTGGCGCGTCATCGGCGCCACCGCCGCCATCGGCATCGTGCTCGCGCTGCCCACCCTGGCCCGCTACGGCTGGGACGGCACCCTCACCCAGCTCCAGCTGTGGAGCGAGACGCTGGCGCGCACCACGCCTCCGTGGGCGCTGGGGGCGAACCCGCAGGGCCTGCCCACGCTGCTGCTGTCGCTCGTGCTGCCCGCCGAGTCCATTCCACCGCCCGGGAGCATGACGCTCGCGCAGGCGGTGGCCATCAGCCTCTTCCTCGCCGCCGTCCTCTGGGCGCGGCCCGGCCCGGCCGACCTGCTCGCCATGTGCTGCCTGGGCGTGACGCTGCTGTCACCGCTGGCGTGGCGCGCCAACTACGTGCTCGCGTGGCCGCTGGTGCGCGCCGCCGCCGAGAGCCGCTACAAGCCGAACCTCGCGCTCGTCGCGCTCATCGCCCTCACGGGCCTGCTCGTCTCCGACTCGGGCTTCGGCCCCGAGCTGTCCCGACAGGTCCTCCTTTGGCGCCCGTTCGCCGTCGTCTACTCCGTGCTGCTGCTCGCCCTGCTGTGGCAGGCGCGCCGCGCGGGGGCGCCTCGCGCGGTGACGGCCACGGGCGAGCTGGCGCGGCTGCCTCGCACCCTGCCCGGCATGCGCGCGCCGTGACGTAGTGGCAATCCCGCAGGCGCGCGCGCCGTGACGCTTCCTCCATTCGTTTGGAGGTGAAGTGTCACGGCCCGTGAACACCCGTGAGACATGGCGCCGCTATACGCGGTTCAGCCATGTTCGAAACGTTCGACAGCGCCACCGACGTCAGCTCGGCGCGGCGGTTCGCGCTCTCCACCACGGCGTCCATCGGCGTCTTCGTGATGATCGGCGTCGCCGTCGTCTCCGCGGCCAGCAAGGTGCGCGAGGTCATCCAGGAGAAGAAGGGCACGGACGTGGTCTTCCGTCCGCCACCTCCGCCCGTCGTCGAGGTGAAGCCTCCCCCGCCGCCCCCGCCTCCGCCCAAGCCGAAGCTGGCCCCGAAGCCCGCGGCTCCCGTCGCCGCGAAGGCGCCGCCTCCCGCCGCGCCCGTGGTGGCGCCCGCGCCGCTCGTGGCTCCGGACACCGTGCCGCTGACGAAGCCTCCCGAGGCAGAGCGGGAGACCGTTGCCGCCGCGCCCATCGCCGTGGGCGGCACCGGCGCGCTCGTCCCGGGCGGCGTGGTGGGAGGACTCGGAAGGGGTGACGGGCTCGCGGGCGGCGGTGGCCGCGTGGCGCCCATCAACCTGCCGGAGTCCGCCACGCCTCCGGAGCCGCTCGAGTCCAACCTCATCCCCGAGTACCCCTCCGAGGCCCGCTCCAAGGGGCTGGAGGGCATGGTCATCCTCAAGGGCGTGGTCGAGGTGGACGGCCGCGTCACCCAGCTCAAGGTGATGCGCGGCGACGAGCCCTTCGCCAGCGCCGCGCTCGCGGCGGTGCGGACGTGGCGCTTCAAGCCCGCCGTCGTCTCCGGCCAGCCCGCCGCCGTCTACCGCATCTTCAAGGTCCCCTTCCGCCTCAAGTCGTAGGCCTCACCCGCCCTGCCCCCAGGAGCCCCCGTCATGAACTTCAATCTCAGGGACATCTACAACCACATGGGCGTGTTCGCCCTGGGTATCGCCTGGACGCTCATCCTCTTCGCCATCGCGTCCCTGGCGGTGTTCTTCGAGCGCCTCTTCGTCTTCGCCCGCTCGCGCGCGGCGTCCAGGCGCTTCGCCGCCCGCGCCGGACAGCTCCTCGTGCAGCACCAGCACGACGCCCTGGTGAAGGAGGCCGAGGCGACGAAGGGCAGCCACCTGGCCACGCTGTTCGGCGGTGGCATGAAGACGTTCCTCGCGAAGTCCCGCGTCCCCGCCGGCAAGCTGGGCCCGGTGGAGCTGACGCGCCGCGAGCTGGTCCGCATCAACGAGCGCGTCAGCGCCGACGTGCGCCGGGGCATGTCCGTGCTCGCCACCGTGGGCTCGGTGGCGCCGTTCGTCGGACTGCTCGGCACGGTGGTGGGCATCATCGAGGCCTTCGCCGGCATCGCCAAGGAGGGCTCCGGCGGCCTGGGCGCGGTGTCGGCCGGCATCGCCGAGGCGCTCGTCGTCACCGCGCTCGGCCTGCTCGTCGCCATCCCCGCGGTGCTGATGTTCAACTTCCTGTCCACCCGCGCGGATGCGCTCCAGCTCTCGCTGGACGCGGCCCGGGGCGAGTTCATGGACTACCTGGAGGACCTGGGCCCGCAGAAGCCCGCCCCGGCCAACGGCGCCGCGGTGGCCACCGGGCCGGAGCTGGCCGCTCGCAAGGAGGGGCGCGATGTCCACCCCGCGTAGGGCGATTACGCCCGAGATGAACGTGACACCGCTGGTGGACGTGGTGCTCGTCCTCCTCATCATCTTCATGGTCGTCACGCCCCAGATTGAAGCCGGCGCCTCGGTGGAGCTGCCCGCCGCGACGAACCCGGACCCGGAGAACAAGGAGCTCGAGCCCACCATCGTCAGCCTCGCCGCGAATGGCTCCTTCTTCCTGGAGCGCAAGGAGCTCGAGCGCGACGCGCTCATGGCGGAGCTGAAGGCCCTGCACCAGAAGGACCCGGACACCCGCGTGGTGCTCAAGGCCGACCGCGGCGTGCGCTACTCCGAGGTGCGCGGCGTCTTCAAGGCGATGCAGGACCTGGGCTTTCCCGGCATCAACCTGCAGGTCATCGACAAGCCGAAGCACTAGGAGGAACGCGCGATGGCATTCGACCTCGGAGGCGGTAGGGGCGGACTCCGCCCGTCCATGAACGTGACGCCGCTGGTGGACGTGGTGCTCGTCCTCCTCATCATCTTCATGGTCGTCACCCCGCTGCTGACCAGGCAGATGTGGATGAACGTGCCGGCGAAGAACGACAAGCAGGAGGAGCAGCCGCCGCCTCCGCCCGACGCCCTGCCTCCCGTGGTGCTCACGGTGGACAAGGGCGGCGTGCTGCGCATCAACCGCGAGGAGGTGCCGCGAGACCAGGTGGTGGCGCGGCTCCAGCGGATGCTCAACGCGCGCCCGGACAAGATTGTCTTCTTCGACGCCAGTGATGACGTGCCGTACGGCGCCGCCATGGACGTGCTGGACCTCGCCCGGGGCGGGAACATCACCGTCGGCGTGTTGCCGGACAAGCTCGCGGACTGAAGCGGCCCTCGGCGGACCGTGACGACGAGTTTTCGGTCCGCCGCCTGAATCGTCACAGCCCATCCATTCCCCCGCCACGCGTGTCGCGTTCTTTACGAGCGCCGACCGCCGGCAAGGAGAGTCGTGTTGCCTCGCACCGCCCTTTCGCGCGCCCTCGTGGCAGCGCTCGCCGTCATCACCACGTCCGCGCTCGCGCAGGTGAGCGGCACCGACGTAGCGGCGCCGCCCTCAGGTCAGGACGTTACGTCCCCGTCTACCGCGCAACCGCGGGCGCCCGCCCCGGCGCCCCACAGCGGAAGGAACATTCCTTCCACCCCAGGCGCGGCGCCCCAGCCTGGAACGAACGTTCCTTCCGCCTCGTCGGCCCAGGACGCGGCGCCTCAGCCTGGAACGAACGTTCCTTCCGCCGCCGAGCCCGCCGAGTCCCTGGCCACCGAGGGCGCCGCGACTGACGACGTCATGCTGGCCGAGTCCGCCGAGCCGCCCCCGGGCTTCACCGGCATCCACGGGCGCGTGGTGGACGAAGCCAACAGTGAGGGCCTCATCGAGGCCACCGTGAAGGTCGTCACCGGCGCACAGAAGCAGGCGCTCACCGACCTCGACGGCAACTACCGGCTCGCGCTGCCGCCCGGGAAGTACGACCTGCGCGTCTTCTATGACGTCTACCAGGGCCGCCGCATCACCGGCGTCGTCGTCACGCAGGGCAAGGTCACGAAGCTGGACGTCGCCCTCAGCGCGGACGTGGGCGCGGTGCAGGAAGTCGTCGTGGAGGCCCGCGCGGACCGCCGCGCCGAGGGCGCCCTCCTCCAGGAGCGCAAGAAGGCCGCCGCCGTGTCGGACGCCATCAGCGCACAGGAGATTGCCCGCACGCCGGACTCCAGCGCCTCCGACGCCGTGAAGCGCGTGGTCAGCGCCACCGTGGTGGATGGCCGCTACGTCCTGCTCCGGGGCCTCGGTGGCCGCTACAGCACCACCCTCCTCAATGGCGCCCTGCTCCCCAGCCCCGAGCCGGACGAGCCCAGCGTCCCGCTGGACCTCTTCCCCACCTCGCTGCTCGCCAACCTCAACGTGGTGAAGAGCTACACCGCCGACCTGCCCGGCTCCTTCGGCGGCGGCACCCTCCTCATCGAGACCAACACCTACCCCACCCAGTTCGAGTTCAAGCCGCGCATCACCCTCGGCGGAGACACCGTGACGACGGGCCAGGAGCGCAACACCCAGCAGGGCGGCGGCCTGGAGTTCCTCGGCTTCCCCGGCGGCGAGCGCAAGCTGCCGGAAGCCATCCCCACCCGCCACGAACTGGGCGACGCGGGCGAGTCCCCCGAGGAGCTGGAGCGCCAGTGGGAGAGCTTCCCCAACGTGTGGGGTGCGAGGAAGAAGACGGCGCTGCCCAACCTGGGTCTGAGCGCGTCGCTCGGCGACACGCTGCGCTTCGACAACCGCCGCCTGGGCTACCTGGCCACCGTCAACTACGGCCACAAGGAGTCCTCGCAGGTCAGCAGCTACGCGCGCGCCAGCAACGAGAACAACGCCTACGTCCGCAACGACGACGCGCAGCTCACGCAGGGCGTGGAGACGGCCAACCTCAGCGGCCTCGCCAGCGTGGGCTACCAGCTGGACCGCGACAACGAGCTGACCGCCTTCAGCCTCTACACGCGCGGCACCGACACCCGCACGGTGACGAGCACGGGCATCGACTCGCTCAAGGGCGACCGCTACGAGGGCAGCCGCCTCCAGTTCATCGTCCGCCAGCTCTCCTTCAACCAGCTGCGCGGCTTCCACCGCATCGGCCTGTTCGGCGACGCCGAGGTGGACTGGCAGGCCAACCTGTCCCGCGTGGACCGCGACGAGCCGGACACGCGCGACACGCTCTACAGCGACAGCCTCAGCACGCCCACCGGCTCGCTCTCCTTCCCCAACCAGGCCAACAGCGGCGAGCGCTTCTTCGCCGAGCTGGGCGAGACGTCCACCGGCGGCAGCCTCAACCTCACCCTCCCCTTCAGCGACGTGCGCGTGAAGGTGGGCGGCCTCACGCAGCTGTCCTTCCGTGACTTCCGCGCCCGCCGCTTCCGCTACGGCATCGTCCCCAGCACCGACGTGGACCGCACCCTGCCCCCCGAGCAGCTCTTCGGCGCCGACCAGCTCGGCGACGGCATGCGCCTGCGCGAGTTCACCCGTCCCGAGTCCGACGCCTACGACGCCTCGCTGGGCATCTTCGCCGGCTACGTGTCCGCGGACGCGAAGCCCACCGAGGCCCTGCGCCTCATCGGCGGCCTGCGCCTGGAGAGCAGCCGGCAGGAGCTGACGGCGCTGGACCAGTTCACGGGCGAGGAGGCCTCCCGGAACGAGGTCGACTACCTGGACTGGCTGCCCACGCTCAACGCCATCTACGCGCTCACCCCGGCGGTGAACCTGCGCACCGGCTACAGCTACACGCTGGCGCGGCCCACCTTCCGCGAGCTGGCGCCCTTCCTCTTCTACGACTTCACCCGCCGCCGCAACGTGTCCGGCAACCCGGCGCTGAAGCAGACGCGAATCCACAACGTGGACGCCCGCGTGGAGTGGTTCGTCGGGGACAACGAGGTGCTCGCCGCCAGCGTCTTCTACAAGCGCTTCCAGAACCCCATCGAGCGCGTCATCAACACCGAGGGCGCGGGCGACGTCGGCTTCGAGAACGCCGCCGGCGCCGACACCTACGGCGTGGAGCTGGAGGCGCGCACCTCGCTGGGCCGCGTCGCCTCAGTGCTCCGGCCGGTGCGGCTGGGCGCCAACCTCACCCTCATCCGCTCCGAAATCGACCTGGGCGCGGTGCAGGGGCTGCAGACCAGCGCGCAGCGTCCGCTCCAGGGCCAGTCGCCCTACGTGGCCAACGTCAACCTGGGCTACGAGCGCCCCGAGAGCGGCACCGAGGTGGCGCTGCTCTACAACGTCTACGGCAAGCGCATCAGCGAGGTCGGCACCAACCGGCTGCCGGACGTCTACGAGCAGCCCTTCCACCGCGTGGACGTGGCGCTCACCCAGCGGCTGGGCGCGGCCACGCAGCTCAAGCTCACCGCCGCCAACCTGCTCGACGCGAAGGTCACCCTCCAGCAGGGCACCGTCACCATCCTCGAGTACCGCCCGGGCATCGCGTTCTCCGCTTCGCTCGGCCTGTCCCTGTAGTCCCTCCCTCGCCGAAAGGAATGACTCCCATGAAGCGGCTCCTTGCCTCCCTCCTCACCCTGTCCAGCCTGACGCTGGCCGCCGCCTGCGGCGACGACGACGACGACAAGCAGCCGCCCGTCACCACCCCGCCTCCCGAGGAGTCCGGCGGTGAGAAGGTGGACGTCGCGGAGAACCTCAAGGGCGACACCACCTGGAAGAAGGGCAACACCTATACGCTGAAGAACTACGTCTTCGTGGAGAGCGGCACGCTCACCATCGAGGAGGGCGTCACCATCCAGGGTGACGAGCGCAGCGCGCTCATCATCACCCGCAACGCCCGCCTGGACGCGCGCGGCACGGCGGCGGCGCCCATCGTCTTCACGTCGTCGAAGGAGCCGGGCCAGCGCGAGCCGGGCGACTGGGGCGGTCTGGTGCTGCTGGGCAAGGCGAAGCTGAACGTCAGCGGCGGCGAGACGACCATCGAGGGCTTCTTCACCTCCGCCGGCAACGAACTGACGAAGTACGGCGGCCAGGACGACGCGCACAACTGCGGCACCCTGAAGTACGCTCGCATCGAGTTCGCCGGCTTCGAGCTGGCGGCCAACAACGAGCTCAACGGCCTGACGACGGGCGGCTGCGGCAGCGCGACGGACATCGACTACGTGCAGGTCCACAAGGGCCTGGACGACGGCATCGAGATGTTCGGCGGCACCGCGCCCCTGAAGCACATCGTCATCACCCAGGCGGACGACGACGCGCTGGACTACGACTTCGGCTACAGCGGCAAGGTGCAGTTCCTGGTGGTGCAGCAGAGCCCCTCCGTGGGCGACCGCGGCATCGAGGCCTCCAGCAACAAGTCCACGCCGGGCCAGGAGCCCATCTCCATCCCCGAAATCTGGAACGCGACGTTCATCGGCTCCGGCGCGGCCCCGGGCACCAACCCGACGCAGGAGGCGCTGGTGTTCAACACGGGCGCCGGCGTCCGGATGCGCAACTCCATCGTCGCCCACTGGAAGAACCAGGCGGTGGACATTGACGGCGCTGCTTCCGCGGGGCTGTTCAGCGAGGCGGGCGACGCGCGCCTGTCCTTCAAGAGCGTCTTCTTCTGGGACATCGCGGACAAGAACGACGCCATCCCCTTCGCTCCGAACCCGGTGGTGACCAACGGCACCACCACGGACCCGGACCTGACGAAGCTGGATGAGTCCAAGGTCATCTTGTCCGAGGCCAACAAGGTGACGATGAGCGACCCGCGGCTCAGCGACCCGCTGAACCTCACCGCGCCGAACTTCGCGCCCGCGGCCGGCTCCGCCGCCCTGAACGCCGACGCCACCCTCACGCCGTCCGCCGGCTTCGACACCTCCGCCCGGTTCATCGGCGCCATCGGCGCCACGGACTGGACGCGCGGCTGGACGGCCTACCCGGAGAGGTAACCGGACGCCTTCGAAGTCACGCCCAGTCGCTCCTCTCCCTGCTCGCCCTGCCGCCAGCCCTGCGCGACCTGTCCTCGCGTCCATACCGGGCTTGCCCCGGCGAGCAGGTCTCTCAAGGTTCTACGAGGCCGGATCGCCGCGCGGCCGAGGAGAGAGCGTTCATGACAGTCAAGACACAGCAGCCGTCGGGCTTCGGGCCGCCAGGCGCCCGAGGCCATACTCCTGGCTCCTCCCGGGAGTGGGAGTGGCATGGTGTCGAGTCGACGGCCCAGTGCGTGGACAGGGACCTGCGCGCCCAGGAAGCGTCCTCCTCTGACGAGGGAAGCGGCGCCATGCAGGTGGTCTCGGCCGTGCTGGGTGGAGCGCTCCTCGCGCTGGGGCTCAAGCGCCGCTCCATCGGCGGCGTGGCCCTGGCCATCGCGGGGGGTGGGCTGCTCTTCCGAAGCACCCGCGAGCGCACGCAGGCACCCCACAAGGTGGGCATCCTCTCGCGCAGCATCCGCCGGCGGCGCAGCTCGGGCTCACTGGGCGCGATGACGGTGCTGCAGCGCTCCATCACCATCCAGAAGCCCGCGCAGGAGCTCTATCGCGCCTGGCGCGCCGCGCCGACGCTGTCGCTCATCATGGGGCACTTCGCCGACGTCACCGACGTGGGCTCGCACCTCCAGCACTGGAAGCTGCGGGGCCCGGTGGGGATGAGCCTCGAGTGGGACTCGAGCATCGTCGAGGAGCACCCCGGCGAGTACCTGCGCTGGGAGGCCACCGAGGACTCGCAGCTGCCCAACGCGGGCTGGGTGCGCTTCCGCCCCGCGCCGGAGGACTGGGGCACCGTGGTGACGCTCAAGATGGAGTTCAGCCCCCCGGGCGGCCCGCTCGGCTCGGCCGTGGTGAAGCTGCTGGGCGACGCGCCTTCCGCCTTCGCGCACCGGGCGCTCCGGCGCTTCAAGAGCCTGATGGAGACCGGCGAGCTTCCGACGACCGGGCCCAATCCCGCTGCCCGCGATGGCGGCCACTCCTACTGAGGGACACGTCGATGCGAGCACTCTGCTGGAACGGAATCAACGACCTGCGCGTGGAGACGGTGGCGGACCCGTCCATCGTCAACCCGCATGACGTCATCCTCAAGGTGAAGCTGTCGACGACGTGCGGCTCGGACCTGCACTTCATCGACGGGTACATCCCGACGATGCGCGAGGGTGACGTCATCGGCCACGAGTTCATGGGCGAAATCGTCGAGGTGGGCCCCCAGGTGAAGAAGGTGAAGAAGGGCGACCGCGTCGTCGTCCCCTCCTTCATCTCCTGCGGGAGCTGCTGGTACTGCAGCCACGACCTGTACTCGCTCTGCGACAACACCAACCCGAAGGCCGAGCTCCAGGAGCCGCTGCTGGGCTACCCCACCGCCGGCATCTACGGCTACACCCATGCCTTCGGCGGCTACGCGGGCGCGCATGCGCAGTACGTGCGCGTCCCCCATGCCGACACCGACTGCTTCCTCGTGCCGGAGGGTGTGACGGACGAGCAGGCCCTGTTCCTCTCCGACGCGGCGCCCACCGGCTACATGGGCGCGGACTTCTGCGGCATCCAGCCGGGCCAGACGGTGGCCGTGTGGGGCTGCGGCGGCGTGGGACTGATGGCGCAGAAGAGCGCCTTCCTCCTGGGCGCGCAGCGGGTGATTGCCATCGACCGCTTCCCCGAGCGGCTGAAGCTGGCGCGCGAGCAGGTGGGCGCGGAGACCATCAACTACGAGGAGGTCGACAGCGTCCTGGACGTGCTGAAGGAGCTGACCGGCGGGCGCGGCCCCGACGCGTGCATCGACGCGGTGGGGATGGAGGCGCACGGGCCGGGGCTCGACTACGCGTACGACAGGGCAAAGCAGGCGCTGCACCTGCACACGGACCGGGGCCAGGCGCTGCGCCAGGCCATCCTCGCCTGCCGCAAGGGCGGCACGCTGTCGGTGCTCGGTGTCTACGGGATGATGGACAAGTTCCCCATCGGCACCATCATGAACAAGGGGCTCACCCTGCGCACCGCGCAGCAGCACGGCCAGAAGTACCTGCCGCGCCTGCTGGAGCACGCGCAGAAGGGCGAGCTGGACCCGTCGTTCCTGGTGACGCACCGGTTCCCGCTGGAAGACGCGCCGCGCGGGTACGAGATGTTCAAGAAGAAGCAGGACGGGTGCGTGCGGGTGGTGTTCCAGCCCAACTGAAGACGCGGAGCGACGCGGAGGGCGCCGGGTTATAAGTGCCCTCCGCATGGCGACGACCTTTCAAGAGCTGCTGTCTGGAGTGAAGCGCGAGATTCGCGAGGTCTCCGTCGAGGAGGTCCGCCGCCTCCTGGACGCCCGGGCGCCGGTGAAGCTCATCGACGTCCGGGAGTCGGACGAGCACGCGGCCGGCCGGCTGCCCGGGGCCGTGCACATCCCCCGGGGCTACCTGGAGCTGCGCATCGAGTCGAAGGCCCAGCGCGACGAGGAACTCGTCGTGTACTGCGCGGGCGGCACGCGCTCGGCGCTCGCGGTCCGCACGCTGCGGGAGCTGGGCTACGAGCGCGTGGCGTCGCTGGCCGGCGGGTACAACCGGTGGAGCGACGCGGCGTACCCGGTGGAGAAGCCCTTCGTCCTCACCGCCGAGCAGAAGGAGCGCTACCGCCGTCACCTCATCCTCCCCGAGGTGGGCGAGGAGGGACAGGCGAAGCTCCTGAAGGCGAAGGTGCTGCTGATGGGCGCGGGAGGGCTGGGCTCGCCCGCCGCGCTCTACCTGGCCGCCGCGGGCGTGGGCACGCTGGGCATCGTCGACATGGACGTGGTGGACGTGAGCAACCTGCAGCGCCAGGTCATCCACACCCGCGAGCGCCAGGGCCAGCCCAAGGTGGAGAGCGCGAAGGCCGCGATTGAAGCGCTCAACCCGGACGTGAAGGTGGTGCCCTTCGCGGAGCGGCTCACGGCGCAGAACGTGCTGCGCATCCTGGATGGGTTCGACATGGTGCTGGATGGAGGCGACAACTTCCCCACGCGCTACCTGCTCAACGATGCGTGCGTGGTGAAGCGGATTCCGAACATCCATGGCTCCATCTTCCGCTTCGAGGGCCAGGTGACGACGTTCGTCCCGGGCCAGGGCCCGTGCTACCGGTGCCTCTACCCCGCGCCACCGCCGCCGGAGCTGGCGCCGTCCTGCGCGGAGGCGGGCGTGCTGGGCGTGCTGCCCGGCATCATCGGGCTGATGCAGGCCAACGAGGCGCTGAAGCTCATCCTCGGCCAGGGCGAGCCGCTCATCGGACGGCTGCTGACGTTCGACGCGCTGAGCACGCGCTTCCAGGAGCTGAAGCTGCGCCGCGACGCGAAGTGCCCGGTGTGCGCGGAGGGCGCGAAGGTGGAGTTCATCGACTACGAGCAATTCTGCGCCAGCGCGTGAATGAAGCAGCCCGGCACCTCCACGAGGCACCGGGCCGCAGGGCACTTCACCGTGTGGCCGGGACTCAGGCCGTGGGCAGCACGCCGTTGCCCGTCTCGTGCGCGTGATTGGCCAGCGCCTCGGGCGTGGCACCGTCCGCGAAGAGCGAGCCACCGGCGGCCGTGCGGGCCTTCGGCGGACGGCCGCGACGGCGCGGAGCGTTCTCGTCACTGCCCGCGGTCGCCGTAGCGGGCTCGGCCACCGCACCCTCCACCCGCGCGCTCTTGCGCGTCGCGCGCGGCAGGCTGATGCCCTCCAGCTTCGCGCTCAGCTCCGCGTTCTCCTCGGAGAACACCCGCGCGTACGCCAGCGCCCGCTGCCCCTTCTGCAGCAGCGCGTCCTGGCTCTCGTGCAGCGCCAGGCGCGCCGAGTCCAGCGCCGCCTGAGCCTTCGCCACCGCCTCCGCCTTCGCGCGCACCGCCGCCGCCGCGTCGTCCAGCACCTCCGCGTCCACGTCCGGGAAGCGCACCTCCGACAGCTCCGTGGCGAACAGCTCCAGCAACGCGCGCAGCGCAGGGGAAATAGGGTCGTTGTCGTTCGAATCGAACATGGGCGGTCCTCCGGGTTCCGGGCGGGAAGGTCCGCCTATCTGCCCAGATGTTCAGTGTCAGATCAAGAGGGTACGCTGTGGAGCCGGTTTATCGGCCCCGCGCGCGTTTTCTTCCGCACCCTCCCCACCGCCATCCTGTTCAGTGCCAGCGCACGGACGTCAGTCCACGCGAACCAGCGACACCTCGCGCAGCCCCTCCGCCGCGTCCACGTCCACCGCGAGGTAGTGCCGGCCCACCCCGTCAAACGTCTCCGGAATCGCGCCGCCTCCGCCGGAGATGAAGGCCGGGATGCCCGCGTTGGTGAACGAGTAGTAGGAGTGGATGTGGCCGTAGAGCGTCAGGTCCACGCCCTCGCGCGCCATCTTCCCTACCAGTCCCGCCGCCTCACCCCGGCTGGCGAAGCCTCCGCCCCGCAGGCCCACCGGGTCCTGCGGCGGCACGTGCATGGACACGATGTGCACCCCGTTGCGCGACGCCGCCAGCCACGTCTCCAGCTGCTCCTCCACGCCCGGGTCCAGCGTGCCGTTGCTGGAGTCCACCACCGAGAAGCGCACGTCCCGGAAGACGAAGCTCTGGCTGCCCCGGCCCACCAGCGCCGTGTACTCCTCCGCGTCCTTCGAGAAGGTCTCGTGGTTGCCCAGCGTGGCGTACAGCGGAATCCTCGACGTGGCCTCGAGCCGCTCCTGGAACTCCTGCAGCTCCTCGCGGCTGCCCCCTTCCGTCAGGTCTCCGGAGAAGAGGATGAAGCGCAGCGTCTCGTCCTTGTTCATCCGCTCGTAGATGTCGCCCACGCGCGGCAGGGCCTCCTGCACGTCCGCCAGCGCGGCGAAGCGGAACGCCTCGCGCGACTGCCAGTCCGGCGGCGCCACCGTCAGCTTCGCCGTGGCTCCCGCGGGCAGCGCCACGCGCCAGGACTTCACGGTGGAAATGGCGTTGCGCAGCGGCTCCACCGCGAGCGGCTCGCCACCCTCCGTCTCCGCCACCAGCTCCGCGTCCGGCATGGCGTTGCGCACCGTCAGCAGCCAGTCGGAGCGCGCGTCCCCCGCCAGCGTGGCTCGCGCGGTGAACGCCGGTGCGTTGCCCCAGAGGACCAGCTCTCCCTCCGCGAGGCTCCGCACGGCGGCCAGCCCGTCCGCCACCTCCAGCGACATGCCGCCGCTGTCCGCCCGGCCCACCTTCGAGTCGCGCACCGCGCGGTTCTCCGCGGGCCGCATGCAGCCGGCCAGCAGCAGCGCCGCCATCACTCCCGTTGCTCCCGCGCGAATCACAGGTCACCTCCCACCGCATAGATGAGCGACAGCCGGCCGACGACGGCGCCACCCGCCTGCACCTCGGCGGCGACGCCCCAGTCCTGGGTCAGCAGTGCGCGCCCCCTGAGACCGAAGCTCCCAATCACTCCGCCGCCGCGCGTGCGCATGCCACCCGCGAAGTCGTCCTTGCGGTGGTCGTAATAAAGGAGTGCGTCGCCTCGCACCGGCCCGCCCCGGCCCAGCCACACGCCGTAGCCGAAGGTGAAGAGGAGCTGCTCGCTCAGGTTCCCGTCATCCACCGCGCCCGGGTAGCTGTAGCCATGGAAGGACGTGCCCAGGCTGGCCTCCGCGAAGGAGCCCGCCAGCGCCGGGCTCACTCGCGCCATGGCGTAGCGGCCGCGCAGGCCCACCTCCGCGCCGGCCACGGTGAAGCCCTCCGTGGGGTAGCGGTGGTAGAGGCCGAAGAGCTCCGCATCCAGCGAGGTGCCGTCCGAGCTTCCACGCGCGCGCTCGGACTCGCCGAGCAGCCGGTATGCGCCGCCCAGGCGGACCTGCGTGTTGCCCTCGCTCGGGGCCATGAGCGCGGAGCCCTTCAGCTGCAGCGAGTCGAACCGGGCCAGCGCGCCCACCGACACGAAGCTGCCGTACTCGAAGGACGGGTCGCTGACGTACTGGTAGCCCAGCTCCAGCTCCAGCGGCGGAAGCGAGGACGCGGGCACGCCCGGGTCGAACGCGGGCGACGTCACGGCGTAGAGGTTGGCGAGCGCGGACACGCCGAACATGCTGAAGCCCGCCAGCGTCACCGCGTACAGCGGGGCAATCGTGCGCCGCGACGCGCCCGTGAAGGCGATGGGCACGCCGCCCAGCGCGATGAGGCCCAGGCCCGCGCCCTCCATCGCGAAGAGGCGCTTCGCCGTGTGCGTGTCTCCCGCGATGAGCGGCCCGAGCCCATGGAAGAGCAGCCCCGGCAGCACCGACGCCGCGACGGGCAGCACCTGGAAGGGGCGCTCCTGCATCGGCAGGTGCGGGGACATGCCCGGAGAGAGGACCCCTTCGTTGGGCGCGAGCGGACCGGGCAGCACACCGGGCCTCCCGGGCAGGTGCGCGGCGACGCCGGCCCCGTCTGAGCTGGACGGTGCCGCCTCGGTGCCGAGCGTGGAGATGGCGGCCTCCGCCTGCGAGCCGGAGGAGCCCGCAGGCACCGACGACTCGGCCCCCTCTGCGAGCACCTGTCGCACAGGTGCGTCCGGTCTGGCTGTGTCAGCCGTGGCCCCGTCCGACACCGAAACGCCGGCAGCCACCACGGCCGCCGCCGCCACGTCGGACACCGAAGCCCTCGCCGTGTCCGGGCCCGACTCCGTCGCCACGTCGGCCGCGGCGGCATCCGGCATGGTGCCCGCCGCCGTGGGCACGTCGCCCATCAACGAGAAGGTGCGCCCAGGCGCAACGTCCACCCGCCCCTGCGCGAGCCCCTGCTCCACGCCGATTCGGATGGGCGGCACGGACGCGGGCAGCACCGTTGGCAGCTCCCTCGGCACGTCCAGGCCGCCCAGCTCGGGGCCCGCTGACAGCAGGTCGAAGGCGGACACTCCCTGGGCGAAGCTGACGCGAGGCGTCATGGCCAGCACCCACATCATCCCCAGGGCGGCCCAGCGTGAGCGCGGGGGGAGCTCGGACACCATCTGCGTTGCCTCTTTCTCGCCACGAGGGACCGGCCGCCCCTCGCCCGCCGGCTCCGCCGGACGTGCCCGCCTAGATAACCGCCATCCGGCGCGTTGCTTCAGGGAACACCTTGAAGAAGTGTGAAGCCAGCTGACAGGCTGACTCAACGCACCCTCCGTGCAGCCGCCGCGCAGCGTCACCCGGCCCCTGATTCCAGCTGGTTACACGGCCGGAGAATTGTTTCAGGTGTCTCAACCAATCATTCTGAGACCGGCCCGCCTCACTCCGAGAGTCGCAGCACGCGTGGATCATCCCACCGGGCCCTGGGTCGCTTCCCTCCCCGCTGATCCAAGCACTGACAGCGAAAACTTCGCGTGCCGCGCGAGCGGCTTCCGGGACTTTCTCCCAAAGGGGAGTATGCTCAGCCTCCCTCATCTACTTCCCTGGCCCAGCACCCGTGGCGGAAACCAGCCCCCAGCAATTCGGCAAATACGTCCTGCTTTCGAAGATTGCCGCGGGCGGTATGGCGGTCACCTACCGAGCCCGGATGACGGGGGCGGCGGGCGTCACGAAGCCGTGCGTCATCAAGCAGATCCTCCCCCACTTCGTCGACGACACCGACTTCGTGGAGATGTTCATCAGCGAGGCGCGGCTGGTGGCGGGGATGAGCCACAGCAACATCGCCCAGGTCTTCGACTTCGGCGAGGTGGACGGGCAGTACTTCATCGCCATGGAGCTGGTGCAGGGCCAGCCCCTGTCCAAGGTGCTGCGCCGTGCGCAGAAGGCCGGCATGGGCTTCTTCCCGGAGCCCCTGGCCCTGCACATCGCCAGCAAGCTGTGTGACGGGCTGGACTACGCGCACCGCCACGTGGGCGAGGACGGCGAGGTGATGGGCCTCGTCCACCGCGACGTGTCCCCGGACAACGTCCTCATCTCGTATGAGGGCGAAATCAAGGTCATCGACTTTGGCATCGCCAAGGCCACCAGCCTGGTGGAGGCGAAGACGTCTCCCGGCACCCTCAAGGGCAAGTACCCGTACTTCTCCCCGGAGCAGGCGCAGGGCCGGCAGGACCTCGACGCGCGCACGGACGTGTACGCCGCCGGCGTCGTCCTCTACGAGATGGTGTGCGGCAAGCGCCCCTACGAGGGTGAGTTCGTCACGGTGCTGCCCCGCATCATCACCGGCGACTGCCTGCCACCGTCCGCCATCAACACCATGGTCAGCGCGGAGCTGGAGAACGTCGTCTCCCACGCGATGGCCATCGACCGCGACGCGCGCTACCAGTCCGCGAAGGAGCTGAGCGCGTCGCTGGTGGAGTTGCTCTACCGCGACAACCCGCGCTTCACGCCCGCGCTGCTGTCGGAGCTGATGGCCTTCCTCTTCGCCGAGGAGCTCACGGCCGAGGGCCGCAAGGTCGACATCACGCCCGCCTTCAAGGAGCAGCTGGCCACCTGGCAGACGGGCTACTCGGAGCCGTCGCAGGGCCGCGCACGGCCGCTCTCCAGCAACGCGCAGCGGGGCTCCAGCTCTGGCATCCGCTCCAGGCCGGGCAGCGACGGCGGCCGGCCCGGCAGTGACAGTGGCAGGCCCGGCAGCGACGGCGGCCCGCGCCGGCCCACCACCAGCAACCCGGGCATGCGCCGCGTGACGAGCGCCGACGGGGTGCGCCGCGTGACGAACCCCAGCATGACGCGTTCGGACGGCGGGCGCCGGCCCGTCACGTCCGAGCGCTCCGCCCCGCCCGTGCCGGAGCTGCCCGAGGAGCCGCGCACCGACGCGGGCGTCGCGCCCATCGCGGCGCCCACGCTGGCCGTGCCGCGCGACACCCCGGTGGAGGTGCCCGCCGCCGTCGTCGAGGACGACGGGACGCTGCCGACGGCGACGCGCACCGTGCCGCAGCCTCCGGTGCGCGGGCCCGCCGGGTTCCGCACCTCCGTCGACGAGGCCCGCGAGAAGCTGGCGCGCGAGGAGGCCGAGCGCGTCGCGCGGAGCAAGGAGCAGGCGCGCACCCTGACGATTTCCATGTTCGGCGCCGCCGTCCTCCTGCTCTTCGGCGGCCTGCTCTACAACTTCGTCTTCAAGGCGGACGTGCTGCCCACCGAGGCGCAGACCACCACCACGCTGTGGGTGACCTCGAAGCCCGAGGGCGCCCAGGTGAAGCTCAATGGCCGGGACCTCACCGGCCGCACGCCCCTGATGGTCGAGGGCGTCATCGTCGGCGACGCCAACACGCTGGTGCTCACCCTGCCCGGCCACCTGGCCTGGACGCGGCGCTTCACCCCCACCTCCACCCTGGTGGAGCCGGTGAACGCGGAGCTGAAGCCGCTCGCGGAGGGGCAGGCGGCCGCGCCCGTCGCGCTGCAGCCCGTCGTGGCCACGCCCCCGGACGCCGGAGTCCCGGCCGTGGCCGTCGTGACGCCCGATGGCGGCGCCGCGGTGGTGGCCGACAGCGCGGCCCCGGCGGAGGACGGCGGCACGGAGGTGAAGCCGGAGGATGCGCTGCGCACCATGAACGAGGTGGACTACCCCACGCGCGTGCTGGTGCTGCGGCCCATGTACAACGCCGCCCCCATCCCCGAGTACACCACCGCCAGCATCGACCTGAACCCGGGTGCGTCCTACTCGGTGTGGACGCAGGGCAGCGCCTCGCTCTCCGAGGGCCGGGGCACGGCGTCCGGGACGCTGGCGTACTTCGTGGAGGGCGACGTGTCCGCGGACGCGAGCTTCGGCCTGCTCAGCGCGTCCATGCGCACCATCAAGGGCGCGAAGCGGCTGCACGTGTTCGCGCTGGACGACAGCGGGCCGGAGGACAACAGCGGCACCATCCGCGTCGTCATCCGCCAGTCCGCGTACGTGCCGCCGCGATACCTCTCCTTCGATGCGAAGCAGCATGCGGTGCAGCTCAAGCCGGAGCACCAGGTGGCGCTGCGCGGCCTCAACCCGCGCTCCACCTACCTCTTCACCGTGCGCGACGACTTCGCGGAGCTGCGCTCCAGCGGCAATGGCCGGGTGCGCCAGGTGCTGTGCGTGGAGCGAGGCCCGGAAGGCGCCTCCGCGCGCTCCACCCACCGCGTCCTGGAGACGGGCAAGCGCTACCAGGTCACCGGCGCCGAGGACCTGCGCTGCACCTTCCCGGACAGCAAGGTCACCGACAACCAGGGCGCCATCGAGGTGGACGTCGTGGACGTGACGGTGATGTCCCGCAAGCAGCGCGCCGAGGCGCTCAAGGGCTCGCGCCGCTCCGAGCGCTAGGCGCTTCGCGAGACTCCAAAGGCAGGCGGGCGGGCAGGCCCCCATCCGCCTCCCTGCCCCACGAGCCTGCTCCAGCACCCGAATCCGAGTGTCCTACCGCCCACGCTCCCGGCATGGCGTGGATGGATACCCTCATGGAGTTCACCGGTGCGGGGGCGCGGTGGAGTGAGCCGGGAGGCTTTGCTTCCTGCCGTAAGGGCTAGCGGGGGCCGCGTGGCATGGCGGCCCGGCTCGACAAGGACGGGAAAGGCACGTGGGCGCGGAGCCGAGGCGGGCACCGGGCCCACGGGTCTTTTCAGCCGCCCGCGGGCTCCTCCTCGCGTGCGCGCATCAGCGCCGCCACCTCCCGGTCTCCCGGGAAGGCGCTGCGCTCCAGCCCGGCGATGACGCGCCGCCGGTCCTCCTCGCCCTTGTTCTGGCTGAGCTTGAGCTTGCCCTCCAGCCGGGAGACACGGACCTCGAACGCGACAATGCCCGCCATCAGCTTGCGCACGTACTCCGCAACCGAGTCGGGGCGCCAGGGCTGGGGGTTGCCCGCCTCGTAGGTCTCGGCACTGTCGCCGAGCAGGCGCAGCACCTCGTCCGGGGACTCCAGGACGTGCGCGCGGCCGTAGGCATGCACGGCGGCATAGTTCCACGTGGGCACCTGCGGCGGGCCCGGCGTGTACCAGGTGGGCGACACGTACGCATGCGGCCCCTGGAAGAGGACGAGCACGTCCCGCTCCGCCGCGAAGGCGTGCCACTGGGGATTCGGCCGCGCCATGTGCGCGCGCAGGCGGATGGCGCCCGTGGCGTCCCGCTCGACGAGGAAGGGCAGGTGCGTGGCGAAGGGCGCGCCGTCCTCGCCCACCGTCACCAGCGTGGCGAAGCTGTGCTGCCGCATGAGCGCGACGAGGCGCTCCGGGTCCTGCTCCTGGAAGTGCCGAGGCGTGTACATGGCCCCTTGCGTCCCCCAGGAGCCACCGCACAGTCAACCCGGGGTGGGGACGGTTACAGTGCGCGCGGCGTCACGCGTCGTCCGCCGGGTCGTCCACCTCGGGCTCCGCACCGGCGTCGGCGCCCCAGTAGGCCTGCATCTGGCGGAGGAAGTCCTGCGTCAGCGGGAAGCCGGCGCCCGCGCCCAGCACCGTGTCCAGGCCACACTCCGGACACAGCGCCGTCTGGCCGACGTCCGCCTCGTCCTCGTCCACCCACTCGCGGATGCGCTCGGGCGGGAAGGTGGCCAGGCAGTGGAAGCACCCGCACAGGGCGCTGGCCAGCACCTCGTCGCGGTGCTGGTTGGAGCGCTCGTGCGCCCGGATGTGGTCGGGAAGCTGTTTCGCCACGGCACTGACTCCAGGGGGGAGGACCCTGGAGCCAGTTGAGCACGAAAGCCGGGCTCCCGTCGTGTCAGTGGACGAAGGACTCCACCTGACGGATGTCGTCCACCGGCTGGTCCCGGAAGCCCGTGAGCAGGTCCTTGCGGAGCTCCAGGACCTGCTTCACCTGCTCGAGGTCGCGGATGGGGCCCACCTCGAACGGCGGCTTCTCCGCGAGGCCGAGCGGGTCGATGGGGACGACGCCCAGGACGTCCTGGAGCTTGGGCAGCAGCTCCGGCCTGAAGGCCGGCACCTGGACGCACGACGTGCACCACGCCAGCTCGTACAGGCGCTGGAAGCGGCGCTCCAGGTCCGCGAAGCGCCAGCGGGGCGTGACGTTCTGCCAGTCCGGCGACTCGTGGAAGCTGCCCGGGCCTCCGCCCGTGAGGAACCGGGAGAGCTGCGCGGGGATTCCGGACTCCGGGTCCACGTGGGTGAAGAAGGTGTCCGTCTCACCGGAGTGGCAGCCGTTGCACGTGTTGAGCGAGAAGTCGTGGCGCGCGCAGACGTCGCGAGGCTGCGCCGGGTCGATGACCCACGCCTCCCACGCATACGGCGCCATGTGCGAGTGCCCTCCGCGGAAGGGCTTCCCCTGGAAGGTGTACGGGACGGTGTAGCTGGAGCGGCAGCGGTCCGGCAGCGGCCCGAAGGGCGCCGCAATCCCGGCGCGCACGCTGCCCAGCACGAAGGCGTCCGTGGCGCCGTTCCCGGTGCTCGGGTAGCGGACGTCGTCCGGCGTCTGCGCCACCGTGTGCGGCCGCAACAGGCCGCTGGACGGTGTGTCCGTGTCCTGCTCCGGCTTTTCGTCCGTCAGCGTGAACTCGCGCATTTCCCAGCCATCACCGGGGCCCAGGTCCACCAGCGCGTTCTCGCTCGTGCGCACCTGCTTCAGCGCGCTCTTGTTGCCCCTGTCCGGCGCGGCGCCGGAGCGGACGACCTCCTCGGTGAGCTTCTGGAGCCGCTCCAGGTAGTCGGGAGTGAAGCCCCGGAAGGTGTTGAGGCGGGTCCACTTCTGGGCCCACTTCGCCACCTGGGCGCAGCCGGTGATGGGCACGCCGTACTCGAGGATGGTGGTGAAGCGCTCGCGGCCGCACGTGGCCTCCGTGCGGTCGCCCTTGGGCCCGGGCCGCACCACCGAGAAGACGAAGCGCAGCTCTCCCGCGTCCGTGGGCACGCCCGTCGTCCCGCCGCCGTACGAGCCCCGCCCCCGGCCCACGCCTCCCAGGTCCGGCCGATTCACGATGGCCAGCAGGCGGAACGGCGCCAGGTCCAGGTCCAGCGGCCCGTCGAGGACGACCTCGCGGCCCTCCTTGCGCTCCACCAGCGAGGCCGTCCGGCCGCTCGCCCGGGCCCAGGGCTCGAGGACGCGGTGGAACATCTCCACGCGGGCCTCCACCGTGTCCCCATTCACCGTGACGTCGTTGAGCCAGAGCGACAGCCACGCGAGCACGAAGTCCTCCGCCGTGTGCCCCGACGCCGCGGCCAGCTCCCGCATCAGGTAGGCGAAGGTCCAGACGCCGCCCTTCGTGCCCGTGTCCGTGCAGGGGTCCCACGTCCGCGCCGGGTCCTGGACCACCTCCTTCGCGGTGATGAACAGCGACTGGCCCCAGGCCCGCGCGGTGGAGACCGGGAGCACCGGGCAGAGGTTGAGCCCCACGGGGCGACCGGCCTCGAACAGCTCGCGATTGAACGCGACGCCGCGGCTCACCGCCACGGGCGTCCTCCCCTCGAAGACGATGGTCCGCTCCGTCGTCTCTCCAAACTGGCCGGACTTGAGCAGCTCCTCCGCCTCCAGCCGCCGCGTCACCTCGGTGGCGTCGAGCTGGCCGAGCAGGCCGAAGGTGCCCGCCCCCGGGCTCTCCTCGATGAGGCCCAGCGCCTGGAGCGCGTCGGAGCGGACCAGGAGCTGCGCGTCCTCCGGCTCACCGACGATGCGCACGAGGCTGTCCTCGAGCAGCTTGCTCTTTGGCGGCGGCAGCTTGACGTGGACCACCACGTCCTCGTCCAGCCCGGCGGAGGACTGGAGCCGCTGGAGGAAGCGCGAGGTGACCTTCTCCGGCTCGGTCTGCGGCAGCTTGTCCAGGGGCTCGAGCCGGGACTGGCGGGCAAGGACTTCCGGCCCGGCCGCGGAGGGCGGGGACTTCTCGGACGGCTCCTTCGAGCAGCCCCCTGCCAGCAGGAGACTGCCCGCCAGCAGCAGGCAGGACAGCGGACGATGCGGGTAGCGGTGGTGCATGGTTACCTGGGTTGGAGTGGAGGAGTTTCGGGGGCGACGGTGACGGCGTTGTTCATCCCCATCACCCGCCGTCCGCCGGTGAAGGCGATGGAGCGCACGGCGGAAGGCGTCTCGTGCCGCGCCAGCACGGACAGGTCGTCGGCGCTCAGGGCGACGACGCCACTGGGGCGCACGTTGAGGGCCAGCCAGGCCACGCTCCCGTCGAAGGCGAGGATGCGCGACACGTCGAACGGGGCCGAGCCGCGCGACAGGTCCGTGTGCGCGAGGACGGCGATGCGCTCTCCCTCGCGTCCCAGCACGTAGACCTGCCGGCCGTTCTCGATGACCACGGCCCTGTCCCGGGCGAGCGCCATCGCGGTGAACTGGTCGGTGGTGCCGGGCAGCTCGCCCCGGGCCACGGAGCCGGTGGAGTCGCCGGAGAACCACGAGAGCATGAAGCGGGCGCCGCCCGTGGAGACGTCATAGAAGGCCTCGCCCAGCAGCAGGTCGCCCCGCTCCTCATCCGCCACCAGCGACCAGCCCGAGGGCGTCACACCATCCGGGTGCCCGCCCCGGACGATGTCCTCGCGCTCCGGGGCCAGCAGCGTCCCGTCACAGTCGCGGGGCAGCGCGAAGCGCCGCACGCGGTACTCGCCCGAGGACAGCAGGGCCACCTGGAAGAGCTGCCCCCGCGCGGTGGCCAGCGCCGCCGGCCCTCCCGCCACGCGCACGCTGCCGCGCTCCTCCAGGAAGCCGGTGAGGCCCGGCCGCAGGCAGCTCAGCCGCGCGGTGCCCGCCTCCTGCGACACGCCGGGCTCCCCCACGCTCACCGTCGCCAGCTCCCAGGTGTCATCCTCGCCGGACCGGGGGAGCAGCCGCAGCCGCTGCGCCCCGGGCGCCAGCGCCATCCCCCCGCCGACGACGGCCGGCCCGTCCGAGGGACCGAGGGTCAGCCGGTGCACGGCGAAGGGCCCCAGGGCGGTGACGTCTCCCTCCGCGCCCACCCACAGGCGCTCCAGCGAGCCGTGCCCCACGCCCGTGTGGAAGCGCATCGCCCCGGAAGGCTCCACCTCCAGCACGCGGCGCCACGGCTGCACGACGGCATGGCGCCCGCGCCCCGTCATCCCCAGCGGGGAGACGTGGAGCCCCACCTCGTCGCTCTCCCGGACCAGCAGCGTGCTCCGCACCGGGGAGACGCCCGCGTCCGTCAGCGCATGGGACTCCACTTCGTAGGCACGCGTGGCGCCCCGCACGCGGAACCACTCCACGAGCAGCCCCGCGTCGTTCACCAGGAAGCCCACCGGGGCCTCCCAGAGTTGCGGCGTGTTCCGGGGCGCGAACGTCTTCACGGGCACGGGGTCCGCCGCGCCGTTCAGGTCCGCCGCGCGCAGCACGAGGATGCGCCCCATGCCGCCATAGGAGACCAGCTCCTGCGCCAGCACGTGGGCGCCATGCGCCTGCACCTGGAAGAACGCCTGCCGCGGGAAGTGCTGGCGGCCCACGACGGGCGTGGGGAGGGACACGTCCACGGACACGAAGCCCCGCTGGGTGCTGGCGAGCAGCCGGGTGCCATCCGGCGAGAGGGCCAGCGAGCGGCACACCGCCGGCAGCGCGAAGCTTTGCGCGGTGTCCGCGCTCAGCGTGCCGTCGGGCGCCACGCGCCAGGCCGTCACCCAGTAGCTGGAGCACGTCCAGAAGCGGTCTCCCCGGCCCGCGCCGGAGAGGATGCTGTCGCTGACGGGCGACAGCGCGTAGCGAGACCGCGTGTCGATGCGGTCCGCCGCCAGGTCCAGCAGCTCCAGCCGCTGCCGGCTGCCGACGGCGACGACGCGCGCGTTCCCCAGGGGGATGAAGAAGGTGGTGAAGCGGTCCGACCAGTCCCAGCTTCCGAAGAAGCGGTCCACGTACATGTCGAACACCCGCTGGTCCTGCAGGCGCAGCCCGTCAGGGCCCGCGCGGACCAGGGAGACGGACATGCCGGCGCCGTCCAGCCGCTCGCCGAAGAGGATGCGGTCCTCCGAGACGAACTCCGCCAGCCCCTCCAGCGGAGGACGTCCGCCCTCGGCCGGGTCCGCGCCGTAGCTGAGCACCGTGCCCGAGGACCAGGACGCCGCGCCCGGCGTGTCCACGGCTCCCGCGTGCCACGCGCCGTCCTGCTCCGGCGTGTCCATGGCGCCCGCGTGCCACGCGCCGTCCTGCTCCGGTGGAGCCTCGGCGTGGGAAGGGGCCGCGCCGGCCGAGCACGCGCAGGACAGCAGGGCCAGCAGGAGCACGCTGCTCCGAGACACCACGGGCGTCATCACGTCGGGCGGGTTCATGGGTCCGGTTCCCCTTTGAGCGAAGGACAGCCGCGGCCCGGGCAGGACAGCCATGCCCGGGCCGCGGTGAGAAACGTCTGGCTACTTCGCGCTCGTGCAGCCGCGGCCGTAGTTCTGGAGCACCGTGTTGTGGTCGTAGATGTTCACGATGCGGTCGCGGTTGAAGTCCGTCGGCGTGCCGGCGGGCACCGTCTGGCCGAACTGCGAGAGCACGGCGGAGCGGTCCGTCACGTTGACGCAGCCGTCGCCGGTGGCGTCACCCGGCACCGGGGTGGCCTGGTTGGGCGGCGTCGACGGGGTGATGCCCGCGTAGCGGCCGCGCGTCTCGTTGCTCAGCCCGCCGAAGAACGTGGCGTCGTTGTTCAGCGACGCGGCTGCGGCGAAGCTGTCGCGGGGCGTCTCCCCGTCCTCGGTGACGGCGCCGGCCTGGAACGAGACGAAGTCATAGAGGTGGTCGATGTCCACGATGAGCGTCAGCCCCGCGGGGGGGATGCCGGCGGAGCAGGGCCCCGGGGTATTCGCATTGCCGGTGCACGCCTTGTTGCGCACCTTCCACTGCCAGCTGTTCGTCGCCAGCGTGGGGTAGGCCGTCGCGCTGTTGGGGCCGTAGCACTGGTCGGTGGTCAGCGTGGCGTTCTCCTCGCCGTCCGTCGCCAGGTAGATGCGCTTGGAGTGGAACTGGTTGGGCAGGAAGTTGATGAGCTCGTCCACCGCGGCGCACACCGAGTGGGCCAGCGGCGTGTTGCCACCCAGGACGGCCGCGTTCACCGCCGCCTTCACCTCCGCCGCCGTCTTGTTCTGGGCGAAGGAGAAGACCGGGACGTAGCCCGTGCCCTCGAAGGTCCAGAAGGAATACCTCGTGGCCACCGGCGGAACGATGTCCAGGAAGGCGTTGATGCGCTCCTTGGCGACCTGGAAGCGCGTCTTCCCGGGCACGGACTCGAGCGACATGCTGCCGGTCCTGTCGAGCAGGACGAGCACGTGCTCATCCGCGCTCGCCACCCCGGAGGTCAGTGCCGCCGCGCACGCCACGCCCATCGCCGCCCGAGGAAATACTCGCTGAAACACAGTCTTCATTTGAAACCCCCATGGATTGCTCATGCACTGCTTCGACTTCGCTTCGTTCACTGCCTACGGCGGGGCTACGGGCAACCCTGCCCGTAGTTCTGGAGGACGATGAGGCGGTCCTGGATGTTGATGACGCCGTCGCGCGTCAGGTCGAGCGCGGGGTCCGCGGGAGGCACCGTCTGACCGAAGGCCGCGGTGACCTGGTTCAGGTCCGTGTCGTTCACACAGCCATCCGCGTTGACGTCGCCGAACACGGTGACGGCGCCGGTGTAGCCGCGAATCCACGTCACGAACCGGCTCACGCGAGAGAAGACGGTGTAGCTGCTGCAGCTGCCGCCCACGCCCCAGCTGACGATGCCAATCTGCTCCCAGCCGCCGCTGAACCGGCCGCTCTCCACCACGAGCGGCCCGCCGCTGTCACCGTGGCAGCCGCCGGACGTGCCGTTGAGGTAGCCCGCGCACACCATGCTGTCGCGCACCGTCAGCGGCAGCGTCCCCGCGTTGTTGCACGTGGTGGTGTCCTGCACCGGCAGCAGCGTCTCCATCAGGTAGTCCGAGGAGCCGCTCCCCGGCGAGGTGTTGCCCCAGCCGCTCACCCGCGCGGTGGCGCCCACCGCGGCGTCCGTCTCCCGCAGGGCAATGGGCTGCACGCGCGGGGTGAACGTCACGGGCGTGGTCAGCTCGAGCAGCGCGACGTCGTTCTCCAGCGACCCGCTGTTGTAGGACGGGTGCCTCACGACGCGGCGGACGCTGCGCGTCTGCACGTAGCTGTCCGGGGCGGACCGCCGGTGCGCGCCCAGGCGGACGGTGAAGCTGCCCGCGCTCAGCCCCGTCACGCAGTGGGCCGCGGTGAGCACCCAGTCGCTGTCGATGAGCGAGCCCCCGCAATAGTGCGAGTACCCCGGCACGGCGAGCTGCGCCTGCCACGGGTACTCCCCCACGTCGGCCACGGTGCCGCCGATGATGTCCGACTCCACGGACGCCACGGGCTCCAGGGCCCCGTCCCCGGCCTCCTCGACCTCGGACGGCACACAGCCCGACTGCGGCACCACCAGGGCCAGACACAGCAGCACGCCCCCGGCCCCCAGGCCCGACCTGCTCGCTTGCAAGGACTCCGTCTTCATGCGGCGCTCCTTCTTGGGTTGTTCGCTGCAATGGCAGACACACGTCTCACGCGCACCTCGGGAGACCCGGGCGCCCAGGACAGACATGAATGAGACCCGCCACGAAATGAAAACGGGAATGGCCTTACTTCTTCGCGCAAAACCTATCTAGACTGATTTCCTCCACAGACCGGCGTGGCCACGGTGAGTGCGTCGTTCATGCCCAGCACCAGCCACTCGCCCGAGGACGCGAGGGAGCGCACGGCGCTGGGGGTGGGGTAGCGCGCGAGCACGGAGAGGTCGTCCGTGCCGAGGGCGACGACTCCGAAGGGCGGCGCCGCCAGGGCGAGGTACGCCACCGCGCCGTCGAAGGCGAGGATGTGCCGCACGTCCAGCGGCGTCGGGAGCAGGGACAGGTCCACGTGCTTCCGGGTGACGATGCGGGTGCCCTGGCGCTCCAGCAGGTGGAGCTGCCGGCCGTTCTCGATGACGAGGGCGAGGCCCTTCGCGAGCGCGACGGCGGTGAACTGGTCCGTCGTCCCGGACAGCGTGCCGGTGGCCGCGCCCGCGCCCGTCCAGGAGGACCAGTGCAGCGACAGCCGCGAGGGCTTCGCGGGGTCCTCGAAGCGGACCTCGCCCAGCAGCACCTCCTCGTGCTCTCCGTCCACCGCGAAGGCCCAGCCCGTGCGCGTCCCCGCGCCAGCCTCCGGTGTGGCGGTCCGCTCCGACGCGGGAGCGAGCACCGCGCCCGCGCAGGTGCCCGGCAGCGTGAAGCGCCGCAGCCGGTAGCCCTGCGACGTGGGAGCCACCTGGAAGAGCTGCCCCTTCGAGGAGGCCAGGGCCGCCGGACCTCCCGTGACGCTGACGTGGCCGGCCGCCTCCAGCAGCCCTCCGTCGCCAGGGCGCAGGCAGCTCAGCACCGCGGTGCCCTCCTCCTGGTGCACGTTGGGGCCGCTCGCGGGCACCGTCACCAACTCCAGCGGGCCTGGCCCCGAGCCGGGGGGCGCGAGCCTCAGCCGCCGCGTGTCCGCCGGGAGCAGGACGCCGCCCGCGGCCAGGGTGGGCTGGTCGGGGTTGGAGAGGTCCACGCGGTGGGACTCGAAGGGCCCCACGGCCTGGAGGGTGCCGTCCGGGGCGGTGCGCACGCGCTCCAGGGCGCCATGGTGGACGCCCGTCTTGAAGCGCAGGGCCCCGCCGTCCTCCAGCGTGAGCACGCGGCGCCAGGGCTGGGACACGGCGTGCCGGCCCGCGCCGGTGAGCAGCAGCGGCGACAGGTGCAGCCCCACCTCCTCGCCCTCGCGCAGGGCGAGGCTGCCCACCACCGGCGACACGCCCCCCGCCGTCAGCGTGTGCCGCTCCAGCGTGTACGTGCGGACGGTGCCCTTCAGGCGGAACCACTCGACGAGCAGCTCGCCGTCGAGCAGCACGAAGCCCAGGGGCCGCTCCCAGCGCCCGGCGCCCTCCAGGGGCGCGAAGGTCGCCAGCGGCGAGGGCGTCCCCGTGCCGGCCAGGTCCGCCGCGCGGTACACGTAGATGCGGCCCAGCTCTCCGTAGCGCAGCAGCTCGTGTGCCACGACGAACGCGCCCCGCACCTGCACGTGGAAGAAGGCCTGGGTGTTGAAGCGGGGAGCCCCGACGACGGGGCCCGACGGTGAGGACACCTGCACCGGCACGAGCCCCACCGAGGTGGCCGCCCACAGCGTGTGGCCGTCCGGAGACAGCGCCAGCGCGCGGCAGGTGCCTCCGGGGAGCTGGAAGGTGTGCGCCGCGTCCTGGCTCAGCGAGTGGTCCCCCCCGACGCGCCAGGCCGTCACCGCGTAGCCCGCGCACGTCCAGAAGCGGTCTCCCCGCCCGGCCCCGGCGACGATGCTGTCGCCGCCGGGGTGCAGCGCGTACCGCGACAGCGAGGTGAGGCGGTCCTCCTCCAGCCCCAGCAGCTCCACGCGCTGCCGCGTCCCCACGACGACGACGCGCTCCGGGCCCAGGGGGATGAAGAAGGTGGTGAAGCGGTCCGACCAGTCCCAGCTCCCCAGGAAGCGCTCGACGTACAGGTCCAGGGTGCGCTGGTCCAACCGCACCAGCCCCTCCGGGGCCACGCGGACCAGGGACACCGACAGCCCGCCTCCGCCCAGGCGCTCGCCGAACAGGATGCGGTCGTCCGACACGGACTCCGCCAGGCCCTCCAGCGGCGGCCCCCCGCGCTCCACCGGGGCGGCGCCGTAGCTCCACAGGGTGCCGAACGTCGCGGCGGGGCGTGACACAGGCTCCCCCCGGCACGCGCCCGCCAGGCAGCGGTCCGCCGCCGTGCACCGCTCGCCGTCATCACAGGCGGTGCCATCCGGCGCGGCGGGGTAGATGCAGCTGCCGGACTCGTCGAGCCGCTCCGCCGTGCACGGGTCGTCGTCGTGACACGCTCCGGCGTCGGACTCGCCTCCGTCCGGCCCACCGGCGTCGGGCCCACCGGCATCCGGCCCACCGGCGTCCGGCACGCCTCCGTCGGGCCCACCGGCGTCGGGCGCTCCTCCGGAGTCCTCGCTCCCCGCGTCGTCGGGAGGAACAACGCCCGGCGCATCCCCGGCGCACGCCATGAGCAACGCGACCAGGAGACACACCGGCACTCGCGACCAGCCTGGGAGCAACATGGCAGGGACCTTCCTGGACTCCGGTGCCGGCGCCACCGGAGCTCGCCGGGACAGACAAGGGGACGCCGGGCGCGGAACTCGAGCCGCGCCCGGCGCTTGCGGCGTGAGGCGGCTATTTCGCGGCGATGCAGCCGCGGCCGTAGTTGTTCACCACCGTCTGGTGGTCCGAGGCGTCGACGACCAGGTTGCGGTTGAAGTCAGACGGCGTGCCGGGCGGCACGGGCTTGTTGTACAGGCTCAGCACCAGCGAGCGGTCCGAGACATTCACGCAGCCGTCCCGGTTGGCGTCTCCGGGCAGCGGCGTGGCCTGGGCCGGAGGCGTGGTCGGGGTGATGCCCGCGTAGCGGCCCCGCGTCTCCTGGGAGACGCCCTGGAAGAACGCGGCGTCCGCGTTCAGCGAGGCGCCCGCGGTGAGGCTCGCGGTCCGCTCGGCGTCCTCGGCGCCGTCGAAGCGCGCGTCCGCGCCGAAGGGGATGGTGTCCGTGAACAGGTGGTCCACGTCGACAATCATCGTCAGCCCGTCCGGGTACGGCGGGGGGAAGTCGCCGCAGGCGCCGGGCTCGTTGGGAAGGCCCGTGCACGCCTTGTTGCGGACCTTCCACTGCCAGCTGCCCACCGACAGGGTGGGCCAGGCCGTCGAGCTGTACGGGCCGTAGCACTGGTCCGTGGTCGGCGTGGTGTTCTCCTGGCCGTCGGTGGCCAGGTACACGCGCTTGGTGTGGAGCTGGGCGGGCAGGAAGTTCAGCAGGTGGTCGATGCCCGCGCAGATGGAGTGCGCCAGCGGGGTGTTGCCGCTCGCGACCGAGGCGTTGACGGCCGCCTTGACCTCCGCGGCCGTCCTGTTCTGGTCGATGGTGAAGACGGGCGTGGCGGCCGTCCCGGAGAACCTCCAGAACGCATAGCGCCGGGGCGTGGGGGACACGGTGTCCAGGAAGTTGTTGATGTTCTCCTTGGCCACCTGGAGGCGCGACTTACCGGGGACGGACTGCTGGCTCATGCTGGCCGTCACGTCGAGCAGGATGAGGACGTGCTCGTCCGCCATCGCCGCGCTGGAGGACAGGCCACCGGCGCAGGCGAGCGCCACGGCCGTCTGGGAGAGGAAGCGTCGTTGAGTGTTGGTGCGCATATGGGAAGGCTCCTGAGCAGAAGGTGAGGTGTTACGGGCAGCCCTTGCCGTAGTTCTGCAGGGCGATGTTGCGGTCGAAGATGTTGATGACTGCGTCGCCGTTGAGGTCCAGCGCGGGGCTGGCGGGCGGCACCGACTGGCCGATGGCCGCGGTGATGAGGTTGATGTCGTCGGCATCCACGCAGCCGTTGCCGTTGGCGTCTCCCACCACGATGACGCCGCCGCTGACCACCAGGCCGTAGTCCGCGTCCAGCGCGGGCGTCTCCACGTGGGAGTCCTGGACGACTTCGTCGCCCAGCACCTCCACCTTCCACTTGCCGGCCGCGGGGCTCTGGAGGAACACGTTCTCCACCGTGTCCACGGTGTTGGACGTGCCACCCGGCGTGGAGAAGTTGCCCGCCGTCAGGCCGTTGTTGCCCCAGTACACGGTGCCGTTCGGCGCCGTCACGCGGAGCGACAAGTCATTGATGCGCGCCTGGGCCGCGCCGACGGTGCCCATCGGGTCGGTGAAGACGAGCGTGACGTTCAGCTCCGTCTCGTTCGGCTGGACGGTGACGTTGTACGTCTTGACGCCCTGCGGGGTGACGAGGTCCGTCTCGTCGATGACGCTCGTCTTCGGAGCACGGTCATACAGGCGGCGGATGTCGGAGGTGCCCCAGCCCTGCTTGAAGCGGTCGATGTCCGCGTTGGAGCCGCCCGCCAGCCAGTTGTACCGGTGGGCGTTGTTGATCATCAGCGCCTTGGCGGTGGCCATCTGCGGGCGGCTGGCGAACACGTCCACCTTGCCGCCGAAGCCGGTCCACACGCTCTCGTGCCACATCTGGAAGAGCAGGCCGAAGTGGCCCGCCGTCTGCGGCGTGGCGGAGCTGGTGCCGCCGAACTGGGTGTAGCTGGTGTTGCCGCCGCCGGAGGCCGAGTGGATGGAGTCGTAGAAGTAGGACAGGTCCGGCTTGATGCGGCCGTCCGCCGCGGGGCCGATGCTGCCGGTGAAGTTCCAGCGGTCATCCGCGCGGTTGGCGGTGTTCGCGTGCTGGAACGCACCCACGGAGACGATGTTCTTCGCCCACGCCTGCGGGCGCGAGTTGCGGCTGCCCGCGTTGCTCTGCGACTGCGTGCTGAGGATGGGGTGCTTGAAGAGGTAGTCGTCCACCTCGGCGGAGATGGTGGTGTACGCCGTCGTCAGCGAGCTGCCCACGCTCGACGTCTGGAACACGGCGCGCAACGTCCCAGCCGGGTCCGTCAGCTCCTGGTTGATGGTGTAGCGGGACTTGGGGCCGCCGAACTGGGAGGACTCGCTGTAGCGGAAGAAGATGCCCTGGCCGCTGGGAATCATGCCGCGCGCGGCCGGCGTCGCGCCCCGGGCGAAGTTGTTGCTGTAGCAGGACGTGCCGTGGAGGCTGCCCGTGGTGCCCGTGCTGTGGATGATGGGCGGGGTGGACCACTCCTGGTGGGTGGTGAGCAGCTCGGTGTCGAAGATTTCACCGCGCACGCCCTGCCCCGTCCAGCCCTTGAGCCCCTCCAGGTAGTTGGCGCCGCCCAGGCTGCGGACGATGTCCATGTCCACCTCACCGGGACCACCCCACCGGTCGATGAACTGCACCGCGTTGGAGCGGGCCACCTGGCGCAGCTGGGCCGCGGTGAGCGTGGCCTCCACGCGCATGCCGCCCGCCTCGATGAGCTCCACGGTGCCGCCCAGCCGCTGCACCAGCCCCACCACCTGGCCCTGCTGCCTCGCGCCGCGCTCCCCCACCATGATGGAGTAGCGCTGCCGCGCCGGCTCCGGCATCAGGCCCGTCAGCGCGTCCCGCAGCTCGCGCTCCAGCCGGTACTCCGGGTGGTAGGGCCCCACCCAGCGCACGTAGGGCAGCTCCGCCACGCGCTTGTGCACGTCAGCGTCCATCTCCACCATGAAGGTGTGGTCCGTGAGGAAGCGCAGCACCCTGCCGCCCTCGCGCTCGATGGCCTCACGGAACTCCGGCAGCGGCGTCCCGTGGAACTGCACCAGGTGCAGCGTGTTGTCCCGGTCCGCGGCCAGGTTGCTCGCGGACAAGGGCTGCGTGCCCTGGAGCGGGTCGAACTGCGCATCGTCCAGCCTCACCAGGTAGCGCGTATCCCTGACGCGGCCGAACAGCTCCGTGCCGCCGCGCGTATACGCGGTGTAGGAAAGGCGCAGCCCGTTGTCCTGCAATTCCTGCCACGTATGGAGTTGAATGGCCGTGTCGGGAACCTGGATGGAGCGCAGCGCCGAGACAGCCCTGTCCGTGCGGTGAAACACGAGCCCGGCGGGCGTCACCAGCGAGTACCCCCCCGTGTCACCCGCGGCGACACCTCCCGAGCCGGTGACGAGCACCGCCGGAGGCAGCGCCACCCGGCGCGCGGAGGCCGGCGGCCTCACCGCGTCAGAGGGGCCCGCGAAGGCGGACAAGGGCGCAGCGAAGACACAACCCACCACCAGGGCCTTCAGCGGGCGCATTCCGCCCGCTGGCCACGTAGACAGCTTTCGCATGTGTCGGTGCTCCTTGACGTCGAGTGCCAGCCCGCGTCCGTCAACGACGCGCCGCCCCTACCGCACCCATGCCACCGGCAACCGCCCCTGCCACGCCGATGCTCGCGTGCGGCCCGTGTCGCTTTCTCCGTGCTACTGCATCCCTTGATACCGGAAGAGTCTGACAATCACGTGGAAAGCAGGAAGCATGTCTAAGGCAGACATTATTTACGTGTCAACCAATGCAACAATGTTTCGTCTGCACCGTGGTTTTCCACCGGACCACGCCAATTCCTTGCAACTTCTCCCAAAGACATAGTGGATACCCCGTAGCCACGGAGCCGGTGTCGTGAGACGTCGCCTGCGACAAATGACAACGGAGAGGGGGAGAAAGCTTCGGCCGGAAAAGCAAAAAGCCCCCGGTTCGCGAGGAACCAGGGGCCTTCTGTCACGACCTGCGCCGCGGACGCGGACTCAGATGTCCAGGTTCTGCACGTCCAGCGCGTTGCGCTCGATGAACTCGCGGCGCGGCTCCACCGCCTCGCCCATCAGCAGCGAGAAGATTTCGTCGCTCTCCACCGCGTCCTCCACCCGCACCTGGAGGAGCGTGCGCGTGGCCGGGTTCATGGTGGTGTCCCAGAGCTGCTCCGGGTTCATCTCGCCCAGCCCCTTGTAGCGCTGCAGGCCCAGCCCCTTCTGCGCGTCCTTGCGCACCGCGGCCAGCACCTCCTGCACGGTGAACGCCGTCACCTCGCCGCCGTCCACGCGGACCTTGTAGGGCGCGCGGCCCAGCGCCTGGAAGGCGTCACGCAGGCCCACCAGCTCCAGGTACTCGGGAGACGACAGGAAGGCGTGGTCGAACACCGTGTCCCGCATGGCGCCGTTCACGTCGGTGTGGAACACCAGCTTCTTCGTGAGGTGCTCCGGGTCCTGCACCAGCGCGTGGCGCACGCGGCCCAGCACGTCCGGCATCCGCCGCTCGAAGTAGGCGTAGACGTCCTTCACGGCCGTCTCCATGGCCGCGTCGTCCGCCAGCGTCTCCGCCGTCACCCGCGTGGCCTGGAGCAGCGCGTCCACCACCCGCGCGTCGCGCCGCTTCGCCTGCTTCTCCAGGCGCTCCTCGTACGTAATCACCTTCTCCAGCAGCGACTTCAGCTCGGCGCCGCCCAGCTCGCCATCCGGCGTCAGCACCCGCGAGTGCTCGGACGCGGCCTTGAGCAGGTACTCGTTCAGCGCGCGCTCGTCCTTGACGTACATGTCCTTCTTGTTGCGCGTCACTTTGTAGAGCGGCGGCTGGGCGATGTAGAGGTAGCCCTTCTGGAGCAGCTCCGGCATCTGCCGGAAGAAGAACGTCAAGAGCAGCGTGCGGATGTGGCTGCCGTCCACGTCTGCGTCCGTCATCAGGATGATGCGGTGGTAGCGCGCCTTCTCCGGATCGTAGTCCTCGGCGCCGATGCCCGTGCCCAGGGCGGTAATCAGCGTCACGATTTCGGCGCTGGTGAGCATCTTCTCGAAGCGCGCCTTCTCCACGTTGAGAATCTTGCCGCGCAAGGGGAGGATGGCCTGGTTGCGCCTGTCGCGGCCCTGCTTCGCGGAGCCGCCTGCGGAGTCACCCTCGACGATGTAGAGCTCGCTCTCGTGCGGGTCCTTGCTCTGGCAGTCCGCGAGCTTGCCCGGCAGGCCGCCACCGTCCAGCACGCCCTTGCGGCGCACCGTCTCGCGCGCCTTGCGCGCGGCGATGCGGGCCCGGCAGGCGTCGCCAATCTTCGCCGCGACCTTCTTGGCGACCATCGGCGTCTCTTCCAGGAACGTGGCGAGCTGGTCGTTCACCATCTGCTCGACCAGGCCCTTCACCTCGCTGTTGCCCAGCTTCGTCTTCGTCTGCCCCTCGAACTGGGGGTTGGGCAGCTTGACGGAGATGACGGCGGACAGGCCCTCGCGGGCGTCCTCACCCGTGGGCGTCTCCTTGAGGTCCTTCCAGAGGCTGCCCTTCTCCGCGTAGCTGTTCAGCGTGCGCGTCAGGGCCGCCTTGAAGCCGGACAGGTGGCTGCCACCCTCGTGGGTGTTGATGTTGTTGGCGAAGGTGTAGATGCGCTCGTCGTAGCCATCGTTCCACTGCATGGCGATTTCGAGCGTCACGCCCTCCCGCTCCGTCTTGAAGGAGATGGGCTTCTCGTGCAGCACCTCCTTGGACTTGTTGAGGTACTCCACGAACGAGGCGATGCCGCCGTCGAACTTGAAGTCGTGCTCCTTGTTCGAGCGCTCGTCGCGGATGGTGATGTGCAGGCCGGCGTTGAGGAACGCCAGCTCGCGCAGCCGCTGGCTGAGCGTCTCGAAGTTGAAGTCGGTGGTCTCCATCACCGTCATGTCCGGCTTGAAGGCGATGTGCGTGCCGCGCTTGTCGGTGGTGCCCACCTCCTGCGGCGGCGACACGGGGAGGCCCTGCTGATAGGCCTGCTCGAACACCTTGCCGTTGCGCTGGACGCGGACCTTGAACCACTCGGAGAGGAAGTTCACGCACGTGACGCCCACGCCGTGAAGGCCGCCGGAGACCTTGTAGGCCCCGTTGCCGAACTTGCTGCCGGCGTGCAGCTCCGTGAGGACGACCTCCAGGGTGTCCTTGTTGGGGAACTTGGGGTGCGGGCCCACGGGGATGCCACGCCCGTTGTCCTGCACGCTCAGCGAGCCATCCACGTGGATGACCACCTCGATGTCCGTGCAGTGGCCCGCGAGGGCCTCGTCCACCGAGTTGTCCACGACCTCGTACACGAGCTTGTGGAGCCCGTAGGTCATGGTGTCGCCGATGTACATGCCGGGGCGCTTGCGGACTGCCTCGCGGCCCTCGAGCTTGGTGATGCTGTCCGTCCCATAATCCACGGGCGGCGGAGCGACCGCCGGACTGGTAGCGGGGGTCTTTTCCATTCGAAACTGTCCTTGGGAAAAGGAGCTTTGCGACAGGCTCGTGCCTAGCACCTCAGGGCACACCGAACAAGGGCAACGAGGCCTCGCAAAGCTGCGTAAACATTCATGAAAATCGCCTGGCCGCCCCCTCGGGAGGCCGTCCCGCCAGGCGGGAGTCTCAGGAGTCCAATCGCGGCGGCGGAAGCCGGTCCTCCAGCGCCGAGATCAACTCTTCGAAAACAGCCTTGCGGGCGAATAGATGCCGGGTGACGAGCACCCTTCCCTCTTCTCCCAGGGACAGCGCGAGCACGTTCCCCCTGCGGCCGAGCCGGCGGACGGAATCAATCTGGCCCCAGTGCAAATCCAGGGCGTTGCGGCTGAAGGGACGGGCCACGCGCACGCCGCGGGCATCCAGGGTGACGCCCCAGCCGGAGCGGGGCCGCAGCCGGTGGAAGGCGACGAGGAAGGCGAGCATCAGCCCCGCCGAGACGCCGGCGCGGGCCATGGACTGGGTGCCGCCTCCGTCCCGGAAGTCGGCCACGGCCCAGGCGGACAGCACGGCCAGCACGCAGGCGCCCAAGAAGAGGCCGAGGCGCGTGGCGCGGGGGTCGAAGGCGAAGAAGCGCGGGCTGCTCATGGGTGTCGCGCGCACCCTACCCGCACTGACGCACCGGTGCGCGCTTTTGCGCGCGCATTCGCGCGCGGATGTTCTCCGCCCGGCGTGAGCGGCCCCACGCGGGCCGTGCCCATGACGAATGCCGAACGGAACAGGGGCCGAAGGCTCACGGCACCTTGTGCCGGCCCACCGCGTCCAGCAGCGTGTCCACGTCCACCGGCTTGCGCAGGTGGCCGCACGCGCCAATCTCCTCCGCCACCTGCCGGGCATTGGCGGAGGCGGAGAAGACGAGCACGGGGATGTCGCGCCACCTGTCTTCCCGGCGCATGGCGCGGGCGAAGCCGCCCCCGTCCAGCACCGGCATCATCATGTCCAGCAGCACCAGGCCCGGCAGCGTCTGCGCGGCACCCAGCACCTCCAGGGCGTGCTTGCCATTGCTGGCCCCCAGCACCTCGTAGCCCGCGTCGCGGAGCACCTCCTCCAGCGCCTCCCGCAGGTCCGTGTCGTCGTCCACCACCAGCAGCGGCCGGCTCACTCACGCATCTCCTTCTCCAACGGCAGCTCCAGGGTGAAACAGGCTCCGCCACCCTCGCGCGGCTCCGCCCACGCACGCCCTCCATGCGCCTCCGCGGAGCGCCTGGCAAGGTACAATCCCAGGCCCAGCCCGCCATAGGAGCGCGAGCTGACCGCGCGCCCGAAGCGCTCGAAGATGAGCTCGAGCTGGTCTTCCTGAATCCCGATACCCCTGTCCCGCACGCACACCCGTCCCCGGGGGCCCACCGTCTCCACGTCCACCTCCACCGGCTTGCCAGGGCCGAACTTGAGGGCATTGGACACCAGCGCCGCCACCGCCTGGTCCACCCGCACCCGGTCCCACCGGCCCCAGATGCCGGGCTCGCCGGACACGCGCAGCTCGCACCCCACGCCCACCGCCTCCGGGCGATAGCGCCCCGTCACCTCGCGCACCAGCTCCGCCAGGTCGAAGCGCTCGGGGGCCAGGCGCAGCTCGCCGCTGCTCAGCCGGGACACGTCCAGCAGCCCCTCCACCAGCGTCCCCAGCCGCCGCACCTGGCGCAGGCTGCGCTCCAGCCGCGTCACCAGCTCCGGGGCCGGAGGCCCGCGCAGAGAGGGCGCCAGCATGGAGCCCAGCTGCAGCCGCAGCGTGGTGAGGGGCGTGCGCAGCTCGTGCGCCGCCACGGTGAGGAACTCGTCGCGCAGGCGCACCGCGTCCTGGGCCTCGCGAAACAGACGCGCGTTCTCCAGCACCAGGCCCACGCGCCGCCCCAGCTCCCGCGCCAGCGTCAGGTCCGCGGCCCCCAGCCGCCGCTCGCCGCTGGTGGCCAGCCCCAGCACGCCCAGGACGCTCGCGCGGCCCCGCAGCGGCACGTACACCACCGAGCGGAGCCCCAGCCGGTCCACCTCGCGCTGGTGCTCCGCGTCCCGGGTGACGGGCACGGAGCGCTTCGAGACGTCCTCCACCCACTCCGGCTCGCCCGTGGCCAGCACGCGCGCGGGGCCCGCCTGCGCGTCCAGGGGCGCCGTGAAGCGCTGGTCCATGGCCCACGCGCGCGCCTCCCGCTCCGCGTCCGGGTGCGCCAGCGCCGCCAGCCGCAGCCCGCCGCGCGCCCGCTCGTGGAGGAAGATGACGCACCAGTCCGCCACCCGGGGCACGGGTATCCGCACCAGCCGCTTCAGCCGCTCGTCCAAATCGAGCGGCTCGGCGAGCGCCTCGGAGCTCTGCGCGAGCAGCACCCGGTCCAGCTCCTCGCGCGCATGCTCGCGCCGCGCCTCCGCCTCGCGCAGCTCGCGCTCCACGGCCGCGCCCAGGCGCACCAGCCGGTCCTTGGCGAAGTAGTCGCGCGCCCCGGCCCGCATCGCCTCCACGGCCTCGTCCTCGCCGATGCTGCCGGACACGACGATGAAGGGGATGTCGCGCCCCGTGTCCCGCAGCACCGCCAGCGCGTCCAGCGCGGTGAAGCGGGGCATGGAGTAGTCGGAGAGGATGATGTCCCAGTCCTGGCGATGCAGGGCCTCGCGCAGGGCGTCGGCGGTCTGCACCCGGTGCGACTCCGCGGCGAAGCCGTTGCGGCGAAGCTCCATGACGACCAGCGCTTCGTCGTCCGGGTTGTCCTCCACCATCAGCAGCCGCAGCGGCTTCATCCACGCGTCCCCGGCGGAGGGACGGGCGGGGCCTCGTGGTTGAGCACCAGCCAGTACAGGCCGAGCTGGCGTGCCGCCTCCACGAACTCCGTGTAGCTCACCGGCTTGCGCACGTAGCTGTTGCACCCGCCGCCATAGCCACGCATCAGGTCCGTCTCCTCCACCGACGAGGTGAGGATGACCACCGGCAACAGCCGCGTGCGCGCGTCCGCCCGGATGCGCCGCAGCACCTCGTGTCCGTCCATCCGCGGCAGCTTCAAATCCAACAGCACCACCACGGGGAGCTGATGGCCCGCCCGGCCGGCGAAGGTCCCCTGGGCGAAGAGGTAGTCGAGCGCCTCCACCCCGTCGCGGGCCACCTCCACCGGCCGGGTGATGCCGGCGCGCTTGAAGGCCCGCAGGGTGAGGTCCACGTCGTCCGGATTGTCCTCCACGAGGAGGATGGGTCGCTCGGAGCCAGTCATTCGTGCGCTTCCTCGAGGGTGAAGCAGAAGGTGGCCCCGCCGTCGGGCACCGCCTCCGCGGTGATGTCGCCGCCGTGCTTGTGGATGACGCGCTGGACCGTGGCCAGCCCGATGCCGGTGCCTGGGAAGTCCGCGGGACGGTGCAGCCGCTGGAAGGGGGAGAAGAGCTTGCCCGCGTACGCCATGTCGAAACCCACGCCGTTGTCGCGGACACAGTAACGGGGCCGCCCCTCCCGGGACTCGGCGAAAAACTCGATACGTGCGCCGGAGCGCTGGCTGGTGAACTTCCAGGCGTTCCCCAGCAGGTTCTCCAGGACCACCCGGAGCAACCGGGCGTCCCCCCGGGTGGTGAGGCCCGGGGCGAGGTGGAAGGTCGCCTCGCGGCCGGGCTCGGCCCTGCGCAGCGCGTCCGCCACCTCGGTGGCGATGGCGCTCAGGTCCACCGGCTCGCGGACGAGCTCGGCGCGGGTGATGCGGGACAGGCGCAGCAGGTCGTCGATGAGCTGCCCCATGCGGTTGGCGGCGGCGCGCAGCCGGCGCAGGTGCTCATGGCCCTCGGGGGAGATGCGCTCGCCGTCGTCCTCCTGCAGCGCCTGGCTGAACCCGTCCACCGCGCGCAGGGGGGCGCGCAGGTCGTGAGAGACGGAGTAGCAGAAGGTCTCCAGCTCGCGGTTGGCCACCTGGAGCTCCTGGGTGCGCAGGGCGACCCGCGTCTCCAGCCGCGCCTCGCTGGCGCGCAGGGCGGCCGCCTGGGCCTGCGCCTGCTCCAGCAGGGACTCATAGTCGCCTGCCAGGTGGACAAGCTGCCGGCGGGCGAGCCAGGCCAGCAGTCCTCCCAGGGCCAGTAGCCAGGCGGCCCCTCCCCAGAGCACCAGCAGGGCCTGTCGCTCGGCCACGGCGGCGCGGTGGGTGATGCGCTCGCGCTCGGAGGCGACGAACTCGTCCAGCAGCAGGCGCAGGGCATCCATGCGCCGCTTGCCCTGCCCCTCGCGCACCAGCACCAGCCAGTCCTCACCCTCCCGGTGACGCCTGAGCTCCTCGTCAGCGAAACGCTCCCAGTCCCGCCAGCGCCCGCGCAGCTGCGCCAGGCGGGCGAGCTGGTCCGGCGCATCGGCGACGAGCGATTCCAGTCGGGTCATGACGGGCGGCAGCGCCCGGCCCGCGGCGTGGTAGGGCGACAGGAAGTTGGGGTCGCCGGTGAGGAGGAAGCCGCGCAGGCCCGTCTCCCGGTCGACGAGGAGCTGCCGCACCTGGATGGCCTCCGCGAGCACGGCATCGGAGCGGTCCGCGGTCTCGTTGGCTTCCAGGAGCTGGCGCACCTCCCAGAACAGCAGCACCGCGAGCGCGCCCACCAGGACTGTCGGCAGCGCCACGGAGCGCAGCAGCAGACGGCGGAAGCGGCGAGGGTCGAGTTGGGCCAAGGCGGGCGTCCGGAGGTGGCCCACCCATCATGCGCACTCGCCCCTGACATGCCCTGGAGCGCCCGGGAGGCAGGACAGGGTGGAGACACGGGGGCATGGCGGGCAGCGCCTGCCTGCCAGGCAGGTGGAGGGGCAGCCGCTCAGGGACGTGCCTGGCCGTCAGACCTCGGTGAAGCTCACGCCGGTGGCGCCGATGCGCTCCAAGGCGTCTTTGATCTCCTCCGAGACAATGAGGGCGATGGACCAACCCCAGGTGCGGAACACCTTCGCGTCTCCGACTTTCGATGGGTCGATGCGCATGCCCCATACGTCTCTGTACTTCCCGGTCTTCTCCGGCCGCCCATCTTCGGGCGTCCAGAGCTCCACTTCCTTGCAGGCTGCGTCATCGATGCAGCGAATGAGCTGGGTCGCCACGAGGATATGGAACTGCTCGGACTGGTCTTGAACCTCGACTGGGAACAGCTGGATATCCCGTGGGGCAAGCTCCGCGAAGACAGCGGCAACCCTGTCGTGGACCACGGGGATGCCGAAAGCTGCAATCGTGAAGTCGAGCGGCTTCCCTGGGCGGTTTCGTTGAATGCGTAAAGGCCCAGGGTCGGGAATGGTCTCTCCCACTCTGAACATCCAGGGGTCGTCCAGTTCTCTGTTCCCGGGGTCTGTTGGTTCGTCGAGCGACCACCGGCCAGGAATGGTCATGTCGTCGGCCAGATCGAAATATCGCCGTGCCCTCATGGACGAATCCCCTCTATTCGGAACGGGTCACCAACTTGTTCAGCGAAGTACCGGGCGTGGAGATCTGCCGTGCCAATCGATGAAGCTCCTCGGTGAGTGCGTCCCGGCAGGTTTGCATCGTGCGACATCTCACGGTGGCTTCGTCCAGGCGCCGGAACACCTGCTTGTGGTACTCCAGTGGATGGGGGCCCTGATGGCCCTTGACCTTGACGATGTTGGCCCGGTCATTCAGCGACATTCCTGCCCGGTCGAAGATACGCTGGAACTTCGGAGTCCAGGGACCTTCGGTGTTGATGTCCTTCGTCCACTTGTTGGTGGCGATGTGATGGTCATGGCCCTTGGCCTCCACCGGCTCCAGCCCGGCCCCGCCCAAGCCATTCGCCGTCGCGAGCACCGCGCTAGGGGCCAGCCCCACGGTGATGGCCTCTCCCGTCACCGTCACCGTCTGCAGCTCGCCGACTCCCGTCAGGCTGATACCCAGCTGCGAGCCTGACTGCACCGACGCCTGCGCCGAGCCGGGCAGCCTCGGCACCCGGCCCGCGAAGCCCGCCGCCGTGTTCCCCAGCGCCACCGTCGCCAGCAGCGCGAACGCCCTCGCCGCGTTCCTCCCCATCACCTTCCCGTACCGCTCACCCGCGTCCCGCAGCTCGTCGAAGGTGCGCGCCCGGTCCGCCTCCTCCACCAGCCGCCGAAAGCCCGTTATCAGCCCCCAGAACGTGTCCACCCCCAGGTACACCACCAGCGTGGCCGTCATCACCGCCGCCACGCCCTTCGACACAGGCTCCCGTAGTGAAACCAACAGGAAGTACATCGTGCCCGTCCACATCACCGCCGCGAACATGGCTTCCGGGTCCGCCATGTCCTTGAAGCCCTCCATCATCTCCTCGTTCACCACGCCCATCGCCAGCCCCATCGCCAGCGCGTAGCGGCCGTCCCCATTCAGCGTGGGCCCTTCCTCCAGCAGCTTCAGGCAGTCGCCCTCGCGCTGCGTTCTCTCGCACCAGCGCAGGTACGCGCGCGTCAGCGCCACGTCCGTTTCGGGCAAGTCGCTCTCCAGCGGCGCGCCGCCCTCCACCGGCGTGAAGCGGCGCGTGCGCGTGTCGAAGTCGTAGGTGCCACTGCGCGCGTCCATGGCGAAGAGCCGCCGCGCCGCCTCCTGGAGACGCAAAGGCGCCCGCTTCATCCGCGCCTCGGCGGCGACGGCTTCGATGAATTCGTCCTCCTCCAACTCCACCGGCTCGAACTCATCCGTGCGCGGGTGGAAGGTGATGACTTCGCCCGCTCCGGTGTCCAGCCGCACCACGCGCGACGTGGCACACCCGCTGGCCACGGACAGCATCATCAGCCATGTCAGCCACCGCAGTACCATGCGCCCCAACTACCAGAAATGCTCCGACCGCGGTGCGGCACGCGCCGAGTGGTAGGGGCGCAGCGCTCACACCTCCGTGAAGCTCACGCCGGTGGCGCCGATACGCTCCAAGGCGTCTTTTATCTCCTCCGAGACAATGAGGGCGATGGACCAACCCCAGGTACGGAACACCTTGGCGTCTCCGACTTTCGACGGGTCGATGCGCATGCCCGAAACTTTTCTATATGTCCCCACCTTCTCGGGCTCCCCGTCCTGAGGCAGCCAATACTCCACTTCGTCGGATGCCTCGTCATCGACACAGCGAACGACCCGGACGGCGACGAGAATGAAGAAGTTATCGACGCTGTCCGCCACATTCACCGGAAGCAGTTGGACGTCGCCGGGAGCCAACGCCGTCAAGACCGTCGCGACCCTGGCGTGGACGACGGGAGTCGCAATGCCAGCAAGGAAGAAATCCGAGCCTCTACCGGGACGGTCAACCGGCAGGATGAGACGGCTGACTCCCTGGACTCGCTCCCCCGTTTTGAACATCCAGGGGTCCTCCACTTCGCGGCCGTTCAGGTCGGTAGGAATCCCCAGGGCCCACGCACCACGGACCACGCCGGGTGACAATTTGAAATATCTCCGGCGCTCACCCACCGGCTTCGCCTCATCGCGCACGGGTCACCCAGTCAGTCACACCTCCGTGAACCGAACGCCCGTTGCTCCCATCTCCTCCAGGGCCTGCTTGATGTCCTCACCGACAATCAAGGAGACAGACCACCCCCAAGGACGAAAGACCTTCGCCTGGCCGGCCTTGAGCGGATCCACGCGCATTCCGGCAACCTTCCGATACCTTCCAACCTTCTCTGGCCGGCCATCCGCTTCCCGCCAATATTCGACTTCCGCGGATGCCTTGTCATCAATGCATTTGACGAGCTGGGTTGCGACGAGAATACAAAAACTTTCGGTTTGTCCCTGCACGGTCGCGTCAACGAACTGGACATCGGAAGGAGCAAGCTCCGCCAGACGCGTAGCAACACGATGGTGTACGACGGGAATCGCGAAGGCCGCCCGAGAAAAATCGAGGGCTGAGCCAGGGACAACAACGGGAAGGCGCAGGTGCCTCGAGTCGGCAACCGTCGCCCCATCCGTGAAGAGCCAGGGTTCTTCGATTTCGCGACCCTGTTCATCCCTGGGAACTCCAAGCAACCAGCGCCCCTGGATGGACATGTCGTCAGTCAATTCATAAAACCGTGTTGGCATGGCAGGCTCGCGAGCTTACTCGCTCCGCGTCACAAGTTTATTGAGCCGTGAACCTTCGGTGGCAGTCTCGCGTGCCAGCCGGTGTAGTGCCTCCGTCAGCGCTTCTCTGCATTGGCCCATGCTCCGACATCTATTGGTTGCCTCGAAGAACCGCTGAAAGACCTCTTCGTGGTAGGCCTGCGGGTGCGGCCCCTGATGGCCCTTGATGCTGACGACCGTGCGGATGGCGCCTTGTGGACTCGGCCCACGTGGCACGTCGGCATCTGGCCTCATGGAAAGGTGATGTTGCCCAGGGTGATGGGGTGTCGGGTGCCCTCTTCCCACAGCGTCAACGTGAAGGGGCCCTGCGCTACCTGCGGAGCATTCTCCGCCTCCACGGTTACGTACCCCTGCTCACCTGGAGCAATGGGCACCGGCTGCCAGACGCGCAGCACCTTCAGCACCGCGCCGGCCCTGGCTTGCAGCGCCGCTCCCGCCGCACGCCACGGCTGGGCGCCAGAGTTTTCCAGCAGCAATTCCAGCGCGACCCGCTGGGTGGACCTGAAGGCCCTGGCGTCAACCTTGGACAGCGTATCCCTGGGCCGGATCAGGAGCGCGGAGGTAACATCACGTGCAACAACCCCCTTGTCTGTCATGACGCCGGACGCCAGCAGGCCCGCCAGCCCGTCCGGATGCGCCTGCATCGCCTGAAGCCGCGCCACTTCCCTCCGCAGTGCCTCGTTCTCCGAGCGGAGTTCCCTGTTCTCCTGGACGTAGGACTCCAGTCCGCGCGAACGGCGATGAACCTCGACCTGCCGCTCCGCCAGGGCAGGGGGTACCACGCGCAGCAGGAACGCGGCCGTCGCGGGAGCCGCGCCATCAGTGAAGTGCGCGGTCACCCGCGCCTGCCCCAATTCCTGGAAGGTCGCGTCGGGCACCAGCGTCAGCATGGCGCCTTCCAAGCCCACGCCCCGGAAGTGCTGACGCGCCTCCACCTCCACGCGCGACGGAGGAGAGTCGAACAGCAGGAGCGTCCCTACTCCTGGGCTGACGCGGACTTCCACCGACTCTCCCGAGGCCTCCGCACGCAGCTCCACACGGCGCGCGCCTGTCTCCCAGGCGTCCGTGTCCACCCGTGTGGAGACATCCGGACCGCTCAACAGCGCGGGCAGCAAGAGTACGGTGGGCATCAGGCCAAGCATGCGGAGAGTCCCTCGGAAGCGATGATGCGGGCAGGCAGTAGCGCCGCGCGGTCAGATCCCAGAGCGTTGTGGCAGCTCAATCGAAGCTCGGCACCGCCATGACCTTCTGGGTGGAGTAGATGCGCGCGGAGTCCGGGCCACCGCTCCTGTCCTCCCGCAGGACTCCCTTCTCATCTTCGTTCGCCAGTGACAGGCAGACAGGAAACGTCTTACCCGTCTTGGTCGTCCCTTCGATGAAGCGTCCATAGACCCGGTCACCTCGCACGAAGAGGTGCCCACGCACCGTTCCATTCTCGAGCGCGCCGAAGTCAGGGCCCACCCTCGCCTGCACTTCTCCTTCCCTGACGGTGATGACGCGATAACCCAGCCCCCTGGCGCCAAAGGTGATGGGGTCGGGCGAGTACATCCGGATGCCCAGTTCCTTCATGGCGTCCACGGCGCCCGGAGGACACGCTTCCGGCACGGGCGGGGGGCGCACCTGGGGCCCACTGGGACAGGCCAGCGCGGTGCAGGCCGCGGCCGTGGTGAGCGCTCGGGCCAGCACTCCAGGCCGCGCGGACGCCGGCGGCGCGGGGGACGAAACGGTGTCGGGCGTCTTCTTCACGGGTAGGTCTTCCTTCTGCGCTGTCACCGCGAGCGAGGCGGTGGCCGCGGCGGTGGGCGCCGCCTGGGGCGGCCTCGCGGCCCGTCCACTTTCCAGCGTGGGACCGGCCGGCGCCACTTCCCCGTGAGCCTCGGGCAGCGGGGGCGCACCCGGCCGCCAGGTCCGCTCCAGCAACAACCCACCCGCGAACGCCACCCCCACCGCCAGGAGCGCCGCCCCGCCCAGGAGGGCCCGGCCCCGGACAGGCCGCGCGAGCGCTCCGGACGCCCGGGCGGGCCGCGCGCGCAGCAACCGAGTGGGAGGCACGGCGGCCACATCCACCGGCGCCGGCTCCGGCTCCGGCTCCACGATGGGCTCACCTTCAACGACTCCAGGCCTCCTGCCCCGGCGCGGCGGGCCGCCATTCCCCGGCCCCTCGCGGACCCACAGTTCCAGCGCGGCGGCGTCATCCTCCGGCCAGACACGCGGCGGCTCGGGTATCTCCGGGTGCGCCTCGCACAGCGGCACGTCCCAGCTCGCGTCCGCGCCAGCCAGCGCCTCTTCCACGGCCGCGCACAGGGCCGTCGCGGTGTCCCGCTCCTCCGGGTGCTTCGAGAGCAGCCGCATGCACAGCCCGCTCAACACGGCCGGCACGCGCGGGTTCGCCACGTGCGGCGCCACCGGGACGTGGGAGATGACCTCCTCCACCTGGGAGGGCGTCTCCACCTCCACGAAGGGATGCAGCCCCGTGAGCATCCAGTAGAGGACGACGCCCAGCGCATACAGGTCGTCCGCGGGCGTGGCCACGTAGCGGACGTCCGAGGTGAGACTGCTGGCCCGGCGGAAGGCCAGGGCTTCCGGACTGCGGTAGCGCGGGGTGCCCGGCGGTAGCACACCGTGGGTGAGCCTCGGAGCGCCGGCGTAGTCCCCCACGCCGAAGTCCACCAGCACCGCCTCCCCGTCCTCCTCGCGGACCACGACGTTGTGCTCCTTGATGTCCCGATGCAGCACCTGTGCCGCGTGGGTGGCCTCCAGGCCCCGGGCCATTCCCAGCAGCAGCCCCGCCACGCGCCGCGCGCCCGGGTTCTCCTCGTCCACCCACTGCTGCAGCGTGCGCCCGCGCACGTACTCCATGGCCAGGTAGAACCAGCAAGGCGCGTGTCCCGGGTACAGGCCACACGCACGGAAGCCCACCACGTTGCGGTGCTCGAGACGCAGGAGGATGGTGCCTTCGCGCACCGGCCAGCCGGCAAGCCTCCGCAGCGACTGCAGCTTGAGCGCGACCTCATCCCCTCCCCCGACGGCCCGGTACACCGCACCGCAGCCTCCCGCTCCCAGCAGGGGGCCCAGGACGAACCCGGCGATGTCGGTGCCGGGCGGCAGGTGGAGGATGTGCGCTTCTCTCATGCGGACTCCCCGGCGCTCGAGCGCGGATGACCCGACCCTGGCACGGGCGTGAAGCCACGCGCGGCGGTGCGGCGCCCCGCCAGCCGGGGAGGAGAGGGAGGCACCGACCGTGCTGCTTACCACACCATCACCGTCCAAGGTATAGCATCACCTCCCCTGCACCTCGCCCGGGGTGCGGGGGGTGGAGGCCGTCCCTCCTCATGCCGCGTCGCTCCGCACCGTCCCGGGCACCCTCGAGGAGGCGCTGCCAGGCCCGCCCTCGCAAGGAGGATTTCCGCTACGCTGCCGCCCGCACATGGACGAAGAGCTGGGAGCGACGTTTGGCAAGGCGCTGCGCGAAGCCCGCGCACGCCGGGGACTCACGCAGGTGGAGGTGGCCGCCCTGCTGGACATGCACCCCATGGTCTACAGCCGCATGGAGCGCGGGAAGATGCTGCCCCGGGTGTCCACGCTGCGCAAGGTGGCCATGGTGCTGCGCATCTCCACGGACGAGCTGCTGGGCCTCGCCCGCGAGGCCCGTCGTGGCGCGAAGAAGGAGACGCCCCTGCTGCGCCGGCTGCTGACGCTCTCCGAGGAGCTGGACGAGGAGAAGCTCAAGGCGCTCGTCATCATGGCGGGCGCCCTGGGCCGGTAGGCCCCAGCTCGTGCGCCTCCAGGCCGGCCTGGAAGAGACTCTCGTCCAGCAGCTCCACCTGGTCCCGTGAGGCGCTGGCGTCCGTGGTGAGCCGGGCGAGCTCCAGGGCCGCCTCGGCACGTGCGTAGGGCCGGCCCTCTCGCGCCACCGCCGCGCTCAGACAGTCGCGCAGCGCGGCGCACAGCTCCCCGGCGGAGGCGTAACGCTCGCACGGTTCCTTGCGCAGCGCGCGGTGCAGGACGGCGCGCACGTCCGGGGGCAGGCCCGCCACCGCCTGCTCCACGTCCGCCGGGGTGTAGCGCTCCACCACCGCGAGCATCTGGGTGAGCGGCAGCGAAGGCGCCTCCTCCACACGGAGGACCGACGACCGGGGCGGAGGTACCTCCAGCGTCTCCACGGCCTCCGCGAAGAGGTGGCGCCCGGTGGCCAGCTCCACCAGCACCAGCCCGAGCGAGAAGACGTCCGAGGCAGGAGTGAGGGGCTTGCCATGCAGGTACTCCGGCGAGGCATACGCCACGTCCCCCTTGAGCAGCGCCTCGGCGGTCTCCTCACGGCCCACCAGGTGCGAGTACGCCACCCCGAAGTGCGTCAGCTTGACCTCGCCCGTCCGGGCCACCCGGACGTTGCGCGGGCTGACATCCCGGTGCACCAGCCCCAGCGGTCGCCCCTGTCCGTCCGTGAGCGTGTGCGCGTGGTGCAGGGCGTCCGCGACCTCCGTCGCGACATGAAGGGCGAACACGGTGGACACCGGTGCGCGGCGCATGGCCATGAGCCCCAGCACCGTCTCCAGTGAGGGCCCGTCCACGTGCTCCATGATGACGTACGGCGCGCCCTGGTGGACCTTGAAGTAGTGCACCTGGGCGATGGCCGGATGGTGGAGCCGGTAGGCGAGCTGCACCTCCTCCGCCAGCCGATGCCGCCGCAGGGGGTCCGCGGGTGAGCGGACGTGCTTGACGACGACAGGGCCCGCCAGCCCATGCCGCTCGCGGCGCTCGGCCAGCAGGAGCACCTCGCCGTTGCCCCTGCGCTCCAGCGTCCGGAGGAACTCGTACCGGGTGTGCTCCACCTTGAAGAGCAGGTGACGACGCTCCGGGGCGAAGGGGGGCGGTGCGTCCCGAGTGGTGGTCGTACGCGGCGCGGGGCCGGGGGTCTGCATGGATGGCTCCTCCAAGGGTCCGCCGCCCAGTTTATACCTGGCTGACCGTGGCAGGTATATCCATGCCGAAAGAGACTCACCCCGGATCCATCTGCCCCTTCGCGAAGGGGCGCGAGTCGGTGGGCAGGTTCACGAAGAAGAAGCTGGAGGACCTCAGGGCACCGGGCGTTCTGGCCATCGGCCACGGGGGCGGCCTCCCTCCGCCGCCACCCACGCACGCGCGGTGGATACCAGCGGCGAGCCGGACTACCGGACCCGCGGCTCGCCGAGCCGTGACGCGGCACCGTCCATCGCATCGCCCGGGGGCGCCGGACAGACCGCTGCCGGGACGCGCGGCGCGGGACGCCAGCTCAGGTCCACCCGGGCGAAGGGCGAGGCGGCCGCGCCCAGGTCCATGCCGCCAATCCGCTCACGCTCGCGGTCCAGCAACGTGAAGCCGTTGGCCACGATGAGCCCCGCGGACGTGTTCAGCCACAGCTCTCCCGCCAGCCGCACGTTCAGCGCGTGCCCCACGCGGAAGGTCGTCTCCTGCACGTAGTGCGCGCCGAGCGCATCCCGCGCCTGCGACAGCGAGGTGTGGAACGTCTGCCGCTCGAAGCTCCCCGTGATGCCGGCCTCCAGCCCCTCCCCCAGCCGCCTCAGGAGGTGGACGCGCGGGAAGCCCACCTCGGCGATGAAGGGCCCCTTGCGGTACACCAGCCCCACGAGCGGAATCACCGGCAGCAGGTCGTACGGGTACACCGCGACGAGCCCGAAGTTCAGCTTCACGCTCCGCTCCGCGTCCAGCGAGTAGCTCGCCAGCGCGACGCCCGTCCACGTCAGGTCCTCCCCGGGCTTGAACCCGTCGCGGAAGTCGCTCCGCGCCGACGCAGACGTGCTCAGGATGAACAGCCACTTCGGCGGCAGGGGGCGGATGAGGGACAGGCCCAGCTGCACGTGGTGGAGGCGGTAGTCCGACGCGTCCTCCGCCCGCAGCCCACTCCCCTCCACCGACAGCACGCGGCTGCCGTACGTCACCGTCGGGGCCAGGATGAGCCGCGTCCCGTCCAGGAACAGCGGCGGCAGGCTCAGGAAGACATCCAGCTGGCGCCGCTGCGTGAGCCACCCCACGCGTTCACCAAGCGACGTGCCCGGCGCCAGGGTGACGCTCACGAAGGCCCGGTCCACCGAGGTCTGCGCGGCCACGCCGCCCGCCAACAGCAGCGCGGCCAGGGCCAAGAGCCGCCCGGAACGCCGGGCCCACCGTCGCGCACGGTGTCGCCTCTCGGGACAGACTCCGGATGCCACCATGCCTGGTCCCGCCTTCATGCAGGCGGACAGGCTACTTCACTTCCAGGACAGCTCGTACTCGCTATCGAGCAGCGCCACCTGCCGCCCGTGTACCCGCACGTCGCGCGCGCCGATGGCCTCCAGCACGCTCAGCAGCGTCCCCTCGTGGTACGCGGCGGGCATGAAGTCGCGCCGCATGATGAAGCGCGCGCTCTTCTCGCTCGTCCACAGCGGGTAGCGCTCGCCGTAGCTCACCGCCGCACGGTACGAGTCACCCAGTGACTGCAGCAGCTTGCGCGGGCTGCCGCTGGCCGTCTGCATCAGGTCCCTGCCGAACATGGACGACAGGAAGTCCACCGTCGCCTGGGTCCCCATGCGCCGCAGCACCCCCTCGAAGCCGTCCAGTTGGGGCGCCAGCAGCCGCGCCGCCGTGGACGTCATCCGCAGGAACTTGCTGATGGGGTACATGTGCACGGGGTTGATTTCCCACAGGCCCGCCACGCCCTTGCACCGGGCCACCGCGCCCTCACCGCCCAGGAAGCCGACGACGTCCAACGTCCCCTGGAAGAACATCCCCCGCGCCGTGTCCTCGTCGCTCGCCGCAAGCCTCCGCAGCTCCAGCTCCCAGGCCGCGCCGCCAGCGCTCGTCGATTCAGTACTCAGGTGCATGGTCATCTCCCCCGAGGGGACGCTCCAGGTCAGGCTCGGAAATGGACTGCCCGTGAATCTGGCAGGTACTTCCGGCTTGGCCTGATTCCCCCCACTTCCGGGATGCCAACCCTCTCATACTTTTCTATTCCTGTCGAATCATTCTTCCTGGCTGGACGCAATTGTCTCCCAGGGAAGACGAAACCCTCCCGGTTGAGCAGACCGGGAGGGGGAGATGAACCGACAGGGGGTGGCCGTCCGACGCGGGGCGTCAGCTCGCGGCGAGCGAGGCCTGGGCGGCGGCGACGCCCGCGCCCGGCTCCGACTCGTGGCCGGCGGCGAGCAGGGCGCGCTCCACGGCGCCCACGGCGGCCAGCACGTCCGAGGGGCCCACGCGGTTCATGTGGCCCACGCGGAAGTAGCGCGCCTTGAGCTCCGGGTGGAGGCCGCCGGCCACGACGATGCCCTGCCCCTTCACGCGCCCCACCAGCGACGCGTCCACGCCGTCCGGGTAGTAGACGGCGCTGAGGGTGTGGGCGGCCACGGCGTCGGACACCGGCAGCATGCGCAGGCCCAGCGCCTTCCACGCCGCGCGGAAGGCTCGCGCCATGCGCTGGTGCCGGGCGAATCTCGCCTCCATGCCCTCGGCGAGCACCTGCCCCAGGCTCACGTCCAGCGCGCAGACGAGGTTGACGGGCGGGGTGGCGAAGTACGCCGGCTTGCCCGCCTCGTACGCCTCCATGATGGGGAGCCACTCCGCCCAGTCCGAGTAGACGCTGGCCACCGGCACCTTGCGCGCGCGCCACGCCTCCAGCGCGCGGGGCCCCACGGTGAGCAGCGCCAGCCCGGGCGGCACGCCCACCGCCTTCTGGCTGGCGGTGAGGTACACGTCCGCGCCCCACGCGTCCTGGTGGAACGCCTCGCCGGCGGTGGCGCACACGCCGTCCACCACGGACAGCACGCCGTGCTTGCGCGCGGCCTTCACCAGCGCCTCCACGGGCGTCAGCACCCCGGTGGAGGTGTCCACATGGGTGACGGCCAGCAGCTTGAAGCCTCCGCGCGCCAGGTGCGTCTCCACCTCGTCCACGGACGGAGCGTCACCCGGGGCCGCGCGCACGTGCGTCACCTTCGCGCCGTGCCGCTCCAGGATTTTCGCCATCCGGTCGCTGAAGTAGCCGGTGTTCACCACCAGCGCGGCGTCTCCCGGCTCCACTAGGTTGGCGCCCGCCAGCTCCATGGCCAGGGTGCCGGAGCCGGCCACCACGAAGGGCTGGGCGCCGGGGGCCAGGCACACCTCGCGCAGCCGCTTCAGCGCCCGGCCGAAGATGGCGATGAAGGCCGGGTCCGTGTGGCCGAGCGTGGGAGCGCCCAGCGCCTGCAGCACCTCTGGCTCGAACTCCACCGGGCCCGGAATCATCAGCAGGTCTCTCACGGTGTCACCACTCCTCGCGCCCGAGTCCGGCGCGGGCGGAGGTGCCCGCGGCCCTCGATACGGCGCGGACCGACTGTGCCCACCGGCCCCGGCCGCTGTCCACGGACATGTGCGCCGGAAGGATGGACGCGCGACAGCGTCAGCCCTCCGCGTCCCGCCTGAGCGCCGTGAAGGACACGGCACACGCGCCCCGCGCGCCCAGCCGGGCCAGCGCGTCCGCCAGCTCCGTCGAGGCGTACTGCCCTCCCGAGAGCCGGAGCTCGCGGGCCACCTGCTCCAGGTCCTCGCCCACGCCCCAGGTGATGGCCCCCAGCTCTTCATGGCGGCCATCCGAGAGCAGGGCGGAGGCCCGGAACACCTCGGAGACGAGCGTCCGTGGCAGCGGGTACGGCCCCGGGTCCCCCGGGCCGATGTCGAGGCTGAAGAGGACACCCCCTCCCAGGTCGTCGGCCTCCGGGAGCAGCGCCGTCTGCAGGCAGAGTCCGAAGACCTCGTGCGAGTGGCCCTCCCTGGCGCGCTCCCGGGCCGTCTGGACGATGGCCCCCGGAGCGGGGGACTCCCGCACGAGCCGCCAGAGCACCTCCGCCTCGGAATGAATCAGCTCCCGCGCGGCCTCCCTCTCGACGAGCGCTCGAAAGCGCCGCACGCCGAACCGGAGCTGCTGGTAGCGATGCGCCCGCACCCACCCTGTACCCTCGCGCGCATCCAGCCACGCCGCGCGCGCGTCGCCGTCCTCGCGCATCAAGGCCTCGAGCTCGGACGCGGGGACATGCCAGCGCACCTCGTCGAGCGCGCGGTCGAAGTCCGGGCGCTCGCGGGCAAGGTAGTCGACCAGCGTCGCCACCTCGGCCGTGCGCTCGAAGGCGCGGAGGGCGTCGACCAGCGCCGCGAGCCTCCGTGCGTCCGCCTCGAAGAGGAAGTGGTGGACGTCGTAGGAGGACTCATAGGGCCAGAGCGCCTGCACCTGGCCCTGCCGCGTGAGGAACGCTTCGGCGACCCGCATCGTGAGCCTCCCGCGGCGCTACAGCCGCACGAGCAGCTCGCGGAGGATGGTGAAGCCCTGCCGGAAGTCCTCCAGCCGCGCCTGCTCGTTGGGCGCGTGGTAGTACGCCATCTCCCCGAAGCCCGTTATCTGCACGTCGCAGCCCTGGCGCTGCAAATCCCTCACGAGCGGCAGCGAGCCGGTGAGCGAGAAGGGCGTGGGCGCCACGCCGCGCACCGCCTGCATCGCGTCCTTGAGCGCCTGGAGCCCCGGCGAGTCCAGCCGGCACGCGATGCCCTCCGTCCCGCTGCCCGGGAAGCGGAAGGACAGCGTGCCGCGCTTGCCCGCCGCGGTGCGCGTGCGCGGGAAGCCGGGGATGGCCTCGTCGCGCTCCAGCCGGGCATCCAGCTCGCGCATGAAGTCCGTCACCGTGCGCTGCATCTCCTTCAAGTCGTAGAAGGGCGTGAGGCGCACGTCGCCGCGCAGCGTGACGTCGGAGGGAATCTTCGTCTCCTTCGCGTTGGGCCCCTCCACCACCGTGGCCTTGAGGCTGGACGAGGAGAGGAAGCCCCACTTCTTCTCGTCCTCGGTGGGCGGGAAGCGCTCGCGGAAGAAGCGCGCCAGCTCCAGCGACGCCGCCATGCCCAGCTCCAGCGCGTTGACGCAGTTCTGCGGCATTCCCGAGTGCCCGCCCACGCCGGTGACTTTCAGCTCCCACAGGGCGATGCCACCGGTGCCCAGCGTGGGGCCGAAGTTGGCGCTGTCCAGCCAGTACACCGGCTGGCCCGCGAGGTCCTTCAGCCGGCCCTGCTCGGCCACGTAGCCCAGGCCCAGGCCGGGCAGGTCCGTGGACTCCTCGTTGGAGATGAGCACCACCTTCAGCGTGCGGCGCGGGCGCTCACCGCGCTCGGCGAGCTGCGCCAGCAAGTCTGTCAGCACCGCCACGTGGCCCAGGCAGTCGGTGACGCCGCGCCCGTAGAGGACGCCGCCGGGCCCCTCCCACAGCGTGAAGGGGCTGCGCTCCCAGCCCTCGCCCTTCTCGTCCGCGGGGACGACGTCGAAGTGCGCGCCCACGAAGCCCAGCGCGCCGGCCGCCGCGTCGCTGCCCTTCACGGTGAGCACCAGGCAGGGGCGGGACTCGTTGCCGGCCGCGGCCAGGGACTCGGCCTGGATGAAGCCGCTCTGGAGGTGCGGGGCCAGCGCGTCCAGCACCACCTGGGCGGCCAGCCGCTCCTCGGGCACCAGGCCCGCAGCGGGGTTGTTCTGCAGCTTCGGCGTCAGGGCGATGAGCCGCCGGAGCACGTCCAGGAAGCGGTCCTCACGAAGGGCGAGCGCGTTCATGGCGGCGGATTGGAGCCGAGCCCCCGCCGGAAGTCACCGGAAACGACGAGGCCGGAGCACCCTGGCGCCTCCGGCCTCGGCGCCGCGTACGAAGTCGGACGGACGCGTCAGGGCACGGGCATGGCGGAGCCGGGCGGCTCGAGCTTCTCCACGCGCTGCTTCAGCGCCGGGTCGTCCGCCACCGCCTCTCCCAGGGTGATGTAGGAGAGCTGGTGCGAGCGACCGCCGGCCGCCGGCTTCACCTCCGCCTCCGACTCCAGCTGCCGCAGGCGGCCCTCCAGCTCGACGATGGTGCGGGACAGGTCCGCGCGCGCCTGCGCGTCCTGGGTGGCATTGAGGCGCTCGTGCGCCTTCAGGAGGTTGCCCTCCACCACCTGGAGCTGCTGCCGCGTCCGCGAGCCCATGCCCAGGTCCACCGAAGGCCCCGGCCCGTCCACGCTCAGCTCCAGCCGCGTCAACTGCCGGCCCAGCTCGCCCGCGGGGAACACGGCCGCGTGGGTGCCCACCCGCTTGCCGATGCCCAGGCCCTTGTTCTCACTGGACTGCACCACGAAGTCCACCGCGTCGTTCGCCAGCAGCGCCAGCTTCATGGCCTCCTGGTAGGGCACCGCCGCCAGCACCACCACCACGTCCACCTTGCGCGCCTGGCGCAGCTTGCGCGCCTCGGCCAGCGCCGCGTCGAGGGGCGCCCGGCCCGTCAGCGCGGGCTCTCCGGCCACGGCGCCCTCGGGCGACACGCCCACCACGCCCACCTTGAGGCCCCCGGCCTCCACCACCGTGGACGCCGCGAAGGGCGCCTTGCCCGCCTTGTCCACCAGGTTGGCGGACAGCAGCTTCAGCTGCTTCTTCGGCCCGCGCGTGGCCTTCTGGAGGTACGCGAGGCCGTGGGACAAGTCCCGCGCGCCCACCGCCATGGCCGCCGTGCCCAGCGCCTCCATCTGCTCCAGCACCAGGTCCGCGCGCTGTTGGACGACTGCGTCATCCTGACGCAACGGCTTGCGGAACAGCGCGTTACCCGCGTCCAGCAACACCACCGGTACGCCCCGCGCACGCTCCGCTTCGACGGCCGTCTTCCGCCGTGCCAGCCCGCCCTGGGGCTCCGCCTTGCAGCCGCACGGCGCTATCTCACCCTGGTTGTCTCCGGTGAAGAGCAACACCAGACGGCGCGGCGCGGCATGGGCTTCCACGGACGTCAGCAGCGATGCGGCCAGCAGCAGCAGGGTGAGTCGGGCCTTCACGTGTCCTCCTCGCGGGGGCGCGAGCCTAGACTTCCGCGCACCTCGAAACAGCCGGGTGGAAAAAAACCCGTATCGAGTCATTCCAGACATACATGTAATCCGGTTTTACTAGTTACTTCTCGCATTGTTTATATTTCCGGATTCATATACAAGACGCGCGTCATTCACCTTGGAGGGTGGACGCATGCGCGGAGTTTTCGGGAAGTCGGCTGTGACTGTTGGTGCCCTGGTGGCGATGGTCGGTTGTGGTCCCGTTGACGAGTCTGAGCTGCAGGCCGGGGAGCCCGTCGAGGAGGCCGCGACGGATACCCGCAAGTGCGGCAACCCGGACCTGGACCCGGAGACGGTGGCGCAGGTGGAGGCGGACTTCGAGGCCCGCCGTGCGCAGCTGGCCCTGGAGGGCCGCGTGACGGCGCAGGCCTTCACGGTGCCGACCTGGTTCCACATCATCCGCACCAGCACGGGCACGGGTGGTGTGACGACGACGCAGATCAACAACCAGCTGGCCGTGCTCAACGCCGCGTACGCGTCCACGGGCGCGACGTTCACGCTGGCGGGCACGACGACCACCAACAACAGCACCTGGTACAGCGCGCAGCCGGGCTCCTCCGGTGAGTCGGCGATGAAGAACACGCTGCGCCGCGGCGGCAAGGAGACCCTGAACTTCTACGTCTCCGCCCCCGGTGGCGGCCTGCTCGGCTGGGCGACCTTCCCCTGGACCAACGCCGCCGGGAAGATGGACGGCGTGGTGGTGCTGAACTCCTCGCTGCCCGGCGGCTCGGCCACCAACTACAACCAGGGCGACACGGGCACCCACGAGGTCGGCCACTGGCTCGGCCTGTACCACACGTTCCAGGGCGGCTGCGCCAGCCCCGGTGACAGCGTGAGCGACACCCCGCCCGAGGCCTCGCCGGCTTCCGGCTGCCCCACGGGCCGTGACACCTGCACGACGGCCGGTCTGGACCCCATCACCAACTTCATGGACTACAGCTACGACTCCTGCATGAACACGTTCAGCGCGGGTCAGCGCACCCGCATGAACAGCATGAAGACGACGTACCGCTAGACCCAAGGGTCCAGCGAACGAGAGTTCCTGGTAGTGAGCGGCGGGTCTCCCACGAAGGTGTGGGGGCCCGCCGTTTCACTTTCCGCGGCGACCGCTCCCCGGGCCGCTTCCCGGCCGTGCGACGAAGGGAAGCCCGCCCCTGGCGCCGGACGGCTTTCGTGGACACCGTGGAGGCAGCCCCATGCGCAAGCCCGACTCCCAGAGAAGGCCTCCCGCCCTGTTCGTGAGGGACCTGGCTCCACCGCCCCGGCCGCCCGAGGTGCAGCGGAGCGCCCAGGTCACCACGATGATGGTGGGTGAGGAAACCGACGTCCCCGACACCCAGCGGTAGCTCCCGGCTCCGTATGCCCGTATCGAAGGCCATGACGGGAGGCGCGCGGGCACGATGACGCGAGGGACACGGACAGGCGCGGTGGCGCTGGTGGGCTCGAGCGAGGACCCCCACATCCGCGAGGTGGCGCGCCGCCTGGGCGCCGAGGGCGTGGAGGCCGTGGTGCTGGACACGCTGGCCTTCCCGGACGAGACGCGGCTGTCGCTCACCGACGACGTGGACGGCATCATCGCGGACGGGCGCCCCCTGGGACGGCCCGCCGCCGTCTACGTGCGCGGCCTGCATGCGGGGCCGCTCGCCTTCGGGGTGGATGCGCAGGAGGCCATGGATGCGGACTGGCGCACCACACTCACGGCCTTCCGCGAGAAGGCCACCCTGTTGATGGGGCTGATGAGCCGGTGGGAGCACCTGGGCGTGCCCATGTACAACCCGCCCTCGTCGGACTGGCTCATGCACAAGCCGGTGCAGCTCAGCGCCCTCAAGGCCGCGGGCCTACCGGTGCCCCGGACGCTGTGGAGCAACGACGCGGAGGCGGTGCGCCGCTTCGCCGCCGGAGGGCGCGTGGCCTACAAGCCCGTCATGGGCGGCGCCGCCACGCGTGAGCTGACCGCCGAGGACCTCACCGACGAGCGGCTCGCCGCGCTGGCCGGCGCGCCCGTCACCTTCCAGGAGCTGCTGCCCGGGGAGGACCTTCGCGTGTACGTGCTGGACGGGGAAGTCATCGCCAGCCTGCGCATCGTCACCTCCGCGCTCGACTTCCGGCAGAACGAGGAGCGCATCGAGCAGGTAGCGCTGCCGCCCGAGGTGGCGCGCGACTGCGTGAAGGCGTGCGAGGTGCTGGGCCTGCGGTGGACGGGGCTGGACTTGAAGCGCGGCGCGGACGGCGTGCCGCGGTTCCTGGAGCTCAACGGCTCCGCCATGTTCCTCGGCTTCGACGCGCGGGCCGGCTCGGACATCGCCGGCCACTTCGTCCGGGCGCTCGCCCGCCATGCGGGGCGCGGGTAGACGCGGCTCAGCTCCAGAGCGCGGCGAGCACCGTGCGCGAGGCCACCCACGCCAGCACGGCCAGCGCCACCACCAGGACCAGGGTGAAGGCCAGGGGGCGGAGCGCACGGGGGTGCATCACCGCGCGCAGCTCGTCGGTGAGGGCGGGGTCGGCGTCCAGGTCATCGTCTCGGCGGGGCTCGGGCGTCATCAGCGCTGCTCCATCTGGTTCTCGACGAGCGAGCGGTAGCGCCCGCCGGGAATGGCGACCAGCTCGTCGTGGGTGCCCTCTTCCACCACGCGGCCCTTGTCGAGGACGACAATCTTGTCCGCGCGGCGCACGGTGGACAGCCGGTGGGCCACGACGACGAGCGTGCGGCCGGCGGCCTCCCGCTGGAGGGCCTCGGTAATCGCGCGCTCCAGCTCCGCGTCCAGGTGGCTGGTGGCCTCGTCGAGGAAGAGCACGCGCGGGTCCCGGTAGATGGCGCGGGCGAGCTGCAGGCGCTGCTCCTCGCCGCCGGACAGGCGCACACCGGCCTCGCCAATCTTCGTCTTCAGCCCGTTGGGCAGCTCCAGGAGCGAGTCCAGGCACGCGGTGCGCGCGGCGTGCAGCAGCCGGTCCGGGTCCGGGGTGTCGTCGCCCAGGGCGATGTTCTCCGCCAGCGTGCCGTCGAAGATGTCCGTCTTCTGGAACACGAAGGCCACCGAGCGGCGCAGGGCCGTGGGGTCGATGGATTCAATTGGCCTGCCGTCATAGAGCACGCGGCCGTGCTGTGGCCGGTAGAGGCCGTACAGCACCTGGGTGAGCGTCGTCTTGCCCGCGCCCGAGCGGCCCACCACCGCCGTCATCTTCCCGGCCGGAATGGTGAAGCTCACGCCGTCCAGCACGGGCGGCTCGTTGGGAGAGCCGTAGCGGAAGGTGACGTCCTCCAGCTTCAGCTCTGGCGCGTGCGTCAGGGCGCCGGTGGCGGGCACCGCGTCGTCGCGCAGCTCGGGCTCGGCGTCGTAGACGATGTCCACGCGGCGCAGGGAGATGAACACGTCCTGGAGCTGGTGGATGAACATCACCAGGTTCTGCATCGGCGCGAGCACCAGGCCGAGGATGGCGAGCGTGGCCACCATCTGGCCGAGCGAGAGCTGGCCCGCGAGCACCAGGTGCGCCTCGTACACGAGGATGCCCACGTACACGGACTGGTTGACGAGCTGCGCGCCGGAGGTGTGCAGCGTGTCGTGCAGCCAGATGCGGCGCCCGGCCTCCACCTCGCGCGCCTGGAGTTTTTCCCAGCGGGCGCGGGCCTGGCGCTCGGCGCCGCACGCCTTGAGCGTCTGGATGCCGCCGAGCATCTGCATCTCCAGGCGGCTGGCGTCCGCGGCCACGCGGAAGCGCTGGTGGTCCAGCACGGTGCGCCGGGGCATGAGCAGCAGCGTCCACACCGTGTAGACAGTGGCGCCCGTCAGGAAGATGCCGAAGACGGTGGCGTCGTAGAGGAAGAGCACCACGCCGTAGCCCACCAGCATGATGAGGTCGAGGAGCACCGAGACGGAGGCGCCCTGGAGGATGCGGCGGATGCGCTGGTGGTCCTCGATGCGCTGGAGCAAGTCACCCCGGTGGCGCCGGGCGAAGAACGACACTGGCAGCGACAACAGGCGCTTCCAGAACTGCGCCAGCAGCAGCACCGAGTAGCCGCTGGACAGCATGAAGAGGCCCGTGCCGCGTGCCACCGTCACCAGCACCTGGGACACCAGCAGCACGCCCAGGCCCACGCCCACGGCGGTCAGCAGCGTCACGTCGCGGCCACCCACCGCCTTGTCCACCAGTCCCTGGATGAGGAAGGGCTGAGTGAGTGCGAGGGCCTGGAGGAGCACCGTGGTGAGCAGCACCTGGAACAGCAGCACGCGGTAGCGCAGCAGGCCCCGGCCGAAGCGGCGCAGGCTGCCGAGGCCCTTCCGTGCGACGGGCGCACCGGGGACCTCGACGGGACGGAAGAGGGCCTCGGTGGGCTCCAGCGTGAGGAGGATGCCGTTCCAGTGGTCTGCCAGCTGCGCGCGCGGGATGCGGCGCAGGCCCAGCGCCGGGTCTCCGATGAGGGCTTCTTTCGGCGTCAGCTTGTAGAGGACGACGAAGTGGTTCTCCTCCCAGTGGAGGATGGCGGGCAGCATGGCGCGGCCCTCCTCGTCATCCAGGTCGGAGAAGTCCTCCACCAGGAAGCCCCGGGCCTTGAAGCCGACCTTCTCCGCGGTGGTGGACAGGTCGAGCAGGGTGACGCCGCCCGTCTGCACATGGGCCAGCTCCTTCAGGAAGGCCAGGTCGTGGCGGCCGCCGTGGTACGCGGAGACCATCTCCAGGCAGGCAGGGCCACAGTCGGCTTCCTCGAGCTGACGGCGGAGCGGGTACGGTTGCAGGACGGTGGCGAGCCGGGAGCGGGACACGGGCAGGTCGGTATCACGGAGGGGTGGTACGGGGCATGGCGGGGCTTCACGGCACGGCCGCTCGGAGCCTCGTCGCGGATACGGGCCGAGACGTCCGATGTGGCAACGCGGCGGAGGCGTACGGGCGGTGGGGCGCCCGGCTGCACAGCAGTCCGTATTGAAATCTACGACCTCAGCCTACGTGACAGGAACCCATTACTCGGGATGGACTTATGGATACTCGTGCACTGCGTTCCAGGGTTCACCGGCGTGTAGCGGCTCGTACTGCCATGGCTGGTGCGAAGTATCAGTCGAGGTGTGAATGAAGTTCTACGAGGTTCGCGAAGACGCGGACACCCAGCACACGGGAACCATCGATGGTGTGAGCCCATGGTGCATTCCCAGCGTCGCGTGCGCGCTGTGCGGTGGGCATGGCGGCCTCGGCGAGGCGTACTCGACGGTGGACCTCTCCGGTTTCCCGGAGCGAGGATTGCTGGAAGAAGCTCGGAGCCTCGAAGAGATATCGCTGGAGACGTACCAGGAACTCTGCGAGCTGCTGCGGCCTCGGGTTCCCGCCGGAGCCCCGCTGGTGCCGGGGACCCAGCTCGGCCCAGTCACCGGGAAGTCCTCGGGGCGCTTCGGCGACTTCTACTTCCAGGCGCCCTGGGCGCTGTGGGCCTCACGTGAAACGCTGGAGAAGCTCCAGGCCTCGGGCATGCGTGGCCTCCACGGCGCTCCGGGAGACCTGCGCTACCGGGGCAAGCACCCGCCGGAGCTGTTCGACCTGGAGATCCAGGTGCGTGGGAGCCTTCATCCCTCGTGTTACCCATCGAGCTGGCAGGCGCCCTGTAGCCGGTGTGGCAGCCATCGGAACAGTTACCCGGCGGAGGCCCCGGTACTGGATGGGACGACCCTGCCAGAAGACGGGGACCTCTTCCGCCTTCGCGAGTTCGAGACCATCATCATCGCGAATGAGCGCTTCGTCGACGCAGTGAAGCGACTCCAGCTCGGCGACATCCTGTTCCGTGAGCTGCTGGTCCGCTGACGTCCCGCAGTCCTGATAGTGCCATGGGAAAAACGGTACTCCTCGGCTGGCCGGTGGGACCACGCTAACGGTGGCCCCTTTACGATTCGTCATCCAAAGCGTCGAGCTGTGTCCGGATGATCTCCCGATAGTGCGGAACGACTTCGACTGCGAGCACATCCATCAGCAGCTTGCGCGCTGCCTCCGTATCACCAGCTTCCTGGCATCGAGCAGAATCTACCAACGCGCGCGACAGGCGACGCGACCCCATGCGAATGCGCTTCGCAATCTCCTTCAGCAGCTCAGCCGCGCTCGCTTCGCTGAGGAGCGCCCGCTCAGCCTCTTCTGGCGTGATGGCAACATCTGACGAAGTGTCCATGAGGAGGGCGCGAACTTCATCCGTGAGCGAGAACGACTGCCCCTGCTCGGTGACGCGACGGTCCAGTTCCCTGATTGCCTCCCAGGCTCGCGGGTCGGGCATACATCTTTCTCCTAGGGACGTGGGTAACACAGTTCGAACGGCCACTGACGCTGGCCCTCACAGTTGCGGAAGCAGGCGTAACAGTCCCCCGACCATCGCGGCTTCTTCTGGCTCTTGCAGAGGACGTAGGTATCGATGCAGTGCTGTCGCCAGCCCTCGTCGGGGTCGTCCTCGGCATCGACGGATGAGAGGGTTGCTGCCGTGGCCGCGGCGGAGCCTGCCGCAAGGATGGCGGCGGCCTCGGATGTCGAGAGCCCGCACGCTTCAGGATTGCCAGGGTGTCGTTGCAGGCAGCATGTCTCGGAGTCCAGGCAGGTGCCCGCAGTGGCGCAACTCATGGTGAGCCCAACAAGAGTCACCACAGCAAGATGGGCTTTCGTAGCTGCCATGGCGCTCATCGTAGGCTGACCCGAACCTCAGTCCACGATGCCGGTCAGAATCCAACACCCGCTGGCCTCATGCCGACTATGGCGACGGAGGCTCCGCCGGCTTCACAGGCGCCACCGCCGCCGCGGGCGCCGGAGCCACGGGCACCACCTGGCTTCCGCCCCCCGCCACCGGCTTCTCCTCCTTCCGCGGCTCCCCCATCTGCTCCAGGTCCTCGCGGTTGTTCAGCGAGAACCGCACCAGCGCGCGGAGGATGCGGTTGCGCTTCACGTTGCCCAGCACCTCGCGCAAGTCCTCGTACACAGTCGGGTCGCTGATGAGCCCGCCCACCGTGCCGTCTCCCTTCGCCACGGTGGACGTAATCTTCTTCAGGTCCGCCGCCGCGCTGCCCAGGTCCGCGAACATGCCGCTCGCGTCGCCGTACACCAGCTGGTGCACCGCCCCGTTCTCGCTCTTCTTCGCGTCCTCGATGAGCCCCGCCAGCTGCCCCGCCGCCGCGCCCAGCTCGCGCAGCGCCGTCGCGCCCTCGTCACCGTAGATGAGCGCGTGCGCCGTGCCGTCACCCGTGCGCACCTCGCGCAGCAGCGCCTCCAGGTGCCCCACCGCGCCGTCCACCCGCTGCGCCGCCTGCGACGTGTTCGCCAGCAGCGTGCGCACCTCGCGCCCCGCCGCCTTGTCGTAGATGAGCGCGTGCAGCACGCCGTCGCCCTTCTCCACCTCTTCCAGCAGCGTCGCGAGGCTCGACAGGCTCCGCGCCACGTCCTTCGCCAGCGCCGGGTCCGCGTACGCCTCCGCCGCCACCCGCAGCGACTTGCTGATGGCCTGCGTGTCCTCCATCACCCGCCCCGCGCTCGACAGCAGCGAGGAGATGTCCCCCCCCGCCGACGACTTCAGCACCCCGCCCGACTCCACCGGCGGCGCCGTGGGACTGCCCAGGGAGATATCCACCGCCTTGTCCCCCAGCACGCCCATGCTCGCCAGCTGCGCCACCGAGTCCGCCCGCACGCGGTCCATGTACTTCGTGGACACCCGGAGCCGCACCTCCAGCCGAGGGTCCTTCGGGTCCTGGGAGAAGTAGATGCCCGTCACCTTCCCCACCTCCAGCCCTCCCAGCCACACGGGAGACTGGTCGTTCAACCCCTGCACGTTGGTGAAGTACGCGCGGTACACCGCCTGCCGCTCGAACAGGCGCGACTCCTGGCCGATGAAGAGCACCACCACGCCCGCCACCGCCAGCCCCATGGCAACGAACAGCCCCGCGCGCAGCGCCAGCCGGCGCTCGCCCGAGGCGGAGGTGAACAGGCTCATGACTCGCCTCCCGGCAGCAGCTCGGCCCGGCGCGCGTCCAGGAAGGCGCGCACCTCCGGCACCGTGGAGCGCCGGATGTCCTCCCGCGTGCCCACCTGGACGATGCGCCGGTTGGCCAGCATCGCCAGCCGGTCTCCCACCGCGAAGGCGCTCACCATGTCGTGCGTCACCACGATGGAGGTGCAGCCGAGCTTCGTCTTCATCGAGTTGATCATCTCGTTGATGGACTGCGTCGTGACGGGGTCCAGCCCCGTGGTGGGCTCGTCCCAGAGGATGACCTCCGGGTTCGTCGCGATGGCCCGAGCCAGCCCCACCCGCTTCTTCATGCCGCCGGACAAGTCGGACGGCTTCAGCGCCTCCGTGCCCGGCAGGTTCACCCACTCCAGCTTCTCCGCCACCCGCTGGCGCACCTCGTCCGCCGGCATGTCCGGGAAGTGCTCGCGCAGCGGATACGCCACGTTCTCCCCCACGCTCAGCGAGTCGAAGAGCGCCGCCCCCTGGAACACCATGGCCACGTGCCGGCGCAGCGGGATGAACTGCTCCTCCGAGAAGCCCGTCAGGTCATGCCCCTGGAAGAGGATGCGCCCCGTGTCCGGCTTCAACAGGCCGATGAGGCAGCGCAGCAGCACGCTCTTGCCCGTGCCCGAGCCCCCCATCACCACCAGCGTCTCCCCCGCGCGCACGTCCAGCTCCACGTCGTCGTAGACGCGCTTGGCGCCGAACGACTTCGTCAGGTGCTCGAAGTGGATGAGCTGCTCGCCCGGCTGGGGCGTGTTGAACTCGAAGGCGGGCGCCTGCTTTCGTCGGGCGGAGCGCATGGCGTCACAGGTACAGCGTCAGCTTGGTGATGAAGAAGTCCGCCAGGCACACCGTGACGGAGGTAATCGCCACCGTCTGCGTGGTGGCGCGGCCCACGCCCTCGGTGCCGCCCTCCACGGTGAGGCCCTTGAAGCAGCCCACCAGCCCGATGATGACGCCGAACACCGCGCCCTTGAACACGCCGGAGACGAAGTCCTCCATGAAGACGGCGGCCAGCGCCCCCTGGAAGAAGAGGTCGAACGTAATCGCATACTGCAGGCGCACCACCAGCGCACCGGCGACCAGGCCGATGACGTCCGCGAAGATGGTGAGCACCGGCATCACCAGCAGGCACGCCAGCACGCGCGGCACCACCAGCTTGCGCAGCGGGTCCGCCCCCAGCGCACGGATGGCGTCCACCTGCTCCGTCACCGTCATGGAGCCCAGCTCCGCGGCGATGCCGCTGCCGATGCGCGCCCCCACCGTGAGCGCGGTGAGCACCGGCGCCAGCTCGCGGAACAGCGTGAGCACCACCACGCGCCCCACCGTGTACTGCACGCCGAAGCGCGCCAGGAAGTAGGCGAACTGCAGCGAGATGACGAGCCCCGCGAAGGTGGCCGTCAGCACCGCAATCGGCAGCGAGCGCACCCCCAGCGACTCCGTGTGGTAGACGAGCGCGCTCCAGTTGTACGGCGGGCGCACCGCGCGGCTGAAGACCTGCCCCGTCATCAGGGCCATGGCCCCCAGCGACGACAGGTGCACCTTCGCGCGCTCCACCAGGCCCGGACGCTCGGCACCGGCCTCCACGGGGGGCGACATCATCTCGCGCGCTCCGCTTCGAAGCCCGCCAGCAGCCCCTCGAAGTCCGCCAGCCGCGCCTCGGCGAGCGCCGGCGGTGCCACATACGAGAAGTCGAACACGCAGTTGTCCTTCTTCAGCACCACCAGCTCCAACTGCACCGGCACCCCATCCAGCTTCGCCAGGAAGCGGCTGCGCAGCGCCTCGCGTCCGGCCAGCGGGACGACCTGCTGCGACACCTCCTGCCGCTCCGTGAAGCCCGCGAGCAGGTGCCGGGTGAGCACGGGCAGCGGCGGGTCGTCATGCCCCTCGCACGTGGCGTTGACGGACAGCGCGCGGCCGGTGCCCTCTTCGGAGAAGGCGAGGTCGTTGCCCTCCAGCCACACCCGGCGCCAGTGCTCGGGCAGCTGGCCCACGCGGTAGCGCACGTCCGGCTTCGTCAGCACGGAGTCCTCGAAGCTCATGCGGCGACAGCCCGCGATGGGCAGGTGCGACAGGAGCAACAGGAGCAGCAACATCGTCCGCGACATGGCACCGTTCTTCGTGTCGGCTCTTCCGGCCCGCTGCGCGAGCAGACATGCGTCACCCGGGCCGCCGCCGCAAGGATTTCCACACCCCGAAACGTCCACTGTCACACCTCGCGCGCCGTATTCCCGCGCCCGCGACAGCCCGTGTCCGTCCGCCCCGTGCCCAATCAGTCGCGGAGGGCCTCCGGGCCAGGGGAGTCCCCCACCCGCGCGCCGGGCCGCATCTTCCTTCCAGCACCCATCCGCGCAGCGTGGCTGCCCGCTCTCCCCCGCGGCGCGGCTTCCGGGTGAGGAGGACACGATGGACGGTGGACTCGCGATATTCGGCTTCGGGCTGTTCCTGATGGGAATCGCCAACCTGTACGCGCGGACGTCCTACTGGATGGCGTGGGTGATGCTCGCCCTGTCGCTGGTGTCCATGGGCATGGCCTTCAGCGAGTCGAAGCGGCTGCGCGAGGTGTCGCTGGGCCTGGGCGTGGCGATGCTGGTGCTGTCGGGCGTGGCGCTGGCCACGGAGACGCCCTGGTGGCTGGCCCTGGGCGCGTTCCTCTTCGCCGTGGCCTACGGCGTGCTGTGGGCGGAGTACCGCTTCCCCTTCTTCGAGCACGTCAGCCCCGAGGAGGCGAAGGCCCACGCCCCCGCGCGGCGCATCCACTGGCCGTGGCAGCGGCGGCGCGTCACTCCGTGACGGCGCTGGGGGCGGGGACCTCCGGGCCGCGCACCGCCACCTGCCCTGCCTGCACGGACAGCCAGAGGGTGTCCTCCGCCGCCGCGCCCCGCACCAGCGAGCCATCCGTGGTGCTGAGGAACACCTGCGCCCCGCTGCGCGCCAGGTAGTCCATCAGGTACGCGTTGCGCTCCGGGTCCAGCTCGCTCGACACGTCGTCCAGCAGCAGCAGCGGCAGGAAGCCCATCGAGGCTTCGAGGTTCTCGATTTCGGCAATCTTCCACCCGAGCACCAGCGCGCGCTGCTGCCCCTGGCTCGCATAGGCCCGCGCGCTGCGCCCGCCCAGCGTCACCGACACGTCGTCCGCGTGCGGCCCCACCGACGTGAAGCCCCGGTCCAAGTCCCGCCGCATGCGCGCGGTGAGCGACTCGCGCAGGCACGCGGCGAGCGCGGCCTCGTCCGCGGTGGCGAAGTCGCCGCCCAGGTGCGCGGGGTGGTAGCCGTACGTGGCCGGGTCCACCGTGCGGCCGATGGACGCGAAGGTGGCCTGCGCCCTGGGCGCCAGCTCCGCCATCAGCGCCCGGCGCCGCGCGTAGATGCGCGCGCCCGCCTTCGCCAGCGTCTCGTCGTACGCCTCCAGGTAGGCGGGCTCCACCGCATTGCCGTCGCGCAGCAGGCGGTTGCGGTTCTTCAGCGCGCGCGCGTACTCGCGGCTCTCGCGCAGGAAGGCCGGGAAGCGGTTGAACACCGCGCGGTCCAGGAAGGCCCGGCGCGCGTCCGGCCCGCCCTTCACCACCTCCAAGTCATCCGGAGTGAAGGCCACCACGGACACGCCGCCGAAGTAGTCCTCCAGGCTGGACGCCTTCTTCCCGTCCACGAAGGCCTGGCGCGTGCCGCCGCCCACCTCGACGGAGATTTCCCGCTCCGCTCCCTTGAGGAGGAAGCGGCCCGTCACCCGCGCGCCCTGCGTGCCCCAGCGCACCAGCTCCGACAGGCGGCCGGCGCGCAGCGGCTTCAGGGTGGCCAGGAAGTAGAGCGCCTCCAGCAGGTTCGTCTTGCCCTGCCCGTTCTGCCCCACGGCAATCGTGGCGTGGGCGCTGGGCGAGAGCTGGACCTGGGGGAGGTTTCGGAAGTCCTGGACTTGGAGCGCGAGGAGGCGCACGGCCCCCTCCGTATAACCTTCTCCGCGCCTCCCGGGGGACCTATCTCACAGCCTGTCCGGGAGACGGGCAGGGGGCTCGCGCGCCCCGTCAGGAGGCGGCCTGCCCCTCGGCGGGTGCGGCATGGGGTGTGAATGGCTGCTCCAGCTCGGACGCCTGGAGCGGCAGCTCCACGATGAAGGTGGCGCCCTCGCCGGGCTGGCTCTCCACGCGGATGGTGCCGCCCATGGCTTCCACCAGCGTGCGCACCACGTACAACCCCAGGCCCAGGCCGCCGTAGTTCCGCTCGGACACGGCGCGCTCGAACTTCTGGAAGATGCGCGCGTGGGCCTCCGGGTCGATGCCGATGCCCTCGTCGCGCACCCACAGCCGCGCGCGCCCGTCCTCCTCCTCCACGTGCACGTGGACGGGCTGCTCCGCGCCGTACTTCAGCGCGTTGGACAGGAGGTTGGACACCACCTGCTCCATCCGCAGCCGGTCCCAGCTGCCCACGCACGACGCCGCGGGCGGCTGGTACTCCAGCACGCACCCGGCCCGCTCGGCCTCGGGGATGAAGCGCGCCACCATCTCCTGCACGAGCGCCCCCAGGTCCACCGGCTCGCGGTGAATCTTCAGCCGCCCGGTGCTGATGCGCGACACGTCCAGCAGCCCGTCGATGAGCTCCGCCAGCCGCGTCACCTGCCGGCGCATCGCCGCCACCTCGCGGCCATGGCGGCGGGCGACGTCGGACTCCGGATTCGCCTCGATGGCGCGGCCGAACGCGTGCAGCCGCAACCCCAGGGACGTCAGCGGCGTCTTCAGCTCATGGCTGGCGACGGAGAGGAACTCGTCGCGCGCGCGGATGGCCTCCTGAAGGTGCCGCTCCACCGTCTTCAGGCGGGTGATGTCCAGGAAGGGCATCACCACCACGGACGGGTGCCCGTGCATGGCGGGCAGCGCCTCCGAATGGACGCTGACCATGTGCTGGCCGGCGTCCGTGTGCCAGACGACCTCCAGCCCGTCCAGCCGCTCGCCCCGGGCCGCGCGGGCGGCGGGCATCTCGTCCGCGCCCAGCCGCCGGCCCGCCGGGTCCGTGATGTGGAACCGCTCGGAGTAGGCGAGCAGGGACTCCTGCTTGGGGATGTGCCCGCCGTGGAGCCGGTCCGCGGCCGCGTTGGAGAAGCTGATGGCGCCGGTGTCCGGCTCCACCATCACCACCGGCATGGGCATCAGGTCCAGCACGGCCTCCAGCCACTTCTGCTGGCTCTCCACCGCCTGCCGCGCCAGCACCTGCTCCGTCACCTCGAAGGCGAACGTCATCAGCCCGTCCACCCGGCCGCGCTCGTCCCGCAGCGGCTCGTAGATGAAGTTCCAGAACTTCGTCTCGACGCGCCCCTCGCCCGTGTAGTCGATGATGAGAGGGAACTCGTTGGCGATGGCCCGCTCCCCCAGCTCCAGCACGCCCAGGTGCAGGCTCACCAGCTCCGGCGAGACGTCCGGAATCGCCTCCTTCAGCGTGCGGCCCAGCAGCTCGCGCCCGCCCATCAGCTTCTGGAGGAGCGGGTTGGCGAACTCGAACCGCAGCTCCTCGCCGCGCAGGACGTTGATGGCCACGGGCGCCTGGGCGAAGAGCTGGTGCAGCTTCTCCCGCTCCACCCGCTCCGCCTCGCGCGCCAGCAGCTCCGCCGTCACGTCCTTGTACGCGATGGCGATGTGGCCCACCTCGGCGCCCGCGGGGGCCAGCGGGAAGCAGCTGCAGGAGATGGCGATGCGGTTCGCATCCTTCACCTGGATGTGCTCGAGCTGCCGCACGTCGTACCAGAAGACCGGCGTCTGCACCGTCTCCCCCGCGAAGGCGCGGCGGAAGTACGGCAGGAACCCGAGCCGCTCCAGGAGCTCGTCGCGGAAGAGGTCGTACTCGGGCGGAGGCTCCGCGCCGAACATCTCCCGGTACGCGGGGTTGATGAGCAGGCAGTGCCCATCCGCGGTGAAGACGGCGTATGGGACTGGCGAGTGCGTGAAGAGCCCTTCCAGCAGGGCGAGCGGGTCCGGCACGGCGGCGAGCTGCTCTCGCAGGGGCCGGGTGCCGGAAGATGCTCGCGAGCGCTCGGCGCTGGCGCGATTCCGCCCCGCTTCGCGCTTCTGCCCCCGGCCCTTGTGCGTCTTCGCCACAACCCAGGGCGTAGCAGATGCCGCGGGCACCTGCCCAGCCCGGGGGGCCGAACGCACCCGCCACCGTCCGCCCGCTGGCCCCGATGACAGGCTGCCTCATGGCATGTGGGTGGCTCGTGCCCGCACCTGCCCTCGCTTCGTACATGGGGCATCCTCGTGCTCGGGCTGGCGTCCCGAGGAGCGCATGCCAGGATGCCGCGCCCATGGCCGAGCCACTGAAGACCTTCTTCAATACCCGACTCGTCGAGCGCCTCGCGACGGCACTGCACGGCGCGTACCCGGCGTTTCCCCGCGACGTGTTCCTGCGTGAGGCCAGCCACGGTCTGGAGGGCCATGAGCTGATTGGCCGGGCGCAGCACATCCGCGACGCGATGCAGCGTGCGCTGCCCGCCGACTATCCGCGCGCGGTGGACATCCTGCTGCGCTCACTGGGGCCGAAGCTGGAGCAGACGGAAGGCTCGGGCATGGAGGTCTTCTTCTACCTCCCCCACACGCAATACGTGGCGGCCCACGGCCTGGAGCACTTCGAGGAGTCCATGCACGCGCTGCATGCCCTCACCCAGCGCTTCACCGCGGAGTTCGCCATCCGCGGCTTCCTGGAGCGCCATCCGGAGAAGACGCTGGCCCGCCTGCGCGAGTGGGCGCGGGACTCGAGCGCCCACGTGCGGCGCCTCGTGTCGGAGGGCACGCGCCCGCGCCTGCCGTGGGCGTCCCGGCTGCGCGCCTTCCAGCAGGACCCGACGCCCGTGCTGGCGCTGCTGGAGCTGCTCAAGGACGACCCGGAGCTGTACGTGCGCCGCTCGGTGGCCAACAACCTCAACGACATCGGCAAGGACCACCCGGAGCTGCTGGTGAAGGTGGCGAAGGCGTGGATGCAGGACGCGACGCCCCAGCGCGAGTGGCTGGTGCGGCACGCGCTGCGCTCGTCCATCAAGCGCGGAGAGCCCGCGGCGCTGGAGGTGCTCGGAGCGGGCAGGCCGTCCGGCATCGAGGTGCGCGCCACGTCGCTGCCCCGGAAGGCCACGCTGGGCGGCACGGTGGAGGTCCGCTTCGAGGTGGCCAACCGCTCGAAGCGGAGTCAGGCGCTGGTGGTGGACCTGGCGGTGTACTTCCAGAAGGCCAGCGGCGAGGCGCGCCCCAAGGTGTTCAAGGTGCGCGCGCTCACGCTGGAGGCCGGCCAGACGGAGGAGGTGGGCAAGCGCGTCTCCTTCGCGCAGCTCACCACGCGGCGCCACTACCCCGGCCCGCACCGCTTCGAGGCCCTGGTCAACGGCCAGGGCATGCCGCTGGGGCAGGTGGACGTGCGTGACTAGCGCTGGGCTCCGTCAGCGGGGGCCGAGCGTCTTCACCAGCTTGTTGTAGACGCCCATCACCAGCAGGGGTGTCACCCACAGGCCGATGAAGCGCGCGGCGCGCTCGCGCCGGCCGAGCTCCAGGCTCAGCGACACGCCCATCGCGCAGAAGCTGGCGAAGAGGAACACGTGCGAGGGCACCTTGGCCGTCTGCTGCTCCAGCAGGCGGGTGAGCGAGTCCTCCTCGTGCTCGGGCCGCACCACCGGGGGTGCCATGTACTCCTTCTCCGAAGCCTCGCTCGCCGGGTTGACGTCCATTCCCATGCTCCCTCCCTGGGCGGGCAGGCAGACCCGCCGCATATCCCCTCCGCCCGGGCCCGGCGGCTCCATGCAGCCTGGCCAGGCGGTCCCCATCATGGTGGGGCCGGACCACGGAAAGGGCGAGATGGCGAGCGCATCAACCGACACGGAAACCCACCAGGCAGGCGAGCTCCTGCTCCCCGAGGACGGGGCGGGTCCCCTCCTGCAACGCGATTACTGGGCGGTCATCAAGGGCTGCGAGCACCCTCCGTCGAAACTCATGGACTGGGTGTCGCGCCGCTTCGCCGAGTTCGCGCCCGCGGAGCTGTGTGTCTTCAAGCGCACGGACGAATCGAAGGAAGGTGAGCCACTGGAGCTGGGCGACGAGCTGTCCGTGAAGATTCAGGGCGCGGGCACCTTCGGCGTGCGCGTCATCCACCGGGACGAACAGAGCCTCACGCTCGCCACCCTGCCCGGCCACCCGGAGGCGGGGCGAATCACCTTCGGGGCTTACCGCAACGACCTGGGCGACGTCATCTTCCACATCCGAAGCCGGGCGCGCTCCGGCTCCACGTTCCACTACGTCGGGTTCGTCACCGCGGGCGAGGCGATGCAGACCAACACCTGGACCGAGTTCGTGCTGCGCGCCGCCGCCACCGCCGGAGAGGGCGTGGTGGGTGCCATCCACGCCGACACCACGGAGCTGGACGACGAGCCGGAAGGTGGCGACCCGGAGCACGGGCCAACGTTCGTTGCGAGGGGAGACTAGGGACATGATTGAATGGCGGTGGCTCTCCGGATGGACGGAGGAGGAGCTGGTGCCCCGGCTCCAGCGGGCACGTGGGTTGGACCGCAACTTTCCGGACCGCTCGGATGAGATGACGCTGGATGCGGGCTGGAGTCAGGTGCGCTCCGAGGGCGTGCTGGGCCGCGAGGCGCAGGGGCCGCCGCGGCCCGACGGCCTCTTCGAGCGCGCGCGGCAGGTGCTGGAGACGTTCGACTTCTCCGACCCGCGCATCGTCCGCTGGCACTTCACCGCCGAGGAGCCCCTGCGCGGCCGCACCGTGCTGCTGGAGCTCAAGTCCCTGGGGCAGAAGCTGCGCTACCTGTGCGCGGTGCGCGTGGGCGGCACGCGGCTGGAGCACGGTGAGAAGTGCAGCATCTACGGCTTCAGCTTCGAGACGCTGTCGGGCCACATCGAGGCCGGGCGGGAGTGGTTCCTGCTGAAGAAGGACCACGAGACAGGCGAGGTGCGCTTCACCATCGAGGCGGCCTGGCGTCCCGGACAGTTCCCCAACTGGTGGAGCCGGCTGGGCTTCACGATGGTGGGCCGCCGCTACCAGCGCGCGTGGCACCGGCTGACGCACGTGCGGCTGCGCGAGCTGACGCGGCGCCGCCCGGACCTGGTGGGCCAGCCGGCGCACAGCGGCCAGTTGGAGCACTCCGGCCATGAGCTGGAACTGGGGCCGGTGCAGTTCTTCGCGCAGCGTGCGCCGGGCCGGCGCAAGACGCAGGTGGACGAGGAGGTGGAAGCCGTGACTCGAGGACAATGGTTGACCCCGTTGGGGCTCGGCGTGCTCGCCGGGATGCGGAGCATGAGCGCGCCCGCGCTGGTGAGCCGGCGGCTGTCGCAGGACCCGGGCGCGAAGCAGGACCCGCTGTCGGACGCGCTGTCCAAGCCGTGGGTGCCGCGCGTGCTGGGGCTGCTGGCGCTGGGTGAGCTGGTGGTGGACAAGCTGCCGAAGACGCCCGCGCGGGTGAAGCTGGTGCCGCTGGCGGGGCGGGTGCTCACGGGCGTGGTGGCGGCGGCCTCGTCGGTGGCGGGCCAGCGGCGCGCCGTGGTGGCCCTGGCGGGAGTGCTGGGCGGCGCGGCGGCGGTAGCGTCGGCGTGGGCGTTCTACTCACTGCGCACCGTGGCCACGAAGCGGCTCGGCGTTCCCAACATGGCGGCGGCGGTGACCGAGGATGCCCTGGTGGCGGCCCTGGCCTCGCGGCTGATGCCGGTGGTGGAGGCGCGCGCGGAGTAGAACTCGCGGAAGGTTCTCCGGCGGCGAGGCGCTGTGGCCCCGCTGCTCGGGGCGAGGCGGCCGGGTGGGCCAGGTGCGGGGTGTCGGCGGCGCGGCCCGCGCTGGTGCGCGCATCGTGGACCGGCGCCGCGGACGCTGGGAAGGTACTCTCTTCGCGTCCGCCTTCGGACGCTCGAAGGGAGCTGACCATGAAGAGTGCTTCCGATGACTGCGCCCGGCGATGCGAGTCCTTCCGGTTGGGGATGCTCGCCGCCGTGGCGGTCCTCGCGCTGCCCGGTATCGCAGCCGCCCAGGCGTATGAGGGCAAGGCGTGTACGGCGAAGGGGAGCCTTTCCCTGAAGGGGCTCCAGACCGGCGCGAGTCTCAGCGGCGGCTTCTCGCATGGCCTCACGGGAGATTTCTCCGATTGGGCGTCGACGACGCTGCTGCCAAAGGGCAAGCCTCCCGCCTGCAAGGACTGTCCGCCCGAGGCCGAGGACGACCTGCGCGTGCGGGAGATGTCCCTCCACGAGTGGACCTGCGGCTACTCGGCCGAGAAGGCGATGGACGGCAAGCCGGACACGGCCTGGTGCGAGGGTGCGAAGGGAACGGGCGTGGGCGAGGTGCTGGTGGTCCGGGTGGAGCAGCCGGGCCAGCCCGTGAGCATCTGGGCGGGCTTCGGCAAGTCGGCGCAGCTCCATGCGGCGAATGCCCGGCCGCGCAAGGTCCGGCTCGCGGTGCTGCAGGCTCGGAGCGCTTCGGCGAGCCAGTCGAGCATCGGCTACGGCGGGCTCACGGTGGCGGCCACCGGTGAGGCGGAGCTGAAGGACGTCAACGGCTACCAGGAGCTGAAGCTCCCCGCGTACAAGCCCGACCCCGAGGCCGCTGGCACGTTCGTCGCCATCGAGGTGCTGTCCGTCCATCCGGGCAAGAAGTTCACGGACCTGTGCATCAGCGAGGTCCGCGCTTCGGACAAGCCCTGACACCGGAGGGCTCGGTCCTCGCGAGCCCGAGCCGGAAGGAACGCTCATTCCGCGAGGCGCGAAGCGGCGGGGCCCCGCGCATCAGCGTCCGGAGTCAGCCTCCGCGCGTGGCGGCGGTCCGAGCGGCATGCACCAGCGCGGCCAGGTCCTTCACCTCCGCGCCCACGTCCGCAGCCTTCGGCCGTGCGCGATCTGGTGAGAACAGGCGCGCGGGCGTCTGTGACTGGCCACGAAGGAGGATGAACAGGCGAAGCGCATCGCGCAGGCGCTCCACGTCTGGCCCCGCTTCCCCCTTCGCCCGCTGCGCCGCGTTCCACAGCCGCACCCACGCGGACTCCTCGTCCCAGGCGCCACGAGGCCGCTCGCGCGACAAGGCCGCCAGCTCCGCAGCCAGCTCGAACAGTGCCGCGCGTCCCTCACCGAAGGTGTCACACGCCGCCAGCCGGGCATCACGCGTGCCGCCGTACGCAGCGCCCTCCCCCCACGCATCCCCCCGCGTCTCGCGAGCACCGCCGTACGCAGCGCCCTCCCGCGCGGCCAGCCACGGAAGCAGCTCGGGCACCTCCGCGTCGCGCGGCACCACCGGAGCCAGCCGAGCCTCCAGCAACGCGCGCAGCCGGGCCCGCGCCACGCCGTGCCAGAAGGCCGCATGCAGCAGCAGCTCCGGCCCGCTGCGAGGCACCTGCAGCGGCACGCGCGGCGCTCGCCGCTCCAGGAACTCCTTCACCCGCCCGCTGGTGTCGAAGTGCTCCAGCCGCTGCCACAGCGCCGCCAGCGCGGACTCCGCCAACGGGAGCGCGCGGCGCAACTCCTCCGCCTCGGCCACCGTGAAGGGCAGCAGCCCCTCCGGCGCGGGCCGCTTGAAGACGCGCTCGAACACCTCGGCGGCGACGCACGCGGCGCGCAGCTCCGGCAGGTTGCGCGGCAGCAGCTCCACGGCACGCGCCCAGGTGCGCCGGCCCAGCACCGGTCCCGCCTCCAGCACCACCTCTTCCAGCTTCAGCAGCGCCTCACCGAGCGTCGCCGGACGTTGTTCCTCCGGCAGCCGCTTGAAGGCCGAGCGCTGGACGTCCTCACGCAGGCGTTCCAGCTCGGCCATCAGCTTCACGGGAGCGGCGTCGCGCGGCCAGCCCTCCGCGGAGGCCCGGCGCTTCAGCGCGGCGAGCGCGGCGTCCACCTCCGGCTGGGCCTGGGCCACCTCGCGCAGCAGCTCGAAGTGGGCGCGCATCCGGTCCTTCCAGAAGAAGGCGTCCAGCAGGCCCCGCAGGGCCCGGTAGCGCAGGCGCGTCGCCTCCAGGAGGTCCGCCCGGTCCTCCAGCCTTGCGCGCAGATCATCCGGGTGCGTAGCCACGGCGCAAGTATACGAAGACCCCCGGCGCCACACAGGCCCCCGGCCACAGCGCGCCCGCACGATTGAACGGAGCTGGCTTGCGATACGTCGACAGGACGGCGCAACGCGGCCTGCAGCTGCCTCCGAGTACACCCGCCCCGTCCAGGATGCGGCACGTCCACGCGAGAAGCCACCACGCACCCGCACGGAGCCAGCGCGCGGCGCCAGGTTCCCGGGCCAGCGCCCCTGTGGAAGGAACCGTCATTCCACTCCGCTCACCGGCCACCCGGGAGCAGGGGCCTCGAGCCCCGGGGGAGGCCACCACTCACCGTGGTGGCCCGCCTTCCGCACGGGGCTCGGGGCCGTCCACCGCACCAAGGACTCAGACGCGCATCGGCATGACGACCGCGGTGAAGCTGCGGTCACCGGGGCCGTGCAGGACGCCCGGGCTGTGCTCGTCGCCCAGCTCGAAGGAGACCTCGTCCGTCTCGGTGACGGCGAGCACGTCCATCAGGTAGCGCGCGTTGAAGCCGATGGTGATGTCGTCGCCCTGGTAGGCCAGCTCCAGCACGTCCTTGGCCTCGCCCAGGTCCGGGTTGCTCGCGGTGATGACGAGCTTGTTCTGCTCCAGGCCGATGCGCACGGCGTTGCTCTTGTCCGCCGACAGCAGGGCGATGCGCTTGAGGCCCTCCAGGAAGCGCACCTTCGGCACGAGGACGACCTTCTCGCTCTCCTTGGGGATGACGCGCTGGTACTCGGGGAACTGGCCGTCGATGAGGCGCATCACCATGGTGAGGCCGGGCTTCTTGAACAGCGCCGAGTTCTCCGCGAAGCCCAGGTGGCACTCGGCGTCCGGGGCCTCGTCGAGCAGGCGCTTGAGCTCCATCAGGCCCTTGCGGGGGATGATGACGCCGCTCTTGAGCATGAAGTCGCCGGCCATCTCGCGCTCGATGAGCGACAGGCGGTGGCCGTCGGTGGCCACCATGCGGACCTTGCCCTGGGACTGGGGCTCGAAGAAGACGCCGTTGAGGATGTAGCGCGTCTCGTCGCTGGAGATGGCGAACTGCGTCTTCTTGATCATCTCCAGCAGGGTGTTGCCGCCCACCTGCACCAGCGGAGCGTTCTCCTCCTTGGGCAGCTTGGGGTACTCCTCGGCGGCCATGCCGACAATCTTGAAGTGGGCCGAGCCGCTGGAGATGTCCACGTAGTTGTTGGCCAGCTTCTTCAGCGTCACCTGCGCGTCGGGCAGGTTCTGGACGATGTCGAAGACGTACTTGGCGCTGAGGGTGACGGCGCCCGTCTTGATGACCTCGGCGGGGTGCTCGGAGACGATGCCGATGTCCAGGTCGAACGCGGTGACGGTGATGCCCCCCTTGTTCGCGTTGACGAGCACGTTCGCCAGGATGGGCATCGTCGTCTTGCGCTCCACGATGCCCTGGGCGCGGTAGAGGGCCTTCTTCAGCTCGTCGGCGGCGATGCGGAATTCCATCGGAAGGTGTCCTTACAGGTCACGGCCCGGAGGGCCGATCAGCGAGGCCGGATGTAGCCCCTGCCACAAGGGACGTCAACGAGAGCAGCGCCCTCTATTTCGCCACTGTCCACGCCCGGGCGAGGAGCGGGGCCACACCCAGTCGCTCTGCCCAGGCGTCGAGGTACCCCAATTCCATCTGACCGCCGGTCACCCGGAGAACCTGAACGATATCGCGCCATTGCGTGGTGGAGAGCTCTCCACCCTCACGGAACCACAACAGCTTGCGCAGGACGGAATCCTCCGGGCTCTTGATGAAGAGGCCCTTGCCCTCCGGCGTGAGGACCACCCGGCGGCGGCGCTCGAACTCGCTCCGGTCGAAGTCGCCCGGACGGAGGAGGAAGAGGTCCACCTTGGTGACGCTGGGCAGGTGGAAGATGTTCCAGGAAGCCCCCTGACGGACGGCATCTCGGAGCGACTCCTCGTCCACGTCGAAGTCGGGCCCCAAGGCCTGAACGAATGCCGGCAGCTGGGGCAGGCGCAGGTCGATGACGAAGTCGATGTCGTTGGTCGCCCGGGGCTCCCCCTGGAGCGAGCTCGCCAGACTGCCTCCGAGGAAATATCCCACCCCAGCCACCTCCAGGGCCTCGGCGCACTGGAGGGCGACGGCGATGACGTCAGGCTCGCTCATCCGCGCAGCGCCGGATGGGAGCCGAACAGCCGGGCCGCTACCTCGCGCCCGTAGAGGCGCTCGGCAAGCCGGACCCGGATCTCCGCCTCGTCCGCGAGCGGAAACGCCTGGCGGATGCCCGCTGTCGCCAGCTGGCGGACCGCGCGCGTCAGGGCCCCCGCCTTGCGCAGCCGGTCCTCGGGGGACTGGGCGCGTAGCAGCTGAAGGTAGCGCTCACGTCGGCGTGGATCCGTGTCCTGGTCCATGGCCGGAACATAGTCCGCCCGGGGAATGCCGCCAGCCACCCCTGCCTTGGAAGAGAGAGTGGACTGGCCCCCACCGCCGATGCGGGACACACTGTGCCCCCCTTGTCTTCCGGAGTTCCCATGAACGTCCGTCCGCTGCTCCTCGCCGCCCTCGCCCTCGGCTTCGCCGCCGGGTGCAGCAACAACAAGCCGGCCCCCTCCTCCGCGCCCCCCCCGAGCGAGCCCGGCACCGCCGCCGCGCCCGGGACGCAGGCCCCGCCACCCACCGCCGCCGCCCCCCAGAACGAGCCCGGCACCGCCGCCCCCACCCCCAACCCCGAGGCCGAAGTGAAGACAGGTGAGAGCGCCGTCTACATCGTCAAGAACAGCGGCATCCGCTGCATCGCCCCGCCCTGCCCGTCCTACACGGCCGCCCGCGTGGACAAGCCGGGCTCGGACGCCCTGATGATCCACGAGGTGGACCTGACGGCGCTGGCCGGCGGCTCCGACGAGCGCCTGCAGTCCCTGATGCAGCAGACGGAGATGGGCGAGGGCCTCAAGGTCGAGGCCACCCTGGACATCCAGAAGAACGCCGGGCCCGCCGGCGACGCCACCGTGCTGCGCGCCACCCGGCTCGTCGGCAAGTAGCCGCCCGGCTCAGATGTGCAGTCCCAGCTGGAGCCCCGGCCAGTGCTGCAGGCGCCTGTCCGACTCCGGCTGGCTCTCACTCACCGACATCCGGGTGATGGAGCCGAAGTCCGGCTGCCCCCAGACGTACCAGAGGTTGTAGGTGGGCCCGGCGAACACGGCCAGGCGCGGCAGCACCTGGAAGCCGAGCATCAGCCGCCCCTGTCCCAGCACGTTGCCGCCGTCACCCTCCAGCGGCTTCTGCACCGGCTGCACCGCGCCCCCGGTGACGTCCACGTCCAGCCACAGGCGCCGGCTCAGCGTCACGTGCCCGCCCAGCCCCGCGCCGAAGCTGAAGCGCGCGTCCCGGCCCGGCTCGATGCCCGCCAGCACCGTCATGTAGAAGGGCCCGCCGCCAATCTTCGCCGCCAGGTTGAAGAACTGGATGTCGCTCGCCCAGGTCTCCATGTGCACCTTGCCCTTGCGCAGGCTGCCCGAGGAGCCCGGGGCCGACTCGCCCGACATCTGCGCGAGGCGGGGCCCCCCCGCTTCCGGCCCTGGGCGGAAGGCCTCCGGAAACTGCCCGGCGACCGCCGCCCCCGCCCACAGCCACGATGCGAGGAGCGCAAAGGATTTCATCACCTCTGCTTTTCCAGCGTGAAGGACACCTGCGTCAAGCCCTCGGGCAAAGACAGGGGGGCCGAGCGGGCGTCCGGGCCCTCCGCCAGCGCCCGCGCGGCGGCCAGGATGGGCTCCACGTCGAAGGGGCCTTCCGCCGCGACGAAGAAGAAGCGCTCGAAGCGCGGTGCGTCATCCAGCTCATACGCGCGGGGCAGCGAGTGCGTCCCCGAGGGCGCCAGCGCCGCGGCCTGCGTCCCGTGCCCGGCTTCCGGGGCGTGCAGGGTGACGGCGCCGTGGCCGTCCACGGAGAGGATGACACCGTGGGTGCGGCCCGCGGCGATGTAGGCCAGCTGCACGACGTCACCCGCGGCGGCGGGTGCCCCGTCGGTGAGGCGCTCGGGGCCCGCCCCGGCGGCCTGGCGGTGGACGACGAGCTGGGGCGCCAGCCCCTTGATGCGCGTCACCTCCGCGCCGTCGCCGGGAATCGTCCCGTCCCCGCCAGTCCTCCCGGACTCGGACGGCAGCACCAGGACGAAGAGGCCCACGGCGGCGAGCAGCGGCACCAGTCCCCATGCCGGTGCCAGGCGGGGTAAAGGGCGGGGCGCGTCCTTCCGGGCGGCGCGGGCCTGGACCTCGCGCACCACCCGCGTGGGGGGCAGGCGCTCCAGCGTGGCGTGCGTGTCGGCCTCCAGCGCGGCCAGGCGCGACGGCCCGTCGGGCTCCTCGGCGAGCCGGGCGCGGGCGGCGGCCAGCTCCTCGGGGGGCAGCTCGCCCAGGGCGATTCGCTCCAGCAACCAGTCCGGGGTGCGGTGGGGGGTCGTCATGCGGCCTCCAGCTCCAGCTCCTGCAGCATGGCGGTCAGGGCCCTGAGGCGCTTGCGCACGCCGGACACGGACAGGCCCACCTCGCGGGCCGTCTCCTCCAGCGTCATCCCGTCCACCAGGTGCAGCACGGCGATGTCGCGGCTGGACGCGGGCACGCGGCCGAACAGCCTGTCCAGCAGCCCCCGCGCGGCCACGCGCGACTCGTTGTCCTCCGCGGAGGCAATCTGCAGCACCAGCTCGTCCTCCCGGTCCTCCGGCCGTCGCTTCGCCCCGCGCAGCCGGTTGAGGCACACGGTGGTGGCGATGCGGTGCAGCAGGCTGGAGGGCGCCGTGTCCTTCAGCGCGCCCTGGTAGCGCAGCAGCTGGACGAACACGTCGTGCATGGCATCCACGGCCCTCTCCTCGTCTCGCAGGAGGAAGCGGCAGCGCCGGAGCACCTGGGGGCCGTAGCGGCGGTAATAGGCCTCCACATCGATTGACACCGGACTTGCGCCTCCCTCGTCTCGGCGAGGGAAACACCGGTGCCGGGAAAAACTGTCACCGCGCCCTTCGCGCCCGTGTCCGTACCCTGTTTCTTCCGCCCGGGCCACCCCTCTCGCCCGGCCGCCCGCCCGGTGTCCGCCCCCCGTGGCGCACCTGCACTCACCACCATCCGACAGAGTCCCGCGGACGAGGAAGAAACGAGGAGGCAGGCGGGTAATCCTTCATGCCGATGGTTCCCGACAGCACGCGCCCGGCAGTCCGCCCCGCCCCTCGCATCCTGGTCGTCGACGACCACGAGCCGAGCCGCTACCTCCTCAGCGTCACGCTGACCCGGGCGGGCTTCGCCGCGGTGGAGGCGGCCACCGGCGAGGAGGCGCTGCGGCGCGCCCGGGAGCTGCCGGACGCGGTGCTGCTCGACGTGAAGCTGCCGGACATGCTGGGCTTCGAGGTGTGCCGGCGGCTGAAGACGGACCCGGCGACGGCCTCCATCCCCATCATCCAGCTCTCCTCGTCCTTCACCTCGACGATGGACCGGGTGGAGGGCCTCCAGGGGGGCGCGGACAGCTACCTCGTCGCCCCGGTGGACCCCGCCGAGCTGCTGGCCACCCTCAACACGCTCCTGCGGGTGTACGAGGTCGCCCGCGAGGGCGCCCGCCTCCTCGAAGTCGAACGGGCGACGCGCGCCGAGCTGGAGCGCGCCAACGCCCAGTTGCGCGAGCAGGCCATCATCCTGCGCAACGTCCGAGACAGCGTGGTGGTGACGGACCTGCACGGGCGCATCACCCACTGGAACCACGGCGCCGAGGTCCTCTTCGGCTACACGGCCGGGGAGATGCTGGGCGAGTCCCCCATGCGCCTGTACCCGGAGCAGGACTTCGGCGCCGCCGCGGGAGACCTCGCGCGCATCCGCGAAGGGGAGGACTACCGGGGCGAGTGGAAGGGGCGGCGCAAGGATGGCGCCGAGGTCTGGGTGGACATCCACACCACCGTGCTGAACAACGAGGACGGCCAGGCGCTGGGCTTCATCGGCGTGGCCAAGGACATCACCGAGCGCAAGCGGCTGGGCTCGGAGCTGCTGCGGCGCGTGGACTTCGAGCGGCAGCTCATCGGCATCGTCTCGCATGACCTGCGCAACCCGCTCTCCGTCATGCTCCTGGCCGCGTCCACGCTGCTGCGCCGCGACGGCCTGGAGGAGCGCACCGTGAAGCGGCACCTGGAGCGCATCGTCGCCAGCGGTGAGCGGGCGAGCCGAATGATTCGGGACCTGCTCGACTTCACGCAGGCGCGGCTGGGCGGAGGCATCGCCCTGGCGCGCGACATGGCGGACCTGCACGACGTGGCGCGCAACGTGGTGGAGGACCTGCGCGTGGCGCACGCGGACCGCGACCTGCGGCTGGAGCTGACGGGCGAGGGCCAGGGCGAATGGGACGCGGACCGCATGGCGCAGGTGATGACGAACCTCGTCTCCAACGCGCTCAGCTACAGCCCGCCGGACACGCCCGTCATCGTGCGCGCCCGGGGCACCGAGGCGGAGTGGGCCCTGTCCGTCCACAACGCGGGCGACCCCATCCCCGAAGGCGTCCGCGCGGCGCTGTTCCAGCCCATGCACCGGGGCGCGGGGGAGACCCACACCGCGAGCCGCTCCGTCGGGCTGGGCCTCTACATCGTCCGCCACCTCGTGGACGCGCACGGCGGCACCGTGGAGCTCGCCTCCGCCCCCGGGCAGGGAACCACCTTCACCGTCCGCCTGCCCCGGCGGTCCTGAAAAAACTACCGCCAGCCAGGCAGGCGAGCACCCCTCCGCAGGGCAGAGCAGTGTCAGGTGGGCGATGAAAACGGGGTGGCTTCGCTGTAACTGAGAAACGGCTCCTTACTACCGTGCGTTCACGACTAGCCTCAGCCCCCTGCCCGCGTCCTTCACGCCCGTGCTCCCCGACACCGAACCTTCCCTGACCTCCCTGCGCGAGCGGTATGTCGCAGCGCAGCTCGCCGGCAACCGGAAGGAGGCCCTGCGTCTCTTGGTGGATGAGGGCCTGCTGCGCGGCGTGCCGCTCCAGGTGCTGCACCTGGAGGTCATCCAGGAGGCGCAGTATGAAATCGGCCGGCTGTGGCAGGAGAACATCATCTCCGTGGCGCAGGAGCACCTGGCCACCGCCATCTCCCAGCTCGCCCTCGCACACCTGTACCGCCACCTGCCAAGAGATCCGGACAACGGCAAGGTCGTGATGATGGCGTGCGTGAAGGACGAGCTGCATGAGATGGGGCCGCGCATGGCCAGCGACTTCCTGGAGATGGCGGGCTTCGACGTGCGCTTCCTCGGCGCCAACGTCCCGCCCGAGCACCTTGCGCGCATGCTGCGCGAGGTGCGGCCGGACCTGCTCGCGCTGTCGGTGACGATGACGTACCACCTTCCCCAGCTGCGCGAGGCCGTGGCCCATGCGCGCGAGGCGCTGCCAGGCATCCCCATCGCCGTGGGAGGACTGGCCTTCCGCTGGGCGCCCATCCTCGAGGAGCAGCTGGGCGTGAGCTTCTTCGGCAGGGACGCGCGCGAGCTCGTGGCCTCCGCCTGCCGGACCCTGGGAGTCTGAAACACGATGGAGCCGCTGAGTAGAACCGTGGAGGGCCGCGCGAACCGACTGGCCTCCGCCTCGGTGGAGGCGCTGTACAAGGACCCCTTCTGGGAGGCGCGCTACGGCCTGGAGCGCTCCCGCCGCTTCGGCGACGAGGACGCCCTCTTCCACGTCCGCTACCTCGTGCAGGCCCTGGACGAGCGCAAGCCCTCCGTGATGGAGGGCTACGCGCGCTGGCTGCGCACGCTGCTCGTCTCGCGCGGCATGTGCACGCGCCACCTCGACGACCACTTCGCGGGGCTGGCCTCGGCGCTCGCGGCGGAGGGCTGGGGCCCGGGCACCGAGCCCCATGACTACGTGGCCGCCGCGCGCCATGCGCTGCGCTACACCGAAGGGCCCGCCCACGCCCTGGAGCAGGACGCCCCGGAGCTGGCCCGCGCCGCCGCGTCGCGGCTGACGCTCTACATCATCCCCGAGGACCGCCCGCGCCTGGAGGACGAGCTGCGGCTGCACCTGTCCTACCTCGCGGACGCGCTCGCGTCGGGCCGGCCCGAGCTGATGGGGGACCATGTGCGTTGGTACGTGGGCTTCTGGCCGCGGCGCGGCTTTGGATTGCTGGCATTTCCCAGCGTGCTCGGCATGTTGAAGGCTGTGCTGGGCCCCCGGCACCCGGAAGCCCGGACGCTGCTCGCCACCGCGGGCGTGTCCTGGGAGGAGACCCGTTCATGAGGCACCTTGCCTCCCCCGATGTAGGCCTCTTCGACGACCTGAGCCGGGAGGTGGCGTTCGCCTGCGACAGCGGCGGAACCCTCACCTGGGTGGATGCCCGCGCACACGCGCTGCTCTCCGCCACGCCCGGCCAGACGCTGCGCAGCCTGGCGGCGAAGGGCGCCGAGGAGAAGGTGGACAAGCTGCTGGTCCAGGCCCGCGACGAGCGGGTGGAGGGCTGGGAGCTCATCCTCTGCAGGGACAACTCACCCACCACCTTCGCCTTCCGCGCGCGGCCCCATGAGGGCGGCGTGCTGATGGTGGGCAGCCTGGTGCCGGAGGACTACGGCAACGCCCTCAACCAGGTGAGCGCCTCGCTCAGCGAGGTGTCCACCCTCCACCGCGAGACGGAGCGCCAGCAGCGCGAGCTCAAGCGCCGCGCGGAGGAGCTGACGCGCCTCAACCGCGAGCTGGAGGAGTCCAACCGCGGCGTGCGCGTCCTCCACACCGCCCTCGACGAGAAGGCGGAGAGCCTCCAGCTCGCCTCCGAAATCAAGAGCCGCGTGGTGGCCAACGTCAGCCACGAGTTCCGCACCCCGCTGCACTCCATCCTCGGGCTGTCCAAGGTGCTGCTCAACCCCATCAACGGCACGCTCAGCGGCGAGCAGGAGAAGCAGGTCCAGTTCATCCGCAACTCCGCGGAAGCCCTCTTCGAGCTGGTGAATGATTTGCTGGACCTCTCCAAGATGGAGGCCGGCAAGACGACGCTGCGCCACAGCCGCTTCGTGGTGCGCGACGTGCTGAGCGCGCTGCGCGGCATGATGAAGCCGCTGCTGCCGCCGGACTCGCCGGTGGAGCTGCGGCTGGTGGAGCCCGAAGAGGCGCTGGAGCTGGAGACGGACGAGTCCCGGCTGAGCCAAATCTTGCGCAACCTGGTGTCCAACGCGGTGAAGTTCACCGAGTCCGGCCACGTCACCGTGGCCGTCACCCCGGGCCCGCGCGACACCGTCATCTTCACCGTGCAGGACACGGGCATCGGCATCGCCCCGGAGAACCACGAGCGCATCTTCGAGGAGTTCTCCCAGGTGGACAGCCCGCTGCAGCGCAAGGTGAAGGGCACCGGCCTGGGCCTGCCGCTGGCGCGCAAGCTGACGGAGCTCCTGGGCGGCACCCTCACCGTGCAGAGCAGCCTGGGCCATGGGGCCACCTTCACCGTCACCCTCCCCCGCGTCCACACGGAGGTGGCGGAGATGACGGGGCTGACGACGCGCAGTCAGCAGCTGGACCCCACCCGCGCCCCGGTGCTGGTGCTGGAGGACGACCGGCAGACGCTCTTCCTCTACGAGAAGTACCTGGCGCGCTCCGGCTTCCAGGTGCTGCCGGTGCGCAGCACGGAGGAGGCCCGGCGCGTGCTGGAGCGCGTGCGCCCCGCCGCCATGGTGCTGGACGTCATGCTGGAGGGGGAGACGAGCTGGAACTTCCTCGCGGACATGAAGAACGGCGAGTCCACGCGGGACATCCCCGTGCTCGTCGTCACCGTGACGGACCGCGAGCAGAAGGCGCGCGCGCTGGGCGCCGACGAGTTCTGGCTCAAGCCGGTGGATGAAGTCCGCCTGCAGAAGAAGCTCCAGGCCATGGCGCGCAGCGGGCCGGTGGAGCGGCTGCTCCTCATCGACGACGACGACGTGCACCGCTACCTGCTCAAGCAGCTGCTCAAGGATTTGCCCTACGTGCTGCTGGAGGCCTCCGGCGGCAAGCAGGGCGTCCAGATTGCGCGCGAGCAGGCCCCGCACCTCATCTTCCTGGACTTCGTCCTCCCGGACATCACCGCCTTCGACGTGCTGGACGAGCTGAAGGCGGACCCTCGCACGCGGGAAATCCCCGTCATCCTCCACACCTCGCACGAGCTGAAGGAGGACGAGCGCACGCGCCTGGCCCGGGAGACGGCCGCCATCCTCGCCAAGCACACGCTGAGCCGCGAGGTGGCGATTACGCGCATCCGCGATGCCCTGGCCAAGGCAGGCCTGGGTTCCCACTCCCTGCTGGAGGGTAGCCGCCGTGGTTGAGCCCCGACTGGCCACCGTCCTCAACGTCAACGACGACGACGCCAACCGCTACCTCGTCAACCGCATCCTGGAGATGGCGGGCTACAAGGTCCTGGAGGCCGCCACCGGCATGGGGGCGCTGCTGATGGCGGAGCAGCACCGCCCGGACGTCATCATCCTGGACGTGAAGCTGCCGGACATCAGCGGCTACGAGGTCTGCGAGCGGCTGCGCGCCAACCCCGGCACCGCGTCCATGGCGGTGCTGCACACGTCCGCGACGTTCGTCACGTCGGACAAGAAGGTGCGCGGCCTGGATGGCGGCGCGGACGCGTACCTCACCCAGCCCTTCGAGGCCGCGGAGCTCATCGCCACGGTGAAGTCGCTCTTGCGCCTGCGCCACGCGGAGCAGGCCGCCCGCCTGCGCGCGGACGAGCTGGTGGAGATGGACCGGCGCAAGGACGAGTTCCTCGCCATGCTCGCGCACGAGCTGCGCAACCCGCTGGCCGCCATCATGACGGCCATTGGCATCCTGGAGCGCAAGCCCACGGACGACGCCAAGGAAGCGCGGATGCGCGGCATCATCCACCGGCAGACGAACCACCTGGCGCGGCTGGTGGACGACCTGCTCGACGTGAGCCGGATTACCCGCGACAAGGTGGAGCTGCGCACCGGCCGGCTGGACCTGCTCGCCGTGCTCCAGCAGGTGCTCCAGGTCAGCCGCCAGCAGGCCGAGTCCCGCGGGCTGGGCATGGAGATATCCCTGCCCCACGGCCCGCTGTGGGTGAACGCGGACGGCACCCGGCTGGAGCAGGTCTTCACCAACCTGCTCGACAACGCGACGAAGTACACCGACAGCGGCCACATCTCCCTGCGGGTGGAGAAGGAGGGCGTGGACGGCTCGGCGCGGGTGGTGGTGCGGGTGAAGGACACCGGCATCGGCATCCCCGCGGACGTGCTGCCCTACATCTTCGAGCTGTTCGCCCAGGCGGACACCTCGCTGGAGCGCTCTCGCGGAGGGCTGGGCATCGGCCTGACGCTGGTGCGCAAGCTGGTGCGGATGCACGGCGGCGAGGTGCTCGCCCACAGCGAGGGCCCGGGCCGGGGCAGCGAGTTCGTGGTGCGGCTGCCGCTGCTGTCGGACCTGGCCGAGTCGGCGAACAGCAAGAAGCTCGTGGACGCGCGACGCGGGCGGCGCATCCTCCTGGTGGAGGACAACTCGGACGCGCGCCAGGCCATGAGGGACTTGCTGGAGCTGTGGGGCCACCAGGTGGCGGTGGCGCCGGACGGGCTGCAGGGCGTGGCGCTGGCGCTCACGCAGGCGCCGGAGCTGGCGCTGGTGGACATCGGCCTGCCGGGGATGGACGGCTACCGGGTGGCGCAGGAGCTGCGCTCACGGGTGGGCACGAGCATCCGGCTGGTGGCGATTACGGGCTACGGCGGCCCGGAGGGGCAGGACCGGGCGCTGAAGGCGGGCTTCGACCTGCACCTGGTCAAGCCCGTGAAGCCGGACGAGCTGGACCGCGTCCTGTCGAACCTGTGAGGCGGTGAGGGCCGCCTCGCGGCCCTCGGCGGGAGGCACGCTTCAGCGCCGTCCCAGCGCGTTGGCCACGAGGCCGAGCAGCTTCACCTTGGAGGGGTCCAGCTGGCGCACGGTGCGCAGCAGGCGCCGGACTTCCGGCCGCTCCTGGGGCGAGGGCGGCGGCTCCGCGGCGCGCGAGGCGGCGGCGCCGTGCGAGGCCAGGCCCAGCAGCTCATCCGCGGAGACGTGCAGCTCGTGGCACAGCTTCAGCAGCGTCTGCACGCTGGGCAGCATGCCGCCGCGCTCCAGACGGCCGTAGACCTCGGTGGCCACATCAATGCGTTCAGCGACGTCGGCCTGCGTGAGCTCCAGGCGGGTCCGGGCGGCGCGCGCCGCTGCTCCGATGGTGGTTGCGAGTTTCTTGTCCATGCCTTACCGACCCGAAACGTTTGGCCGCTGGCATAGGACGTATGGGGGCAGACAGACAGAACTTGCCGGGTCAGTCTCAAGTTGTTCACCCATAGGGTCACCGTGTCCGAGGGAAACTCCGGGGGTTCGGCCCCCCGCGCCGGGCGCACGGCTTCCTCGACGGAACACCCCTCTGGCGGGGCTTCCAGGAGTCACTCCCGCACGGGGAAGGGCTCCGGAGCGTGGACGACCTATAACGTTGGGCGGCAACTTTCCTACGGCTCCGGCAAGTCCTGCCGCCGGCTCCTCCCCGGAGGGTTGGCTCGGGCTCCCGGCAGGTGGATCTCCCGAGCCAGCCGGGCCGCTGCAGCGGTGTGACACATCCCATCCGCGTCGCAAGCCATCCGCGGAGCCTCGGCTCCGGGGCCACGGCCCGCCAGGGCGCCTCGGCCCGGGGCACTTCTTCGCGGCACGGGCACGCGCCCTCTCCGTCCAGCCCCGGCTCCGCGTGCCCTGGAGCGAGCAGGCGGGCGACGGCGGACCTGCTCGCACCACACGCCGGGTGTGCACGGCTGCGCCGAATCGGAACGGCGCGTGGTGCCAGGCGGGGAGCCGGGCCCATGAGCCTGAGCGCGACACGGGCAGGAGGGCTACGCTGGCGAGCGATGTCGCTTGGAAAGCGCAGCCTGCTGGTGAAGCTCTGTGTGGCGATGGGCGTCGTGGCGCTGCCGTTGCTCATCGTCATCCTCGGCTACGTGCTGCCGCAGCTCCGCGAGCAGCTGCGCGAAGACCGGGTGCGCGGGCTGCGTCAGGCGGTGGAGACGGCCTACGGGGTGCTGGAGGCGTACGAGGCACAGGAGCGGGCCGGGACGCTGACGCGGCAGCAGGCACAGACGCAGGCGTCCGCGCTGCTGGAGCGGCTGCGCTACTCGGGCGTGGAGTACTTCTGGGTCAACGACCTGGACACGCGGCTCATCATGCACCCGCACCTGCCGGCGATGCTGGGCAAGGACCTGAAGGGCTACCGGGACGTGCGCGGCCGGCCGGTGTTCGTGGACATCGTCACGCTGGCGCGCGCGAAGGGCGAGGGCTCGGTGGCCTACGAGGCCACGCGGCCGGGCTCTCCGGACCCCATTCCGAAGGAGAGCTACGTGAAGCTCTTCAAGCCGTGGGGCTGGGTGCTGGGGACGGGCGTGTACGTGGAGGACATCGACAAGGAGGTGGCGGCGGTGCGCCGGCGCATCCTCCTGGCGGTGGGCGGCGCGCTGATGCTGGCGGTGCTGGCGGGCGCATACGTGTCGCGGCGGGTGGTGAAGCCCGTGAGGGCGCTGGCGGACGCGGCGAACCGGGTGACGCGCGGAGACCTGGCCGTGAGGGTGCAGGTGGAGTCCACGGACGAGGTGGGCCGGCTGACGGAGGCCTTCAACACCATGGTGGCGGGGCTGCGCGAGGTGGTGGGGGCGCTGGTGGAGGCGGCGGGCGCGACGGCGGCGGACGCCGAGCGCATCCGCACGTCGGCGGAGACGCTGTCGCTCACCACGCGTGAGCAGTCGGAGTCGCTGCAGCGCACGGCGGAGGCGGTGCAGGGGATGAGCGCGCGGGTGTCGCAGGGAGCGGAGGCGGCGCGCACGGCGGCGGCGACGGCGGCGGACAACGGCGCGGTGGCGCGCGAGGGTGGGACGGCGGTGGGCCACGCTTCGCGGAAGATGGTGGAAATCGTGGAGGTGGTGGAGCGCTCGGCGCAGACGGTGGCGCGGCTGCAGGCGTCGGGGCGCGTGACGGGGGAGATGCTGCGGCTCATCCAGCAGGTGGCGGACGAGACGCAGATGCTGGCGGTGAACACGGCGATTGAAGCAGCGCGCGCGGGCCAGCACGGCAAGGGCTTCTCGGTGGTGGCGGGCGAGGTGCGCAAGCTGGCGACCCGCACGCGCGACGCGGCCGGGCAGGTGCAGTCGCTGCTGGGCCAGAGCGAGGCGGACACGGCGGCGGCGGCGGACCTGATGCGGCAGGGCACGGCGAAGGTGCGCGAGGGCATGGGCCTGTCCTCGGCCGCGGGTGACGCGCTGGAGCGCCTGGTGGCCGGAGTGCGGGAGATTGGCGCGCACGTGGAGCGGATGGCGGAGGAGAACACGCGCCAGTCCGCCTCGGGCGAGAGCCTCGCCGGGCGCATCCAGGCGCTATCGGTGCGCTCGACGGAGTCGGTGGCCGGGGTGCAGCAGATTGCGCGCTCCGTGGACGACCTGCGCGCGAGGGCGTCCCGGCTGAAGGAGCTGGCCGCGCGCTTCACGGCGCAGCAGCCCGGAGACACGCCGCGCAGCTGAGGAGGGAGTGCGCCCATCCCCTCGGGTATATCAGACCCCTGGCTACCCTGGACGTCGCATGGCGTCCGTCTATGACCTGATACTGCGGCGGCTGGTGCAGGGGCATCCCGACCAGCTGCTGCTCCTGCTCTTCGGCCCCAACGCGCCCACGCTGGTGCGTGCCGCCGACACCAGCCTGCCCCAGTCCGAGCGGCGCGCGGATGCGCTGCTCATCGTGGAGGCCCAGGGCGAGCGCTTCGCCGTGGAAGTAGAGGTGCAGGCCCAACCGGAGGCGGGCTTCTCGCGGAGGCTGCTGGACTACGCGGTGCGCGCGCACCTGCGCGAAGGCCTCCCGGTGCTGCCCGTCGCCCTGTACCTGCTTCCCGAGGCGGAGGGAGCACCCCCGCCCTACACCTTCGCCTGCGCCGGCCGGCGGGTCCTCTCGTTCGACTTCCTGGTGGTGCGGCTGTGGGAGGTGGACTTCTCCCTGCCCACCCTCCAGAAACCCGCCCTCCTTGCTCTCTCCGTCATGGAGCAGACGGCTGGACCCGAGCGGGCGACCTGGGCCGAGACCCGCTTGCGCCAGGAGGCGAGCCTGACCGAGGAGGAGCGGTTAGACTTGCTCGTGGTGCTGGGCGCCTTGGCCGCCCGTCGGTTTGGCAGTCAGTGGCTCAGCCAGTCGTTGAGGAGCGTCATGCTGGATTCACCTATCTGGGAAGAACTGCTGGCCGAGGAACGCGTGAAGTTGCGCGCTCAGATATCTGCTCAGGTATCCGCGCAGATATCTGCTCAGATATCCGCTCAGATATCCGCTCAGGTGCGCATCCAGGAGCGTGCCCGGACGTTGCTGCAATTCGCCAAGGCCCGGAAGCTCGTGCTCCCGCCTGAAGCCGAACAACGCCTCACGCAGATGGACGCCACCACCCTGGAGCAGCTTGTCGAGCTGGCCTTCAGCGAACCGGAGGCTGCCGCCAGGGCCCTGCTCGCCGCAGTCAGCCCACAGGGACACTGAACACCCATTTCCGCCATCGCTGAACTCCAAGCAAAACACGACTTCCTTGGGATATAAGAAGGACCTCCCGCCCCTGTCTCAGGAGCCGGAGCTGTCACTTCACCTCCTCTCCCCCAAGGAGTGCCGTGCATGCATCCGTTCCGTAAGCCGTTGGCCACCCTGACCGCCGCGCTGTCCCTGGTCGCTTGTGGTCCACAGGAGTCGCCTCCTCCCGAGACGCCAGCGGCCGTCGAGGACTCGCGCACGCCCGCCCAGCGCGAGGCCGAGCGCACCCCGTACGCGCTGGACGAAGCCTTCGCCCAAGCCGCCAGGGAGTTCGACGTCCCGGTCGACCTGCTCAAGGCCTACGCCTACGCCGAGACGCGGTGGGAGATGGTGAAGGGCCATGAGGAGTTCCCGGGCCTGTCCCCGGCGCACGGCCTGATGGCCCTGCGCGGCTCCCAGGTCTCCGAGGGCGCGCGGCTGACCGGACGCACCGAAGAAGCGGTACGCACCGAGCCCGAGGCCAACATCCGGGCCGCCGCGGCCCTGCTGTCCGCATACGCGGACGAGCTGCAGGTGGACCGCTCCGACGTGGGCGCGTGGGCCCCGGCCGCCGTGAAGCTCAGCGGCATCTCCAATCCCGACGCGCAGACGCAGTTCGTCCACCAATCCGTCTACAGCGTGATGCGCGAGGGCGCCGTGGCGCACACGCCCGACGGACAGGTGGCCGTGTCGCTGTCCCCCGCCGAAGTCGAAGCCCGGTTCGCCTCGCCCGGTGTGCAGGCGATGGCCGCGGGCCCGGACTACGCGGCCTCCATCTGGCGCCCCTCTAGCAACTACAACGCGCGTCCCGCGGGCACCGACATCTCGATGGTCGTCATCCACACCTGCGAGGGCGGCTACTCGGGCTGCTGGAGCTGGCAGGTGAACCCCGACTCCGACGTCAGCGCCCACTACACGGTGAACGAGAGCGGCAGCGAAATCACCCAGCTGTTGCGCGAGACGGACCGCGGCTGGCACGTGGCGGCCTCCTACGACTGCACCCTCAACGGCAACGTGAGCTGCGGCCTCAACGGGTCCTCCGTGAACAACTTCTCGGTGGGAATCGAGCACGCGGGCTACGCCAGCCAGTCGTCCTTCCCGGCGGGGCAGATTGACGCCTCGGCCAAGCTCACGTGCGACATCACCCGGGACCGCACGGTGGTGCGCGACAGCTACCACATCGTCGCGCACGGCCGGCTGCAGCCCTACAACCGCACGGACCCGGGTCCCAACTGGCCGTGGACCACGTACATCAACAAGGTGAAGTCGTACTGCGGGGACACCACCTCCAGCACCATCATCGACAGCAACAACGCCAACAACGACACCTCGAAGTATTACGTCGAGCTGGCGGGCACCAGTTGGGTCTCCTCCACCAACGTGGGCGGCTACTACGGCTCGGGCTACTACGTGGCCCCCACCGCGGCGGTGTCGGAGCCGGTGACGTTCTGGTTCAACCTGCCGGCGGCGGCCACCAAGACCGTGGATGGCTGGTGGACCTCGGCCACGGACCGCTCCACCGAGGCGCCCTTCAACGTGTTCAATGCGTCCGGCACCAAGCTGGGCACGGTGTACGTGAATCAGCAGACGGGCGGCGGCAACTGGAACACCCTGGGCACCTTCAACTTCTCCGCGGGCTGGAACAAGGTGCAGGTCAGCCGGTGGACCGGGGCCGCGGGCTATGTCGTCGCGGACGCCGTCCGCATCCGGTAGTCCCGCGCCAGGCCGCTAGAAGATCCAATGCTGGGGCGGCGCCTCCAGCGGCAACTGGCTGGCGCTGACATTCCAGCTGACGACCCGGTTGTCAGGGTCGAAGCCAATCGAGGTCACCTCTTCCGAGAATACGACGGGCACGGTGAGGGTGCCCGTCGTGGGATGCAGCCCGAAGTCGACGGCGACGTCCAGCACCTGGGTGGCCCCCTTCAGCCGAATCACCACCTTGACCGGGTAGACCTTTCCAGGCTGGAGGGCCGACTGCGTCACCGTCAGCCTCAGCGCTCCGTCGCTTCGAACGGCGTCCGCCTGGAAGGTGGGCCAGTCCGCTTCGCCCGTGCCATGGACCCAGGCGTCGAAGTAGTCGTCCAGGTCCTCTCCTGACTCTCGCTCCAGCGCTGCCTGCAGGTCCGCGACGCTGCGTGCGCCGGGAGGGCCGGAGAGGAAGTCCTGGATGGCCCGCACGATGGAGGCCTGCCCCCCGGGGAGCAGGTCCTCGAGCTGCACGAAGAAGAGCATCGAGCCGGTGCCATACGTCTCTCCCGCGAACACCAGGAAGGGCACCGGCGTGTCGGATGTCCCGGGGTAGTGCAGCGCGGTGCGTGCCACACGGTCCCAGTGCGCCCGTGTCCTGGCCGCATCCGCCGGCCACTTCGACAGCTCATGGACATAGGTGAGGTACTCGGCGATGCCTTCCTTCCAGGAGAAGTCATTCGCGCGCTCCAGGGTGATGCGGTTCCCCGCCCACTGATGGACGATTTCATGCATGAGGACATGGCGCGTCATGTCCGCATATTCCCTGTTGGGGAGCTCCGGCAGGGTGTCGCGCAGGATGATGTTGGCGGGATGCTCCATGCCCAGCCACTGGGTCGGCGCCCCCGCGATGCGCAGCTCCGGTCCGTAGGGAAGCGGGCCCAGCAGGCCCTGGATCCACCTCAGGAAGTCGGCGATGTCCGCCTTCGAGAGTGACGTGGCGAGCCGGCCACCCTGGGTCTCGAAGAAGATGAGCTTCGTGCCATCCACGTCGAGCCATTCCGACCTTCTCCAGCCGGGGTTCGAGGCGATGGCGAAGGCGGAGTAGGTGGGCGCGGGAGTCTCCAGCAGCTCGCAGCGTGTCCGGGTCACGCTCACCTGGGTTCGCCGGCCCGGGCACAGCGTGTGTTCGCCGTCGGCATGCACCACGTCGAAGACGAAATGGGCCTGGCTCGCGGGCGCGTCATTGCACGGGCCGAACCGGTCACACTGCTCGACCCAGCCCAGCAGGTACGAGAAGGGATTGCCCGCGGAGTCCTGGGTGCGGGAGAAGCCGACGGGCGTGTACTCGTAGGTCTGCTCCGGGACGAGGAAGCGGCTTCCGAGTGCGAGCTGCCCCTCGGAGAGGGGCTCACCGCAGACACGGAGCGAGCCGTCCACCGGCTCGACATGAGCGGGGGCGGTGTCATTCCAGCGGAGCTCGCTGACTCCCGTGGGCGCATCCAGCGTCACGCAGTCTCCGCCTGGAGCCGCCACGTCGAGATAGGCCGTCGACCGGGCCTCGCGTGTTCCGAGGTCGAAGGCGTAGTGATACGCCCGGACGTTGGCCGGAATCTCGCCAGGAAGGACGACAGGGGGCGCCTCGTCATCGCAGCCGGCCGCGGCCAGGCAGAGCGTGGCGAGCGCCGCGGCGACACACAGCTTGCGCATCCAGCAGGGAAACGGCGTCGAGGACACAGATGCACTCCAGGGAAGGCGCCGAGGAGGTTAGGCCATCCAGCCGCGGCACGCAGGCTCACAGCGGGTGACGACGGCATCACAACGAAGCCCGGGCGCATCACCCCTGGAGGGAAGACGGAACGCCCAAGCCGGGCTGCCCGCCTTCTCTCATCACACAGAGGGGTGCGGACATGGGACTGCTCGACAAGTTGAAGAACGCGGCACACACGGTATCGGGCGGCGCAGCGCGCGTTTCCCTGGAATACGAGCCCAGCGTGGCACTTCCCGGAGACGTCGTCTCCGTGCGCCTCACGGTCAGCTCCGCCGGCGCGCAGGTGAAGTCAGGCGGCGTCTTCGTGGACCTGCGTGCCGTTGAAACGGTGCGCCTGCCCTCGGGCACGCAGAGCGGCGTGAGCCTTCAGACCAGCAAGAGCTCGTACACCAGCTTCGAGCAGCAGTTCGCCATTGCCCCCACCTTCACGCTTGCTCCCAACGAGACGAAGGTGTTCGAGGGTCAGGTGCGCCTGCCGTCCAACGTCGAGCCCTCCTTCATGGGCCACTACGCCCAGCACGAATGGGCCATCCGCGGTCGCCTCGAGATGACGGGCAACGACCCCGACTCGGGCTTCTCCGCCATCCGCGTGGGCGCGAAGGGCTGACCTTCACCGGACGGCAGAGCCCTACCTCGTCTTTCGTGAGGTCAGCCGAGCGGGAAAGCGCTCCTCGACGCCGGGCAGGAACAGGGGCCGACCTTCGCGGGCGGCCTGGATGGCCAGGCGGAAGTCGAGGTCGCCATAGCGGTCGAGCACCGCCGGGTCGAAGAAGCCTCCTCCGTCCCCTTCCCCTTCGTTCTCGATGTCCGGCTCCAGCGTCTCCCAGCCTCCGCGCGGCGCGTAGACCAGCGAGCGCACCCCTCCGTCCGCATAGAAGAAGGCCGTCGCCCCGAGGAAGCTCGCCCTCGCGCGGAGCTCACCCGTGGCGCTGAGGACGGCGTTGTGGTCCCCGTACTGGCCGAAGAGCCATTCGTCCACGAAGACCGAGCCTTCGACGAAGACCCGCGCCCCGTTGCCGAACGAGAGCGTGCGCGCATGGACGTCTCCCCGGACGATGACGAGCCCGGGGAGATACTCGTAGGTCCACAGGTCGAGGTGGCCGGACGTCTTGAGGGAACCGTCGACCAGGACGACATAGGGGCCTTTGCCCGTATCGATGTCTCCGGAGCCGTCGACGCCCCCGTCGATGATGCGAAGCTTGCCGGGAGGCGGGCCGTTGGGGCGCTCGAACTCATGGAGCTCCCCCTCCCACCGGTGAAGGTGGAGGCGGGAGTGGAGCTCCGCGAAGGTCGTCTCCCGGCCAAGGTCGTCGAGTCTGTCGGTCGTCACGAAGCGCAGCCTACCCCTGGGAGTGAGACCGGGAGCCCCAAAGTCGATTGCCATGAAATTATAGGTCAACCGACCTATAACCAGGTTCAACGGGCGTGGCCGTGCCGCGCCGGGGCCTGGAGAGCGGAATGAAGTCCGAGGGAAGCGTCGTGCTGGTGGGGGGCTATGGCGTGGTGGGAGCGCAGCTCGCCCGGCTGCTGCGGGAGCGGCATCCGGACCTGCCGCTGGTCATCGCCGGACGTCGGAGGGAGCCCGCCGAGCTGCTGGCGGGACAGCTCGGCGGGGCCGAGGCGGCGGTGCTGGACGTGCGCGCGGAGCGTCCGTTGGCCGGACTGGCCTCGCGGCCGCGGGCCGTCGTGTCGCTCGTCAACGACCCGGAGGACCGCCTCCTGCTGTCGGCCGCGCGAGACGGAGTGCCGGTGCTCGACATCACCCGCTGGACGTCGCGCATGAAGACGGCGGTGCTGCGGCTCGCGGGGACGGCCTCCCGCGCGCCCGTGCTGCTCAGCTCCGCGTGGATGGCGGGGCTCGTGCCCAGGCTGGTCGCCGCGTCGGCGCCACGGCTGGGGCGCCTCGAGCGCGTGGAGGTGGGCATCCGCTTCTCGCTCACCGACGCAGCCGGCCCGGACTCGCTGGAGTACATGGACCGGCTGGGGCTGTCCTTCGAGGTGACGGAAGGCGGAGCAGAGCGGTGGGTGGTGCCGCTGACGGACGGCCGGCGGGTGACCTTCTCCGACGGGCGGCACACGCGCGTCTTCCGGCTCGACACGCCCGAGCAGGCCACGCTGCCAGTGGTGCTGGGCGCCAGGACGGTGGCGACGCGGCTGGGGTTCGACTCGGGGGCCGTCACCTGGCTGCTCGCGGCGCTCCAGCGGCTCGGAGTCGTGAAGCTGCTCCAGCACCCGCGCCTGACCCGGCTGCGCCGCGCGCTCATGGCCAGCAATGGCACGGGCGGTGTCGCGGCGTGGGTGGCTGACGTGGAAGGAGCGCGGGGCCGCACGCGCATCGAGGTCGTGGACCCGCGGGGACAGGCGCACCTCACGGCGGTGGGGGCGCTGCTGGGCGTGGAGCGCCTGCTCGGGCTGGATGGCGCGCCCCCGCCCCCGGCCGGCGTGTGGTTCCCCGAGCACGAGCCCCGCGCCGAGCACGCGCTGGCGGCCCTGCGGGCCTGCGGCGTGGAGGTGCGCGTCGAGGAGCAGCTCCAGCGGGAGGCGGCCTGATGCCACGCACTCCACGAGCAAAGTCCGCACGGCTTCCCTCCGCGCGGCCCCGCGAGGGGACGGCGGTCCATGCCAAGGGCCACGAGCGGGTGGAGTCCATCCTCGAGGCGGCCACCGACACGCTGGTCGGGGACGGCTACGCGGGGCTCACCCTGCGCGAGGTGGCGCGGCGCGCGGGCCTGAGCGTGGGCAACCTTCAGTACTACTTCCCCACGAAGCAGGACGTGGTGCGCGCCCTGCTCGCGCGCTACCTGGAGGAGGCCACGCGCCGGGTGCGGGCGCGCGTGGACGGCGGGGGAGCCCTGCCGGAGGAGCGGCTCCGGCGCGCGCTGGATGCGCTGCTGGAGGACCAGGAGTCGCCACGCCACTGCCAGCTCTTCGCGGAGCTGTGGGCCATGGCAGCGCGGGACGCGATGGTGGCCGACGCGCTCGCCGTCTTCTATGGCGGCTTCAGGGCGGGACTCGTGGAGCTGCTGGGTGAGCTCGCGCCCGACCTCCCTCCGGCCCGGCGCGAGCGGCGCGCGGCGCTGCTGGTGGCGTTCTTCGAGGGACTGTCCCTCTTCCGTGGCGGGGGCGGACTGCGCGGCGCCTCGGTGCCGGGGCTGGAGCAGGAGCTGCGCGCCCTGCTGGAGGAGGCCTCGCGGCCCCGCCCTGGCTGACCCGGCCCGCGCTCCCCGCGCACACGCCCCGGCAGCCGCCCGCCCGCCTGCTCGCCATGAATGAAGGCCCGGCCTTTGAAGCGGGGTTTCCCCAGGAGAGGAGGCACGACGATGAGGACTTCGACCTGGGCCGGCGCGCTCGCGGCGCTGTGCATCTCCGGGGGCGCGCTCGCGCACCACGGCTGGAGCAGCTACGACAGTGAACGCACCATGAAGCTCACGGGTGTCATCCGCGCATCCGGCTACGAGAACCCGCACGGCTACGTCGACCTGGAGGCCAGGGAAGGAAAGTGGCACGTCGTCCTCGCGCCGCCCTCCCGGATGGAGAGCCGCGGCCTGCCGAAGAGCGCGCTGAAGGAGGGCGCCACAGTCACAGTGGAGGGCTATCCCCACCGCACCACCAAGGATGAGCTGCGCGCCGAGCGCATCACCGCGGGAGGCAAGACGGTGGAGCTGCGCTGATGTCGAAGCCGGTCGACCGCGGGTGGCTCGGCTGGCTGGAATCGACCTGGCTCGCGGACGTGCTCCGCCGCGAGCCCCTGCTCTACCCCTTGCTGGAGACCGTCCACATCCTCGGCTTCGTCGTCCTCGTGGGCGCGGCCGTGATGTTCGACCTGCGCCTGCTCGGCCTCTCGCGCCGGCTCCCCGTGACGGAGCTCGCCGCACACCTGCTGCCCTGGGCCCGGCGCGGCCTCGCGGTAGCGGCGGCGTCCGGCGCGCTCCTCTTCCTCACCCAGGCGACGCAGCTGGGAAGCAGCCCCGTCTTCGGGCTCAAGCTCGCGCTGCTATTGCTCGCGGGGCTCAACGCCGCGCTGTTCCACCGCGGGGTCTTCCGCTCGGTCCGGGACTGGGACACGGACGCCGCGATACCTCCCGCCGCGCGCGTGGCCGCCGTCCTCTCCGTCCTCCTCTGGACGGGTGTCATCACCTGCGGCCGGCTGCTGGCCTATCTCTGACGCCGCATCAGTAGTTGGGCGGACGCGGCGGCGGCGTGGAGGGCTTCAGCTCGCGCGCGGGCTGCTCCTGCTTGGGGGGCACCTCGATGGCCGGGCGCGACGGCGACAGCTCCCCGACGAAGAGCAGCCCCTGGTAGCCCTCCTCCGTGGGCGAGGGATAGAGGCGCACGTAGGGGCTGAGGCCCGGAGTGTCCGTCACGCGGGGCTCCGGGGCGGCGGTGACAATCCGGCAGTCCAGCCGGCTCCAGACGTCCAGGTCGCAGCCCCACCGCTTGCCCTGCGCATACCCCAGCTCCAGCGCTCGCAGCTCCGGCAGCGCCTTCTGGAGGTGGTGGGCCATGGGCGTGAAGTCCTTGTCCCACGGCGTGCCGGTGACGGTGCGCACGTGGGTGTTGCCGGCCAGCACGACGAGCACCTCCTCCGGCCGCGCGGCATGGCGCTTCAGCCACACGTCCGCGAGCGCGGCGTCGCGCTCGCTGCCGTGGACCTCGTCCGTGTCATAGGCCACCAGGGAAACGTGCAGCCCCAGCTCGCGCATGGCGCGCACCCGGTCGATGAGGTCGAACACGGCGCGGCTGCTCCTGCCATCCTGGTAGGGCCTCCGCCAGAAGGGCCCCTCCAGCAGCGCGTCCTGGTCCGTCGGAGTCCCGGCGCTGGCGAGATACCGGTCGATGCGCGCCTGCTCGTCCCTGGGAATGGACAGGCCGAGCGCCACGGACTGGCCGGCCTCGGCCGCCTGGCACACCAGGTCGCCCACCACCTGGGGCGCCTCGCGCGAGCCGAGCTGCTCGCCGATGAGCATCATCAACCCCGGCTTCAGCAGCTCCTTCAGGCCCCGCACCTTCCTCGGGCAGCGCGGCTCCTCCTGCCAGCGCGTGAGGTAGAAGTGCTCCTCCCGCACCGCCGTGGCGGGGGGAAGCGCCGGAGCCCGGCCCCGGGCCACACCGGAGGAAGCGCCGGACACCAGCCGCAGGCCCAGCTTCTCCTCCAGCGCGAAGTCCCGCTCCCGTGAGATGGCGCCACCGCTGCCCTCCGTCATGCGGAAGGCGCGCACCACGGAGCGCAGGGGCCCCACGGAGATGCCCGTCACCAGGTAGCGCGAGCGGGTGGCGCCCGCCTGCCCCTTCGGAGCCCTCCAGTCGGTGAGGAGCTGACCCGGGTCCTGGGCGCCCTCGAAGGTGTACCCCCCCTCCACCAGGAGCTGGCGCGCGGCGGCCAGCGTCTCCTCCACGGGGACCTGCAGGGCCTGGGCGAACCGGCGGGGCAGCGCCGGCCCCTCTCCGGTACGCGGGGCGCTCGCGCACCCTGTCAACGCCATGACGCCGCAGAGGCCCACCAGGAGACGCAGGGAGAAGAGCATGAGGGCTCCAAGCACGGGGCTCCCCGTGAACAGGGGAGCGCTCCGTGAATATCGCCCTCCCCGCCCCCGGCACCAGGGCGGGCTGGTGCCCCTTCCGGCTTCGTGGGCCCCCGGCTGCCCAGGCGGGCGCTGGTGGCAGCCGCGACCCGGGCGGAGACCTTGCAGGGGACCTCGCCGCGCACGGCAGTCGGGTGGACCCAGACGCTGGCCGGCTCCGGCCTCAGGGCGTGCCGTGCGCGGCGGCGAGCGCGCGCCGGTCCACCTTGCCGGGAGACGTGCGCGGGAGGGCGTCGATGAAGCGCACGGACTTCGGTGTCTTGTAGCGGGCGAGCCGGCCCTCGCAGAAGGCGATGAGCGCCTCGGCGGTGGGGGCGGTGCCGGGGCGCGGGACGACGAGCGCGCGCGGCGTCTCGCCCCACTTCGCATCGGGCACGCCGATGACGGCGACCTCGGCCACGTCGGGGTGGCCGGCGAGGACGCTCTCCACCTCGGATGGATAGATGTTCTCCCCGCCGGAGATGATGAGGTCCTTGCTGCGGCCGACGATGCGGAAGCACCCGTCCGCGTCACGGCTGGCCAGGTCCCCCGTGTGCAGCCAGCCGTCGGCGAAGGTGCGCGCGGTGTCCTCGGGGCGGCGCCAGTAGCCGGCGCACAGGTGCGGCCCGCGCAGGAGCAGCTCGCCCACGTCGCCCGGCCGCTGCTCTCCGTCGATGCGGGCCTCCACGTGGAAGAGGGGCACGCCGACGGCGCCCGGCTTGCGGCGCACCTCGCCCGGGGGCAGCCAGAAGTTGTTGGGGCCCGCCTCCGTGAGGCCGTAGCCCGTCTTGAAGTCCACGCCCCGCGCGAAGAAGCGCTCGAAGACAGGCGCGGGGCACGGCGCGCCGCCGCTGATGAGCAGCTTGAGGCGCGACAGGTCCACCGCCTCGAAGCGCGGGTGGCGCTGCATCTCGATGAACATGGTGGGCACGCCGAACACCAGGTTCACCGCGCCCCGGTTGACGAGGTCGAACACGCCGTCCACGTCGAAGCTCCGGCACACCACCGAGGCGCCGCCCACGTAGACGAGCGGCGTGGTGAAGACGCTCAAGCCTCCCGCATGGAACAGCGGTGCGTTGAGCAGGGCCACGTCGGTGGCGGCGAGCCCCCAGCTCACCACCGTGTTGGCCGCGTTGGCGGTGATGGAGCCGTGGGTGAGGACCGCGGCCTTCGGAAGGCCGGTGCTGCCGCCCGTGTAGCAGAGCACCCACGGCGCGTCGGCCTCCAGCTCCAGCTTGGGGAGCGGGGCCTTCGAGGCGGCCTCGCGCTCGGAGAAGGCGCGCTCACCGGGGCCGGGCTCGGCAAGACACAGCCAGTGCCGCACGAAGGGCGCGCGGGCGCGGACGGTGTCCACCTGGGCGCGAAACTCGGGGCCGAAGACGAGGACGGAGGGCTCCGCATCCACGAGCAGCCCGCCGAGCTCCGCCGCGCTGAGGCGCCAGTTGAGCGGCTGGAGGATGGCGCCCAGCTTCGCGCAGGCGAAGACCAGGTCGAGGAACTCGACGCAGTTGTAGGCGAGCACGGCGACGCGGTCTCCCCGCCCCACGCCGAGTGCGTGGTGCAGGAAGGCGGCGGTGCGCGAGGCGGCGGCGTCCCACTCGCGGTAGGAGATGCGGCGCTCGCCGTGGTTCGCATCGATGAGGGCGGTGCGGTCCGGGTCGAGCGCGGCGCGGCGGGCCAGCCAGTCATGGACGATGGGCATGGCCCCGCACGCTAGCCGACCCGCCCGGCCCCGTGCCGCCCCATGAGAGGTGGGGCCGGGCACGGTGCGGGGCGCGCGTGCCAGGAGCGACAGCGCACGCCTCGCCGGGCTTCGTCACGGCACCAGCACGAGCTTGCCCACCGTGGTGCCGGACTCCAGCGCGCGGTGCGCCTCCGCCACCGCGTCCAGCGGGAAGCGCGTCACCTGCGGCGACACCAGCTTCCCCTCCTCCACCCAGCCCAGCAGCCGCGCCATGGACTCCTCCAGCACGGCGCGCTGCTCGAAGAGATAGGACAGGTTGAAGGCCAGCACGCTGGTGTTGTCGTTCGTCAGCGTCAGCGGGTCGAAGCGCGGCGTGCGCATCCAGTCCCACGCGAGCTTCGCGTAGTTCGGCTTCCCGCCCGTGCGCGGCAGCATCGAGTGGAACCCGTAGATGACCAGCTTCCCCGGCGACGCCAGGTGCTTGTAGCTGTCGCGCAGCGTGGACGGCCCGTTCGCATCCAGCACCACGTCGTACCCGCGCGGCGCCGCCGCCTCCGCCGCCTTCCACAGGTCCTCGCGGCTCTTGTCGATGACCCCCTCCGCCCCCATCGCCCGCGCCGCCTCCACCTTGTGCGGCCCACCCACCACGCCCACCATCCGGCACCCGGCGATGCGCCCCAACTGCAGCAGCGCACTGCCCACGCCCCCCGCCGCCGAGTGCACCAGCACGTTCGCTCCCGGCCGCGGGTGCGCCAGCTCGAACAACGCGTAGTAGGCGGTGAGGAACACCGTGGGGAAGCCCGCCGCCTGCTCCATCGTGAGCCGCGAAGGCAGGGCGAACACCTGGTGCCGCGGCACCGCCACGTGCGTCGCATATCCCCCAAACCGCGTCACCCCGAAGACCCGCGCCCCCGGTGACAGGTCCTTCACGCCCGCACCCACGGCAACCACCGTGCCAGCGAACTCGAAGCCGGGGGTGATGGGCCACCCCACGTACTCCTTCGCCGAGGCGTACAGCCCCATGCGGATGACGCAGTCCGCATAGTTCACCCCGATGGCCTCGGTGGCCACCACCACCTCCCCGGCCCCAGGTGAAACCTGATTCAGGTCTTCAAGGTGGAGCTGTTCGTACCCACCCGCCTTGGGAATCACGACCTTGCGTGCGCGCATGGCCCCGTGAGTATCACGCGACGCAACGCGACAAACGCATTCATGTCAGGGATTGATGAGACGTGCGCACGCGCGGCCACTACACTGTGTCTCGCGCACGAGGACGTCTTCGTTCCGCGCGCACTCCCCACAATCCAAGGAGAAGTCCATGCGTCTGCGGCATTCGCTCACTCTCGCGGGCACGCTGCTGCTCGGCTCTGTCACCACCGGCTGCGGCGAGGGGCTCGAGCCCGAGTCCACGCTCCCCGAGGCTCCCGCCGTCGAAGCCCCCGGAAGCGGAGCCCCCGGAGGCGAAGCGCTCGGAGACGAAGACCTCGGCACCGCCGAGTCCCCCGCCGTGGCCACCACCGGCGTCACCGCGGACTTCCGCCAGTGGCTGAGCAACAACGGCTACGCTGACTACGACTTCGTCCGCGCGGACGTGCCCGGCGGCAGCTACGGCGGCAGGGCCAGCGGCACCGACACCGTGGTGAACCAGCCCGTCATCTTCATCCACGGCAACTCGGACAAGGCGGTGGGCACCGGCACCGCGGGACAGACGGGCTGGAATGCGTCCATCGAGCACTTCCACTCGAAGGGCTACAAGACGAGCGAGCTGTACGCGACGACGTGGGGCCCGGCCAGCGCGCTGAGCTCCGCGTCGCAGTACCACTCGAAGGCCCACGTCATGAAGGTGCGCAAGTTCATCGAGGCGGTGAAGGCGTACACCGGCGCGGCGAAGGTGGACATCGTCACCCACTCCATGGGCGTGACGCTGGCGCGCAAGGCCATCCTCGGAGGCTGGGCGAATGACTCGGCGGCCGGCGGCGACTACTACGTGGGCGCGCCGCTCACCAGCTCGGTGGACACCTTCGTCGGCATCGCCGGCGCCAACCTGGGCCTGACGTCCTGCTACCAGACGGGCCCGACGACGCCCACCTGCGGCTCCACCAACGGCCTGTACCCGGGCTACCTCTACTTCGGCGTGGTGACGGGCCGCTCCGCGTACCTCAACAACCTGCGCTCCACGAGCGGCTACGAGGGCGCGCACCGGTACTCCATCTACTCCACCGCGGACGAGGTCATCGGCTACGGAGGTGTCGTCTACGGTGACTACACCTCCCGCATCCCCGGGCAGACGGGCGAGAAGGTGTACTCCGCCTACCCCTACGGCCACTTCAACTCGAAGGACCTGACGGCCGCCGTGCAGTACAGCATGGTGCGCAGCCAGGTCATCCCGTAGCCGTCAGAGCGCACGGGCACGCCCGCGGAGGTCACTGTTCGGAAATGTCGGGGGTTTTGCGTCGCGAAATGTCCCGACATTTCCGAACAGCAGCGTGCCGGCCCGTCCCGGGAGCCCTGCTTCCCGGGAGGGGCCACCGCCGCGTCCATGCCGTGGGGGAGTGGACGCGGCAGGCAGTGCTCACGGCCGGGGAGCGTCCGCGGGCGCCGGAGCGCCCTCCTGGCCCGGCGTCGGCGGAGGCGTGCCCTCCGGCGTGTTCGGCCCGGTGGACGGAGCCATGGGCGCGCCCGGCTTCGGCGCGGCCTCCTTCGGCGCCGTGCCCTCGGGCACCGCGATGCGCCCCTGCGCCGCGTCGCTCACGAAGGGCAGCACCACCTCGTTGAAGCGGGCCGGGCAGTCGAGCTGCACCGTGTGGCCGCAGCCCTGCAGCGGCACCAGCCTGGCGCCGGGGATGCGCGAGGCGCCGTACTCCATGATGTCGCGCGCCTCGCCGCCGTGGAGGAACGGGTTGGGGATGAGCCGGTCATCCGTGCCGTAGACGATGAGCGTGGGCACGGTGACGCGGTGGAGGTTGTCGCGCACGAAGTCGTTGTGCGCCAGGCCCTTCACCGTGCGCACGTTGGCGTAGGCGTACGAGTCGAACTCGGGCGACTTCGCCAGCCGCACGCGCTCTTCAATCAGCCAGTCCAGCTCCGGGCGCCAGTGCATGAAGTTGCCCTGGCGCACGCTGCCCCAGATGGCGGCCTCGGGCGCGGTCTTGATGAACTCCGTGCTCATCACGCGCTCGAACCAGGCCTTCTCCTTCCAGGAGAACTTCTCGAAGCCGGCGGGCGACACCAGCACCAGCGCGCTCAGCTCGTCCGGGTAGCGGATGGCGTAGGACAGCGACGTCTGCCCGCCCATGGAGTGCCCGGCGAGGATGGGCTTGTCCACGCCCAGCCCCCGCACCAGCTCGCGCACCACGTCGGCCATGGCCTCCATGGTGTACGGGAAGGAGCCCGGCTTGTCGGACTTGCCGAAGCCCGGCAGGTCCACCGCGACGACGTGGTAGCCCTGCTGGTGGAAGGCGTCGAGCTGCGAGCGCCAGAACTTCAGGTACGAGCCGAGCCCGTGCACGAAGACAATCGTCTTCGCGTCGGGGCTCGTGGCCGGCATGTCGACGTAGGCCACCTCGGGCACGGTGGCCAGGCCGAGCTGCGCGGCGGTGTCGGGCAGCGGCATCCGCTTCACGGGCCACGGCTGCTTCGTAGCCTCGGAGGTGTAGTCCAGGTCCTGGAAGGACAGGGCGGACTGGCCGGCGTACGAGCGGACGCAGCCGGCGGAGGACAGCCCCGCCGCGACGAGCAGGGCGGTGAAGGCGCGGGAGGTGCTCATGGTCAGAACGCGTACCAGGTGAAGGTGGTGAAGGCGGCCCACGGGTTCGTCCGCACGGTGGTCGAGCCGTCGTAGAAGCTGCCGCGGAAGAGGTAGCCGGCGTGCAGGCCGGCCGTCATCAGATAGCGGATGTGGTAGCGCAGCTCCGCGTTCACCTCGGTGCCGATGTACCGGCCGCGCCGCACGTCCGGGTTCCACCGGGCCGGCGTGGCGCCGGAGTTGGCCGTGCCCACCGCCATCTTGAGGTTCAGCTTGTTGGGGACGATGTCCCACGCCGCGGAGGCGATGCCGGCGCGCAGGCCGTAGCCCTGGTTGGAGATGTCCGTCACCGCGCCCGTGTAGTTGTTCACGGTGCTGGTGAACGGGAACAGGATGAGCATCTTGTGGTTGAACCACACCGCGCCCGGCAGGCCGTACTGGTTGAGGGTGAAGGCGCCGGTGTAGTCCTCGTCGCCCAGGTTGTTGTCGCCGGTGGAGAACATGCCCTCCAGCGTGACGACGTCCGCGGGGCCGCGGCCCCACTGGTACATGAGCTCCAGGTTGGCGGCGAGGCCGGAGATGTTCAGCTCATCCAGCGCGGAGCGCTCCGGGTCGTCGCTGGTGTACCTGCCCCCGTTGTACATGACGAAGCCGGAGGCGCCGAGCCGGCCCGTGCGGAAGTCGATGTTGTGGTTGAAGTTGGCGCCCACCCAGAAGACGCTGCCCGTGGGCCGGTCGATTTCGAAGCGCGCCGTGCCGGTGAAGCTGTTGAGGCCCGTGGACGAAGGGCCGCTCTTCACCAGGCCGTCGAAGGCGTAGGCATCCCCCTTGGTGGCGTCATTGAGGTACCAGAGCGACAGGCCCACGTTGGTGCCGGGGCGCACGGGGTACGCGTAGTCACCGGTGATGAGCCAGATGTACTTGAGGCGCGGGTCGTCCCGGGTGGCCTTGTCCGACTGGGCGGTGCCCAGCGGCAGCAGGCTCAGCCTGGCGTGGCCCTTGTAGCTGCTGAAGACGGACAGGCCCGTCGCGTCGCTGCCCAGGTAGGTCAGCTTGTAGCCGGTGCGGGTGATGTCGGCGAGCGGCGTGCGCGTGGGGTCGTAGATGGAGTCGTAGACGGGCTGGGTGCCGATGAGCAGCGTGAGCTGGCTCGGCTTGCGCGTGGGATAGATTGCGACGTTGACGTTCTTGGTCTGGATGTTGACCTGGTCGGCGTTGAACCCGCCGCCCTCGTTCTGCTGGACGGCGTTGGCCGAGCGGCCCCACAGGAAGTCCACCTCGAACTGGGCGCGGAAGGAGGCGAGCCCGTCCACGAAGTGGGGGCTGTACTCGATGACGGGAATCCAGCGTTGCTCGACGAAGTACGCCGCGCGGCCCGGCTCCGCGCGCACGGCGCTGCCGGCCAGCGAGCCGATGGGCCCCAGCGCCACGCCACGCAGGCCGGCCGGGTCTCCCACCTCATTCGTCAGCGACAGGCGGGTGAAGAAGTAGTTGATGAGGATGAACTCACGAGGCTCCGCATCCTCGTCCCGGTTCTTCTCCTCGTACCACTCGCCATAATAGAGGCCGGGGACGGGCGTGCTCTGCGCCGACGCGGCCCCCGCGAGCGTCAGGGCCAGTGCCACCACGGCCCGCCGCGCCGTCCTGCGGGTCTCAGACAGCCACCACCATGCCATACGCACCTCGGCCCCGGGAGGGGCACTCCCGACGCACAGGCCGGGTCCAGATGTCACCGCGCTCACTGCCGGGCGCGGCCCTCGAGGCCTCCGCGAAGCCTGGGCCGGGCCGTCAACCACTGCTGTTGCCTTCCGGAAGGAGGGAGGGAGCGCGCCCTCCCCCCGGAACGGCGGGGCTCGCCGCTACTGGATGGTGTACTTCTGCACCGCGTCGCCGGTGAACGGCGCGCTCTGGCCCTGGAAGACGATGTTGACGGTCTTCGAGCCCACCGGGCCGGCTTCACAGTTGGCGCCGGTGGCGCCGTTCTCGAAGAAGAGCTCCAGGCTCAGCGTCTTGCGGTCGGCGGAGAAGCTCCCACGGCCCACCTGCTTGAAGCTCGGGTAGGTGAAGACGACGTCGAAGCAGGTGCCTCCCGTCGCGACGTTCTCCATGAGCACGTTGGTGGAGGTGAAGCTCAGCGCGTTCTTCGGGAGCTCCGGGTTGCACGTCCCCGTCTGGCCCGTGTTCGGCGCGCCCTCGATGGTGCCGGGGATGCTGTCCACCTTGAAGTTGCCGCCCATCACCGACATGGTGACCTTCTGGTAGCACTGGGAGCTGGCGCCGAAGTTGGTGCCTTCGTTGACGCCGTTCGGGTGGCTCGGGATGCTCGCCCCCTCCATGACCAGCGTCTTGCCCTCCAGGAAGGTCATGATGCCCGACTGGGTGTTGAGGTTGGTCTCCACCGCCTCGCCGTCATCACCACAGCCCGCCAGGCCCACCGTGCACAGCATCACCGCGGAAAGCAGCTTCGTCTTCATGGGATTGCTCCTCTTACTCCGGCGGCACCAACCGCCGGGATGTCGTGACAGGTGATGACGGAAGGGCCGCCGCACGGGCCGCTCAGCCCTGTGATGTGCCCTGCTCCGCGGCGATGGCCGCCTCGCGCAGCTCACGCTTGAGAATCTTCCCCGCCGCGGACAGCGGCAGGCGCTCCACCAGCTCCACCCGCTTGGGCACCTTGAAGCGCGCCACCCGGCCGCGCAGGTGCTCCAGCAGGTCCTCCGAGGACGCCCGCTCGCCTGGCTTCAGCACCACGAAGGCGCGGCCAACCTCGCCCCACTTCGCATCGGGCACGCCCACCACGGCGCACTGCTGCACGGCGGGGTGCTCGTAGAGGGCGGACTCCAGCTCCAGCGGGTAGACGTTCTCCCCGCCGGAGATGAACATGTCCTTCTTGCGGCCGGCGATGAAGTAGAAGCCGTCCGAGTCCCGCCGCGCCAGGTCGCCCGTGTGCAGCCAGCCGTCCGCGTCGATGGCCTCTCGCGTGGCGGCCTCGTCCTCGAAGTAGCCGGAGCACATGGACGGGCCCTTGAGGACCAGCTCGCCCACCTCGCCCACGGGCACCTCGCGGCCGTCGTCGTCCACCAGCTTCGCGGCGATGAAGTAGTTGGGCCGGCCGATGGAGCCCGCCTTCGACACGGCGAACTCCGGCCCCATGCTGAACAGGCCCGGGCCGAACTCCGTCATGCCGAAGCCCTGCTTGAAGGGCACCGCGTGCACCGCCTGCCACGCGTGGAGCAGCGTCACCGGCAGGGCCGCGCCGCCGCTCGTCATGAAGCGCACCGAGGAGAAGTCCGTGTCGCGGAAGCGAGGCGAGTCGAGCAGCTGCTGGTACTGCGTGGGCACCGCGAAGAAGAGCGTCACCTTCTCGCGGGGGATGAGGGCGAGCAGCTCCTCCGGCTCCCACCGCCGCATGAGGACGACGGTGCCGCCCACGGTGAGCAGCGGCACCGTGTACACGAGCAGCCCGCCCGTGTGGAACATGGGCGTGTGCGTCACCGTGACGTCGCCGGGCACCACCTCGTGCACCAGGGTGTTGAGCGTGTTCCACGCCACCATGCGGTAGCTGATGCACGCGCCCTTCGAGCGCCCGGTGGTGCCGCCGGTGAAGAGCAGGCAGAGGAGGTCCTCCTCCTTCACCGCGTCGTTCGTGACCGGGGAAGCGGGCACGTGCGCCAGCGCCGCCGCGTAGGCGTCCGCGCCGGGCAAGCCCTGGGACTCCAGGGCCACCAGCCTGGGGCCCTCGCTGCCCAGGCGCTCGCGCACCTGGGCCACGCCGTCGCGGAAGTCGTCGCCGAAGAGGAGCACGCGCGGGCGGATGGCGCGCACCAGGTCGGTGAGCTCGGTGGCGTGCAGGCGCCAGTTGTAGGGGACGAAGACGGCGCCCAGCTTCCCGCAGGCGAAGAGGGCGTCCAGGTACTCCACGCCGTTGTGGGCCACGAGGCCCACGCGGTCTCCACGCTTCACGCCGGCCACGTCGCGCAGCCAGCCGCCGAGCGCCTCGGCGCGCGCATTCAGGGCACGGTAGGTGAAGCGGCCGGCCCCACCCTTCGCGGTGTCCACCACCGCGACGTGCTCGGGCCAGTAGAGGGCGCCCCGCCCCATCCAGTCTCCGATGAACATGCGCGTCCCCTCCTTCACGCGGACTGGCTCAGGCCGTCCACCGGTAGAGGGCGGACGCCATGGCCAGGCCGCCGCCGCTGGCACAGAAGGCCACCAGGTCGCCCCGCCGCACCTTGCCCTGCACAACCGCGTCGTCGAGCGTCATCGGGATGCAGGCCGAGCCGGTGTAGCCCCACTTGTCCATGGTGTAGTGGGCCTTCTCCATGGGCTGGCCCAGCACCTTCATGGTGGCTTCGATGGTCCTCAGGTTGAGCTGGGTGAAGACGAAGAGCTTCACGTCGTCCAGCGTCTGGTGCTGCCGCTTGAGGAGCTGGTCCAGCAGGATGGGCCAGCGCTCGGTGTTGAAGGTGGCGGGGAACTTGCGGACGAACTGCACCGAGGGCTTGCCGTCGGTGAGCAGCAGCGTCTCCGCGGTGGCCGGGCGGTGCGTGCCGCCGGTGTAGATGCCGAGCGCGTCGTGGTACTCGCCGTTGGCCAATAGCTTCGCGCCCATGAAGCCGGGCTTGTCGCCCGCGCCCAGCACCACCGCGCCCGCGCCGTCCGCGAACAGGGTGCAGGTCTTCTTGTCCTTCCAGTTCACGTAGCGCGTCATGCCGTACGCGCCGACGACGAGGATGCGGTGGTAGCTGTCGTCCGCCGCAATCGTCTTCGAGGCCACGTCCAGCGCCGTCACCCACCCGGCGCAGGCGCAGTTGAGGTCGTACGTGCCGGCGTTGGGGGCGCCCAGCTTGGCCTGCACCACGGAGGCGGTGGCGGGGCTGAGGTAGTCCGGCGTGTCGGTGGCGATGATGATGAGGTCCAGCTCCTCCGGCTTCGTCCCGGAGCGCTCGAGCGCCTGGCGGGCGGCGGCGACGCACAAATCACTGGTGGCCTGGTCGTCGGCCATGACGTGGCGCTCACGGATGCCCACGTTCTGCTGGAGCCACTCGTCCACCTTCTCGCCGAGAATCTTCTCGACGTCGGCGTTGGTGAGCACCTTCTCGGGGACGTAGCGGCCAGTGGAGAGGATCTGCGCGTATCGCATGGCGTGTGTTCTTCAGCTCCGGGCGCCGCGCGCGGGACGGCGCGTGGGGCGCAGGGTGTTCTTCTTCTTCGACTTCGAGACGGGGGCGGCCTTGACGGTGTTGCGCGGCGCGGGGGTGCGAGCGTCGAGGCCGTGCTGGATGAGGCTCATGGCGGTGTCGAGCACGCGCTCCAGGCCCGGGTCCTCTTCCCAGAGCACCCAGCGCATGCCGAGGAAGTCACCGATGCCCATGAGGCAGTAGGCGAGCGCCTCGGGGTCCATGCGGCGCACCTCGCCGTCCTCCATGGCGCGGCTGAGGCCGGTGACGTAGCCCTTGGCGAAGCGGTCGTAGTAGCGGCGGTAGCAGGCCTCGTCGACGAACTCGGCCTGGCGCACCACGCGGTAGAGGTTGGGGTGCTGGCGGACGAACTCGAAGAAGGTGCGCAGGCCCTCGCGCTCCACGTCGACACGGCCGGAGCAGGCGGAGGTGGCCTCGCCGATGAGGCGGCGCAGGCGGGTGCCGAGCTCGTCGACGACTTCCACGAAGATGGACTGCTTGTCGGGGAAGTAGACGTAGAAGGTGCCGAGGGCCACGCCGCCCTTGCGGGTGATGTCCGCGATGGACGCGCGCTCGTAACCCTTCTCCCCAAAGACCGACTCGGCTGCCTTGAGCAGCTTCGCGCGGGTCTTTTGACCGCGCGGCGTGACGGGGCCGGAGCGGTCGGGAGAAGTTGAAGGCCGATTCATGTTTCACCTAGCGGTAGCACCCGGCTGACGGGGTTGTCAAAGCGCGGCCCATGGCTCCACGCGTCATGTTGAGGGTGCGACGCGGAGCGTCAGCGCGGACCTCGCACTGCCATGCCGGGAGCCTACCGCGAAACCGGTGAGGGCAGGTTTCCGGGGGCAACCCCTGGAGGTCACGGGAGGGTCGCTCACGACCGGTGCGTTCGTTCGTCGCGCGCGGGGTGATGCCGAGGACACGCCGTGAGCATCTCGCGCCACCCACACCGTCCGACACCCTGGAGGCGAGGGCTCGGCTTCTCCTGGGAGTAGTCTTGTGATAGCCCGTCAGGTTTAACAACCCAGGAGGTTAATCCGCACATGAACCTGACGAGACAGGACACGCTGGCTGGGGCTCGCATCGGAGTGTCGTGGGGGCTCCTGCTCCTGGTGGTGGTGACGGGCTGCTCCGGAAGGCAGTCCGCCGTCTACGGCGACCCACGGACGCTCCTGGCGAACACCGACGACTTCGGGATGCTGCTGCTCAACGCGGGCCTCCGGGCCGATTCGCTGCTGGCGGAGGACCGCCTGACGCCTGAGGAGGCCCGGCGCCTGTGGCTGCTGCTGTCCTTCGACAGCACGGACGGTGGCATGCAGCGGACCGGGCCCAGGACGGCAGCGACGTACCTGCTCGCGGAGGTGGCGCTGGGGGGCCAGCCCGTCTCCCGCGAGACGCTCAACGCGCGACTGCTTCGCTTCGCGCCGCTCGCGGTGCTCCGGCCCGACGGCTGCCTGGTCATGGTGCTGACGGGCATCCCCGTCCAGTGCGCCGGCCCCGTCCAGGTCCAGGACGGCACGCTGCGGGCCGGCGAGTTCGTGGTCGGCAACTTCTACTCCTCCCAGGAGGGAGGCTTCCGCGAGGACCGAAGCGTGCCGACGCTTCCGAACAGCACCTTCCACCATGGCGTGGTCGTCACCGTGGAGCCGAAGTAGCCCGCTCGGAGAGGACCGACATGGCACACGAGAAGAAGGCCCGGAAGAGCGCGCTCGCCCGGGGACTGGAGCAACTGAGCCAGGAACTGGCACGCACGAACTTCCATGCGGGCCCCGTGGAGTTCCGGCTCGTGCGTCACCTGGAGGGGCGGGACAACGGTGAGCAGGTGCTCCTGTTCGAGCGAAGCCTGCGCCATGGGCCTCCGGGCCTCGTGGTCGTCAAGCGGCTCCGCAATCCCGCCTCCTTCGAGATGCGGCAGCGCTTGAGAGAGGAGGTGCTGCTGGCCCTCCGCCTGCGCCATCCCGCGATTGCGCAGGTCCATCACTTCCGCGTCATCGGCCAGATGCCTCACACCATCCTGGAGTACGTGGAGGGGCCTTCGCTCGATGCGCTCATCACGGTGGCGGCGATGCGCGGCCGGCCCCTGCCTCCCGCCTTCGCCGTGTACGTCGCCGTCGAGGTCGCGGATGCCCTCCACCATGCCCATACGCTCGTGGGCGAGGACGGCAAGCCGCTGGGCATCATCCACCGCGACGTGAGCCCCCGGAACATCCGCGTGGAGCGGAAGACGGGGCAGGTGAAGCTGACGGACTTCGGGGCGGCGTACTCGAAGCGGGTGGGACGGGAGGAGACGCCCGAGCACCTCTTGAAGGGGGACCTCATGTACGCCTCTCCCGAGTACCTGCTCGGCGCGCCCATGGACGTGCGGGCTGACGTCTTCTCGCTCGGGCTGGTGCTGCTGGAGGCGCTGACGAACCGGCATCTCTTCGGCTTCTGGCTGGTCCAGGAGCGCTCACACCTGGACGAAGTCGAAGCGAACGTGCGCGCGGACGAAGAGCCCGACCTGCCCCTCCGGCAGATGATTGCCCTCGTGAAGCGCTGCACGCACGAGGATGTCGAACGTGCGACGGCGATGCTTCCAGAGGGACTCCAGGCCCTCCTGCGCCGTGCCCTCCAGAAGCAGCCCGCCGACCGGTACGCTACGGCGGAGGAACTGTGCCGAGAGCTACGCACCCAGCTCCATGCGCTGCAGCCCGGGTACGGGCGCAGGGAGGTCGCCGAGGACATGGAGCATGTCATCACCGACGCCAGCGCCATGCGGGACCTCGGAGAGCCCCTGGAGGGTGACCTCTATCCCTCGGGCCTGGAGGCCCACGAGCTGATGCCAGCGATGAAGGTGCAGCCACGGTAGAGCCTCGCTCAGCGGAGCAGGACCTTCGCCATGTGGATGAGCACGTGCCGCTGGGTCTCATCCAGCTTGCGCGAGAGCTCCGTCAGGTGATGCAGGGAGGGCGGGTCCTCCCTGCCGGGCTTGTCCTTGCCCTTCGCCCGGGTGGCGGGGCGGTCCTCCCCGAGCAGGACCTCCGAGGACACCTTGAGCGTCTCGCAGAGCCGGACGAGCGTCGGGACACTGGGGAGCATGCGCCCACGCTCCAGCCGGTTGTAGACGACGGGAGAGAGGTCCATCAGCTCGGCCACTTCGGCCTGGGTAAGGCCCAGTTGCTCGCGGGCGGCACGTGCGGCTTTTCCGATGACTGCTGCGAGCTTCTCGTTCATGGCGGGGAGGCTGGGTGGGAGAGCACCCGAGGCGCCGACATCATACGCTGGGGGTTCCTCCTCGGCATTACCTGTTACGTCGGCCTCCGGACCGCGGTCCGAGGCCCTCGACACGCGGCTTGATAGCGTCGCGTTCCTTCCATGAATCCACGCGACAGAGTGCCGCCGCCAGAGCCAGCGCCTGGGGACGACGTGGGCGGGTACGTCCTGAAGGCGCGCGTCGGCCAGGGGGGCTTCGGCACGGTGTACCTCGCCGAGCGGGGCGGGCAGCGGTACGCGCTGAAGCTGCTGCCCCTGTCGGGCCTGGGAGACTGGGGCGAGCGCGAACTGCTCATGCTGGCGCGGGTGAAGCACCCCAACGTCGTGCGCCTGCTGGGGTACTGGCACTGGCCGGACCAGGCGCCACGCTTCCTCGTCGTCATCATGGAATACGTGGAGGGGCGCCAGCTGGATGTCTGGGCGGACGCGGAGAACCCGTCCGCGCATGCGGTGCTGCTCCGGGCCCGTGGCGTGGCGCGGGCGCTTGGGGCCCTGCACCAGGGCAAGGTGCTCCATCGCGACGTGAAGGAAGCCAACATCCTCGTGCGCGAGGGGGATGGCGAGGCGGTGCTCGTGGACCTGGGCGTGGGCAGTCACGAGGACACATCCCCGCTCACGGGAGGCTTACTGCCTCCTGGTACGCGCGCGTACCTGAGCCCGGAGGCCTGGCGCTTCCACCGGGAACACCTCGAGAGTCCCGATGCGCACTACCGCTCCACGCCTGCAGACGACCTGTATGCCCTGGGCGTGGTGCTCTACTGGCTGCTGACGGGCAGGAAGCCGTTTCACGTAGGGCTGGAGGATGACGAGGCGGCGGTCATCGCCCAGCCTCCCGTGGCGCCCCGCGTCCGCAATGGCCGCGTCCCCGAGGAGCTGAGTGCGCTGGGTCTGCGGCTCCTGGAGAAGCATCCGGAGCTGCGACCGGATGCAGGAGCGCTGGTGGCGCGGCTGGAGGAACTGCTGACGCGGGACACGCCTGAGTGGCATGTGCCCCTGTGCGACTCGCATGACGAGCACAACGTCACCACCCACCCTGGGCCGGAGGCAGACGAGGAGGTGGTCTGGCTCAACGAGGTCCGGAAGGATGTGCCGCCGCGCCGGGGAAGGCGGCCGCCACGGCTCGGCGCGGGAGCGGAGCCCATCGCCGTGTCGCCTGCTCCAGATGCGTCCCCGACACCGCCCCTGGACGGGTCGAAGTCCATGCCTGCTCGGGCAACCCCGGTGATGGTGGCTTCTTCGGCAAGCTGGGTCGCAAGGGCTCTGGTGCTATCAGGGATGCTCGTCGTGCTGAGCGTGGCCATTGCACACCTCGGAGGCGCAAGGTCTCCGCCTTTCGCCGACGAAGGAAGCGGACCGGGCCGGAAAGTGGCGTCGCCTGAGCGGGCGCCGGAAAGTGACGGAGCCGCGGCCCCGCCCGAAGCTGTCAACCCTTCCGCGGCCAGCGAGCTTCCAGCGATGACTCCGAAGGAACCGACCCCCGTGATGACGCAACATCCGGCTGGCACGCCGGGTCAGCCCACGCCGCCAGTCAATGCGCGAAGCGGCACGGGCAAGGCGCTCAAGGTGGCGGCGACTGCCTGCGCGCTGCTCGGCTGCCCGGGGGCACAGGTGCGTGAGAAGCCGCTCCCCGAGCCGTGTCCACCCGGCGCTATCGAGGCGATGAAGGAGCTCGACATCGACGTGGGCGACGGGGAAGCGTGGACGTTCGGCGGTGGGAACCGTGTCCTCACGGTGCGAGAAGGCTGGATCTCGGTCTTCCTCCCAGGTTCGGATTTTGGCGACATCCCGAACGGCTCGATGCTCTCCGGCCGGCTCGTCTTTGGAGACCGTGTCTACGGGAGAATCACCCAGGCGCGACTCAAGAACACGGGCCGCACCGTCCCCGTCTGCATGGAGCTACTTGATTCAGAGGGAAAGAGAGGGCTCGAACTCGAGCCCGGCAGCAGCCCGACCAACGTCAAGGTCTTCTCCGTTGGATACCTGGAGGCGGTGAAAAGCTTCGAATAGGTCCCCGCCCCGAAGCACAGGCGGGCACACCGCGCCGCTCATGCTAGAGACGACGCGGAAGGTTCTCCCCCCGCGTGCCCTCTCCGGAGGTTCTGCTTCGTGCTCGCCTCGCCGCTCGCGTTCCTCCTACCGGCCCTGCTGACCGGTCCCGCGTCCGCCGAGCCGGACGCCACTTCCTGCAAGACGGGCGTTCATCACGTCGAGCTCTCCGCAACGACTCCGCCAGAGCCCGCTCAGGTCTGCATCAGCCCGGGCCAGGTGACCCTCATCAACTTCGATGGAACGCTCGTTCCGGGCTCCATGACGCTCGACGGCGTGGACCGATTCACGCAAGCCGAGCCCGGAGCGAGCAGCCTCAAGCTGGTGCCTTCCGAGAAGCTGGCGGCGGGTGAGAGGCTCCGGCTGACGGTGCGTTTCAAAGATACCGCCGCCCCGACAAGTGCTGCCTTCCAGCTGATCGTACACCCCACGCTGGCCGAGCCCCTGGTGGACGTACACCGGCAAACGCGTCCGGTGGAGTCCTTCCACCAGGAACTCAGAGCACGGGAGGAGCAGGTCCGCCAACTCGAGGAAGAAAACGCTCGGCTCCGTGGTCAGAATGCGGCCCCCGGAGGTCTCGCGGGGCTTCACGCCTTGAGCCTGCTCGACATGCGCGCTTTCGCGGCCAGGGATAACAGCAAGAGCGCCAAGGCCTCCAAGACAAGTGCCCTGCACGTGGATGGGCCCGTGGCGAGCTTCCGTGCCACCGGGCGCGTGGCCGTAACGGCGAGATTGGTGAATCCCGAAGGCATGGCCCCCTGGACCGCACACGATGCGAGGTTGGCGCTGGAGGGCAGAAAAGGGGTCGAACTGAAGGTGCTCGAAGTGTGGCCCAGGGCAGCCATCCCGCCGGGCGACTGGCTCACCCTGGTCGTGGAGGCGGAAACCTCTGGCATGGAGTCCCAGGGCCCGTTCACCCTCCGGATATGGGAGGCGGAGGGCGGCAGGACGGCCATCATCCATGGCGTGATGCTTCCGTGAGCGCGCGGCGGGCGTCAGCTCAGGGCTGGAAGGCGGCCGAGTCGCTCCATTTGTCCACACGGATGAAGCGCAGGCCCTCCGGTTGGAGCGCTAGCACCTTCTCCACAATGGACTGGTGGAAGACGTGGGTGGAGATGGCTTCCGCCAAGCAGAAGATCCGCCGCCGCTCCAGGGGAATCTCCTGGAGTACCTGCTCATCCAGCACCAGCTTCTTGACCCCGAGGACGCTTCCGTCGTCATAGAGGGAAAGCACCGAGCGGGTCCGGTCGACACAGGCAATCCAGTTGTAGACGTGTACAATCCAGTAGCGCCTTACGTCCTCGGGCTTCACCTTGACGTCTGCCTGGACGAACTGCACGCCGTAGACGTCGAGCGGCTCCAGCGCTTCCTTGAGACGAGGGGAAAACACCGGCTCCGGCAGTTCGTGGTGGTCCACCATGACGGGGTTTCTCGGAATGGGTTTCCCGAGTCGCAACCGAACAGGGAGGGGAAAGGGGCCGACCGGCTTGGGCCTGGAGAATCCGACGAGGTACTCGTCCCACGCCAGCATGGGATGAGCATTCGAGGCGGCGGACTCAATGACGAAGTATTCGGTCTGCATGAAAATCACTCTCCAACGGCGAGGGCTCTCGGCGCCAGCGGATGTCCCATCACTCCATGGGTGAGGCCATGCCGCCGTCCGTGGGGGCATGGCGCGAGAGTCGGCTTCTGACTGATGCTCTTCAGCCCTCCGCACCCCGCTCCCCCGGCCAGGTAGTCGTGCCCATCCCGGGTGAGCGTCCACAGGCCCGAGCTGATGCTGGTCAGAATCTCCGCGCTCAGCGTGTCCATCGCCTTGATGAGCGCGTCTGGGTTGGAGCAGAACTCGCCAGTCTCCAACTTCTTCGTGATGTCCTTGAGCTTCTTCTTGACGGCCTTGGGATACGGCAGGTGCAGGTCGAAGGCGAAGCCCTCCGCGTGGTTCCCTCGGTGCACCGCGACGAACAAGTGGCATGCGAGCGCCATCTTCATTGGAAGAAAGACGCCGTTGGGCTTGCGGTCCGGGTGATAGCCGAACTGCGAGCAGAAGGTGGCCCAGCTGCCGTCGTCCAGCGCCTCCAGGCAGATGAGGTGGTGCGCGGCCACGGAGAAAGGCCCCACGTACCAGGGATGCACGGACAGCTCACGCCCCTCCAGCATGTTGCGCCCCAGCACCGCGGAGTTCCCCAGGTTGCCGCCCACTCGCCCCTTCCTGTCGAACTCGTGCTTCGGCTTTCCGCACCAGTCGCATGGTTCCACGGGCTGCTCGACTTCCACTTCGCCCACCCGCCCTGCCACAGGGGGCGCCCCTTGTGGCTGCATGATGGGAAAGGGCGCCGTGTTGTGGTCGTTCAAGGTGAACAGGTCGAAGTTGCGCACCACCGGCTTGCCCTCAATGCGCACATCCAAGGAGAAGGTGACCGGGTGCGCGCGCCCCTTCGTCTTGCCGGACACCACGCCTCCACCCGCCGTGCCTGCCTCGTTGCCGGTGGAGCTACCGATGTGCGAGTCCTTCAATGCCACAGGTGCGCCGTTGATGCGCACCGTCCTGGAGCCGCTCTCCAAATCCCTGCTCAATGCGATGTTGGGGAACGGGATGGGCATGGGCCCGCCCGGCCCTGGCGCCTTGCACACGTCCGGGAAGCCCACCACCCGGCCCCCACTCTCGGTGGTGACGGGCGTCATGCCGTTGACGAACACCTCGCTCTTGTCGGACATGACGGACTCCCGACACGTGTCGGCGTTTCGTTCAGCGGCTTCGCCCGCGCCCGGACTCCCGGCCCAGCCTGGTCGACTCAGCAAGTCCGGGCAGGGTCAGCCTCGCGAATCCGCATGACGGGAGCGAGTGCTCCACAGGGAGGTGCGTCACCTGAAAGAGGACAGAGGCGACCTTGTCATCGCTTCTCCCTGCTCGGCTGCGAGGCGGTGAACGCGAGCCACGCGCCTCTCGAATGTCTCGACGCCACGGGGTAGCCGATGGTTCGATGCTTCCGCCCCCACATCCCTCTCCTGGAAGCCACATGCCGCTCCGTCGAACGGGTGCCGTCCTGCTGGTCGTACTGACCGCGTGCAGCGGCACTCCACGTGTCACGCGCGCACGGGCGGATGAAGGCGGGGCAGCCCGGTATGAGCTGAGCGTCGTGTCTCCTCGCACCGTGTCCGTGGAGCCCGTGGAGCTGGATGAGGACGACTTCACCGAGGCCGTGGCGAAGCTGGCGCAAGAAGCCCACCCCTCGGCCCAGCCCCAGAAGGCGGTGCGGCGACTCCTCCCCCAGGTGGCTGAGGGTGGGCATGCGGCGCGCGCGGAGGAGGGCCCCATCATCCGGGTGGCGCCCGTGGAGGTAACGGCCTCCACCTCGCGGGCGGAGGTGGAGCTGACGCGCGAGTACCTGCGCTGGTGCCAGCGGGCCCAGGGCGGCGGGGACTGTCTGCACCTGCTGGCGGATGGTCCCACCGTGCGAGGTGACGACAGGTACGCGCTGGCCCTGGCGCTCTCGCTCGGCTCGGTGCTGGAGGAGACGAAGCTGGCGCTCAAGGGGATGGTGGAGCCCTCCGCCGTGCTCGCCATGCTGGTGTGGATTGCCGCCCTCTACCTGCTGCTCTGGGTGCTACCCGAGCCTGTCTCCAAGGGCATCGCGGCCGGCCTGACGGTAGGCCTGCTCGCCTGGCTGGGCGTGGACACGGTGTGGAGCCTGATGCGCGGTTGGACGCGGCTGGTGGAGGACGCGGACAGGGCGACCTCCTTTGACGAGCTGAGCTCGGCCGGAGAGAACTTCGGCAAGGTGATGGGCGAGAATACCGCGCGCGTGCTGGTGCTGCTGGCCACCGCGGTGCTGGGCGGCTCGGTGGCGAAGCTGGCGGAGAAGCTGCCCAGGCTGCCCGGCTTCGCGCAGGCGTCCGTACAGGCCGAGGCGCAGGGTGGCTTGCGCCTCGCGACGATGGCAGAGGTGGAGACGGTGGCGGCCTCGTCGGAGGGCACCTTCTCCATCCTGACGCGCAGCCCGGGCAGCGCGGCGGGCTCGCGGGTGAAGGCCACCACCGTCATCCAGCACCAGGGTGGAAACCGGCAGGTACTCATCAACGGGCAGCGCTGGCATGTGCCCGCGAAGAAACCGCTGAAGGACATTCCGGCGACAGACCCGGTGGGGGACCAACTTCAAGCCGCCGCGCTCCGGGCAGCCCAGAGGTGGGGCCCTCACGAACTCCGACTGGAAGAGCAAAAGGCCATCACCCAGGCGGTTTCTCGCGGGGAGCACTGGATGGCGAGACTCCTGGAGCGACAAGCCCGGGGACGCTTCGTGGAAAGAGTGCTGCGAAGCCAGTTTCCCCAGTTGAGGTGGAATCTACGAGGTGTCGACGTGATTGACCCCTCTACGGGCTACAAGTACGAGCTTCTCTCTGGAACGGACTCGAACCTGGCCTTGCACGGCCAGCGCATGGTGGATGTCCTCTTCCGCATGATCACCTTTTAAGGGGGCGGGAAGATGCCTCAGCTCAATATCGAGAACCGGGACATTGAAAACGAGCGGCTCGAAATCAAGGCCGGGGACATTGGCTTCCTGGGTCCAAACCTGACGCTTCGGAATTGCACCCTGGTCCTGAGGGTTGCCGCGAGGAATCTGATTCTCATCGGCCCACGCCTCATCGACTGCACCATCGAGGTGAAACGGGAGCTGAAGAACTTCCCCTGGACCCATGCCAATCTGAAGGGCTGCCGATTCACGGGCACGATGACCGGCTGTGACTTCGGTCGCTGGCCCTACGATGAAAAGCCGGAGCGCGGCGGTATCGAGGACTGCGACTTCACGGGTGCACACCTGACCGCTTGTCGCTTCGTCGACTGCGACCCCGGCAGCCTGAAGCTCCCGTCCTGGCCCTGCTTCACCATCCTCGACCCCATGCGCCGCAACAAGGAACTGCTCGCGCTGCCCTGGCCGGGGACAACCCGCATCATGGTGGAGTCCTTCCTGATGTCCCCGCCGCAAACCGTAGCCGTGACGGACTCCGCCACTGCGCTCGCTAAACGCTTTGACACCAGCGAAGAAGCCATCCGTGCCGTCCTCGACCGCCTCGATGGCGTGATTCTCTGACCTTCCACCCGCACCCGGAGCGCCTCGACTCCACGGGCGGGCCGATGCTTCGATGCCCCCGCCACCCACGGGGGAACCGCCCGCCATGAAGCACCTGTTCCTGCTGACGTCCCTGCTCCTCACCGCGCTGCTCGGTGGGGGCTGTGCCTCCACGCCCACCCCGGCGAAGACGTACACCCCCGTCGACACCGGCCACGCCTTCCTCTGGGAGGTGAAGGACGGACACGGGCGCGGCGGCACTGCTTACGTCGTCGGCTCCATCCACATGGGCCGCGAGGGCGAGCTCACCCTCCCTCCCGCCATGGAGACCGCCTTCGCGAAGTCCGACGCGCTGGTCGTCGAGGTGGATGTCGGCAAGGTGGATGCCAACTCCATGGCGAAGCTCGTCATGGAGCTGGGCCGCCTCCCCGAGGGCCAGCGCCTCTCCCAGCGCCTGGACCCCGAGACAGTCACCCTCCTCAGCCGCGCCGCCGACCGCATGGGCCTGCAGCTCGACGGACTGGAGAGCCTGCGCCCGTGGCTCGCCGGCATGGTCCTCAGCGTCACCGAGCTGCAGCGCGCCGGCTACCAGCAGGGCCATGGCGTGGACCGCGCCTTCCTCGGCCGCGCCCGCGACGCCGGCAAGGCCATCCTCGAGCTGGAGACCGCCGAGGGACAGGTCCGCATGCTCGCCGGCACCCCGGACAAGCTCCAGGACCTCATGCTCCGCGACCAGCTCCGCCGCACCCAGGAGGCCGGCGCCGTCCTCGAACAGCTCGTCGCCGCCTGGAAGGCCGGGGACGCCGACGGCATGGCCTCCCTCATCCTCCAGGGCGCCAACGACGCCACCTACCGCCCCGTCTACGAGCGCATCTTCTTCGAGCGCAACGCGCAGATGGCCACCAGCGTGGACGCCCTCCTCGCCCAGCCCCGCACCCACTTCGTCGTCGTCGGCGCCGGCCACGTCGTCGGCCCCCAGGGCCTCGTCGCCCTCCTCCAGAAACAGGGCCACTCCGTCCGCCAGCTGCCACGCACCCCCGCCGCCGAGTGATGGCCTCGCGGCTCCTCGCGCACTCCGCCGCCGCGTGACGGCCCCGCGACGCCTCGCGCGGCACCCCACGTAGCGCCGCGCCGTCCCACGGCTGGCAGCACGGCCTACGCGCCCCGACGCTCGGGCGCCGTGGACCGCCTCGCCTCAGCCCCTCGGCCAGCGCCCCGCCCCACCGTCCACTCGCGCACACCGCGGGGCGACGACTTCGCCCCGTGGGGCAAGTCCCGGGTCCGCCATGGGGCATTCCCTTCCCATTTCCCCTCTGAAAACCCGCCAGGACCGCGTCCCACCCGCGCCTCCGCGGTGGCACCGTCCGTGCAATCCACGCCGGATGTGCCGCGAAGGCCTACCTGGCAGGGAGGCCCTTCCGCTCCAGCACCGCAGTGCACACCTGGGGAAATCCCGGGTTGCATCCTTGGTGCATCAAATTTAAATTAACTGCCGAAACCTCGAAGCACCTATAAAAATAAGGTCCGCCTACCCCATGCCCCTCGACGAACTCGACATCCGCATCGTCGACCAGCTGCAGCGCGACGGCCGCGCGACGCAGCTGGAGCTGTCGCGCGCGGTGGGGCTGTCGCAGCCGGCGGTGGCCGAGCGCATCCGGAAGCTGGAGGAGCGCGGCATCATCACCGGGTACACGGCGCGGGTGGACGCGTCGAAGCTCGGCAAGGACATCACCGCCTTCATCGGGGTGAGCGTCGAGCATCCCAAGTACTTCGAGGGCTTCGCGAAGAAGGTGCTCGCGCTGCCGGACGTCCTGGAGTGCCACCGCGTGGCCGGCCAGGACTCGTACATCCTCAAGGTCAAGACGGCGAACACGAAGACGCTCGACTCGC